>JAIXXB010000023.1 GCA_027490955.1 Rhodobacter sp.
ACATAACTAATATATTAAAAACAATAAGTGATGATCATGCAAAATTAGATCAAAACTACCCCAAAACAGTGCCGAAATGGCGTCGAAACCATCCCGAAAGCCCCCTCAACCCTCAGTCCTAGACGCCACAAACTCTGCCAAATCCACCGCACGAATACGCACCAAACGCCCAACGCGGCAGGATGGCAGAGCGCCATTTGTGATCAAACGCCGGACGGTTTTGGTGGAGACAGAAAGTTGCTGGGCTGTTGTCTCAACAGACAGAAGTGTCGGGAGGGAGGAGTCTAGGCGAGAGATGGCAGTTGGACAACGCGAGAAATCAGGGTTACCGTTTTGCACCACTCCATCGGCCGGTCCCTTGGATGTGCCCGCTGGTGCAAGGGTCCCATGACTTCTTGGCTTAGCCTTCTTCATGGCCTAGCCCTCCTATGTTGGACTGTTGCGCAACCCAGCGCCGCGCCTCCGCACGCGCCATGGCCCGAACCAAAGCAAGCAAAGCCGCATCGACCCCGTCAGCAGGGAGCGTGTCAGCCTTTGCGGCAAAAGGGGCAAGGTTCTGGGTCATGAGAATCACGATACGCGACGCCCAAAAACCGCGCTGGCGTTAACCCTGTGACAGGGCTGCCGACTTCTTCTTTGGTCGCGGCTTGGGCCGGTTCCAATAGGTCCGAAGGCTATGGGCAGCCTTATCTGCCTCGCCGATCCACCGGAAAACCATAAACGCGAGCGCGCCAAAGGGCGTCTTGTCGCTCCGCCCTTTGTCTGGTTGGCGACCTGTGGACAAAAGCCAGTCGATCGCCAGATAGCTGATCAACGTCCACAGGTCGTCGCGGTTCGGGCGGCCGCCGGCACAGCCTTCCCCGTTCGTGGGCGTATTGGGGCGTGCGGCTGCCGACGCTTCAAAGCGCGGCGCAGATTTTTTGCCTTTGGTACGATTGCGCCCCGCTACGAATTGTCCGCCCTGTATCAAGCAGCCCGTCAGGAGTGTGACGAGTTCGTCTGACTTGGCCCCTCGCGCCCATATCTTCAAGCCGAGGCCAATAGGGTGAAACCTTGGCGCGTGATCCGATAGGCGAGATGCGCGGCCTTCGATCTCTCTGACGATCCCCAAGGAAAGGGCGGCGACGCGCGTGCGGATCAGCCCGATGCTGGGCTGAGAGGACGCGGTCAGCAGTGCCACAAGGCCCGACAGCTGCGCAACGTCCTGGGGCGTCACCTGAAGTGCCTTCAACTCCATCCATGCAACGATGCTGCCCTCAACCCTTTTATGCAGATCTGACAATGCCTTGCCCCAGTCTTTTACACCGCAACCCCGAACCAACCGCTCAAGGTCGGAACGTTGCGCCGCGTCCAATCTGAAACTCCCAGCCCCCATCGGCAAAACACCCGCCCTCGCTGAATCAAGTAAAAGACGGTCCCCGCAACGGGTAGTTTATAGAAAACATTGGCGCGATCCTATACCATTTTTGTGCCCTACTTCTTCGGCTTGTCCCGCATGACACAACGGATCAGCGATCTCAAACCATCGCCGCTGTAAGTCTCCCCCGCTTCGGCAAGTGTTGCCTAAAGCAGTTCTTCAAATGGGGTGCTATAGTTCGGGCCATCGCTCACAGCACTAGAACTGACCCCCGCCTTCTTGCCCCCGCAATCAACAATATACAACATTATCAGATACATGCGTAGCCCCCCAGGGGCGCTATTCGCGTTCGCGCATCCAACATCAACGCCACACAATCAGAAAAACCACATTCAAGCACCATCACACTCAGTCAACCGAAAATCCGCGATGATCGCAGAAGCGATAAACTAATGCCGCACGATCATCACTATCCCGCAGATCAGAATATTTTGCGGTGGTCTAAAATTTGCCGAGAATCATATTGCCCAGAAACATTCCCTTCGTCCTGTGCGAAATTCCACACTGACACGTGCTGGGTGACTGGGAAACTGTCCTTCGACCGCGTTTAACAAAAGGCCAGCTAAATCCACATTGCTTAGCCCAGTCATCCCAACGCCTCCGGACATACGGCTATTAACCTCCAGCAACCTCGGTGTCCCTACACTGTCGTTTATCATTTGCAGGTTTAAAATTCCCGTAAGGTTGAATGTGCGTGCGACTAAGGCAGCGAGTTCTTCCCCATGTTGATCATGGCGGATAAGTTGAGAACTACCCATGTTCACTCGCGTGACTGTTCCAAGGAGCCGCCCGTTAAAACATGCGAAGTCGACGCTGTGCTCCGGGCCAGGCAGAAGTGGCATTAGCATCATGAACTCCGCTTTGGCTAGACCAGAAAGGAAAATCCGAAAGGCCGGCTCAAAAAGTTCTAGCGTCGTTAGACCAGAAAATGGAATGTGATTTGGGATCTGTTCTCGTAGGATCCGAAACCCCGCTCCATAGATCCCCGAAGCAGGTTTCACGCAAAGGTCGCCAGAATGATCTGGAAAAAGATCCTTGATCAGCCTAAGACGCTCATGCTCTTCGAGCCCTCTGAAGAGACGGAACGGCGTAACCGGCATCCCGGCGTCAGCTATGCGACTGAGAAGGTTTGGCTTATCCTCGAGACGTAGCATGGTCTCCTCATCCGCCGCAGTCATGAGCCGAATACCGCTCGCAAGGAAGAGTTCCCGAAACCGAGCTAGCTCTGCCCGCCGCCGATAAGGAATTACAAGATCAGCACCCTCAATGGTCGCGATACCGAGGAGCCAGTTCGCGTAGGCGTCAGCGGTCATTCCGTTCAAACCGACCGGCTCTGCAAGGAATCGGTCAGCTACGAGCCGGATCGGAGTGTCAACGCGCTCATGTGTTGCGATGATAGTAATATCAGGGCGGGCACGCCGCATAAGCTCCATCGTGTCCGCTGCTCCGGAGATATGATGATTGAACAAGAAAGGCCGACCTGCCCATTGATACTGCCTTGCACATAGATGATCGTCAGGCTGACAAGTGCCGCCGTGGCCAATGCATTCAGGCCTTGTAGCCACAGCACCTGATGGGGCGTCGCGGCCTGCGTCATTGCCAGCAGATAGGCGGCATAGATCAGGGCGTTCAGGATCAACACGCGGTCAAGCCGCCAACGCAACGCAATCCATCCCCATGCCAGCATGAACGGAATTTCCAGCCCAGCGGCAACGGCAGCGGTCAGCCCGACATCTGCATAGCTGCCGTGAAAGTCCGTCAGCATCGCCAAGGGAAGCAGAGTGAGATGTAACAGCAGCGCAGTGCGCAGGGAAAGGATGCCAGCGATGCCAACCAGCTGGCCAAGTGGCAACACGCGCCAAAAAGCGCGGCTTTTGCTTTTGGGCCTTGGCGCGGGCGGCAAATGCGCGTCTGGACGCAACAGCATCAGGACGAAAATTACCGTGCAGCCCAGATGACCTGCGGCGGCAAAAGCAAAGACGTTAAAGACGCTGGTGGTGCTTGCGATCCAGCCAGCAATCGGCGGCACAATCACCCAAGCGGCTGAAAACATTGTGCGTAGGATGGATGTCATCATCACTGCCCGCACGGGCGCGTTGCGGTCGTAATAAGCGCGCGAAAAGGCGAAGGTCTGCGAGAATAGAGCCCCGCCGAAAGGCAAGATGACGCAAAAGGCCACAAGATAGGTTAGCCGCCCGGGCACCAGAAATAAAAGGGCAAATGCCACTCCGCCCATCACCGCTGATGAATAACCAGCTTTCGCCGGTCGCCCATGCGGTCAGACAGCGCACCCAAAACCACCGAGGCTATGGCGGTTGCCACAGAACTGAGGGTAATGATGGCGGCATAGGTCCCGTTTGAAAAGCCCAACTCTTTCACAGCCACCACGGCCCGATAGGGCGCGATGGCTGCGGCAGACAGGCCCGCCAGAAATAGGCTGCATGCCAGCAAAGACGTGACAAGGATCTGGTCGCGCGACCAGATTTGGCGCATCATAGCCCCGACATGGCCAAAACCGGTGCGGGCAGGCGCAGGCCCTGAATGCGTATGGCGGCGCTTGCCTTGTCCAATGCGGTGACGGTTTCGGCAGATAGCGCCTGTTGCGCGGCCCCAAGATTTTCGGTCAAACGATCCAGCCGTTTGGTGCCTGGGATCGGAACAATCCACGGAGCCTTGGCCAAAAGCCAGGCCAGCGCGACCTGAGCGGGGGTTGCGTTCAGCGTGGCTGCAAACCCACGGATCATATCGACAAGTGCCAGATTGGCGGAGCGTGCCTCGGGTGCGAAACGCGGCGACATTCCGCGGAAATCATTCGCAGCAAAGGTGGTGCTCGTGTCTACCTTACCCGTCAGGAACCCAGCGCCAAGCGGGCTGAAGGGCACAAAGCCGATGCCAAGCTCTGCCAATGCGGGCAGCAGGTCTGCCTCAAGCTCGCGCGTCCACAGCGAATATTCGCTTTGCACGGCGGCGACGGGCTGCACCGCATGGGCGCGGCGGATTGTGGCAACACCCGCCTCGGACATGCCAAAATGCCCGACCTTGCCCGCCGCGATCAGACCCTGTACGGCGCCTGCCACATCTTCGATCGGCACGGCAGGATCGACCCTGTGCTGGTAAAACAGGTCGATATGATCTGTGCCCAACCGCTTTAGCGCCGCATCGCAGACCGCGCGAATACGCTCTGGCCGGCTGTTGGTGCCGCCCCTGCGCTCGCCCGTTTCAAGGTCGATATCAAACCCAAACTTGGTGGCAATCGTCACTTTATCGCGGATCGGCCTTAGCGCTGCGCCCACAACGATTTCGTTGGCAAAGGGGCCATAGGCCTCGGCCGTGTCGAAATGGGTGACGCCGAGGTCGTAGGCGGCACGGATCAAGGCAATGGATTCGGCATCGGGCAAGGCATCGCCGTAGGCCGAGGTCAGCCCCATGCAGCCAAATCCCAAGGCCGAAACTGTCAGCCCACCTTGTCCCAGAGGTCGTTGTTCCATCATAATATCCTTTGCAGTTTCTTTCTGCCCCGACAGATATCGCCCCTAGATCGTGAAGATAATCCGCTATAAACTTCATGCACCTGTTAAAGGAATGAAACAATGGCCGAAGACCTAAACGATCTGGCGGCCTTTGCCGTCGTGGCCGAGGTGCGCAGTTTCACCAAGGGCGCGGCCATGCTGAATGTTTCGCCATCAGCGCTCAGCCAAACCATCGGCAAGCTGGAAAAGCGTCTTGGCGTGCGGCTTTTGGCCCGAACCACCCGTTCGGTGGCCTTGACCGAGGCGGGAGAGCGGCTGTTCAAAGTGGTTCAGCCCCGCGTGGGCGAGATTGAGGCCGAACTTTCGTTGCTGAAAACGCTGCGCGAAAGGCCGTCTGGCACGATCCGCATCACCACTTCCGAACATCCCGCCCTGACGATATTGGAACCCGCGCTTGCGCGTCTTATGCCGCTTTATCCTGACATTTTGGTTGAGGTGTCTATCGACTATGGGCTGACCGACATCGTCGCCGATCGCTTTGACGCCGGGATCAGGCTGGGCGAGCATCTGGCGCAAGACATGATCGCCGTGCCGATCAGCCCGCCTTTGCGGATGGCGGTGGTGGGATCGCCCGCCTATTTTGCACGCCATCCCCCGCCTGAAACCCCTGATGATCTGCATGCGCATCGCTGCATCAACATACGCTTTCCTCGACTTGGTAATTTGGCGCTGTGGGAGTTTGAAAAAGGCGGCAGGGTGGTTAATGTCAAGGTGAACGCGGTCTTTGTGAACAATTCCATGCACCTTGGCCTTGCCGCCGCAAAGGACGGAATCGGCCTAGCTTGGACCAGCGCCGATCTTGTGCGCCCGATGGTGCAGCAGGGTGCCCTGATCCAAGTGTTAGAGGATTGGTGCCCGAGTTTCGCGGGCTACCATCTTTATTACCCCAGCCGCGTGCACCCTTCGCCCGCCTTTACAGTTTTGGTTGATGCGCTGCGCTATCGTGGTTGAGGCGGGCAAGGCCTGCCCGCCCCAGTGGGCCTATTGCGATTTGGTCAAGCGGTGACCGTGGCCAGCTTTACAGGCGCACCTGACTTTGCCGAAAGGGTCGCCGCCTCGGCCATTGCCAGTGCGGCCACGCCATCGGCCAATGTCACGGGCAGGGCGCTGTTTGTCGTCACTGCGGTCACAAAAGCGGCCCATTCGGCGGCATAGGCGGGCATATAGCGTTCTAGGAAGAAATAGGTCGGTTTGGCGCCTGTCACACCTGCAGTGGTGGACTTGACCACGGTGTTTTCCAGCATGTTTTGCGCCTGAAGCAGGCCTTCGGATCCCAAGAGTTCCACACGCTGGTCATAGCCATAAACCGCGCGGCGACTGTTTTTAATCACCGCAATGCGCCCGTCCGCATAGGTGAGTGTCACAACGGCGGTGTCCACATCCCCCGCAGCGCCAATGGCGGCATCAACGATGCTGCTGCCAACCGCGGAAACCGAAACAGGCGCGGCCCCCATGATGAAATTGGCCATATCAAAATCGTGGATCATCATATCGCGGAACAGCCCGCCCGACACTTTGATATAGGCCACAGGCGGCGGGGCAGGGTCGAAGGAGGTGATCGACAACAGTTCTGCCTTGCCAATTTCGCCCTTGTCCAAGGACGACTTCAGTGCGGCGAAATTGGGGTCGAACCGGCGGTTAAATCCAATCATCACGGGGCGGCCCGTCTTGGCCACGGCCTTGGCGCAGGCCTGCGCGCGGGCCAGCGACAAATCAACCGGCTTTTCGCACAAAACTGCCTTGCCCGCCGCCGTGGCGCGTTCGATCAGGTCTGAATGCGTATCGGTCGAGGTGGCGATCAGCACAGCGTTGATGGAGCTGTCGGCCAGAATGTCATCGGTGCTGCGCGCAGTCGTGCCATACTGCGTGGCCAGTTTGGCCGCAGCTTCGGCGTTGATATCCGACACTGCGGCAAGCCGCGAACCCGCGTTCGTGCTGATCGCTGTTGCATGCACCCCCGCAATGCGCCCAGCCCCCAAAAGTCCAACGTTCAGCATGGTGTATTCCTTATGTTACAGGCCGAGTGAAGCCTTGAATGTGTTGAATTCAGCGTCTTGCATCGCGACGTTATGTTGGGGCTGCGGGTAGCTGCCTGTGTTCACATCGGTGATGAATTCTTTGAACGCAGCGATCCGTTCGTTTTGCAGGCGGGCATATTCGGCGGCAAAGTTGCGATAGGTTTTGGCATGGCGCGGGCGATGGCCATCGGTGCAACCCAGCACATCTTCAGCAAATAGATATTGCGCATCCGCCCCTGCGCCTGCCCCCATGCCCAGCATGATCATTGGCGTGTTTTGCGAAATCAGTGCGCCCAACTGGTCTGGCACCACTTCAAGTTCGGCACCAAAGCAACCTATGGCCTCTAGCTGTTTGACATGATCCCAAACAGCGCGGGCCTCAGCCGCCGTTTTGCCCACCGCGCGCCATCCTGTCCACGTGATATAACTGGGGATCAGCCCGACATGGGCGACGATGGGCATGTGGTTGTCGCACAGCGCCTTTTGAATATCCAAGCTGGCGGCGCAGTAAAAGCAATCGCCCCCCATGGCGGTGAATTTGAATGCGGCGCGCAGGTAATCTTCGGCGGTTGCAAGCGCGCCGTAGGGGCCAAAGGGCAGGCCCACCTGCACAAAGCAATTGCCCGCTGCCGCGCGCATCTCAGGGCTGAAAAAGCGGGACTCGATTGACAGCATATGAATGCCCGCCGCATCTGCCGCTGCCGCCTCTTCCAGTGTGGTAACGTAGAGCATCGAGATTTTTTGCCCCCGCGCCTTCATCGCGCGCATATCGTGAACGGTGGGGCGGTTGGATTTATGCACCATGACTGGCTCCTATACAGTAAAGGCAGTGCGAAAGGCCGCCAGCGCCGCCTCTTCATCGCCCTGCGCAAAACTTTCCAACCCGACGGGGCCGCTATAGCCCATCGCTTTCATTGCGCGAGCGATGGCGGCATAATTCATCTCGCCTGTGCCAGGCTCGCACCGACCTGGATTATCGGCCACCTGCACCTCGCCAATCCACGGAAGGCAGCGCTGCACCCAGCGCGTTGCGTCGCCTTCACCAATTTGCGTGTGATAGAGATCTAGGTTGATGCGCAATTCGGGGCGGTTGATGGATGAGACCAGCGCCAACACATCGGCGGTCGATCCGAAAGGGCAACCAGGATGGTCGATGAGGTTTAGGTTTTCCAGCGTAAAGACTACGCCCAATTCGGCCCCCAAATCGCAAATGCGCATCAATGTGTCGCGGGCCTTCAGCCACATCGCGCCCGTCACAACATCATGTTTCCAAATGGGAATCCCGCCATCACCCAGACCCGTGCCGTGCAGGTTAAGGCGGTGCACGCCAAGGCGTTTGCCTACCACGGCCGTTTGCCGCGCAGAGGCCAGCAGCATATCCGCCCCCGCATCATCGGCCAGCCGCCCTTCCAGATAGCCATTCATAATTGTGAAGGTGGCACCCGTCTTTTCCAGTTTGGCCAAATCCCAAGCGGGCCAATTCCAAAGTCCAACGCCAAAGCCCATTTCATTAAGCCGCGCGGCACGCCATTCAATTGGGCGGTCGCGCCACAGCATTTCCGCGCAGGCGGCAAGGGGGAATGTCATGTTAAATCTCGATCCAAACGTGGCCGTCCGTGACACGAACGGGATAGGTTTTCAGGTTGATACAGGCTGGCGCGCGTTTCGCCTCGCCTGTGCGAAAGTCGAAGGTCGCGTTGTGTTTAGGGCATTCGATAATGCCATCCATCACTAGACCGTCGCAGAGATGCACGTGTTCGTGGCTGCAAATTCCGTCCAGCGCGTGAAAGGTATCTTCCTCGCTTCTCACGATAATGAAGGTCTGCGACCCTTGGTCAAAGCGGATCAGATCATCAAGTGGAATGTCATCGGTTGCGCAGGCGCGTGTCCAATTTGGCATAGGCTTTCCTATTCGGTGGTGGCATGAGGGGCCATGCCGTCAATCTCGGCCTCTAGCGCAGACATTGATGCCCCGCCGGCCATGAGGTCGGTGATTTCCTCGCGGCTGCGCTCGCCTTTCTTGAAATCGGCAGCGACAGCGCCGCGGATCAGCACCGCGAAATGATCGCCCACCGCCATCGCATGCATGACCTGATGGGTGATGAACACCACTGCCAGGCCGCGCTTTTTCGCCTCGTTCACGATGCGCAAAACATGGGTGGCCTGTTTGACGCCCAGCGCGGCCGTCGGTTCGTCTAAAATCAGAACGCGCGCGCCGAAATGCACGGCGCGGGCGATGGCCAGCGATTGCCGCTCGCCGCCCGACAGGCCGCCCACCAGACGGTCACCATCCTCGATGCGGGTGATGCCAAAATCTTGTACGGCCTTGACTGCAATAGCGTTGGCACGCTTTCGGTCATAAATCTTGAACGGGCCCCACCCTTTGGTGGGTTCAACCCCGATAAAGAAAGAGCGCCCGATCGACATCAACGGGAATGTGCCGCCAAATTGGTGAACGGTCGCAATGCCTTGGTCTGATGCCGCGCGTGGCGTGGGAAGGGACGCGGGCACGCCATCCATTTCGATCACGCCCGAACTGGGTTGAAATACGCCTGACATCAGCTTGATCAGGGTCGATTTGCCCGCACCATTATCGCCAAGCAGGCACAATACCTCGCCCGCGCGAACTTCTAGATTGATATCATGCAGCACATCGATCGGGCCGAAGGATTTGTTGATGCCGCGAAGAGCCAGAATGGGAGCGGTCATCACTTTGCCCCTTTCTTTGGCGCGTAGGACAGAGCCATTTTGCGGAAGGTGTTGTTCATCAGAACAGCGGCGAGTAGCAGAACCCCGATGATCAGCGACGACCAGTTGCGGTCAAAATCGGTGTAATAGATGCCTTGGGTGACGATGGCGAAGGTGATGGTGCCAAAGAATATTCCAACAACAGAACCGAAGCCCCCCGTCAGCAGAACTCCGCCGACGACAACCGAAATGATGGCGTTAAATATAAACGATTGCCCGCCCGCCACTTGGGCCGAGTTGTAAAGCATCGCCTGACACATGCCGACAAAGGCGGCAGAGGTGGCGGAAAGCACGAATAGCAAAATGGTTAGACGGTCGGTAGGGATCCCGGCGTTTCGCGCCGAAACCTTATCGCCGCCCATAGCAAAAATCCAATTCCCAAAGGGGGAAAGGTGGACGTAAAACACATAAAGCGCCGTGAGGCCCAACCACCACAGAACCATCACCTGCAACTGCCCGCCCAGCACGAAATCGCCAAACATGGCTTTTGCGATACCGTCCGTGGCCAATGCGACCGAAGTGGATTTTGTAATCAAAACGGTCAAGCCCAGCACGATACCTTGCACGGCAAACAGGCTGCCCAATGTCACAATCAGCGAAGGCACGGCGGTTCGCACCACTAAGATGCCATTGATCAGCCCCACAATCACGCCAAAGCCCAATGCTGCGCCCATGCCTAGCCAAATTGAAAACCCGTAGTGGCCCGAGATAATGGCGACAGTCATCGCCCCAAATGGCACCATGGCTCCGACCGAAATATCCAACTCGCCCGCGATCATCAGCAGACCTAGGGGAATGGCGATCACGCCCAAGTTGGCTGCAACGTTTAGCCAACTTGCCATGCCTGCAGGGCGCAAAAAGGTAAGGCCGCCAAAAATGCCAAAAAAGATGAGAACGGCGATGAGGCCAAGTGCCGCTCCCGCTTCGGGACGGCGGAGTAGGCCGGCGACAAGTGTGGATACACGCATGGGGAAATCCTTTGAGGGGTGGTAGGGCGGGCACTTTGCCCGCCCCTGTGGCCGATTAACGGGCCCCTAGTTTTACGCCAGCCAGCGTTGCATCGATGTTATTTGCATCGACAATGCCAGGACCTGTCAGCACAGGAAACACAGGCAAATCGGTGCCAAAGTCGATGTTGGCAGCCAAAAGGCTAACGGCCAGATAGGATTGCAAATAGGGCTGCTGATCAATCGCAAAGGCTTGTGTGCCTGCTTTGATACGGTCAAGCCCTGCTTGGTTCATATCAAAAGACCCCAATAGGGTTTTGCCACTCTTGCCGGCCTGATCGACCGCAATCGCTGCGCTATCAGCATCACCTGCGGAAATGGTAATAACGCCATCGATGGTGTCATCTTTCAACAGCTCTGCCTTGATCGCCTCGGCGACGGCGGTTGCGTCCCCAAAGCTGGTGCTGGGTAGCGGCAGTTGCGTGGCCTTGCCGCCCTTGGCCGTGATCCCATCGACAACGCCTTTGCAGCGCGCTTCGGTATTGGCTGCGCCAGGCAAGGTGTTAACGCACAGCACATTTTTCTGCCCACCATCGCCGAAATATTCGCCGCCGGCAACACCGGCCACATATTCGTCAGAGCCGACGTAATTGATCGCGCCCAGCTCGGTTGCCTTTTCTGCCCCGCCTGCGTTCATCAAGATCACTGTGATGCCAGCGGCAATGGCGTCTTTGATGGCTGGATCTTCAGCCTCTGGCACCCAGTTTGGAATGACAAGACCGTCAACTTCCATGGAAATCGCTGTGCGGATCAGTTGCACAACATCGGGGGCGAAATTGTCATAATTCACAAGGCGCAGATAGTTGACGCTGCCGCCGTTGGCTTCCACCATTGGTGTGGCATCATCGATACCTTTCTTGATGATGTTCCAAAACGCATCATCATTTGATCCGCCAACAACCGCGATATCGGCCGCCATCGCCATGCTGCCCGCGCCGACCAGCGCAGTTGTGGCTATTGCTTTCGCCAAGGTTCTGAAAAAAGTCATCCGTATCTCCTCCCTTTACGCCCACTATGGGCAGATTGTTGCAAGCTTTCCGCCAAGCCAGCCTCCCAGCTGGACCCCTGCGGTCGTTTCAACGCGCAATTTTTGCCTTGGCATTCATGCGCGCTTTCTTTGCCTCGAACCGGGCCTGCATTTGCGCATCCCCTTCCTTCGAGCCATCGTGGAAATAGCCAAACCATTTATCCAAAGGGATCAACCCATCGCCGCCATAGTTCACTTCGAAATACTTGTGGTGCAGGTAATGGGCATAGGCGTGGCTATCTAAGGTTTTGCCTTCAGTCAGTTCCAGCTTGTCAAAGCCGATATGACCATTCACCGCGCCAAACCCCGCAAGATGCAACTGATACAACGCAAGCAGGGGGTTGGACGGGATCAGCAGATGCCAAAAGGCGACGGCATGATACAGAAACCCTTCCACAGGGTGCATCGACAGTGATGACCATGGGCTGGGGTTGACCGAATTGTGATGCACTGAATGCACCCATTTATAAAGAAACGGCACATGGATCAGGCGGTGGATGCAAAAGAAATGCACCTCGTGAATGGCGGGGCTGATAAGGGCAAGGACGACCAGCCAAGGCCAGTGCGTCTCCCACGGAAGCCAAACCGCCCATGTGTTGGCAAAGGCCCAGAGGAACAGCACTTCTACCAGCGTCCAAAGCGGGATCGAGAAAAAGAACGTTCGTAGGAAATTGTCGATATTTTGCGATTTGAACCAAAATACGTCCGATGGCTGATCGGCGGGGAATTTCCCGTTATATTTGAACCGTGTGCCCTGCTTTTTGCGGACATACCAAAACAGCTCGACTGCGCCATAAAAGACGAAAATCGCCGCCGCGTTGACGGCATACAGCCATAGCGCCCAGCCCCAAGACAGGGTCTGCATCGTTGTAAATTCGGGGATGACAAAGAACCACCAGATCAACGCCGTCGCCATGTGAAAGGCATTCCAAGGCCATAGATATTCTGGCAGCCAAGCCAGAACTTTGGGCAGGGAAAACGGGCGGCGCCAAAAGGGGGCCACATCCAATTTTTCGTTGGGTGCCCAATCGCCGCGTTTGTTGCGGGTACCAAACGAAAGGTCATCCATGACTTTGTCCTTTGCGATCTGTCCACGCGTTAGGGTGCAAAGGATCGTCGCCCCAAGCGATGGGAACGCCAAATTTTGCGCCTTGCGGGCGGTGGGTGTTTTGGTTTTGGCGGTCAGCCGCTTCTAGCCGCGCCAACCGTTCTTCAGGCGACTTAAAGGGTTTGTTCCAGATTCGATCAAGAATAGAATGTCTGTTTACAATTTTTTGTATCATTCGTATCATTTGCTGCAGAAAAAGATATCTTTTGATACAGGTTGACCTTGTCTCGTCCCACAATTCGCGCTTTAGCCGCCGAGGCTGGCGTTTCTGTTGCCACTGTTAACCGTGTGCTGGCGGGGGCAAGCGGTGTGCGCGCGCCCACGCAAGCGCTTGTGCAGGACGCGGCAGCGCGCATCGGCTTTTATGGGTTGGGGGCCATAACGGCGCGTGTGGCCGCCGCTCGGCCAAAACTGCGACTAGGCGCGCTGCTTTTGCAACCGCACCGCCCGTTTTACCAGAACGTCGCCGCAGCTCTGCGCCGCGCGGCGAGTGAGCAAACCGACGCTGAAATCGATCTGCGGATAGAGTTTTTGGAAGATATCTCGCCGCAATCCACATCCGAGCGTCTGCGCGCTTTGGCGCTGGACTGCCATGCCATTTGCGTGACCTCGGCAGTGCATCCTGTGGTGATGGATGCCGTTGCCCAGACCCAAGCGCAGGGCGTGCATGTCTTTGCGCTGATCTCGCAGCTCTCAGCCACTGGGCAGGTGCATTACGTTGGGCAGGACAATTGGAAAGTGGGGCGCACGGCGGCTTGGGCTTTTCATCATATTTGCAAAGCGCCCGGAAAAGTTGGCATCTTGCTGGGCAACCCGCGCTACCGCAACCAAGAAATGAACGAGGCGGGGTTTCGTTCCTATTTTCGCGAACACGCGGCGGGATTTACGCTGCTAGAACCGCTGGTTACGTTCGAATCGTCGGCCGTCGCACAGGAAATGACCGAGCGCTTGTTGGAACAAAATCCCGATCTTGCGGGACTCTATATTTCTGGCGGCGGTATCAGTGGTGTTTTGGCTGCGCTTCGCAATGTGGGTAGGCCTGACGGGCTGGTCACAGTCGGTTATGATCTAACCGAGGTGACGCGCGCCGCCTTGCTGGACGGAACGCTGACCCTCGTCATCTCGCACCCGCTGGATCAATTGGCACGCGCCGCAATTGGCGGTATGGCGCGGGCTGTTTTGCAGGCAGATTCACGCGCAGCCACGACGACCATCGCCCCTTTCGAGCTGTTTACGCGAGAGAACCTGTAGTCAACAGAAATTGCGCTTAAGCCAGTGATTTCAACTTGAGGGTGACGTCCAGTTGCACCCATAGCAATTATTGTGATTTTGCTTTCAGGACTGCATCAATCCATGCACTGCAAGCCAATTGACAAAAATCCCTGCAGGATGTTCGGTGGCATAAAGAAAATCATCCTGACTAATCTATCGGATCGGAGTTCAGGCCTATGTCGTTTCGACCACCACAGACTTATGAAGAGCTGATCAAACTGATCCATGACCGTTTCGATGACATGTCGAAGTCGTATCAAAAAATCGCGGTCTATCTCACGCAAAATCCCAACGATGTCGCGGTGTTGTCAGTAAATGCGATCGGTGGAAAGTGCGGTATTCATGCGTCCAGTTTTGTTCGATACGCACAGTCGCTGGGCTACAAGGGCTTCAAGGACTTGCAGTTGGTATTCCAAAGGCGTCTTACGACCGCCGCTCCTGGGTTCGATGCAAGAGTGCGCGCGCTGGAGACGGAACTTGGTGGTGTCCGCGAAGGTGAAATTGCATTTCTTGCTGACCTCGTAGCGCGAGACGTTGCTTCATTACAAGAGCTTTTGGGAAGCGTAGACCCTGCGGCCATGGCAACGGCGGCCGATTTGATGGAAGCTGCGGATACGGTTTACTTAATTGGGCAACTTCGTGCAGCGCCTGTCGTCGATCTACTGCGCTATGTTTTGACGATGCTTGGCAAAAGAACAGTGCTACTTGACACAAGCGGCGGTCTAGCAACCCACATGGCGAAAGTCGCGCGAAGCACGGACGTTCTCTTGGTCGTGTCTTTCCGCTTTTACGCAACCGAGGTGGTGAACGTTGCCGAGGAAACTGCGGCGCGGGGCGTGCCGATCATTGCTTTGACGGATAGTACGCTTTCCCCCTATGCCAAGCTGGCAAAAATCCTGTTTGCCGTGCCAGAACATGAATATACTTTCTCGCGAAGCTTGGCTGCACCGATGTGTCTCGCCCAAGCTCTTTGTGTGGCACTGGCGGCGCGCTTGCAAGAGAATAGCAAGGCGCCGCGCATTCCTGTTGTGACAGGCCCTTAAAGCTGCATCGGCCCTTTTGGAATAGGCATACCTTCTGCCACCGCGCCCCAGACGGATTGGTCGAAATTTACAATTGCGCCCGTCATCAAACCCGCATCGTCTGATACCAGAAAGTTTACCGCGCGCGCAGCCTCTGCGGGATCAACAAGCCGTCCGAAGGGTAGGGCAGCGGCAGCCTTGGCTTCCCAGTCTGGGTCGCCGCCGTCGGCCTGAATTTCGCGTTCGTGGTCCGAGGCCATCCAGCCAACGTTGAGCTGGTTCACGCGGATGCGGTTGGCCATAACGGAAAAAGCCGTGTTCGCGGTAAGCGTGGTCAAAGCGCCTTTGCTGGCGCAATAGGCATTGATGAAGGGCTGACCTGCAAGGGCGGAAATCGACCCGATGTTACAGATTGCGCCCTGAATGCCCTTGGCAATCATCAAACGGATCGCTTCTTGCATCAGGAAATAGGGGCCGCGCACGTTCGTGTTGAACAAGGCATCAAAAGTCTCGGGCGAGGTATCGATGATCGTGCCCCGCGCAGTCGAGGCCCCGGCATTCACAAGAACGTCAATACGGCCAAACAATCGGTCTGTTTCGGCGATGACCGAGCGGCAGTCTTCGACCTGCGCAAAATCTGCTTTCAGGAAATGCGCGGGGATAGCATGTGCCTGCGCGATCTCTTGCGCAACCTGTGCGCCCCTTTCAGAATTCCGCCCCGTTATGACGACGCCTTTTGCGCCTGCCGCCGCCAGCCTGCGAGCAATGGCAGCGCCCAGCCCTTGCGTGGCGCCGGTGACGACGCAGACCTTTCCGTCCATCCGGTTTCCCGAAAACGGTGTCATTGCACCACCTCATACCCAGCGGCGGCCATTACGCGCAGCAGTTCCTTGTGGCCTTTTTTCGCCATGTCGAGAGGGGGAGATACTTTGGGGTCTTGTTCTGCTTCCACAACGAACCAGCCCTCGTATCCTTTGGACGCTAGCGCTTTGACAATCGCTTCAAAATCCAGCGAGCCATCGCCAGGCACGGTAAAGGCGCCTTTGACAACCGCGTCGAGGAAGGATTCCTTTTCCCTGTCCAACCCATCAACCACGCTGCGCCTTATGTCCTTGGTATGGACATGGGTGATCCGCTTCCAGTGGTTTTCAATCACGCGCAGATTGTCACCGCCTGCAAATGCCATGTGGCCCGCGTCGAATAGCAGCGGCACGGTCGAATGTTTCATCAATAGATCAAGCTCGGCTTCGGTTTCAATGGCTGCGGCCATATGGTGGTGATAGCTGATGGACATGCCGCCCTTCGCACACCAATCGGCAAAGTCGCTGATCTTTCGGCCATAGACTGCAATTTCGGCCTCGGTCAGCTTGGGCTTGGTTGACAGCGGGGCCGACTTGGTGCCCTGAACCGAGCGCGCAGTTTCCCCATAGACGATGCAGGGCGCCTTGGCAGCCTTGAAGAAGGCATGTTGCTGGGCGATGCGGTCTTTCTCGACCTCAATGTCACCATCCAGAAGCAGTCCAGAGAACCAGCCGCCGCACACCGAGATTCCATACTTCGACAGAATCGGCCCAAGTTCGGCCATATCCATTGGGAAGCGGCGCCCTGTTTCCATACCCGTAAAACCAGCAACGGATGCTTGCCGCAAACACTCCTCTAGGCTGACATCATCCGACAATTCGGCCAGATCATCGTTCCACCATGCGATGGGGGCAATTCCAAGTTTCGCTTTCATTTTTATACTCCAACGCGCTGCTTTGCGCGAATTTCAATTTGGCTTTCACGGGCTTTGTTCACCGTTTCGCGCTCTGAAACTTCTGGCACGCCGACATCCCAGTCTGCATCGCCTGGCACCCAAGCATACGCGTCGGTTACGATGGTGATAACGGTGGTGCGATCCGTGGTCTTTGCCCATTCGAGTGCGGACTCAAGATCGGCCAGACTTGCGCAGGCCCGCGTCGCCGCACCCATCGCCGCGGCATGTTGGGCAAAGTCGACATGCACGGGATTGTCTTTGTCTTTGATCCGACAGTCTTTCAGAAGGTTGTTAAAGCCGGGCACCCCTTTGAATTGCTGAAGGCGCGATATCACCGCATAGCCGCCATTGTCACATACAATCACGATCATCTTATGGCCCGTAAGCACAGTCGAATAAATGTCCGAGTTCATCATCATATAGGTGCCATCGCCCAACATGACTATCGGCGTCCCGCCAACAGCCCCGGGGCCGTCTTGCGCCATGGCGCATCCCCAACCTGCCGCGATTTCGTAGCCCATGCAGGAAAATCCGAATTCAAGATCAAAGGTGTTTGGAGATTTGACGCGCCAACCTTTCATGACTTCGCCCGGAACACCTCCGGCCGCCGCGATGAGGGTATCCTTTTCACCTGCCAAGGTGTTCACGACGTTCACAACCTGTGCGTAGGTTGGCACTGGCGTGTTCGTAGGGGCTTGATGCTTGTCTAGAAGCGCATTCCAGTCGGCAAACAGCTCTTTGGCATGGGTCATGTGACCCGCCGGTGCTGTCCACGCGCCCAGGTGTTCATCAAGGTCTGCAATGCCTTCCAAGGCGTCGCAAACGACAGCCAGCGCCCTGTGCTTTAACGCATCGGCACGTGCCGCATTGATGGAGATGAACTGCGCATCCTTTGCGAAGGCAGTCCACGACCCCGTTGTGAAATCCATCAGACGTGTTCCGATGGCTAGAATGACGTCTGCTTCGGCGGCGAGTGCGTTTGCAGACGTTGATCCAACGATGCCAATCGGTCCCGCATGAACAGGGTGATTGTGGGTCAGCGTGCCCTTGCCAGCAATGGTCTCGACCACTGGGATGCCACGTTCAGCAGCAAATTTCGCGAGCGACTCTTCTGCCCCAGAGTATCTAACCCCACCGCCTGAAATAATAAGAGGCTTTTTCGCGGCGCGCAAAATAGCTGCTGCTGCCTCGGTTGCTTTACGGTCGGGCCGCGGGCGGGGAATGGCCCAGAGCCGCTCTTCAAAGAATTCCACGGGATAATCGAAAGCAAGCTCTTGCGTGTCCTGCGGCAAGGCAAGAAAAGCTGGACCACAGTCGGCTGGGTCAAGCATGGCTCCCATCGCCTGTGGCAGCGACTGGAGTATCTGCGCGGGGTGGGTGATCCGATCCCAATAACGTGTCACTGATTTGAAGGCATCGTTCACGGTAATGGTTGGATTCCCATAGTGTTCGACCTGCTGCATCACGGGATCTGGGATGCGATTGGTAAAGGAATCCCCCGCAATCAGCAGAACTGGTAGCCTGTTTGCATGTGCCGTGCCAGCGGCGGTGACCATGTTAAGCGCGCCAGGTCCGATCGAAGAGGTCGCGATCATGATCTGCCGACGCCGTTTGGCCTTTGCATAGCCTATAGCTGCCAAAGCCATGGACTGTTCGTTCTGTCCGCGCCACGTTGGCAATTTGTCTTGCACAGCCTCGAGTGCTTCGGAAAGGCAGGTGACGTTTCCGTGGCCGAAAATACCGAAAACCCCTCCGAACAAAGGCACGCGCTCGCCGTCAATCTCTGTCATTTGCACTGTTAGCCATTTGACCAAAGCCTGCGCCATTGTGAGGCGAATAGTTGTGCGGTTCATCCCTGTCTCCCTCTCCTTGTCACATCTGCGAACTTAACCGCATGCATTATCTGTTGACAATACCTAATTAACGCAATGAATATTGCCTAACTGAATTGGGAGGAAAACCATGATCCGAATCGCTGTGCTCGGCTGCGGGCGCATAGGCGCGATGCATGCAGCAAATATTGCTGCGCATCCGCGGGCTGTCCTTGCGGGTGTTTTTGATATCCATTCCCCGGCCGCTGACGATGTGGCAAAAAAGAACAGTGCAGAGGTGTTTTCGTCAATAGAGGCTGTCTTGGCGTCCAAGACGGTCGACGCCATTCTTATCGCCACCGCGACAGACACACATGCGGATATTCTGGAAATGGCCGTGGCGTCGGGTAAGCCTGTGCTTTGCGAAAAGCCCATCGACCTTAGCCTTCAGCGGGTCAATCTTTGTGCAACAAAAATTGCAAAAAGTGACGTGCCGATTCAGCTTGGCTTTGTTCGCCGTTTCGACCCGGGTCATGCGGCCGTGCGCAAGGCGATCGTCAACGGTGACATTGGCGATCTGCATCAAGTCGTCATTACCTCCCGCGATCCAGGGCTGGCACCTGAAGCCTATCTTCGGGTCTCGGGCGGAATCCTGCGTGACATGACGATCCACGATCTGGATATGGCGCGGTTCATCCTTGGCGAAGAGGTGAAAAAGGTTTTTGCTACTGGCTCAAGGTTGGTCGATCCCGCTCTTATGGAAAAGTTGGATGATCATGACACTGTCACAGTCGTCTTGACCACGAGCAGTGGAAAGCAAGCCATTATAACCAATTCACGCCGCGCAACTTACGGCTACGACCAAAGGGTCGAGGCGCTGGGAACCAAAGGCATGGCGATTTCGGAAAATCGCCGCCCCCATGAGATGACGTTGCATGCAGCCGATTTCACCGATCGCGCCGAACCGCTGCTTAATTTTTTCATCGAGCGCTACCGCGAAGCATTCGATGCGGAAATTTCCGAATTCGTTGACGCTATTGAATCTGGACGTGCGCCTTCGGTTGGTTTCGAAGATGGGCGCATGGCGTTGGTTCTTGCAGAGGCCGCGCTGAAATCCATAGCCGAAGCCCGCGTTGTGGCCGTCACGGAGGTCGTTTGATGTATGCCTCTTTCGGACTTTTTATAGCTGGGGAATGGCGCCGCAGCGTCAGTAACGCCACCGCTCCTGTCTTTAGCCCAGTGACTGAGCAGTCGCTTGGTGATTGCCCGGCCGCGACCGAGGCTGATACGGCAGCGGCGATCGATGCGGCGCAAGCAGGTCTTGCCCAATGGTCAATGACCCCCGCCTTCACACGTGCTGATGCGATGCACCGAATCGCGGATGAAATGTTGCGCCGCACGGATGAGGCTGCGCGCATGATCAGTCTGGAGACAGGCAAGCCCATCGCCCAGTCGGGGCGGGAATGGGGCCTTTGTATCGATCAGTTCCGTTGGTATGCCGAAGAAGCGCGCCGCATCTATGGCCGCATCATCGAATCCCGTGTGCCAGGCGGGCGTTTTGAGGTTCACCACGAACCAGTGGGAATCGTCGCCGCCTTTACCGCCTGGAATTTTCCCGCAGCCCTGATTGCACGCAAGGTGGCTCCTGCATTGGCTGCGGGCTGTTCCATCATTGTCCGCCCTTCGTCCCAGACACCCGGCGTGGCGATGGTGATGGTTGACTGCTGCCGTGCCGGAACCCTACCGGCTGGCGCAGTCAACCTGGTAATTGGGCCAACGGCGGCGACCTACGCGCCGCTGATGGCTGACAAGCGTGTGCGCAAAGTGTCGCTGACAGGCTCGACCCGCGTTGGTCAGCAAATGATCCGCGATGCTGCCGTGACCCTTAAGAAGGTCTCGATGGAACTGGGTGGCAATGCGCCTGTCATTATCTATGACGATGCCGATCTTGAAGCATGTTTGAATGTCGCTGTACCGACCAAATTCGCAAATGCAGGGCAAGTTTGCGTTACGGGAGATCGCTTTTATGTGCATGAAAGCCTGCACGATGCTTTTGTCAAAGGTTTTGCCGCCCGCGCAAAAGCCATCAAGTTAGGTGATGGGCTTGACCCTTCCGTCGGCATGGGCCCGCTAATTAATGCAGGGCGAATGTCCGAAATGGAAAAGATCGTATCTGGCGCGATTGCGGCAGGGGCCAAATTGGCAACTGGGGGCGCGCGCGCGCCGGGCTTCAATGCCGGACATTACTTCGAGCCGACAGTTCTGACCGGTTGCACCGACAATATGGACGTCATGGCGCAAGAGAACTTCGGCCCCATCGCAGCAATCACGCGCTTTGCATCCGAAGAAGAAGTGTTGGCCCGCGCCAATGCATGCGACATGGGTCTTTCAGCCTATGCCTTTACCACAAACCCTGCACGCGCACGGCGCACGGTCCAAACGCTGAAGGCTGGGATGGTCGGCATCAATTCGTTTGCCATGGCGGCATCAGAGGCCCCCTTTGGTGGAACCAACCATTCCGGGATGGGCCGTGAAGGCGGGATCGAAGGTATTCGCGACTACCTCGATATCAAATCCAGTCAAATGGTGTGGTCATGATTCCCAACAAGTTGAAAGCCCTTTGGGCGATGGGAAAACCCACGATCAACGGCTGGTGCAGTATCGGAAACCCATTCACCGCGGAAATCATGGCGGCACAAGGATTCGATTCTGTCACCATCGACATGCAGCACGGGGCTTTGGATTATTCTAACTCGCTTCCAATGTTCCAAGCAATGCAGGCCAGTGGAGCCATCTTAATGGCACGCGTGCCGTGGAATGAACCAGGCATCATCATGAAGGCGTTGGATGCGGGGGCCTATGGCATTATTTGCCCAATGGTGAACACTGCCGAGGATGCCGCCCGATTTGTCAGTTACCTGCGCTACCCGCCTCATGGACAACGCAGCTTTGGCCCCACTCGGGTGTCTTTTGCGGCGGGGGCGAACTATGCGGGCGAGGCGAATGACAACATTCTGGCCTTCGCTATGATCGAAACCGCCGAAGGCATGGCGAACCTTGACTCCATTGCTGCGACCCCCGGTCTGGATGGCATCTATGTAGGCCCCGCAGACCTGACCCTTTCGCTGACGGGGGGGCGTCTTGCCCCCGGATTCGACCGCGAAGAACCCGAGATGATCGCGGCCCTACAAACCATTATTGCCGCCTGCAAAAAAAATGGAATTCGCGCAGGCCTACATTGCGGCACACCCGATTATGCCGCCCGCGCCATCGGTTGGGGTTTCGACATGACGACGGTCGGCGGGGACAGCCGTTTTCTTGCTGCTGCTGCAGGGGCGGCCGTGGCGGGATTTCGAAAGCTAACCGATGGCAATGCGGGAAAGTTGGAAAAGGGGGGCTACTAATGCCGCATATCCTGATTGCCGGAAAGTTACATCCTACGGGGCTTGCGCTTTTGGATGCCACGGCTGGCGTAACGTACACGCATGTCGAAGAAATTTCCGAGGCTTCGTACCAAGAGCATCTTGAACAGGCTGACGGAATGGTGATCCGCACCCAACCTATGACGGCGGCATCGGTTGCCAAGGCCGCGCGCGTGCAAATAGTGTCGCGGCACGGTGTTGGGTTTGACGCGGTGGATGTAGGCGCGTTAAATGCGCGCGGAATTCCTCTTTGCATCGTTGGGGACGTAAACTCGGTTTCCGTGGCCGAACATGCGATGATGCAGATACTCGCCTGTGCAAAGCACCTGATCAGGTCTGATCTCGCTGTGCGGAACGGAACCTGGGGCTGGCGCAACAAATTGGAACAGGGCGAGATTTCCGGCAAGACGCTGCTGATCATCGGCTTTGGCAGGATCGGGCGGCATCTTGCCACGATGGCCGCTGCCTTCGGGATGAAAATTCTGGCGTACGATCCCTTCCTTGCCGCCAAGGGCTGGCCAGATGGGAATGCGACCTGCGCCAATGATCTGATTGCCGCACTCGGCAAGGCCGACTTCGTTTCGGTCCATATCCCAAAAGCTGATAAACCGATCATCGGAACGGCCGAGATTGCGTCAATGAAACGCGGTGCGATTATCGTGAACACCGCGCGGGGCGGGATCGTGGACGAGGCTGCGCTGTGCGACGGGTTGCGGTCGGGGCAAATTGCGGCCGCCGCTTTAGATGTATTTGACAGCGAACCACCGCAACCCGGCCACCCACTTTTGGCCTTTGACCAAGTGATTCTGACGCCTCATACCGCAGGGCTGACCGCTCAGGCAGCCGAACGCATGGCGGTCTCGTCCGTGCAGAACGTATTGGATTTCTTTGCTGGGACGCTTGACCCCGCGCTTATCGTGAATGCCCAGGCTTTGAAGGGCACAAAGGAACTTGTAAAATGACGAAACCAAAACTTCGCATCGGCCTAATCGGGACTGGCTTTATGGGGAAGGCCCATGTTTTTGGCTTTACCTCGGCTCCGCGTGTTTTTGAACTTCCCTTTGATCTGGAATTGCACACTGTGGCCGATATCACGGACGATGCCGCCGAACGCGCGCGCCAAACACTGGGTTTTGCCCATGCGACCAACGACTGGCGCAGCATTATCGCCAATCCCGAGATTGACCTTGTTTCGATCACGGCACCCAACGCGCTGCACAAGGAAATGTCGCTGGCCGCGATCGCTGCGGGAAAGCATGTGTATTGCGAAAAGCCGCTGGCGCCGCTGGCCGCGGACGCATTGGACATGACCCTCGCTGCCGAGGCTAAAGGCGTGAAGACTCAGGTCGGCTTCAACTACCTGTGCAACCCGATGATGGCCCTTGCGCGAGACATGATCGCGGGCGGTGAGCTGGGTGAAATCCGCGGCTATCGCGGGATTCACTGCGAAGATTACATGGCCGACCCGGCGGGCAATTACACCTTTCGCCACGATCCAGCAGGCGGAGGGGCGCTAGCCGATATTGGGTCGCACGCTTTGGCAACCGCCGAGTTTCTGTGCGGGCCAGTATCGCGTGTGATGGGCGACCTTGTCACCGTGATTGCAGAACGTCCCGACGGGCGGGGTGGGCACAAAGCAGTTACCGTAGACGACATTGGTCGCGCCTTCTTACGTTTTGTCAATGGCGCGACAGGCAGCATCGAGGGCAACTGGATCGCAACGGGCCGCAAAATGCAGCATGATTTTGAGGTATACGGCACCAAGGGCGCGCTGGCCTTCAGTCAGGAACGCTTTAACGAGCTGCACTTCTTTTCGACCGCCGACGCCAAGGGCCGCCAAGGGTTCCGCCGCATCGAGGCAAGCCCCGACCACGCGCCCTATGGGCTGTTCTGCGTCGCGGCTGGCCACCAGATCGGCTTCAACGATCTGAAAGCGATCGAGGTGGCCGGCTTTGTCAACGCAATCGCCGGCAAGACGCCCGAACCGTTCAACTTCCGCGCGGGCCTGCGCATTCAAACGCTGGTTGAGGCGATCCAGATATCTGCACGCGAAGAATGCTGGATTGACATGAAATGACTCTGGCGGTCGGGGTCATTGGGCTTGGCGTGATGGGCGCGGAACATCTGCGGATTTTGCGTGAAGAAACGGCAAGGGTGCGGGTCACAGCCATTTGTGATGCCGACCCCGAACGTTCAGCGCAGTTGGCGCAGGGTGCAAAGGTCATTGCCGATCCGCGGGCGTTGATTCGATCAGACGAGGTCGAAGCGGTGGTGATAGCGTCACCCGACGCGACCCATGCGGATTTGGCCATTGCATGTCTATCCGCAGGCAAGCCAGCGCTTTGCGAAAAACCATTGGCAACCAGCGCCTCCGATGCCTTGCGTGTCGTTGAAAAAGAGGTCGAACTGGGCCGCAGACTTTTGCAGATAGGCTATATGCGCCGCTTTGATCCCGCCTACGTCGAGATGAAGCAGCTGGCGGTTGGTGGCCAGATCGGGGCACCCGTTGTGCTGCATAATACCCATCGCAATGCCGCTGCGCCCGATTGGTTTACTGGCGCAATGGCCGTGACAAATTCTTTCGTGCATGAAATCGACATCAGCAGGTGGCTATTGGATGCAGAGATGGCGACAGCTTTCGTACATCAATCCTCTGGCGGAGACCCTGTTTTCATCACAATGGAGACTAAACGGGGCGAAATCGTCTCGACCGAGGTCTTTATGAACGCGCATTATGGATATCACGTCCATGCGCAATTGGTCGGCCGCTTTGGAACGGTTCAGATGGCGCAACCGTCCGATATCGTAACAAACAAACGATCGCATCACGGGCATTTTTGGCCAGTGAATTGGGTTCCGCGATTTCGAAATGCCTATCGCATCCAGATGGCGGCTTGGGTTCAATCCATTGAAACTGGCTGCCCTGCCGGGGCATCGGCTTGGGATGGATATGTTGCAACGGCAATTGCCGAGCAGGTTGTAATCGCCATGAAGGGCACGCAGAAAACCAAACTTTTGATCGGAGCGCGCCCCGCGCTTTATGCCTGACAATGCTTTAGCTTATAGGAACGATACCATGTCCATTCGATTTGCCCTAAACCGAACCTGCGCTCCGCAGCTGTTGCTGACTGATTTTATTGCGCTTGCTGTTTCGTCGGGGGCGCGGGCGGTTGAAATCCGCAACGATGTTGAAGGGCGCGAATTTGCTGACGGCACACCTGCCTCAGAGGTGAAGGCAAGGCTGGATGAGGCGGGTCTTGCAGTGGCATCGGTGAATGCATTGCAACGATTCAATTATTGGACGCCCGCGCGCGCGAAAGAGGCGGAAGCGATTATTTCATATGCTGCGGCACTGGGCGCGCCTGGGCTAGTGCTTTGCCCTGTTCATAACGAAGACCATGGCTGGAGCGAAGCCGATGCTGAACGCAACTTGCGCGATGGGCTAAGACAACTGCGCCCAATCTTGATGGATTATGGGATAACTGGCTACGTTGAACCCCTTGGGATGAAAGGGTCAACCATGAAACGCCAAAGCATGGCCGTCAATGCCGTGTCAGACGTGGATGGTTGGGATGCCTACCAACTCTGCTTTGACACATTTCAATTTTTCCGCTGTGGGGATGACAATATTCACTATGACCGCATCGGTTTAACCCACATCTCGGGCATTTCACGGCGCGACCTTAACCCTGACGCCTTGACCGAGCCTGACCGGGGGCTGGTTTTCATCGATGACCGAGTCGACAATGTCGGGCATTTGAAGAACTTGGCGGCAAGTGGCTATTCAGGTTTTGTCTCTATGGAGCCATTCAGCCCTGCTGTTCAGAACGACCCAAAGCTGCTTGCACACGTGCGGGCAAGTTTTGACTATTTGTCTACCTTGTTGAAATAGTTGCATTAAATGGAATACGCGGAGCCGAAATTTGGGCGGCAATTCGTCTGTGCCAACAGACACGTCCCCTCATTGCAATGAAAATTGCTAATCATAATTTATTGCCAAAAACATTTATTGACAACTAAGTCGCAAATGCATCAGATCACTGCAGGCGGTAGTCGCCAGACCGGTATTGAAAGAGCCGGTGATTCCATGGGAGGAAGAGAAATGAAAAAGACACTTCTGCTTGCATCGGTCGCGATAGCGAGCCTGACTTCGGCGGCATCAGCTGCCGATATGAAAGTTTGCGTGAGCTGGTCGAACTTCCGCGAAGAGCGTTGGAAGACCGACGAAGCGGCCATCAAAGGCGCGTTGGACGCCGCTGGCGCTGAATACATCTCTGCTGATGCGCAAACCTCTGCGACCAAGCAGCTTGCCGACATTGAGGGCATGATCACGCAGGGCTGTTCGGCGCTGATCGTTTTGGCGCAGGACTCTGCCTCGATTGGGCCAGCCCTTGACGCCGCTGCCGACGCGGGCATTCCCGTTGTGGGTTATGAC
The DNA here is from genome assembly GCA_027490955.1 of Rhodobacter sp. Lineage (GTDB taxonomy): Bacteria > Pseudomonadota > Alphaproteobacteria > Rhodobacterales > Rhodobacteraceae > Cypionkella. Next base: position 26,574 of record JAIXXB010000023.1, read on the forward strand.
CGCATGATCGACGATCCGCGCGCCTTCTACTTGACCTTCGACAACGTTGAAGTTGGCCGCATGCAGGCGCGCGCTGTTCTTGAAGCGATGCCGAAGGGTCGTTACGTCATGATCAAGGGCTCGCCAGTTGATCCGAACGCAGATTTTCTGCGCGGCGGTCAACAAGAAGTGCTGCAAGCCGCGATTGACGCGGGCGACATCACCATTGTCGGTGAAGCCTACACCGAAGATTGGCAGCCTGCGAACGCCCAAAAGAACATGGAGCAGATCTTGACAGAAACCGACAACGGCGTTGATGCCGTCGTCGCTTCGAACGATGGGACCGCGGGCGGTGTTGTAGCGGCTTTGACCGCACAAGGCATGGCCGGCATTCCAGTTTCGGGTCAGGACGGCGACATGGCCGCGTTGAACCGCGTCGCGCTCGGCACCCAGACCGTGTCGGTGTGGAAAGACAGCCGTGCGCTGGGCAAGGCAGCGGGCGAAATCGCAGTGGCTTTGGCATCGGGCACCGCGATGGACAAGATCGAAGGGTCGGCTGTGTTCACCTCGCCTGGTGGCAAGTCGCTGAATTCGGTTCTGCTGAAACCGCAACCGATCACCAAAGACAACCTGAACCTCGTGCTTGACGCTGGCTGGATTGCAAAGGACGTGCTTTGCGCTGGCGTTTCGGGTGTCGCAGTCTGCGAATGATCTGATGTAATTGGTGCGCCCCGATCTTCAGCAAGGTCGGGGCGGATCATTTGGGGGAGAGGCGCCGCATGGTGCCTTGGTGGAGGAAAAAAAGATGTCAGATCAAGGGCTTTCTGACCAATCGTCGGTCAACCGCCGTAGCGTGATTGACACGCTAGAAATTGACGTACGACTTTTGGGCATGCTTATGGCTTTTGCTGCGGTTGCGGTCGTGTTTACGATTTGGACGGGTGGAACCTTTGTTGGGCCGCGCAACGTATTCAACATCGCGGTGCAGACTGTGCCAGTTGGGATTATGGCCTGTGGCATGGTCTTTGTAATCGTCGCCCGCCATATCGATCTGTCTGTTGGATCGATGCTGGCCATGTGCTCGGCCATTATGGCCATGTGTCAAACCGCTTGGCTGCCAACCGTCTTCGGGACCGAATTTGGCAATTCTGCCGTGCTTGCCGCGACTGTGGTGATCGGTTTGGCTTTCGGCACGCTGATGGGCGCGGTGACGGGCTGGCTGGTCGGATATCAGCGTATCCCTTCCTTTATCGTCACCCTTGGTGGCCTGTTCGTCTGGCGCAACGTGAATTGGTTTACCACAAACGGTCAATCGGTTTCTCTGACCGACCCCAATCTCTTGATGTTTGGCGGAACTGAAGGCGTTCTTGGCTCTACTGCCAGCTGGATTCTCGGCTTTGTTGCCTCTGCAGTCGCTGTCTGGGGCATTGTTGCATCGCGGCGGAACAAGCAAAGCCATGGGTTCATCGTAAAGCCGGTCTGGGCCGAAACAGTGATGGCTGGTCTGATCATCGGGGTGATCTTGTTCTTCGTCGGCTGGCTGTCGCGCTACCCAATTCCGGCGGCCAAACTGAAGCGTCTTTTCGAGGCCCGTGGCGAGGTCATGCCAGATGGCTATACCGCCATGCACGGGCTGCCGATCTCGGTGCTGATCTTGATCGCGGTGGGTGTCCTCATGACCGTAGTCGCGCGCAAGACGACTTTTGGCCGTTATATCTTTGCCACTGGCGGAAACCCCGATGCGGCCGAGCTTTCGGGCATCAACACCCGCGTCCTAACCGTCAAGATCTTTGCCCTTATGGGGTTCCTCTGTGCCCTAGCGGCCCTGGTCGCTCAGGCGCGCCTGCAAAGCCATGGCAATGACATCGGCATGTTGGAAGAATTGCGCGTGATCGCTGCTGCCGTTATCGGCGGCACGGCTTTGGCTGGTGGTGTCGGCACGATTTACGGCGCGATCCTAGGGGCATTAATCATGCAGTCTTTGCAATCCGGGATGGCCATGGTGGGCGTGGACACTCCTTTTCAGAACATCGTCGTCGGCCTCGTCCTGATCATCGCAGTCTGGGTCGATATCCTGTATCGCAAGCGTCTGGGGCTTTCCAAATGATTGACCGAACCAAACCTCTTGTCGAGATGCGCGACATTTCAATTTCCTTCGGTGGGATCAAGGCAGTAGACCAAGTTTCCATTGACCTTTTCCCGGGCGAGGTGGTTGGACTGCTGGGCCATAACGGTGCAGGCAAGTCAACGCTGATCAAGTGCCTGTCTGGTGCATACCAAAAAGATCATGGCCAAATTCTGGTAAACGGCGAAGAAGTCGAGATTAACAATCCCCGCGACGCGCGCGATCTGAATATCGAGACGATCTACCAGACACTGGCTTTGGCAGACAATCTTGATGCCGCATCTAACCTTTTTCTAGGCCGCGAGATCAAGAAACGGGGCATCGTCGACGATGCAAAAATGGAAGCTGAGGCCCGAAAGATCATGGGTCGCCTGAACCCCAACTTCCGCAAGTTCAATGTGCCCGTTTCAGCACTTTCCGGGGGGCAGCGTCAGTCGGTCGCGATTGCGCGCGCGGTCTATTTCAACGCCAAAATCCTGATCATGGATGAACCGACCGCGGCCCTTGGCCCACATGAGACGCAAATGGTGGCCGAATTGATCCAGGAGTTGAAGGCGCAAGGCCTTGGCATTTTCCTTATAGAACATGATATCCACAACGTCATGAAGCTGTGTGACCGTGCCTCTGTTATGAAGAACGGGCAGCTTGTCGGAACGGTGGATGTCAAGACCGTAACAGATGATGACATTCTGGCCATGATTATTTTGGGCAAGAAACCTGGACATCTTGCTGCGTGATGACCGACAGATAGACGTGCCGCAAGGCGCAATGCGGCAAACGGCTTGGGGGCCGGCATGATACGATACGCGGTGGTTGGTGCGGGCTGGATTTCGCAAGAGGCATTCTTGCCGGCCGTTGCCCTGACCGGGAACTCGCGGATGCAAGCCATCGTTTCGGGAAGCCCCGATGCCGCTGGCAAGCTTGCGGCTTTCCATGGCGTGCCGGAAGTGGTGGGTTACGACGGGTATGATGCGCTACTGGCCAGCGACCAGATTGATGCCGTATACATCGCTTTGCCCAACGACCTGCACGCCGACTACACCATCCGCGCCTTGAAGGCCTGAAAGCATGTGATGGTCGAAAAACCTCTGGCGACAACCCTTGCCGAGGGAGAAGCGATGCTAGCGGCTGCACGGGACAGCGGCTCTTTCCTTATGACCGCTTACCGGCTGCACAACGAGCCAGCGACATATGCGATGATAAAGGCGGTGCGGTCAGGCCAGATTGGCGGGCCGGTTTATTTCGGGTCAACCTTCGGTTTCCAGACGCAGCTTGGCAATCATCGTCTGAAGGCTGGGCACTGGGGCGGGGCGCTGCCCGATGTTGGCGTCTATTGCCTAAACGCAGCGCGTCATGTCTTTGCCGCCGAACCCATAGCCGTGCAAGCCATGTCAAGCCGCCCTGCCACGGACCCACGCTTTGCCGAAATTGATGGCAGTTTGGCCGTCACGCTGAAGTTTCCAGGAGAGCGTTTGGCCCAGTTCTTTTGTTCCTTTGGTTCTGCGACGTCCGAATCCATTCGGCTTATCGGCTCGACTGGCGGATTGATCCTTGAACAGGCGTTCAAGTTCGACACCCAGCCAAAGATGACGGTGCGTTCTGATCAGGCAGAACAAATCCTGCAATTCGACCGCGTTGACCATTTCGCGGGGCAGATCGCCTATTTCTCGGATTGCATTGTTTCAAAAACGCCTCCTGAACCAGACGGAGAAGAGGGGCTTGCAGATATGCGGGCGCTGCTGGCGATAGACGAAGCAGCGAGAACGGGTGAAACGATCAAACTCTCGCACCTAGCTTTCAAGGGTGGCCTTCAACCAAACATGCTTCGTGCGTTCCCGCCAACGACAAGGCGACTTCTACTCTAATTCTAATTTCCGTCGTACAGCTTTTTCTTTATTCAGCTTCTGTCTAACGGAATACCAAAAAAATCAATTTTATAGGTGGGCCGAAGTCTTGCCATAAAGGAGCAAAGCTTTGGCCATCGATAGATGTTGAATTGCCAAACCATTGAGAAAACTGGAGCTGCAAACTTACCTTTTGGCGCAAATGGACGTTCACCCAGTGGGGTTTGTGGTCCGCGAGAGGTGCAAAACTTTACAACTCTTTGCCCGCCGCCTGCGCTGCCTTCCTGATAGGATTGAACGGTTCTATCCCCGAATGTCCGTGCCTGCCATTCGGGAGGACACCAAAGGGCACCAGGACCCATCAAACGCCGGGACCGCGGGAGACGCTGTTGTAAGGGACGGATCAATCGCGGGGTGGGGATGGCGGCGAGCCCGCTCAGAGCCCACCATGGTTGGCGGTTATATCGCTGACCGGGCAGGCGGTTAATCTGTATTATCTGTCGTCATTGGGGGCGTGTTGTAGTGTTGGTTGGCGACGGCGATCAGTTCAACATGCAGCACGCCGTGGAAATATCGCCTGCGAGAAAGTGGAGGTGCAGACTGCTGGAATATATAGGCGCAAGGGCAACGTCCGACGGGTCCTGACGCTGCCCTTACCAAAAGACCTACCCACACGCCCGCGCCTGATCCCGCATGACGGCATAATCGGCCAACCAGCCGGGGATCAGCGCGCCCGCCGGCAGGGTCGCAAGCTCACGCGCGACCTGCGTTTGCGCTTCGCGGGAATAGGGCACGACAGGCGGGCAGTGGGCTTGTGGCTTAGAACTCCCCATCACGCAGGCGCTGAGTAAGAGCATCAGTGTCGGCGGGACGGCGCGCTGCAGCGCCCAGCATGTCGTGGAGAGTTTCATGGGCGTGATCCTTTGCGGCAAGGCGCTCGGTCAGGCGGCCGACTTGCTCGCCTGATTTGCGCAGATTGATGAGGAAGAGGGCGATGGTGCCGAGGGTCAGCAAGGCGATGACCACGCGGCGCATCAGTGGGCGCTGGAGGAGGGCGAAGAGGGCTGGCATCAGCGACTGTCTGGCCTTTCGGTCGAGACTGGCCCTGCAAGCGCGATCCTAACCCACCCGCGCCATCCTTACGCAGCAGCCTTGCTGGCTGCTTTGCCAGACGCGGCCCCACGTGGGCAAAGGCTTGCCGCGATAGGTGGGCAGATCCCGCCATCGACCGAGACCATTTCAGGATGTGCTTTTTCGCCGCGCTGCCCTGCGGTCATGGCCCTTTGCCACACAATGTCTCCGCCCGCGCGGGGTGCGGGGAATCATCGCTGGCTCTGCCATTTGGCGGAATGTGCGCCATGACCGCCCCCCTTGTAGAAGTTCACGATCTGGTAGTGCGTTACAAGTCCCGTGGCTTGTTCGCGGCCCCTTTCAAACATGCTGTAAACGGCGTCACCCTGTCCTTGCCCGCAGGGTCAACGCTGGGACTGGTGGGCGAATCTGGGTCAGGCAAGAGCAGCCTTTTGCGTGCTTTGCTCCGATTGGTTCCAGTTGAAAGCGGCACCATTTCCCTTGGCGGTGAGGATTGGCTGGCGATCGACGGCTCCGCATTGCGACGTGCGCGGCATTCTATCGGCTTTGTCGCCCAGAACCCGTTTCTGTCGCTTAGCCCTCGCCTGACCATTGCGCAAATCTTGGCTGAACCGCTTTTGGCACGCGGCGATAAGCCCGGGGCGGAAATGAAAGATCGCATCGCCTTGCTTCTGTCACGTTGCGGTCTGCCAGCCAACTTCTTGCACCTTCGGGCGAGCCAACTGTCTGGCGATCAAGCCCAGCGTGTGTCCATCGCGAGAGCCTTGGCCCTAAGCCCGCGCCTTTTGGTGCTGGATGAACCGACCTCGGCCTTGGACGTGTCGGTTCAGGCACAGATATTGAACCTACTGTTGGACTTGAAGGCCGATTCCGGCCTGTCTATGCTGTTTGTAACTCATAACCTAAAAGTTGTAGCACACCTTGCCGAACAGTTGATGGTCATGCGGCAGGGCAGCGTCGTGGAGGCAGGTGCCACCGAAAGAGTAATGGCGGATCCCGCGCAAGCATACACGCGGGAATTGATTGGGTTCGGGCGGCGAAGATAACAGACACGGTCCACCTCTTGAGTGTAACCGATAGATCAAGAACTAAAGGCATCACCAAAGTCTGCCATGAAATCGAGGGTCGGCAAATACCCTCACGCTGCAATGTCTATTGTAGGTGCTTCAGCAAATCCTGCCCCCGCAACCAAAATCTTCCGCAAAATCAAATGGTTATTTCCCGACAGAAATACTGGGGAATACACCCGCCTAATTCGCGTCAACGCTGTGTCAACGTCTACAGAGCCGCATTTAAAAGCGGGAGTTTTTTGCGTTTGGGGGGGACGAAATTCGCCTGCCAATCGTCTCAGGCAACTCGCAGTTGGGTGCGCATCCGTTGTGTTTGTGACGGCTTCGAACCTGAGCCATGGGTCGCGACGATGGATTACCAAAGCGGTGGGCGTATTACTAAACAGCTAAATCGCCGCGAGCAGTTATCGTGAAATTCTTGACAAGTCTGGAACGTTACAGTAACTCCATACTGGAACGTTCCATAGCCTGTGAAAGGTTGCGAGCGTGTCGAATTCGAGCGGGGAGGGCAGGCTATGGCCGAGGTACGTGTTGCGGTTTTGGGTGCTATGGGGTGGATGGGCAAGGTTCATACTATGGCCTATCAAACGTTCCCGCATTTTCTGGGCACATCTGGTGGCACAGCGCGGGTGGTGGCCTTGGTCGAAGACCATCCAAATGCAGCAGCCGAACTTGGCTTTCGCGCGCAAGGGGCAAAGATTTTGCGAGATTGGCGGGATGCGGTCCAAGACGCCGATGTTGATTTGATTGATATCTGCCTGCCCGACAGTTTGCATTATCAAGTGGCCAAGGCTGCCTTACTGGCAGGAAAACATGTTTATTGCGAAAAGCCATTGGCCAACACGGCTGCCGAGGCGCGCGAACTTGCCGACATCGCCGCCGAGAAGGGGTTAATCACCCGCGTGGGTCACGCCTTTGTCCGAAACCCCGTCCATGATTTGGCCAAAGAGATTATCGAGGCAGGAGAGATTGGCGAGATCAAACTGTTCAAGGCCTGCCAGCATGTCGACATGTATGGTGATCCGCTGGCGCCCTATATGTGGCGCGCCAACGGTGATTTGGCCCCTACGGGCATTGTCGGCGACACAGGTACCCATGTGTTTTCATTTATGAATTTTCTAGTGGGGCGCGTTACGTCGTTGATGTCAGACAATTACATCGTCACCACGCGGCGTCCCGTGGTTTCGGGCAGTGCTTTGGGTGCATCTTCGGTGTTACGGGGTGATGAGGAGTGGGCCGATGTTACCAACCCTGATGGCGCGAATGTACTGTGCAAATTCGCAAATGGCGCGCGCGGATTGATTGATTTCAGCCGCATCGCTACAGGCCGAAAGTTTATGCAAACCTACGAGATTTACGGCACAAAGGGCAGCCTGTCCTATACATATGACGGAGTGAACCGTTTGCGATTTTACACCAATGATGATGACATTGGTCGGCGCGGATACCGCGAAATAGATGTGGGGCCTGAAAACAAAACTTATGGTGCCTTCTTGCCGCTGCCCAACTTTGCGCTTGGCTATAATGAGACGAAAATTATCGAGGCGGCCGAAGTGATCCGCTCTATCACCACAGGACGCCCTGTTTGGCCAACGTTTGAAGCGGGGCATCATATTTGCCAAATCGTAGATGCCTGTATGGATAGCGCGCGCTTTGGTCGCTGGGTTGACATCTCTTAAGGCAAGGCAGGCAGCTATGGCGCAAACAGTTCCTGAAGAGATTCTTGCGGCATTGACCGATGTGGAAATGCCCAAACTGCCCGAAGAGCCCGCCCTCTTTGACAGTTTGATGGTGCAGGGCCACCATGTGCCGATCTATCGCTGCAGCGCAGTTGTTATGGGCAGCGGGGCAGCGGGCCTGCGCGCGGCGGTCGAGGCGCGGCGGCGCGGGGTGAATGTTGCGATCATCAGTCAAAGTGCATGGGGCGGGACATCCGCCTGTTCGGGTTCAGACAAGCAAACCTTGCACACGGCAAACACCGCTGATCTGGGCGATAACTTTCAGGATATGGCCCGTGCTATTGGGGCGGGGGGTGCGATGGACGAAGACACCGCCTATGTCGAGGCGGTAGGATCGGTTCGGGCTATGGCCAGTCTGCAGTTTATGGGTCTGCCCTTGCCGCAAGACGCTTTGGGCGGCACGCTGCGCTATCAAACCGACCATGATGAAGTGGGCCGCGCCACCAGTTGCGGGCCACGCACATCGCGCCTGATGGTGCAAGTTTTGGCGCGCGAGGCGATCCGCCTTGGTATTCCTTTCTTCAACCAAACCACAGGTGTACGGGTGTTGACCGCTGGGGCAGGGGATAGTCGGCAGGTTATCGGCATACTGGCCGTGCGCGCGCGTGGCCAAACCCCTGACAATCCTTATGGCCTTGTCATGTTCCAGTGCTCCCATCTTGTGATTGCCGCAGGCGGGCCGGGCGAGTTGTATCGGGATAGTGTTTTTCCCAACGGCTGCTTTGGTGCGCTTGGGCTGGCCTTGCAAGCGGGCGCTGATCTGGTGAACCTGACAGAAAGCCAGTTTGGCATTGGCACGCGGCGCGAGGGCTTTCCGTGGAACCTTTCGGGCACATATGTGCAGGCAATTCCGCATATCTATTCGGTTGATGTGGCTGGGGGCGAGCATCACTTTCTGGCAGACTACTATCGCAGCACACAAGAATTGGCGTCGAACATCTTTCGCAAAGGATATCAGTGGCCGTTCCATGCCACCCGTATGCTCAACTATGGCTCTAGCCTGATTGATTTGGCGATTCATCGCGAGGTCGCGGCAGGGCGCAGGGTATACATGGATTTTAACCGCAATCCATTGCCCGTGGCAGGAGATTTGCCCTTTAGCCTTGATCGTCTGGACGACGATGTGCGCGCTTATTTGGGGCGGGCAGGGGCGCATCACGCCCAGCCGATCGACCGCCTGCGCCACATGAACCCTTTGTCAATCGAGCTTTATTTGCGTTACAAGGTGGACATTGCCGCGCATCCGCTGGAATTTGCGGTGAACAACCAGCACATGAACGGCGGGATTGCGGTGGACACTTGGGCGCGCAGCAGCTTAAACGGCATGTATGCCGTGGGCGAAGCAGCAGGCACACATGGGGTCACGCGGCCTGGGGGCGCGGCCCTAAATGCAGGGCAGGTCATGGGCACGCGCGCGGCCGAACATTTGGCGGCAGTCGGTCCAAATGCGCCGTCGGTAGATGCGGATATCCAAACTGAACTTGGCCGTGCGATTGAACAGATAGCCGCAGTGCTGAAACCCGAAAGCAGTATTTCAGTTCGATCTGTGAAAGATGCTGTGCAATCGCGGATGAGCGATCATGCTGGAATCCTATGCCGCCCAGACGATGTGGCGCAGGCATTGTCCGATGCCAAAGACTTGAACCAACAAATTGCCGAAAAAGGAATTGCCCATATGCGCGCGGGCGAGGTGGCGCGCGTGCTGCAATGGCAGCAAATGGCACTCGCGTCCGAGGCGGTGTTGATGGCGCTGAACCATTACATCGCCTCTGGCGGTGGTAGTCGCGGTGCGCGCGCCATCGTGGACGATGCGGGTGATTGCACGCCTATAGCCAGATCTGGCCAACTGGAAGACACACGTTTTCGCAGCGAAAGGGCCGCAGATAAGGCTGTGCAAATACTGGTGCGGATGGGGGCCGAAAAGATGGAAATCGCTACCCGCCCAAGCCGCATTATGAAAGGTGAAAAGCCGTTTTTTGAACGCGACTGGCCTGCATGGCTTACAGGAGCGGTCTTTGATGCGGAAAAGGCCGTGCTGGCATATGATTAGATTTTTGAATGCAAACACTGCCGCAGTGGGCGAGGCGATGGTGGAAATGGCTCCCGCTGATGGGGGGCTTTATCGGCGCGGCTTTGCTGGTGATACGTTCAACACGGCATGGCACATGGCACAGGCGCTGGGCCAGCAAGCGCGGGTAGGTTATGTCACGCGTGTGGGTTGCGATTCAATTTCGGAGTCTTTTGTTGCGGAGCTGCGCGCAGATAGCCTTGATGCAACGCATGTCGGACGCGACCCTCAGCGCAACATGGGTCTTTATTTGATTGAGTTGGACGGCGTCGAGCGGCACTTTCACTATTGGCGATCGGCTTCGGCGGCGCGGCAACTTGCGGCAGATAGAGGCGCGTTGCAGGCGGCGTTTTCGGGTGCTGGGTTGATCCATTTGTCTGGAATAACGCTTGCGATCCTTGCGCCAGAACATCGCGAAAATCTTTTCGCGGCACTGACCTTGGCCCGTCAAAGTGGGACAGTCGTGTCCTTTGATCCCAATATCCGCCCGCGCCTTTGGAAATCTTTGGACGAAGTGCGGCAGGTGATCCCCCGCGCCTTGGCCAATTGCGATATTGCTTTGCCCTCCTTTGATGATGAAAAGCTGGTTTGGGGCGACGCGCATCCAAGCGCTACGATTGCCAGACTGGTAGGGCAGGGCGCTGTGGAAGTTGCCGTGAAGGATGGGGCGGGACCGATCGCATATTGGGCAGAGGGCGCGGGAGCGGTGCTGCCAACCCCCGTGGTCGGGAGTATTTGCGACACCACAGGGGCAGGGGACGCATTCAACGCAGGCTATTTGGCCGCGCGCCTTATCGGGCAATCGCCCGCAAAAGCGGTGACTGTTGGGCAGCAGTTTTCAGGACGTGTCATTCAGCATTACGGCGCGCGCATCCCCAAATCGGCGATCCCCGCGCTGCCGTAATCGGCACAAACACCTAGGGCAGGGCGTCTATGTCCAAAATGCCACCCGACGCTCCGCTGGATTGCCGCAAGGCCAAGCTGACGGGCGTTCGTGTTTCGGCCGGCGGTGCCTTTTTGTTTTCAAGCCATTCGACAACGGTTTGCGCCGCCCTCTGACCGATGCCCGCGATATCGCAATGCACCGATGAGATAGATGGATATGATTGCGCCGCTTCTTCGATGTCATCAAAGCCCATGATTAGGAAATCACGGCCAAGCTGCCAGCCCACTTCTGCACATCCCGACAGCATGCCAAGCGCGACAAGATCATTAAAGCAAATTGCCGCGTCTACGGAATTTTTCTCGCTGTAAAGTTTGCGTGCGGCGTTGCGCCCAAACTCGCGGCTTGCTTTTCCTGTCATGACAATTGGCTCAAGCCCTTCGGCCTGCAAAACCTGCAAGTAGCCAGCTTTGCGCTCTTCCGTCACAGCCCTGCCGTCTAGGCCGCCGACAAAGGCAATTCGGCGCGCGCCTGCGGCAATCAGATGCTGGGTGGCTTGGCGCGATCCTGAAAGATAATCGGGTGCAATCAGCGGGAACGTATCAAGGCGGTCGTCCACGCGGCGGAGCATTTGGATGGTCGGCACACCGCCCCTTGCCAAAGCGTCAAATGTGGCTTGCGTATCGCCATAGGCAGGGCAAATAATCAGCGCTGAAACACCATGTTCAATCATTGATCCGACAACCTGATCTTGCAGAACTGGATTCTCGTCTGTGTTCGCGATGACAGTGGAATACCCCTTTTCCGCAAGCGACATCTGCAGTGATGTGGCAAATTCCGTAAAGAACGGGTTGCGCAGATCATTGATGACAAGGCCGATTAGCCCCGCGTTGGACATACGCATATTGGCGGCTGCGCGGTTGTAAACATATCCAATTTCAGCCATCACCTTGCGCACCAAGACGCGAGTCTCGTCGCTGACGCCATAGCTGTTTTGCAAAACCAAGCTGACAGTTGATTTCGAAACACCTGCCTTTTTGGCCACTTCAATGATGGTTGGCCTGCGGTTCATGTTCATATTTCAAACCCATCCGCGTTTCATTGGGCACTTTGTGCCGCCTTTCGTGCCACTTTGCCAGTGGTTTGTCTGCCAACGCATGGCCAAGCTATTTCGAAGGCAGATCAAAAACCAAAATGCCGTCTAGCCCCCCATCGGCCGATTGGACAAGCTTGGCTCCAAAGACCTTATGATCTGGGTGGTCTTGATAAGATTGCAGCGCGTCCCATGTTGAAAATTCCACGACAAAACCATGCATATAACCGCGCTCTAACTTCTCGGGGCTTTGGCTTTTTCCTGCGGTAATCGACCGTATCCCAGCGACTTTGCCCCTAATTTCATGCAATTCCGCAAAAAGCATCGTGATGTCACTATCGGTGATTTCTGGGCGAAACCGCACCAAAACAATATGTTGAATCATCACATTACCATCCCATGTTCAGCTTTAATCATATCTGCCGCCTTTTCGCCAATCATGATGGCGGCAGCATTTGTGTTGGACGAAATCACCGTTGGCATGATGGAATTGTCCACCACACGCAAACCTTTAATGCCGTTAAATCGCAATTTCGGATCAACGGGCGCGCCTGCATCCGCCCCCATCCGCACCGTTCCCGCGCAGTGATGCGATGTCTTTGAATGCTGGCAGATAAAGTTGAAGTAATCAGCATCGCTGCGCACATCCGGCCCAGGCAAACGTTGCGCCAGAATGTAGTTCTTCAACGGTGCTTGGGCCAGAATTTCCTGCGTCAGTTTCAAACCCCGAATGGTCATCTCGCGGTCGGTAGGATCTGCCAAGTAATTGGGGTCAATCAGCGGTGCGCGCGCGGGATCATCGCTTTGCAGCCGCACCGACCCGCGCGAGCGGGGGCGCAAATAACAGGAATTCAGCGTGATTCCCCCCTGCGGCATCGAGACAACGCCATGCTCAATCCCTGTGCCAAGGCCAAGGTGAAACTGGATATCGGGTGATCGGGCGTCAGGGTCAGCATACCAAAATCCACCCGTTTCAAAAAGCGAAGACGCCACTGGCCCTTTGCGGCCAAAGATATACTGCAGCCCCGCTAAAACCGCCCAATGCGGTTTGGCATAGCGGTCATAGCTGTAGGGGCCAGACAGTTCGGCGATGCAATACAGATCAAGGTGGTCTTGCAGGTTCGCGCCAATTTGGGGCTGATCGAGCGCAGGCTTGATACCCAGCGCCGCAAGGTCATCGGCTGGCCCAATGCCCGACAATTGCAACAAACGGGGCGAGCCAATCGCGCCCGAGGATAAAATCACCTCGCGGTCTGCGGTCAAAACGCTGCCGTCCAACATCTCGACGCCCGTCGCACGGCCTGCGGTGACAAGAATGCGCCGCACCTGCGCGCCAAGGCGGACAGTTAAATTCTTGCGGTGGCGGTTTGGGGCGACATAGGCCATTGCGGCTGACGACCTGCGCACATGGCGCTGAGTCAATTGGTAATAGCAGACGCCGTCCTGTTTTTCGCCGTTGATGTCCAAGTTGCGCGGAATACCCAATTCGGCCGCAGCCTCGAAATAGGCTTCGCAAATGGGCAGGGGGGCGCGGGGTTCTGACACGCCCAAGGGGCCACCTTTGCCGTGAAATTCGTTGTCATAGGTTTCGTTATCTTCGGCTTTGCGGAAATAAGGCAGCACATCGTCATAGCCCCAGCCTTCACAGCCCATTTGCCGCCAATCATCGTAATCTTGCGCATTGCCGCGCGTGTAAATCTGCGCGTTGATCGCCGAACCGCCGCCGATAACCTTGGCTTGGGTATAGCGAAACACTTTGCCCTGCATGTGGCGCTGCGGAACGGTATCCCACCCCCAAGACCCAATGCCCTTGGTCATTTTGGCAAAGCCTGCGGGCAGGTGATAGAACGGATGGCGGTCGCTGCCGCCCGCTTCCAACAGAAGCACTTTTGCGCTGGGGTCTTCCGACAATCGCCCTGCCAAAACGGACCCCGCCGATCCGCCGCCAATGATGATGAAATCGTATCCTTTGGACATTATGCGCCCTTTGCAAGAAGATGCGCCGCCGCCCGCATCGCCAACGCGGCAACTGTCAGCGCGGGGTTAACCGCCGCCGAAGTGGGTAGAACCGACGCATCGGTGATGAACAAATTTCGGTGGTCATGGGCGCGGCAATAGACATCTACAACGCTGGTTTTGGGGTCAGCCCCCATCCGCGCGGTGCCGCACTGGTGCGATGGAGTGCGCCGATCAAAAGCACGCGACAGAACGAGCGGATAGCCCGCCGCCCGCAGCTTTTCCTTGATCTTTTTGACCAATGCCAGATGCCCTTCCCAGTTTGACCGTTTCCAATCCAGCACAATTTGCCCATTCTTCAACGTCACGCGGCTGTCTGGATTTGGCAGGTCTTCTGACATAGCATAGATATCCACCGAATGGCGCGCGATCCAATTGGCAAGCCAGCGCGGCAGCCGCGTGGTGGCGGCCAAGATCGTGCCCGAAATCTTACCCAGCATTTGAATATTGCCAAGCGGCTCTCCGTTTGGCCCGCCCGTCAGATAAAAATCGTTCACCATCAATGTCTTTTGATATGTGGAATCATTGACCCAAAAAGGATGCACGGCCAGCACAGCCGAGGCGTTGTGATTCATGAAATTGCGGCCAACGTGATCTGAAGAATTGGCAAGGCCATTGGGGTAATCAGGCGTTGCAGATGCAAGCAGCAGGGCGGCTGATTGGACTGCCCCTGCGGCCAAAACCACCGTCTTTGCGGCTAGCACCTCGCCCGATGCCAATTGAACGCCGCTGATCTGCCCGCCCGCGCCAACTTGCAACCGCTGAACCACGCTATTTGTGCGCAAAGTTACATTCTTATGCGCCAAAGCCACCTTTAGCGCGGCGGTTTCGCCATCCATCTTGCCGCCCGTGGTGTCGGGAAAGGCGTCCCAAGGGGTTTTGGCGCGCGCCAACCAGCGATCGATATCTACACCCAGCGGCAGGGATGCGGGGTGCAGGCCTTGCGCGGCCAGCTTTGAACGCAGGGCCTCTATGGCTGGCTCATCGGGAACGGGTGGATGGGGATAAGGGGTTGAATGGGCAGGCTCGCTTGGGTCTTGGCCCAGCGCACCGCGCACCTCATAAAGCGCCTCTGCCTGCCCGTAATAGGGTTCCAAATCTTCATAGCTGATCGGCCAGCCCAAGGTTGTGCCGCCCATATGGGCCAGTGGTGCAAAGTCCTCGCGCCGATAGCGCAGCAAAACTGCGCCGTAGAATTTGGAATTGCCGCCCACATAGTAATAGTTTCCGGGGTTAAAGGGCCTGCCCGCGCCATCTAGCCATTCCTCGCGGGGGCGGAAATGGCCATTTGCAAATATTTCCCTATCGTCGCGATCATAGGCGGAAGGCCTTAAAAAATCACCCCTCTCAAGGATAAGGATTTTCTTCCCGCTCGGTGCAAGAGTTGCGGCCATCGTGGCCCCGCCAATCCCCGATCCGATGATGATAACATCAAAGGCTGTCATGCAGGAATTCGCTTTTCGGTGGCGGGGTCAAAGGCCACTGCCTTTTCCATATTGATGGCAAAAGAGAATTCTTGATGGGGCGCGACATTCGCATCCGCGCGCATCCGCGCGATGACTTGTTTGCCGCCAAGTTCCATCGCCACAAATGTATCTGCGCCGGCAGGTTCGGTCACACCCACCACATTGCGCAAGGGCGCGATGTTTTTGGAATTTCGATCCGCGCCGTCTGGGTCTGTGATGGATTCGGGGCGGATACCAAGCAAAATCTCGCGTCCCTCCCACTTGGCCAAATTGGCTTGGCTGAATGGCAAAAGCTGCAAATCGCCCTTTGCATCTGTGATTTGTGCATGGGGAACCTTGCCCTGCATAACCACTTTGGCTGGGATTACATTCATCGCGGGGCTGCCCATAAAGGTGGCAACATAGACATTCGCGGGCGTGTCATAGATTTCCTTGGGCGTGCCCAATTGCTGCACATAGCCCTGATACATCACGGCAATGCGGGTCGATAGGGTCATCGCCTCGATCTGATCATGAGTCACATAAACGATGGTCGTTTTCAGCTTTTCATGCAGCTTTTTGATTTCTGTGCGCATATCGACGCGCAGCTTGGCATCCAAGTTTGACAAGGGTTCATCAAACAAAAACACATCCGGATTGCGCACCAGCGCGCGGCCCATGGCCACACGTTGACGTTGCCCGCCAGAAAGCTGGCCAGGTTTCCGGTCTAGCAGGTTTTCAATTTGCAACAGTTTGCCTACATCGCGCAGCGCCTTTTCGCGGTCGGCCTTTGGCACGCCGTGCATTTCAAGACCAAAGGTCATATTCTGGCCCACCGTCATATTCGGGTATAGTGCGTAGGATTGAAACACCATCGCGATATTGCGTTTGGATGGATGCACCCCGTTCACCACCCGCCCCCTGATCGAAATGTCGCCCGAGGTGATGCCCTCTAGCCCCGCAATCATGTTCAAAAGGGTGGATTTGCCGCAGCCAGAAGGGCCGACCAGCACCAAAAACTCGCCCTCCTGCACTTCGATGTTCACCTCGTGCAGAACTTTTACCGCGCCATAGGATTTGGTGACGTTAGAAATATCCAAAAAGCCCATGATCTATCCTTTCACAGAGCCGGCCATCAGCCCGCGCACGAAAAAGCGGCCTGCGACGATGTAGACAATTAGGGTAGGCAAGGCGGCCAAAATCGCGCCTGCAAAATGGACGTTATATTCTTTGACGCCCGTTGATGATTGAACAAGGTTGTTCAAGGCAACCGTCATTGGCTGGCTTTGCCCGCCAAAGGATGCGCCGAACAGGAAGTCGTTCCAGATATTGGTGAACTGCCAGATCACCGTGACCACAATGATTGGCCCAGATACAGGCAGCATAATCCGCCAGAAAATGCGAAAGAATCCCGCGCCGTCGATCATCGCAGCCCGCACCAATTCGGTTGGGAAAGACGCGTAATAATTGCGAAAATACAGCGTCGAAAACCCGATACCATAGACCACATGCACAAGCACAAGGCCAGGGATTGACCCTGCAAGACCAAGTTTGCCCAAAACCGATGCCATTGGGATCAGCACAATCTGGAACGGGATAAAGCAGGAGAACAGCAAAAGACCAAAGATGATCTTGTCGCCGCGAAAGCTCCACTTTGTCAGCACATAGCCGTTCAATGCGCCCAGCATTGTGGAAATCACCACAGCAGGAACGACCATCAGAATCGAATTTAGAAAATAGGGTTTCAGACCGGTTGGTTCGACCCCGATTTGCGCGGCAGACCATGCTTGGCGCCACGGCTCCAACGTCCAAACCTGCGGCATGGCCATCATGTTGCCGCCCGTGATTTCAGGCAATGGTTTTAGCGAATTGGCAATCATCACGAACAAAGGCATCATGTAAAAGCCCGCGAAAGCGAGCAAAATGAAATAGATGAACGCGCGTGACGCAGCCCCCGTGCGCACAGCGGTATCTTGTTCTACGGCGGCCATTATTTCTTTTCCTTCAGTTCAGCATAAAGGTAGGGCGTCATGATCGCGGCGATGGTCATCAGCATAATCACAGCCGATGCCGCCCCAATGCCCATCGAATTGCGGGTAAAGGTGTAGGAATACATGAACGTTGCGGGCAGTTCCGTGGCCCGCCCGGGCCCTCCGCCTGTCAACGCGATGATGAGGTCATATGACTTGACCGCAAGATGCGACAGGATGACAAACGCTGACAGAAATGCGGGACGCAGCAGCGGAATGACGATCCGACGATACAGGCTAAAGTTCGATGCCCCATCAATCTGCGCGGCCTTTAGAATTTCATTATCGATGCCGCGCAGCCCGGCAAGAAACATCGCCATCACAAAGCCCGAGGTTTGCCAAACAGCGGCAATGACCACAGTGTAAATCGCCATGTCGCGGTCTTTGATCCAATTGAATCGAAAGCTATCCCACCCCCACAGATGCATCGAGTTTTCGATGCCAATCCCTGGGTCCATGATCCACTTCCACGCGGTACCTGTCACGATGAATGACAGTGCCATGGGATACAGGTAGATCGGGCGCAGCATGCCTTCGCCGCGAATTTTCTGATCCAGCAATATCGCTAGCGTCAGGCCAATTGCCGTGCAGATAATGATGTACAGCGAGGCAAAAATCATCAGATTGGTGACGGCAACCCACCATGCTGACAGGTTCCACAGCTTGGCATAGTTGCTAAGGCCCACCAAATCATAGCTGGGCAGCATCTTTGATCCCGTAAAGCTGAGCAAAATCGTATACAGGATAAAACCATAGACAAAGATCAGCATGGCTGCCAAAGACGGGGACAGCACCAGTTTGGGTATCCAGTCTTGCAGGCGCGTGCGAAAATCTGCGCCAGTTGCCGTGATGGCCATGCTCCCCCCTTTGCAGTGCACAGAGCGCCGCGAAACAATTTAGATTTTCCCCTTGCATCCGCAGGGCGCGGTGGCGGAGAGGGGGCTGCCCCCCTCTCCAACGTGTTTTACTTGGCAGTTTCCACAGCGCTGACCAAATTGGCAGCAGCGGTCGCGGCGTCGTATTCGCCATTGAACTGTGCCGTCACAACGTCATAGATCGCGTTCTTGACAGCAGCGACATTGGCGTGCCCGTGGGCGATCGAGCCAACCAGCGTGCCATTGGCAGACGCTTCGGACAACTCTGCCATGCCCTGTTTGCCGCAGTCATCAAAGGCATCATTTGGCACATCGGTGCGCGATGGAACCGACCCTTTGACCACGTTGAATGCCGATTGGAAGGTTGGTGACATGATGGCCTTGGCCATCTCGCCCTGCGCGGCTTGTGCGCCCTCTTCCGCCTGCGCAAACATCGCGAATTGGTCAGAGTTAAAGCTGACCATGCCCTGCGACCCTGGAACGCGGAAGCACAGGAAATCCGTGCCAGGAACTTTGCCAGCTTTCAGGAACTCGCCCTTGGCCCAATCGCCCATGATCTGGAAGGCAGCCTCGTTGTTGATCACCATTGCCGATGCAAGGTTCCAATCGCGGCCCGAGAAGTTATCGTCGACAAAGCTGCGCAGGGTGGCCATGCGGTTAAACGCCTCGACCATTTGATCCGAACCTAGGGCGGCTGGATCAAGATCAATAAACGCCTTCTTGTAAAACTCGACACCGCCCACCGACAGAACAACACCGTCAAACATAGTGGCTTCCTGCCAAGGTTGGCCGCCATGGGCCAGCGCGGTTTTGCCGGTGTCTTTCACCTTTTGCATCGCCGCTACGAATTCGTCCCATGACGTTGGCTGGGCGATGCCCAACTCGTCTAGGATTGATTTATTTGCCCAAACCCAGTTGGTCGAATGAACGTTCACAGGGGCGGCAACCCAGTTCCCATCATGTTTGGAAAAGGCTTGCAGCGCGGCAGGAACTACAGCGTCCCAGCCTTCAGCGGCGGCAACGTCGTTCAGATTGGCCAGTTTGCCCTGCACGGCCCAATCGGTGATGTCAAAGCCCAGCATCTGAACGGCGGTTGGTGCATCGCCTGCGGTAACGCGGGCGCGCAGCGTGGTCATGGCCGCTTCGCCGCCACCGCCTGCCACGGGCATATCAACCCAGCCGATACCCTTGGTCGCCAAGTCTTCTTTTAGGACATTCAGAGCGGCCGCTTCACCGCCCGATGTCCACCAGTGTAGGACTTCCACATCTTCTGCTTGCGCCATGCTTGTCGATGCCATGAGGGCCGCGACAAGAACGGCTTTCCGTCCGAAATTGCTACGCATTGGGGTCTCTCCTCCTGTTGTTGCGTTCGCTCTGCCTTCCTCCCAAGGAAAGTCAGTCCTGCTTCACCCAAGGCGTTCTGGTGCGGCCAATGCGCATAACCAGCGATTTCACCTCAAGGAATTCGTCAAAGCCGTAGCTGCCAATCTCGCGGCCCTGTCCCGATTGCTTGACCCCGCCAAAGGCCACTTCGGGAAAGCCGTCCATCCATGTGTTTGTCCAAACCGTGCCCGCCTGAACGCGCCGCGAGAATTCAAGGCAGGTATGGATGTCATCGCACCATATGCCCGCCGACAGCCCATAGGTTGCGTCGTTGGCAAGCGCGATGGCCTGATCTAATGTGCGAAAGGTCAGCACAGCCAAAACGGGGCCGAACACCTCTTCGCGGGCGATGGCCATATCGGGCGTCACGCCGCGCACCACAGTGGGTTCAAAGAACTGACTGCCAACACCGTCCACAGTCAATCCGCCGCCGCCCAGCACAACTTCGGCGCCAGCCTTCACCGCATCGCGCACATATCCGTCAATCTTTGCGCGATGTTCGTCGGTCACGATCGCGCCCACTTGCGTGGCCTCGTTCAGCGGATTGCCAAAAGCCACGCGGCGGGACATTTCGACCACGCGCGCCACAAAAGCATCGGCAATGTCTTCATGAACAATGATGCGGCTGGACGAATTGCAGCATTGGCCGACGTTGAAATATATGCCAAAAGTCACAGCATCTGCCGCGTTTTCCAAATCGCAATTTGGGAAAATCACTTGTGGGTTTTTTCCGCCCAGCTCTAGCGCCACTTTTTTCAGCGTGTCGCCTGCGGTTTTTGTGATCAGTTTGCCCACTGCGGTTGATCCAGTGAAGGTGACCATATCCACATCTTTATGCGTGGTCATGACGCTGCCCACGGGCGCGCCATAGCCAAGGACAATGTTGCACACCCCCGCAGGCAGGCCCGCGCGATTTAGAAGATCGCCCAGCATCGCCGTTGTGGACGGCGTCATTTCCGATGGCTTGACAACGCAAGTGCAGCCCGCTGCCAGTGCGAAAGGTAGCTTTTGGCCAAGGATCCAAAACGGAAAGTTCCACGGTGTAATGATGGATACAACGCCAATCGGCTCTTTCAGCACCACGGCCATGATATCTGCGCCAAGGGTGTTGTGGCTGTCGCCGTGGCTGGTGCGGGCAAGGGATGCTGCATAGCGCCACAAATCCGCCGCTCCGCCGCATTCGCCGCGCGATTGTCCAATCGGCTTGCCGCTTTCCAGCGTTTCCATAAGGGCCAATGCCTCGACGTTTTCTTCGATCAGATCGGCCACTTTGGTTAATACCGCAGCGCGATCTTTACCTGACAGGCGGCTCCAGCGGCCATCGTCAAAGGCACTGCGGGCTGATGTGATTGCGGCTTCAACTTCAGCCTCGCCGCCTAGCGCCGCCTCGCTGACCAAGACCCCATGCGAAGGGGACATGCGGGTCGAAGTGCGCCCGTTAACACTGTCTTGATATACACCATTAATGAAGTGGCGGGCCTGATAGGGTGCGCTTGGCATTGCCACCGTTTGACCTGTGACGATGTTCAAATCTTTCATGACTAAAGCCCCGAAAATGTTGGTTTGCGTTTGTCGCGAAAGGCGGAGACGCCCTCGGCGCGGTCGTCTGACGCCGCAATTGCTCCGCTGCCCAAGGCTTCGATCATCGCGCTGCGATCTTCGCCATTCGCGGCGTGAATCATGTATTTGCTGATTTCAACTGCGCGGGGCGAAAGGGTGATTGCACGTTCCAGCAGGGCATCGGCCAGCGCATTGGGATCATCCCCCACGGCTGCCACAAACCCTGCAGCGAAGGCGCGATCTGCCTTTATTCGATTGCCAAACAGGGCCATTTCCTTGACCATAGGCTCAGGAAGCAGGCGCAACAGGCGCTGGCTGCCCGACCATCCCGCAACAATTCCGACGCCAGCCTCAGGGAGGGCTAGGCTGGCGCCGCTGGCCATAACCCGCAGATCACAGGCTGCAGCCAATTCCAGCCCACCGCCAAAGGCGTGGCCGTTGATGACCGCCAGCGTCGGTTTGGATAACCGCGCCAAGCGGTCGAAAATGCGGTGGCCATCTCGCACCCAATGGCGCGCAAATTCGGCGGCGGACAAATCACCCCAATCATTGATGTCCGCGCCCGTGCAAAAGGCGCGGTCGCCTTCGGCCGTGATTTTGACAGCGCGAATTGCGGTGTTGCGGTCGATCACATCCAAATGCGCGGCCAAATCCGCCAGCATCTTTAGGGTGAAGGCGTTCATTTTGGACGGGTTATCCAAATGCAAGGTCGCGATAGGCCCGCTTTGGTTGAGGTGAACCGCGCTCATTTGCCCCATCCCATCGGTTCATTTGCGAGCAGCGAAAGGGGCAGGGTGATAGCGTCTGGTGCGATTTGCACGCGTCCACTGGACGCCGCCATAATATCGCGGGCTGGGTCGATGCCAGGCATGATTTCAGTGGCCATGAGGCCGCGCTCAGTCAGTCTTATCACGCAGCGTTCGGTGATATACAGCACCTCTTGCCCCAACGTGCGTGCGCGATTGCCTGAAAAGGTCACATGTTCGACAGCCTCGACCATCTTGGTGAATTTTCCAGGGGCGGCGACCTTTATCCCCTGCGCCGTCAAATCAATCTGCGCGCCTGCTTCAAACCAGCCCGAAAAAACAATTTTTTTCGCGCCAGCGGTTATGTCGACAAACCCACCGCAACCAGCCGTCAGATAGGGCTTTTTGCCTAGCTTCGAGACGTTGACATTTCCCTCTCGGTCAACCTCCAAAAAGGACAGAAAAGACACATCGAAACCGCCGCCTTGGAAATAGATAAACTGCTGTGGGCTGGGAACATAGGCATCGGCGTTTGACGCGCAGCCAAAGGCAAACCCTGTCAGCGGCATGCCCCCAACAGCGCCTTGTTCAATGGCCCAAGTCACCGCTTCGGGATGACCTTCTTCCAGCAAGATTCGCGGAACCATGGCCGAGATGCCAAAGCCCAAGTTTGCCGTCATGCCGGGGCGCAACTCCATCGCAGCGCGGCGGGCGATGATCTTTTCTACCCCGTGTTCGGCGCGCTCAAAGCTGCTCCATGGCTGCATGATTTGCCCCGAAATTGCGGGATCATAAGCGGTTTCGCAGGTTTGTTTTTGGTTGGGGTCGATGACAATCATATCAACCAAATGACCCGGAACACGCACATCATGTGGCCGCAATGAACCCCGTTTGGTGATCCGAGAAACCTGCGCAATCACCAATCCGCCGTGGTTGCGCACGCAAATCGCCTGCTCTAACCCGCCCAGATAGGCGCCTTCATGCTCGTAGGTCAGATTGCCAAATTCATCTGCCGTAGTGGCGCGCAAAATCGCGACATTCGGGATGATATTGGGGAAATGCAGCCACGTTTCGCCGCCAAATTCGACCCGAGCCACGATGGGATGCGCGGCCCCCGCATCGTTCATTGCGCAGCCTTCGCGGATGGGATCGACAAAAGTATCGAAGCCGACTTTGGTCAGAACTCCTGGCCGCTTTGCTGCCGTCTCGCGGTTCATGTCAAACAAAATGCCCGATGGAACATTGTAGGCGGCCACACGGTTTTCGGTGATCATTTTCCATATTTCAGGCATCGGTTTGTTCGAAGGCCCCGACGGGTATGATCCCCCCAGAATCCGCGTAAGAAGCCCGTCTTTGGCGATGTGATCTACGCCCTTCACACCATACATATCGCCAGCGGCAATCGGATGTATCGTGGTCAAATTGCGCGGGTGGCCAGTTTCGTCAAAGCGCTTGCCTATTGCCGACAGAACAAGGTCTGGGCAGCCGAGCGCCGATGAGGATGACACCGTCACAACCGCGTCGTCCGCGATCTGTGCAGCTGCATTTGCTGCTGAGGTTAGCTTGCTCATCCGCTGTCTCCCTTGTCGTGCCACTTCGGTTAGGCAAGGGGTGCGCGCAGCGCATAAGTCACGCCGCCGCCGAGGTTTGGTATCGCGGCTTTCGATCGGTCAGCCGCTGCCCCAACCCGTGATTCCCTCCCGAATCTGGATCGTTCCATACGACTACTGGAACGATCCATCATTTGTCAACAGGAACGTTCCAGATTTTGTGTGTGCGTGCGGCTTGGCTTAGTTTTTTTGGGGAGTGTGCGAGGAGGCTGTTGTGATGTAATGAAAAACTTGACCAACAAAGAGGTTCGACAAATGGCGCAGAGTTGCGGCCCGGCTGTCCAGCCCTTCTTGGCTGTTCAAGGCCCTGTCCAAATCGGCGCGCGTTGGAAAGTCCACAGCAAGGATTAGAGGCGTTGGTGGGGCCGAGTCATCCTTTTCAGTCGAAAAGGCAATGCGCACATTGCAGGCCCCGGGATAAACCAGCCAAGTCGGCAAAAGGTGGCCGGTGACAACCTGTTGAAAAGTGGCCCAGTTTTCTGGGGCAACTGTTCCTTGAAAAATAGCTTAACGGGTGATCATCTGTTCGCTTTCTGTTGGGGATGCGGCGCGCTGCATAGCTAAATTAGGGCTGACTTCAATGTTTGTTTGCCAAACACCCAGCCTTCAACAGCGCCTATGGAGTGTCAGTCAACCCAAATTCACCTTGCCTTGCGCAGCAGGTTGGGGCAGCGCAAAATGGGCACCCTTGCATTTCGCCCGCTCAACCACCACGATAAATCCATCGCGAGGTGCCTGTAGGGTTGTAGCAATTGGATCAGCAAAAACCAAAAGTAACACAGACTCAGCACAGCGCGTTCATGTCAAATCTGGTGTCGGTTGACCTAGAGGTTGACCCTAGCACGGCCAAGTTGTTTGCCTTTGCGGCGGTGCGCGGGGATGATGGCGCGTCATTGACCATTCGGCGCGGGGTGGATGCGGCGGCATTGGATCGGCTGGATGCTTTTTGCGCGCCTGCGCAGCATATCATCGGCCATAACATCTTGCGCCACGATCTGCCGCATTTGGCAGCCCAGCGCGCGGGGCTAGCGCGGCTTGGCGCAGCGCCGATTGATACCTTGTGGCTGAACCCTTTGGCCTTTCCGCGCAACCCGTACCATCATCTGGTCAAACATTACCAAGATGGGCGGTTGCAATCGGGGCATGTGAATGATCCGCAGGCCGATGCGCGGCTGGTGTTTGACGTGCTGGAGGATCAGATCACCGCCTTTGAAGCGTTGCAACGCGCGCAGCCCGATTTGTTGACCGCCTATCATCACCTAACCACGCGCGCAGGCGCTGTGGGCGGGTTTGATGCCGTGTTCACCTATATCCGCCGCTGGCCCAAACCCAGCGCCGAGGCCGCGCTTGCCACCATCAGGCGGGTGCTGGCAGGGAAGGTTTGTGCGCAGCGTTTGGAACAAACCTTAGGGCGGCTGCAAGACGCGCGCCTTGGCTGGCCGATGGCTTATTCGCTGTCGTGGATTTCGGTCGCGGGGGGCGAATCCGTGATCCCTCCTTGGGTGCGCGCGCAGTTCCGCGAGGCGGGGGCGATTGTGCGCTATCTGCGGGATAGCGATTGCGGTGATCCCAACTGCGCGTGGTGCGCCGCGCAGAACAACCCCAAAGCCGCCTTGCACCGCTGGTTCGGCTTTGCCGCCTTTCGCCCCCAGCCCGCCGACGAGGCGGGCCGCCCCTTGCAAGAGCGAATTGTGGCCGAAGCAATGGCGGGCAAATCGGTGCTGGGGATTTTGCCCACGGGCACGGGGAAATCAATTTGCTACCAAGTGCCTGCCCTGTCGCGTTTTGACAAAACAGGTGCGCTGACGGTGGTGATTTCGCCCCTTGTGGCGTTGATGGCCGATCAGGTGCAGGGGCTGGCGCGGGCGGGTATTTCGGCGGCGGTGACGGTGAATGGAATGCTGTCCTTGCCAGAGCGGCATGATGCCATGGAAAAGGTGCGGATGGGCGATGCGGCGATTTTGCTGATCTCGCCCGAACAGCTGCGATCCAAATCCATCCGCGCAGTTCTGGCGCAGCGCGAGGTGGGGCTTTGGGTGCTGGACGAGGCGCATTGCATCAGCAAATGGGGCCATGATTTCCGCCCCGATTACCGCTATGTCAGCCGCTTTATCAAAGAGTTTTCGGGCGATAGCATTGCACCCATTCTATGCCTGACCGCCACCGCCAAGCCCGATGTGATCCGCGATATGCGGGATCATTTTCTTGTCCGCCTTGGGGTAGATTTGCTGCTGCTGGACGGCGGGGCCAAACGCACGAACCTGAGTTTTGAAGTGCTGCCCACGACCAAGACCAGCAAGCTTTCAGATATTCTGAATGCAATCGAGGCGCGTCTGCCGCCAGAGGGCGCATCGGGCGCGGTGATTTACTGCGCCACGCGCCGAACCACCGAAGTGGTGGCGGATTTTCTGGCTAGGCAGGGTTTGTCTGCCGATTTCTTTCATGCGGGCCTGACCCCCGATCGCAAGGCCGAGGTGCAAGAGGCCTTTCGCACGGGCGCGCTGCGGGTGATTGCCGCGACCAACGCCTTTGGTATGGGCATCGATAAACCCGACATCCGCCTTGTGGTGCATGGCGATATTCCCGGATCGTTGGAAAACTACCTGCAAGAGGCGGGGCGCGCGGGCCGCGACCGCGCCCCAGCCGCCTGTGTGCTGCTCTATGCGTCCGAAGATGTGGAGCGGCAGTTCAACCTGACCGCCCGCTCGCGCCTAGCGCGGCACGAAATTGGCGCAATATTGAAGGCGCTGCGCCGCCTTGAGGCGCGGCAAAAGATGGGCGAGGTGGTTGCCACCTCGGGCGAGATTGTTCGCGAAGAGCAAGAGCGCGAGTTTCAGCGTGACAGCACCACCGAAGACACGCGGGTGAAAACGGCGCTGTCTTGGCTGGAAGAGGCCAAGCTGGCCGTGCGGGAAGAAAACCGCGTGCAGGTGTTTCCCTCGTCCTTGCGCATTCGCAGCATGGACGGGGCTGCGCAGATTCTGGCCAAGGCTGGCATCACGGGCGTGCGGCAGACCCAGCTGAAAGATGTTCTGCGCCACATGATAAATGCCCCACCAGATCAGGGGATTTCGACCGATACCTTGGCGGGCGCGGCGGGGATGGGCCCCTCGGCGCTGCAAAAGGCGCTGGCTGATCTTGAGGCGCTGGGTATTGCCAGCAATGACACGGTGATGACGGTCTACGTGCATTTGGGCGGCGATGACGCATCGCAAAAGCGGTTAGAAAGGGCGGGCAGGTTAGAGCGTGATTTGATCGCCCTGATGCAAGAGGCTGCCCCCGATGCGGATGAAAACACCGCCCTGCCTCTTGGATTGATTGAGGCCGCGCAGACCTTGCGCAATGCAGGTCACGCGCAGCTGCGCCCCGATATTGTAGAGGGTGTGCTGCGCAGTATGGCCCATGATGGGCGCGATTTAGAGGGCGGGCGTGGCAATGTGGTTTTGCGCAAACTGTCGCGTGATACGCTGTCGGTGCGGCTGACGCGGTCATGGGCGGCGATCGCGGCCACGGCAGATTTGCGCGGGCAGGCGGCGCAGGTCTTGCTGCGGCACCTGATTGGCAAGGCAGTCAAAGGCGCGCGGGGCAAAGATATCCAAGTGGAAACGACGATGGGCGCACTGCAAGATGCGCTCTCCTCAGATGCTTTTGTCCGCGAAGGGGCGAAAGATTTGCCCCGCCTGATGCAGCGCGCGCTGCTATGGATGCACGAACAGGGCGTGCTGACGCTGGGGCGCGGGATGACGGTGTTTCGCCCTGCGATGACAGTGCATCTGCCGCCCAAGGCGGGGCTGTTCACGCAGGCCCATTTTGCCCCGCTGCAAGATCATTATACCGAACAAACCATTCAAACCCATGTCATGGCCGCCTATGCCGAAACGGGGCTGAAAGACCCCGCGCGCGCGCAGGTCTTGGCGAATGACTACTTTGTGCTGGAGCGGGACGAGTTTCTGCGCCGATGGCTGCCAGGTCGTGGGGTCGAGGTGCGGCGGCAAACCACGCCTGCCTCGTGGAAGATGATCGTCGAGGCGCTGGGCAATCCTGTGCAGCAATCCATTGTGCAAGACGACCGCGAGCAGACGAATGTGCTGGTGCTGGCGGGCCCCGGTTCGGGCAAAACGCGGGTTCTGGTGCACCGCATCGCCTATCTTGTGCGCATTCGGCGCGAGGATCCTAAGGGCATTTTGGTGCTGGCCTATAACCGCCACGCCGCCGCCGAAATCCGCGCCCGCCTGCGGGTGCTGATCGGCGAAGATGCGCTTGGCGTGACCGTCATGACCTGCCACGCGCTTGCCATGCGGCTGGTGGGCGCCAGTTTTGCAGGCGAAGCCCCGCACGACTTTGATGGCGTGGTGCGCGAGGCCGCGATTCTCCTCAACGCCGCCCATCTGCCCCGCGCCGAGGCCGAGGCCCTGCGCGATACGCTGATCCAAGGTTATCGCTGGCTGCTGGTGGATGAATATCAGGACATCGGCCCCGAAGAATATGCGCTTATTGCCGCCGTGGCGGGGCGTTCGCAGGCAGACCCCGATCTGCGCATCAGCCTAATGGCAGTGGGTGATGATGACCAAAACATTTATGCCTTTGCGGGCGCATCGGTAGAGTTCATCCGCAGGTTCGAGGCGGATTATATGGCAAAACCTGTCTATCTGACGGAAAACTACCGATCCTCCGCCCATATCATCGCGGCATCCAATGCCATCATCGCCCCCGCGCCGCAGCGCATGAAGGCGGGGCATGACATTACCGTCAACACAGCCCGCGCCAAGGCACATGCGGGCGGCGACTTGGCCCAGCTTGATCCCGTGGCGCAGGGCCGTGTCACCTTGCTGGACGCAGGGGCAGGCGATTTGGCGCAGGCCATCGCGGCGCTGGATGAGCTTTTGCGCCTGTCAACGCTAGACCCCGACTGGGATTGGCGGCGCTGCGCGATAATTGCCCGCGAATGGCGCAGGCTTGACCCCGTGCGCGCCTATGCCGAACATCTGGGCCTAAAGGTGGATATCGCCAGCGACACCGCGCCCCCCATCTGGCGGTTGCGCGAAATGCAAGCTTTTGTGCGCGGTGTTTTGGCTGACAGGGGAAAGCTGCTCTCCGTGGCGGATTTGGTTGAAATCTTGAACAAAATCCCGCCTTCACCCTGGCGCGATGTGATTGGCGAAGGGATCGGTGCCTTTGCGCTGGAGCTGGTCGAAAAAACCGCCCCAGCGCCAGATGCGGTGGAATGGTTTGGCGCATGGGCGCGGGATGCGCGGGGCGAGCCGCGCGGTTTGCGCCTGCTGACGGCACACCGCGCCAAGGGGCTGGAATTTGACCATGTTGCCATTTTGAACGGCGGCTGGGATCGCCCCTCGCGCGGGGAAGATACCGCCGCCCCGCGCCGTTTGTTCTATGTGGCCGCCACCCGCGCCAAATCCAGCCTGACCGTATTGACCGATGGCGCGCATCCATTTCTGGCCCCCAACTTGCCCCCCGTCCTTACTCGCAAAGTGCAGCAGGATAGCGCCATCCTACCCCACGCGCGCCTGCGCTATGTCTCCCCAAGGCTGGAAGATATGTTCCTGTCCTTTGCAGGCCATTTGAAAGAGGGGGATGCCAGCCTTACAGGCATTGCCGCAGCTCAAGTGGGCCAGCCTGTGAAGCTGGTGCAGCGCGGAAAGACTTGGGCCATTTGCAACGAGGAAGGCACGCTGCTCGCCCGATTTGCCAATGATTTCGCCCCGCCCGAAGGCGCAGTTTTCCTGCGCGGCCAGATCACCGCGATCCTAAACTGGCGCAGCAAAGACAGTGGCGAGGATTACCGCCATCTGAACAAGCGCGATGAATGGGAAGTCATCCTGCCTGAACTCGTGTTTGAAATGCCCTGATGGGTTATTGTAGGGACGTGATGCGTCCGCGCAGCCACAGGCGTCCAGCCGAAGACGAATTTAAATCAAGACATTGAAAGTAAACAATAAAAATTCAAAATTTGAGTTGATTTTACTCCCGCTCAGAGCGAATCATACTGTCACGAAGCGGGCGCATCCTGCCTTGCCAAAGTGACGGATGAGGGAGATGATAGAGCAAACCCAAACCGCCCAGCGCGATGCGCTGATTCTGGAGATCGCCAAACGCCAGTTTTTTGTTGAAACGCTGGAAACCCGCCAGCGTGACAGCCTCGATTTCCACGATGTGGTGGTCTGGGCAATGCGCGCCGCACTGGAAGAAGCCGTTGAAGCAGAGCGCGCCAGCGCCACCAAACGCTAGAGGGGCGGGCCATGGATTTGATCAGCACCGCCATTCGCATTCAGCACAATGCCGTCCCCGCCCAATGGCACGGCACAACTTGTCGGGTCTGGGATAGCCGCAGATGAGGGGTCTTGCCGAGGCTTGGCACCATACATTTGAACGTGTTCTGCAATCATGTTAACCGAGAAGCAGAAGCATACTGGATAAGAGTTCTCCGAAGATATC
This sequence comes from Rhodobacter sp., assembly GCA_027490955.1. Classification (GTDB taxonomy): domain Bacteria; phylum Pseudomonadota; class Alphaproteobacteria; order Rhodobacterales; family Rhodobacteraceae; genus Cypionkella. The sequence continues at coordinate 56,585 of JAIXXB010000023.1, forward strand.
AGGTCATACGTCGATGAAACGCAAATTGCACAGACCTAGCCTGCACACATTTTGCACATGCTTTAACGCAGTTCGTTGGTTTAAAAGTATTTCCGATATCCTCGGGGGTGAGCGCGCAGCGCGAGGGGGCGCGAGCGCCCCCTTTTGGCGGTTACAACAGCGACATTTGGCCGATGGGCGGCTGAAACTGGCTGCAATCCAGATCGGGCAGGCGGTGGGCAAGGCCAAGGCGGGCGCGCGCGGCGGTAAAGCGCGCGGCGAGTAGGTCCGCCCACAGGCCTGTGCCGCGCATACGGCGGCCAAAGTCAGGGTCATAATCGCGCCCGCCCTGCATCTCGCGCACACGGGCCATGACTTTGCCTGCCTGCCCACCCGCACAGCGCGCCAGCCAGTTTTGGAATAGGGGCGAGACTTCGCGCGGCAGGCGCAGGGGAATATAGGTGGCGGCAATGGCCCCTGCATCGCGCGCGGCTGCAAGGATGGCTTCCATCTCGTGATCGGTCAGGGCAGGGATCACGGGGGCAACCATCACCCGCACTTGCACGCCCACCTGTGCCAGCGCCGCAATCGTGGCAAGGCGCTGGGCGGGGCTGGGCGCGCGCGGTTCCAGTTTGCGCGACAGATCGGCATCCAGCGTGGTGATGGAAATCCCAACGCGGCACAGGTTCTGCGCGGCCATGGCTGCCAGCACGCCCGCATCGCGTGCAATCAGCGCGCCTTTGGTGGTGATCGCCACAGGGTGGCGCGCCCGCGCCAGCACCGACAAAATCTGCGGCATCAAGGCATAGCTTGCCTCGATCGGCTGGTACGGGTCGGTATTGGTGCCAATGGCGATGGGCGCTGCGCGGTAGGATTTTACCGACAACTCCCGCGCCAGCACCTGCGCGATGTTGGGCCGTGCAATCAGGCGGCTTTCAAAATCAAGGCCCGGCGATAGGTTCAAATAGGCGTGAGAGGGCCGCGCAAAGCAATAGCTGCAGCCATGCTCGCAGCCGCGATAGGGGTTGATCGAACGATCAAAGGGCAGATCGGGCGAGGTGTTATAGCTGATGGCCGTACGCGCCACCTCGTCGCGCACCTCGGTGCGCAAAACGCGCTCCTCTCCCGCACCCCAACCATCATCCACCGCCAGCCGTGAAGGCCCTTCGAACCGCCCCACCGCATTTTCATGCACCCCGCGCCCGCGCAGCCTGACGCCCTTTGACACTGTTTCATCACCATCCATCGCCACATTATAGAACAAAATAAGAACAAATAAAGCGCGATTTTCATTGATCCCGCCTTGAAGTCGGGATTTACTTCGGCCATGTCGCTATTGCGGTACCGCTTCGCGCTGCGATGCCGCATTCATAGCCAAACGCCTAAGGAGTGCCCATTATGGCCGATGACGAAATCATCCTATCCGACCTTTCCGATGACGAGTTGGTCTTGCAAATGCATGACGACCTTTACGATGGCCTGAAAGAAGAGATTGAAGAGGGCGTCAATATCCTGATCCAGCGCGGCTGGACACCCTATGATGTGCTGACCAAGGCGCTGGTGGCAGGGATGACGATTGTGGGGGCAGACTTCCGCGATGGGATCCTGTTCGTGCCCGAAGTGCTGCTGGCCGCCAATGCCATGAAGGGCGGCATGTTCATTCTGAAACCGCTTCTGGTGGAAACGGGCGCGCCGCGTATGGGCAAAATGGTGATCGGCACGGTGAAGGGCGATATCCATGACATCGGCAAAAACCTTGTCGGCATGATGATGGAAGGCGCAGGGTTCGAAGTGCGCGATTTGGGCATCAACAACTCGGTCGAGAAATATTTGGAAGCGATTGAGCAGGAACAGCCCGATATTCTGGGCATGTCCGCCCTGCTGACCACGACCATGCCCTATATGAAAGTGGTGATCGACACGCTGAAGGAAAAAGGCATGCGCGATGATTACATCGTGCTGGTCGGCGGCGCGCCTTTGAATGAGGAGTTTGGCCGCGCCATTGGCGCAGACGCCTACTGCCGCGATGCCGCTGTGGCGGTGGAAACCGCCAAGGCGCTGGTGCTGCGCAAGCACAATCAGGCGGCGGTTTAGGGACTGGCTTTAGGCGCGTGAGAGATGGGAAAGCCCTGCGGAAGCGGGGCTTTTTTTTTGGAAATCGCACAGAGCGTCAAAATGTTGACCTCAAAGGCACGCTTGCTAAACAGGGCCTTCGATGAAATTCAACTTCCCTAGAAAAATATGCCGCTTTGAAAGTGACGTTTTATAAGCTTGTAAAAATCAGATAAACTAATCACCTACATCTTCCCTCAGCGTCCACAAGCCGTTAACAAGCTCAAGTGTAAAAACTTCACCCGAACCATCCGAATAAGTGCCGTAAAATTTCAAATAATTGACTTCGCAAGGTATCGGCCACGCCTCTTTGATTTTCGCTTTAGTCATTGTGCATGAAATTTCGTAGCTTGCGGTGTTTTCTTTTCTGTAAAAAAGATCTGCCAAACGTTCAGCAACAGCCAAATCTTTGACGGTTAACTCTGCTCCAACTGGTTCTCCTGTCTGCAAGAAAAAACTTACGCTATTAAGACTGTAGTCCTCGACAGATGTCTTGCAGGGGTTGAGTCCGAGGGTGCCACGATAACTGAAGCTATCATAAAATCCCAATGTAGTGTATTTGAATTCTACGAAGGGCTCACTGAGCAAGTAGGAATCTAATACGCTTCTTATTTGCCCAAAGTCACCGTCAACACTCCTTGGTATGCAAATTAAAAATGACTGCCGATCGAAATCATATTCCCACGTCTTCATTGGCCCGCCAAACAAAAAATCGAATTTTTCAAAATCCTCAAGTTTCTTGGCATCAACCAATATTTTATCAAGCATAGCCTGGTGCAAGCGGCGCGCTTCAAATTCATTGATTTTGCTACCATCCAATTTGTTCCCATCATCAACGGGAAGCCAACCAAAAAAATGTTCGGTAGGCGTGCCTGCTGCTATTGAGAGCGATATCATTTCGTCCAAATGTAAACTGGTGTTCATTACAATCGCACTATCTGCCCTTGCTTGAGTAAATGTCGACGCAGAAACAGCCAAAACAAGTAAAAAACTTCTCATCCTTGATCTCCTGTTCTGCTTGCCTTGTGACAATATCAGTCAAAAGCCACACAACTTTAATCATTGATTCTTTCTATTTAAACCCTATTGGTTGAATTTATAAGAAGTCAAGAATTTTTTCCTGATATACTATCCCCCCTTCCATTCCCCCCAAAACCCCCTACATTCCCCTCAAAGGGAGCCTTCGCCATGCCACTCACCCAATTCCTCTCGATGATCGCTTTCGTCATCATCGCCGCTGCCGCCACCATCTTTGGTATTCAGGCGCTAGGGTTGCCGATGGCGGTGATGGGGTTGATTGCGTTGATTGCCGCCGTCACCCTGCGGGCAAGTCTGTGGCGATAACCACAGGCCAATCGGTGGCGGTAAGCCTTGACGATGCCACGCTGACTGATGCGGGCTATGTCAGTATCGCGCCCGCTGCGGGTAAGGTGCTGCTGATCGCCTGCGGGGCGCTGGCGCATGAGATTTTGGCGATTAAGCGCGCGAATGGGTGGGATCATTTAGACCTGCACTGCCTGCCCGCCAAGCTGCACCTCTACCCCGATCAAATCACCCCTGCCGTCACTGCGATGGTGAATGAAAAGCGGGGCGACTATGCCGCCATTTACATCGTCTATGCCGATTGCGGCACAGGCGGGCTGCTGCAAGCCGAGTGCGACCGCCTTGGCGTTGAAATGATCGCGGGGCCGCATTGCTATTCCTTTTACCAAGGCAACGATGATTTCGCGGCGCGTGGTGACGCCGACATGACCGCCTTTTTCCTAACCGATTTTCTGGTGCGCCAATTCGATGCCTTTGTCTGGCGGCCCATGGGCCTAGACCGCCATCCGCAATTGCACGACGTGTATTTTGGCAATTACACGCGGCTGATCTATCAGGCGCAAACCAATGATCCCGCCTTGGACGAAAAGGCGCAAGACTGCGCGCGCCGCTTGGGGCTGGCCTATGAGCGCCGCGCCACGGGCTATGGTGATTTGACAGGGTTTATCGCGCGCGCGGCCTCACAGCCCTAAGCGCGGGATTTCAATCGCAGGGCAGGCGTTCATCACCACTTTTGCGCCTTGTGCGCGGGCAAGGGCGGCTGCGCGGGCGTCTTCAATGCCAAGCTGCATCCATATCACCGATGCGCCAATCGCCAGCCCTTCTTCGACCACGCCATAGACCTCTTCACTGCGGCGAAAGATATCGACCATATCGACCTTTTCGCCAATATCTGACAGGCTGGCGGCCACGGGGGCGGATAGGCCCACATCCTGCCCCGCTTGGCCCGGATTAACGGGGATCACGCGATATCCTTTTGTGGCCAAAAACTGCGCCACGCGGTGGCTGGGGCGGTCTTCCTTGGGCGACCAGCCCACGACAGCGATGGTTTTGACCGATGTCAGAATGGCGCGAATATCGTCGTTCATGCGTAGCCCCATTGAAAAAAGCGCCCCACAAACGCATTTACGGCGTTTTGGGGGCGCCAAGGTGTGGAACGAGGGACAGTAACTGAGGACATGGGAGTTCCAGCCCATATCTGCCCTTAACATAGTGTAGCAGGGCGGGCCTTAAAGAGCCGTCGCGCCCGCCTCGCAATTTTGTGACTGCTTCAGCGGGTTTTCGCCGCATATAGGCCCACAGCGGCCGCGTTCGACACGTTCAGGCTGCCAAATTCGCCCGCAAAGGGGATGCGCGCGATGATGTCGCAGGTTTCGCGCGTGCGCTCGCGCAGGCCCGGCCCTTCGGCACCCAGCACCAGCGCCAGAGGGCGGCCACGCAGCGGGGCCAGCGCCGCGCCAAGGTCAACATCGCCTGTGCCGTCCAGCCCGACCATGGTATAGCCCATGCCTTTCAGCTCTAACATCGTGTCTGCCAAATTGGTGACCTTTAGGTAGGGCTGGCGTTCCAATGCGCCACTGGCGGTTTTGGCCAGCGCGCCCGATTCGGGGGCGGAATGGTGGCGCGGGGCAATCACCGCCCGCGCGCCAAACACCTCGGCGCTGCGCAAAACGGCCCCGACATTATGCGGATCGGTCACGCGGTCTAGCAGCACCAGCAGCGGGTCGCCTTTGCCCGAAATGGCGATATCGGCAAGGCTTCCCCAGTGCAACGCGCGCACTTCCAAAGCGGCCCCCTGATGCACGGACCCTTCGTCAATCGGCACATCAAAGCGGCGCGGATCGGCCAATTCGGGTGCCATGCCAGAGGCCGCCACAGCATCCTCTAACTTATCCAGCGCATTCTTGGTCACCACAAGGCGCAGCTTTTCGCGGGCAGGGTTCACCAGTGCATCGCGCACCGCATGCAGGCCAAAGAGCCAAACCGTCTCGCGCGCCTCGGCCCGTTTGCTGCGTTCTTTATCCACCACCCAATCGGGTTTTTTGTTGCCTGACATCGCCCGCGCTCCTTTGCCCTCTCTCTGCCGCGCCACGCCGTTGCACGCAAGCAGAAAGCCCAAACTTTCCCCGCATTATGCCTTGACGCCCCCCAGCGCGGCGGCTATTCACGCCGCCAGTGGGCGATATGCTACAAGGTGTGGCAGCGGACTGTAACTCCGCCGAGGCGACTCAGGCCTGGTTCGATTCCAGGATCGCCCACCATCTTTTCCTGAAAGTTCAGTTTGTTTGACAGCCCTGCCTTCGGCGAGGATATTTGAACCTGTATGAAACTGCTTTCATTCAGGCCCAAATATCCTCCGCGAAGCGTCCGCGCTTTCGTCCCGCGCCGCCCTATCCAATATCGGCAAGGCGTTTCATGGCGGCGGCGAGCTTCGCCTGTTCATCCTCGCGCAGGGCCAGATTGGCGCGCACTTCGTCCACCACCTCTTCGGGGGCGGAGGCGACGAAGGCGGGGTTGCCCAGCCGCCCCACCAGCCCGCCGATTTCTTTGGCCAGCTTGTCCATCGTTTTGGCAAGGCGCGCCTTTTCCTCGGCCACGTCGATCACCCCGTCTAGGGGCAGGGCAAAGGATGCGCCCTCAACCGCCAGCGAGATTGACCCTTTCGGGGCCGCGCCATGGGTAAGGGTTTCGATACGGGCAAGGCGTTTGATCAGAACCTCGTTGCGGGCAAAGGCTGCGCGCGCGGCATCGCCCATTTCGGTGGCGACGATATCCAGTTTCAGCCCCACAGGCACATGCATTTGCGTGCGGGCCGAGCGGATTTCTTCGATCAGCCCCGTCACCCATGCCATTTCTGCATCGGCGGCGCTATCCACCAGCGCTAGCGGCAATTCGGGCCAATCCGTATGCACCAGCAGCTTGGCGCGCTGGCCCGTTTGGCCCCACAGATCTTCGGTGATAAAGGGCATGATGGGATGCAAAAGGATCATGGAATTGTCCAAAACCCATGCCATCGTGGCGCGGGTCTCAGTGGCGTGTTCGCCATCGAGCAGGGGCTTGGCAAATTCCACATACCAATCGCAAACGCGGCCCCAGACGAATTTATACAGTGCGTCGGCGGCTTGATCAAAGCGGTAGCCCTCTAGGGCGGCGTTGACCTCGGCCAATGTCTTGGCGGTCTCGCCAATGATCCATTTGTTGGCCGTGGCCTGCGCGGCAGGGGGGGCGGTTTGCGTGGAATGCCCCTCCCAAACCCCGTTCATTTCGGCAAAGCGGCAGGCGTTCCACAGTTTCGTGCCGAAATTGCGATAGCCCGCAATCCGCGCGGTATCCAGTTTCAGCGTGCCACCTAATGAGGCCATCGCCGCATTTGCAAAGCGCAGCGCATCCGCGCCGAATTCGTCGATAATTTCCAAGGGGTCGATGACATTGCCCAAAGATTTCGACATCTTCTTGCCCTTGGCATCGCGGACAAGCCCGTGCAGATAAACCGTGTCGAACGGCACCTGACCCACCACGGCCAATTGCATCATCATCATGCGGGCAACCCAGAAGAAAATGATATCGGCCCCTGTGATCAGGGTAGAGGTGGGGAAATACTTTTGCAGTTCAGGCGTTTGGTCGGGCCAGCCCAGCGTGCCAATGGGCCAGAGGCCAGAGGAGAACCAAGTGTCAAGTACGTCAGGGTCGCGGGTCAGCGCTGCGTCGCCCGCCATGCCGCGTGCCTCTGCTTCGGTTGCAGCGCAGTAATGATTGCCCACCTCGTCATACCAAACCGGTATCTGATGCCCCCACCAAAGCTGCCTTGAAATACACCAAGGCTCGATATTCTCTAGCCAGTGGAAATAGGTCTTTTCCCCCGACTCTGGCATGATCTTGGTCGCCCCCGTGCGCACCGCGTCCAGCGCGGGGCCGACGATTTTGGCGGTGTCTACAAACCACTGGTCGGTCAGCATAGGCTCGATCACCACTTTCGATCGGTCGCCAAAGGGCTGCATGATCTTTTTCGCCTCGACCACAGGTTCCAGCCGCAAATGCTCGCTGCCCGTGTCCTCGTCAATTTCCTTGACCAAGGTCGTTACCGCCAGCCCCAGCGCGTTGATATCGGCCACAACCGCCGCGCGCGCCGCAAAGCGATCCATCCCGCGATATTTTTCGGGGACAAGGTTCAGCGCGTCCACCTCGGCCTCGGATGCCTCGGCCCCCGCCGCAATCTCACGGGCGCGCTTGACGCAATCGTCATAGCTTGCGCCATCGGCCCGCATAGCGCCGCGCGTGTCCATCAGGCGATAGAGCGGCAGCCCGTGCCGCTTGGCCACCTGATAGTCATTAAAATCATGCGCACCCGTGATTTTCACCGCGCCAGACCCAAAATTAGGGTCAGGATATTCATCAGCAATGATCGGGATCAGTCGGTCGCACAGCGGCAAATGCACCATCTTGCCCACAATCGGCGCATAACGAGCATCCGCAGGGTTCACCGCAACCGCGCCGTCCCCCAGCATGGTTTCGGGCCGCGTGGTGGCAATCGAGATATAATCGCGCGTCTCGCGCAGCGTCACCGCGCCATCCGCATCGCGCTCGACATATTCATATGTCTCGCCCCCCGCGAGGCGATATTTGAAATGCCACATATGGCCTGCAACTTCGACATTCTCGACCTCTAGATCGGAAATCGCGGTCTCAAAATGCGGATCCCAATTGACCAATCGCTTGCCGCGATAGATCAGCCCCTTGTTATACATCTCCACAAAAACCTTGATCACCGCATCGGGGAAATTGCCCGACATGGTAAACGCTTCACGGTCCCAATCGCAGCTTGCGCCTAGGCGTTTGAGCTGGTTGATAATCGTGCCGCCTGATTGATCCTTCCACTCCCACACCTTGGCCAAAAACGCCTCGCGCCCCATTTCGCGGCGCGACTTATTCCCCGCCTTAGCCAGTTCGCGTTCCACCACCATTTGGGTTGCAATGCCCGCATGATCGGTGCCCACCTGCCACAGCGTGTCATGCCCGCGCATACGGTGCCAGCGGATCAGGATATCTTGCAACGTGTTGTTAAACGCATGGCCCATATGCAGGCTGCCCGTTACATTGGGCGGCGGGATCATGATGGAAAATGTCTTTGCGCCCGCTTTGGCATTCGCGCCCGCTGCGCCCACCTTTTTCTGCTGCCACAGCGCCGAAATCCGCGCCTCGGCTGCGGGGGCATCAAAGTTCTTTTCCATAGGCATCGCGGCTCTCCATCTTTGGGAAAAGCCATAGCCAAACTTGCCAGAAAGGCCAAGGCCAAGGTTGATATTTTGCCCCTTTCACTTTGGCACAAATATCCTCGCCGAAGGCATTTGCCCGTGCCGCTATACCGCCCTGTCCAGCCTTGTCGATAAATGGATCAGGCTTTCCGATGATTTGACCCCCGCCATTTGCCCGATGTGGTCAAGCACCCCGTCCAATACAGACGTGTTCGCCGTGGCCACTTGCAACAGCAGATCGACGCGGCCCGATGTGGAAAACACCCGCTCCACCTCGGGGATGGATTTCAACCGCGCCAATATTGCCGCCTGTGCGCGCGGCTCGATTGTCAGCAGAACCGAGGCGCGCAAACGGCCCTGCCGCGCCGCCTCGCCCAGCTTGACCGTATAGCCTGCAATCACGCCCGTGGTCTCTAACCGCTCTAGCCGCGCTTGGATGGTCGACCTTGCCACCTTGAGCCGCCGCGCCAGCGTGGCCACGGAAATGCGGGCATCCGCCCCTAACAAGGCCAAAATGCCATTGTCTAAATCATCCATCTGCCTACCTTGCAATCTGTAGCGCCATTTCGTCATTATAACGCCTTTTTGCACCATTTATATAGTTTTGTTCGGTGAAGTTGTGCCGCATATGCGGCATTCTGAAATGGCAGGAAAAGGGCGGCTCATACGCACCTGGCCTGGTTGGAAAAACCGCGCTGGGTCTGCACTTTTGCGGCTTCAGCGTCTTATTGGCCGAAAGGAAACGCCGATGGGACTGTCGAAAACAATCTGGACCAATCCGACCGAATACCTGCGCGCGGAAGCGCCCGAAAACCCTGTATTATTCTTCTCGCCTGCTGCCGTGCAATCTGTCGCACGCCGCTTTTTGGCGGGCTTTCCGGGGCTGGTGACCTATGCGGTCAAATCCAACCCCACCGAAGAGATGATCGAAAATCTGGTCACGGCAGGGGTACAAGGCTTTGACTGTGCATCGCCTTTTGAAATTGCCCTGATCCGCCGCCTCGCGCCAGATGCGGCGATTCATTACCACAACCCGATCCGTTCGCGCAGCGAGATTAAGTTTGCCGTCGATCACAAGGTGACAGCCTATTCGGTCGACAGCAGTTCGGAATTGGCCAAGCTGACGGAGATGGTCCCTGTGCAAATTGGCGGGCAGCGGGTGGAAATCTCGGTGCGGTTCAAACTGCCTGTGCAGGGCGCGGCCTATAATTTTGGTGCGAAGTTTGGCGCAACCAGTGAGCAGGCCGCAGAATTGCTGCGCGCAGTGGCTGCGGCGGGTTATACCCCGTCTCTGACATTCCATGGCGGCACGCAATGCAATGACGCGCAGGTTTGGGCGGCCTATATCCGCGAAGCGGCCGTGATCGCCCGCGCTGCAGGCGTGAAAATTGCCCGCCTGAACGTGGGCGGCGGCTTTCCCAGCCACCGCGATGCGCAAACCGCGCCGAATTTCGATGCGATTTTCAAGGTGATTGCCGATACGGCCCGCGCAGCCTTTGGCGGTGATCTGCCAGCGCTGGTCTGCGAGCCTGGCCGTGCGCTGTGCGGTGATGCCTATACGCTGGTTGCGCGCGTGAAATCGGTGCGCGATGAAAACCATGTGTTCTTGAACGATGGCATTTACGGCGCGATGTTTGAATTCAGCCAAATCGGCATCATCGACCGCATTTCGGTGCTGTCTGAAACGCTGGTGCCGCGCAGTGCCCCGATCCGCGCGCGCGTCACCTTCGGCCCTACCTGCGATTCGGTAGATCGCCTGCCGGGAGAGGTGCCGTTCCCCGCCGATATCGCCGAAGGCGATTATGTGGTTGTGGCAGGCATGGGCAGTTATTCCACTGTCACCAACAGCCGCTTTAACGGCTTTGGCGAATTGGGCATGGTCACAGTTCTGGGGCTGGGCCTTTAAGCCATTGTGACGTATCGCCAATAAACGCCCCTTAGGGGGCGTTTTATGGTTTTTGGGTAACGCGTTTGCGCTGTGCTGCGGTAAGGTTGTATATGCCAGCCTAAGGCAAACATGGGGTCTGTGGTTTGGCAAAGGCAACACAACATATGTCCCTGTACGAGCGCGCGCGCCGCTGGTGGAATGGCTATGTCACTGTCGAAACAGCGGCGGCCGATGTGCCAGACATTGGGCCGCGCGGGCCTGTCGACCATGTCATTATACTGGATGGCACCTTATCAACGCTGGCCGCAGGGCAAGAGGGTAATGCGGGCCTGTTGTATCATTTGCTGACCCAAAATGGCACGCGCCACCGCCATGTTTTGCAAAATGTCTATTACGAACCGGGCCAACAATGGGAAAGCTGGCGCAAAGGCATCCACCTGATCGAAGGGCGCGGGGTGAACCCGCAGATTTTGCGCGCCTATGGCTGGCTGGCCAGCCATTACCGCGAAGGGGATCGCATTTTTCTGTTTGGTTATTCGCGCGGGGCCTATGCCGTGCGGGCGCTGGCGGGGATGCTGGGGCGCGTCGGTTTGCTGAAACATAGCTATGCCACGCAAAGCGCGGTCAATCTTGCCTTTCGCCATTACATGCGCGGCGGCACGCGCGCGGCGGCGCGCGAATTTGCACGACTGTATTGCCATGCAGACGCGCGTATTCGCATGGTGGGGGTTTGGGATACAGTCAAAGCTTTGGGCCTGCGGGTGCCAATCTTGTGGCGCTTTGTGTCCAAAGTGCATGATTTTCCTGACAAATACCTGTCAGTGGCTGTGGATGCGGGCTTTCAGGCGCTTGCGGCGGATGAAACCCGCGCGGCCTTTGCGCCAGAACTATGGGACAGTCGTCCAGCAGGTTCGGCGCGCATCGAACAGGTTTGGTTTGCAGGTGCGCATGGCGATATTGGCGGCAATATTGGCCGCTTTCCTGAATGCCGCCCCTTGGCCAATATCCCGCTGACATGGATGTTGGAACGCGCCGAAGACATGGGCCTAAGCCTGCCTGAAAACTGGCGCGCGCAGTTTCCCTGCGATGTGAATGCGCCAATGGTGGGCACTTGGCGCGGCTTTGGCCTGTGGTTTATCTCGCGCAAGCGGCGCAAGATCGGGCGCGATCCATCGGAATCTGTGCATCCCACCCTCACCCAGCGCCGCCCTGCGATGTGGTGGGAGTTTTAGGCTATGGGCCGCGCAGCAGGCACGGCCCCTTTTGCCTGCCTAGACTGCTGCCAGCAGCGCGTCGACTTCGGCGCGCGACGGCATCGAGGCGGCAGCCCCCGCGCGGGTGACAGAAATACCCGCCACGGCGCAGCCAAAACGCAGCGCATCGCTCATCTCGCGCCCTTCGGCCAAGGCCACGGCAAGGCCGCCATTAAACGCATCGCCCGCGCCAGTGGTTTCGACGACGGGACCTGCATTAAAGGCGGGAACATGCAAGCTGCCCTTTGCCCCGCGATACAAAACCCCCCGCTCGCCCAAGGTCAGCACCACGGCACCCACCCCGCGCGTCATCAGCGCATCGGCTGCTGCCTCGGCGCTGGCGCGGTCGGTGACTTTTACGCCCGTCAGGGCCTCTGCCTCGGTTTCATTGGGGGTGATGATATCGCACAGCGCCAGCAACTTATCGCTTAATGCGGCGGCGGGGGCGGGGTTCAAGATCGTCATCACCCCATGTTTGCGCGCCAAGGCAAGGCCAGCCTCTGCGGCGGGCAGGGGCTGTTCCAACTGCGTGATAAAAATACCCGCGCGCGCGATCAGCGCTTCATGGGCGGCAACATCGGCAGGCGAAATCCGCCCCGCCGCGCCGGGCGCGACGATGATGGCATTATCGCCGCTGGCCTGATCGACAAAGATCATCGCGGCCCCCGTGTAGCTGGCCTCATCTTCGATCACAGCGGGGTTGACCCCTGCCTTGGCCCAGACGCCTTGGGCCAATTTGGCAAAATCATCGCGTCCCAAGCGGGTGATGAAATGCACATCCCCCCCCACTTTGGCCGCAGCCACCGATTGGTTCGACCCTTTGCCCCCAGGCCCAAGCGCAAAACCCGTGCCCAAAATCGTCTCGCCCATCACAGGCAGGCGCGGGGCGCGATAGGTGGTATCGGCCACGAAAATCCCCAAGATGACGATCGTTTTCATGGCCTAAGCCTCTGGCCCAATTACGCCTTTGCGCAGCATGATACAGCCGTAAAACCGGCGCTCGCCCGTTTGCACCACGGCGAAACTTTGCGCGGCCAAATCATAAAAGGCAAAGCGTTCGACCCCCAACATCGGGCGTGGCTTGCCCTCGGCGCGGTCGATCACGGCCTGCACTTCGGCCTGCACGGGCGGGATTTCGGATGGATTGCCCACCACCTGCATACGCGCGGCAAAATCCTCGACAAACGTGTCCAGCGGCAGCACAGACAAAATCGCCTCGGCGGCGCTGGACGCGGAAATGTTGTCCATGCGCACGATTTGACCATAGCTCGTTTGCTGGGCGATGGTTTCGGCGGGGAAATTCGTATCGCAGAGGATCAGCGTATCGCCATGCCCCATCATGGCCAGCACATGCAATACGTCAGGCGTCAGACGCGGATCAATACCTTTAAGCATAGCGCTCTCCTTGTTGATTTGGCCCAGCAGAACGCCTTTGCGCGCTGCGGTCAAGCCTGTTTAGATCAGCGGCAGATAGGCGCCATCGCGGTAGGCCAACGTGCCCGCCTGCGCGCCGACATGCAAAGACAGGATGCGCGCGATAACAACTGTGTGGCTGGCGTGATCGCTGAGGCTGTCAATCTGCGCCGCGCAGGCCATCGCAGCCCCGTCCAGCAACTGCGCGCCATGCTCTTGCCGCCAGTCTGCCCCTTGAAAGCGGGCTGCGCCCTGTAGACCGCCCTTGCCCGAAAATCTTTCCGCCACCGCCTGTTGGCGCGCGCCCAGCACTTGCCAGCCAATCACCGCCCCAAGGCGCAGGCTGCTATGGGCCGATGCGCTGCGATTGACGCAGGCAATCATCAAGGGCGGTGATGTCGACAGGGCATTGGCCGAGGTCAGCGTCAGCCCCGTGGCCGCGCCATCTGCGCCCATGACTGTGATGACCGACACTTGCCCCACCAAATTGCGCAGCGCCATGCGAAAGGCATCAGGTTCGGGCGCTGCGGCCGCGTCTAGGGTTGCCTGTGGCATCGGTGATTTTCCTTACATTTCGACCCTATCTAGGCCGTCTGGGCGCTATGGCAAAGCCCATCTTGGCCAAAGCATCAAAAAATCCGCGCCAATTGCCCCTTTTCCCTGCAATGCAACTGTGGCAAAAGCACAGCAATGCCAAGCTGTAGGGGATATCACACAGATGACCGATTTCGCTGCCCGCCGTGTGATGATGGTTGACACCCAAGTGCGCCCTTCGGATGTGACCAAATTTCCCATCATAGCGGCCATGCTGGCTATCCCGCGCGAGGTTTTTGTGCCTGAACATTTGCGCGAGGCGGCCTATGTGGGCGATAATGTGCCCTTGGGCGCGGGCCGTGTTGTGTTGGATGCGCGCGTGTTTGCCAAGCTGTTGGATGCGCTGGATATCACGCCAGAGGAGAAGGTTTTGGATATTGGCTGCGGGTTGGGATATTCCGCCGCAGTCATGGGGCGCATTGCAAAATCGGTCGTCGCATTGGAAGAAGATGCGTCCATGGCCGATCAGGCGCAGGCCAAATTGGCTGATTTGGGCGCAGGCAATGTGTCTGTTGTCAAAGGCCCCTTGGCTGCGGGCGCGGCGGCACAAGGCCCTTATGATGTGGCCATCGTGCAAGGCGGGGTTGAAGTGGTTTTGCCTGATATTTTGGCACAGCTGCGCGACGGCGGACGCATTGCGGCCGTTTTCATGTCTGGCCCCCTTGGCATTGCCAAAATAGGGTATAAATCAGGCAAAGACGTAACATGGCGGTTTTCGTTCAACGCAGCCCTTCCTGTTTTGCCGGGCTTTGCTGCGCTGCGTGAATTCTCGCTATAGATGCGACGGAATGTTCGCCTTGGGGCGTTAGCCCTTTAGGCATAGGCGCTACGGCGCAGGGGTGTAGAAGATGCGCAAGATTTTTGCAGTTGCGGCGATTTCCTTTGGTATGGTTGCGCCAAGTATAGGGCAGGCGGAAACCTTGGCAGACGCCCTGATCGCGGCCTATAAATCATCGAACCTTTTGGCGCAAAATCAGGCAGTCTTGCGCGCCGCTGACGAAGATGAAGGCGCGGCCTTTGCGCGGCTTTTGCCCGTAATCCAATATACCGCCAGCAAATCGGTGACCGAGGCCAGCAATCTGCCGAACACCCAGATCGACAGTGAAACCCAGCGCCTGACGGCCAGTTTGACGCTGTATGCAGGCGGGCGCGGGCGCAATGGTGTGGCCATTGCCCGCGAGGCTGTCATGGCCACGCGCGCAGGTTTGATCAACGTCGAACAGCAGGTGCTGCTGAACGCTGTATCTGCCTATGTGACCATGGGCTTGCGCGCTGAAATTGTCAGCCTGCGTGAATCCAACACGCGCCTGATTGCCAAGCAATTGCGCGCGGCCCAAGACCGCTTTGATGTGGGCGAAGTGACGTTGACCGATGTTTCTTTGGCCGAGGCGCGCCTTGCTGCGGCCAATGCGGGGCTTGCGGCGGCGCAAGGCGAACTGACGATCGCGCGCGAGGCATATAAGGCGGCAATTGGGGCCTATCCTGCCAATCTGAAAAACCTGCCCAAATTGCCAAGCCTGCCCAAAACGCTGGAAGAGGCGCGCGCCATTGCGCAGGCGGGCCATCCGCTGATTTTGCAGGCCCAAGCGCAGGTCAAAATCGCGGATTTGCAGGTTAAAATCGCACAAGGCGGGTTTTTGCCCACTTTGTCCGCGCAGGTCAGCCTGTCCAAAGATCAGGGCACTGGCAATGAAACCACAGTGACTGGCCTGTCTTTGAACCAAACCCTCTATGCGGGCGGCGGGCAAGCCTCGGCGCTGCGCAAAGCGTTGGCGCAAAAAGAGGGGGCGGTGGCGGGCCAATTGCAAACCGCCTTGCAAGTCGACGAAGCATTGGGCCGCGCTTGGGCGGTGCTGGCGGTGTCGAATGCATCGGTTGCGGCAGGGGCTGCGCAGATCGAGGCGGCGCAAAAAGCCTTTGATGGGGTCAGCGAAGAGGCCAATCTTGGATCGCGCACCACGCTGGATGTGCTGAATTCCGAACAAGAATTGCTTTCTGCCCGTGCCAGCAAACTTGAGGCCGAGGCGAACCGCTATGTTGGCGTCTATCAGGTTTTGGCCGCTATGGGCCAATTGACCGCAGAAAAGCTCAACCTTGGCATCCCGACCTATGATGTAGAAGCCTATTACAACGCTGCCAAAAACGCGCCGCCCGTGTTCTTTCCGCCGTCTAAGCAGGGTGCCGCCTTGGATCGTATCGGCAAGAAAACGGGCAACTGATCGCGCCTTGCGGGTTTAAGTATAACTTTTTTCCCGCAATAGGTGTATTTGCCCAAAGCTTGCCCAAAATCTGCCGAAGTTGACCCGTGTAAACTGTCTTATGGTTGTAAGACGCGCGGCGGCGCGTTAAGGTTTTGGAAACAATGCGGGGAACACAATGGCCGAGCCGATGAGTTCAAACGAGATTGAGGATGTTCTATCTTCGATTCGTCGTTTGGTCGCTCAGGATCTGAAGCCAGCAGATCGCGCCAGATTGGCTGCGGTTGCCGATACCGCGCAAAAACTGGTGCTTGCGCCCGAGCATCGGGTGGAAGATTCGGCAGGTAAGTTTACCACTGTGCGCCGCCCGTCGCGCCGCGCGGCCTTTCCGCCTGTGGATGCTGTGCTGGCAGGCGTGGGTGATTTGGACAGTGCGCAAGGCCCGACTGCGCGGCAGTTTTCCTTGGGCGAAGAGGCGGCCCAGCGCGAGGCCGCCGCCCGCCTTGCCGCGCAGCAGGCCGAATGGCGTGCGCTGGAAGCCCGCGCTGCCGCGGCCGAGGCCGCCCGATCTGCCGCGCAAGAGAACCCGCCCATTGCGCAAGATCACGCGGCAGTAACCCAAGATCCACCAAGCGCGCCCGCCGCCCCGCCGCAAGGTCAGACTGCCCCCAGCCTGCGCGCCGAAGATTACGAGGATGGCGAGGGCTATGATGCGCCCAGCGATGACCGCTTTCGCATCGATCCCAATGCGCGGCTGTTTGACATGGCCCCCAATGCCTTTGACGGGCATAAACTGGACACGCCGCCAGAACCCAACTGGCGGAGCAACCCAGCCCCCGCTTTTCACGAGGCTGAGATCGAGCATAATGCCGATGACCACGCCGATGATGGTGCTGAGACGCCGCAAAGCCTGCAAGGCACGATAGAACCCGATGTGGATTGGGCCAATGCCGCCGAAGCGCGGGTGATTGCCGAACTTGCGGGCGAAGCGGTGGAAGAGGAAGTGTTCAATCAGGCCAAAGAGGCCTTCCGCGAGCCGAATTTCACCGCCGCGCCGCAACAGGCCGCACCCGAAGTGCTGTTTGACGAAGACGTGCTGCGCGCCATGGTTCAAGCCATTTTCCGCGAGGAAATGGCAGGGCCATTGGGCGAAAGGATCACGCGCAACATCCGCAAATTGGTGCGCGCAGAGGTGGGCCGCATGCTGGCCGCCCATGAATTGGAATAGCGCCGAAAGCCCTGACGTAAAGCAAATGCGCCAAAACAAAAACGCGCCCAAGGGCGCGTTTTGTGATTTCACTATCTGACCTGCGCTTTAGGCAGCTTCGGCCTGTTCCAATTCGGCGGCGTGGCGGCGTTCGCTTTCTTCGCGCGACAGGGCGACCGACGTGCGCACGCCCTTGGCCACAAAATCCATCAACCCTTTGACCACACGCTCGTTCGGATCGATCCCAGCGCAGGACAACACTTCGCGCCCATCGCGCGAACGTGCCCAGCGGGCGATTTGGTCGGGGCCGTTGCCGTATTTCTTGTCATCCGCGATTGCATCGTCCAAAGCCGCCAAAACCACAGCCGCAAACAGTTTGCGCGCGCGCTGACCTTGTTCAAAGTTGAAAGCCGTGCTGTCAATCGAGTCAAACATTACGTCGTCCTTTGTTATGCGGTGCCTGTTTGTACGCAGCAGGCTTGGGGTGCTTGTAAACCTTTTGTAACGATTCGGCTGCGCAGTTTTGGAATAGCTGCCATGCGCGCGGTGCATAGCTGTAATTCGACGCCACTGTATTTAGTTTGCTTGCGGGCCAGCCGTGCCCCATATATAGAGCATTTGATTTTTCCTTCAACCTTTTGTCAAGGTTTTGCCATAATGCCCAAGATCAACGGAAACGAAATCAAGCCTGGAACCATCATTGAACATGATGGGGGGCTTTGGGCCTCGGTCAAGGTCAACCATGTCAAGCCCGGAAAAGGCGGCGCATTTGCTCAGGTCGAATTGAAGAACCTGCGCGATGGGCGCAAACTGAACGAACGCTTCCGTTCAGAAGATAAGGTCGAGCGCGTCGAATTGGAAAACAAAGACCAGCAGTTTTTGTATGAAACCGATGGGCGCTTGGTGTTTATGGATGCTGAAACCTTTGAACAGGTTGAAATTGATGCGGAATTGCTGGGCGACCGGCGCCCGTTTTTGCAAGATGGCATGACCGCGACCATCAACTATTTCGGCGAAGAGGCGCTGAACGTGACTTTGCCGCAAAAAGTGCGCTGCAAAGTGGTCGATACGGAACCTGTGCAAAAAGGCCAGACGGCCACCTCCAGCTATAAGCCTGCGATCTTGGACAATGGCATCCGCATCATGGTGCCGCCCTTTATCGGAACCGATGAAGACATCATCGTGCATACGGAACTGATGGAGTATTCCGAGCGCGCCTAAGCCAAAGTCAGGCGGGCATCGCCCGCCCGCAACTCTCCTTGCGCCCAATCAAGGCGCAGATGGGCCAGCGCAAAGCCGCCGCTTTGGGTAAAAAGCGTGCCCGCCACGCGATCCCCTGCCATGATATCCGTGCCCACAGGCGCTGCGCCGTCAATGGCGACGCGCACAAGACCCTTTTTGAGTTCGGTCTTATGGCGCATCCGCGCCGTCACCTCTTGGCCAACATAGCAGCCCTTGCGGAATGATACGCCATTCAGGCGGTCGAACCCTGCCTCTAGGATATAGGTCTCATTCGGGATCAGTTCGATCCCCGTTTCGGGGATGCAATGCGCCACGCGCAGCGCATCCCAATCGACCAAGGCTTCGGGCAGGGCTGCGCCATAATGCCGCCAGCCAAGGGCAGGGTGGCGCGGGTCGGCAAAGGCCCCGTTTGGCGCGCGCTCCACCCCGCGCGAGACAGATATATCAGCAGGCGTAATTTGCACATCGGCGCGCAGGCGGTACATGTTCAGCCGCTGCACTGCCCCCGCGGCAATGCTGGCATCTATGTCCAAATACAGCGCCCCGCCCTGCGCGACCACAAACATATCGGCTAGATATTTGCCCTGCGGGGTCAGCAAGGCGGCGTAGACGATGCCATCGTCGGTCAGGCCCAACACATCGCCTGACAGCAGCCCTTGCAAAAAGGTCAGCCGATCTGCGCCAGTGACCAAGAAAATGCTACGCATCAGGCGGGTTCCTTGGCAAATTGCAAGGCGCACAGCTGGGCATAGATGCCGCCCTTGGCGATCAATTCCTCATGCGTGCCCTCTTCGGCTAGGCGGCCTGCGTCCAGCACGATGATTTTATCGGCATGGCGAATGGTGGCAAGGCGGTGCGCGATGACCAAGGTCGTGCGCCCCCCAACCCGCGCCAATGAGGCTGCCGTCAACGCCTCGGTCACAGCGGTTTCCGATCCTGCATCAAGGGCAGAGGTCGCCTCGTCCAGCAGCAGCACGGGGGCAGGGGCATAGAGCGCGCGGGCAATGGCCACGCGCTGACGTTGCCCACCCGACAGCGCACTGCCGCGCGGGCCAACGCGCGTGTCCAGCCCATTTGGCAGGCTGGGCAAAAACGCATCCACCTTGGCTGCGGCCAGCGCATCAGACAGATGCAGGGCGTTTTCTTCGCGCCCCAGCAGGATATTGTCGCGTAGGGTTTCGTCAAACAGCGCGGCATCTTGCGCGACCGACGCGAACAGTCCGCGCAAATCGGCCAGCGCAATGGTCTGTGTATCGATCCCGCCGCAAAGGATACGGCCTGACTCGGGGTCGTATAGGGCGGTCAGCAGGTGGAAGAGTGTCGATTTACCCGCCCCAGATTGCCCCACAATTGCAGTGATTTTGCCTGCAGGTGCTGTAAAGGACAGCCCGCGCAGCACGCGCGTGTCGCCGTGGGAAAAGACCACATTATCAAACACAATCTCGGGCGCGCCCTGCGGCAGGGCGGCGCTGGTTGCGGGGCGCTGGCCCCGCGGGGCGCGGTCGAGCAAGTCATAAATCCGTGCAAGGCTGGCTGTGGCCACTGTCCATGTGCCCGACAATTCGCCCAGCCTGCGCAGGGGCTGAAAGGTCAGCGACATGGCGGTGAAAAACGACATAAACTCGCCCGTGGTGCGCGCACCCGATGCGATCTTATCCCCCGCCAACCACAGCACAGCAAAAAAGCCCAGCCCTGTGATCAGGTCAATCATCGCGGGCATCAAATTGCGCCCTGCGGCAGATTTCACCTCGGCGCGCTGGATACTGCCCAGAACCCGATCATAACGCTGGCTCTGGTATCCCTCTAGCCTGTTCAGTTTAACCGACTGAATCCCATGAAAAATTTCGTCCAGCCTTGTGGCGCGCTGGCCTGCCTTGTCACGGATATGGCCCGATTTGCGCCGCACATAGCTTTGCACCAGCACCGATGGCAAAATCAAAAGTGGCGCGCCAATCAGCGCGGCCATTGTCCAAACCACATCAATCGACAGCGCCACGCCCAGCAGCGCCACCAAGCCCAGCGCATCGCGCCCCACGCCCGTGACAACCGATGTCCACAGCCCCTGCACCGCCAGCGTGTCGCCCTGCACCCGTTCAATCAGCACGCCGGGTGAATGGCTGTGAAAAAACCCTTGATCCAGCCGCAGAATATGGGCCAAAAGCCCGCTTTGCATCCGCGCTGACACCCGCTGCGCGATGGCGGCCATCAATGTGCGCGAGGTCACAACGCAAATCGCGCGCACGGCAAAAAGCGCGAAAATGGCC
The DNA here is from genome assembly GCA_027490955.1 of Rhodobacter sp. Taxonomy (GTDB): domain Bacteria; phylum Pseudomonadota; class Alphaproteobacteria; order Rhodobacterales; family Rhodobacteraceae; genus Cypionkella. The sequence continues at coordinate 77,310 of JAIXXB010000023.1, forward strand.
CCGCCCACCCAAATCAGCGCATCTTGGCCGCCGGGCTTGAACACTTGGTCAAACAGGGGTTTAAGCAGATAGGACAGCGCCCCCAGCGCCGAGCCTTCGATCATCATCAGGCCAAAGCCAACTCCCAGCCAGCCCCATTCGGGGCGCAAATAATCGCGCCAAAAGCGGCGGGTCAACTGGGGGGATGGCGCATCCATATCGCATGTTTAATCGTGCGGGGGCGGGGGCGCAAGGCTTGCGTCTTTGTCGCGCGCAGGGGCGGGCGCACGGGCGGGCAATGCCAAAATCAAAGCAGCGGCCAGCAATATTGCCACCCCAGCAAAGGTATAACCATCTGGAAAATCGCCAAAAACCAGCCAACCCAAAAGCGTTGCCATGATCATTTCACTATATGCCAGCGGGGCCAACAGGCTGGCTTCGGCATGATCATAGGCGCGCAGAATCAGAAAATGGCCAAAGCTTGCGATTGCGCCCAAGGCCGCCAGCATGGCCCATTGGCTGGGGCTGGGCGGCACCCAAATCCATGGCATCAGGCAGGCCAATGCCAGCGCTGCGATTGTGTTGGTTTGGAAGGTGACCGCAATGGCAGGTGCCCCACCCGCCACCCAGCGCGACAGCAGGAAATACAGCGCCAAAGCCACGCCAGCGCCTAACGCCAACAGGCTGCCTGCAGAAATGGCAACCATGCCTGGCCGCAAAATCACCAAAATCCCAACAAAGCCCAGTGCCACCGCCCCCCAACGCCGCGCATCGACCGCCTCGCGCAGGATCACCGCGCCAAGGGCGGTGACAATGATAGGTTGGATAAAGAAAATCGCCAAAGCATCGGCAATGGGCAAAGTTTTCAGGCTGGAAAAGAACAAAAATGTTGCCGCCGTCAACAGGGCCGCGCGCAAGCTATGCACCCAAATCTGCCGTGGCCACAGGCTGGCCAGCACAGATATGGGGTCACGCTCTGCCCGCTGCCGCGCGCGCGCCGCCCCATGCAAGGCAAAGGGCAGGGACGTCAGCGCGCCAAAACTCATCCGCGCAAAGGCGATTTGCACAATAGGAATGCCCGATGTGCCCAAAATCTTGGCAAACACATCAATAAACGGCAGGCTGGCCATGGCCCCCAGCATAAAGGCAATGCCAATCAGATTATTGCGTGGGCTGGCGTTCAGGCGCATGTCCAATATGTGCCTTGTTTTGCGCGCCCACGCAAAGCGTGAACCTCTCTGGCCCTATCAGCCGCCCATTTTGGCGATAAATGCCTGCATCTGCGCTATCTCGGCGGCTTGGGCATCGATAATCGCCTGTGCCAATGCGCGCATTTCGGGATCGGTTCCATGTTCCAATTGGATCTGCGCCATGGCCACTGCCCCTTGGTGATGGGCCAGCATTGCGCGGGCAAAATCAAGATCAGGGTTATCGGAATAGGTTATCATCATGCCTTCATGCATCATGGCATTGGCCGCGTCATAGGCCATCGCCCATGGCGCGCTGGACATGCTGTGGCCGCCATGGGCGGAATGATCGACCTTGTCTTGCGCGAAAATGGCACCTGAAGACAGTGTAAGGGCTGTGGCCGTTGCGGCTGAAATCAGCGCGGTGGTGATGGCAAAACGTTTCATAATCGCCTCCTTTTGCTGCACCCTATCTGCGGTGCAGCACGGATGAAGACAAATCACAAATCTGTCATATTTTATGGGTGTGGTTACCTTCACTTTAACCTAATTCTTGGTATAACGGGGCAAACAAGAACGTTAGGCCGCGTTATGTCTCGCATTAAGCCGATCATTGGCATCATCTCGAACCTGCACCAAATCAACCATCGCTATGCGGTGCATGGGTCTGGCTTGATGAATGCGCAGGCTGTGCTGGCAGTTGCGGGCTGTGTGCCGCTGATTATCCCCACCGATCCCAGCACCACCTCTGTCGCCGATTTGCTGGACAGCTGCGACGGGTTTTTGCTGACGGGCGGGCAACCCAATGTCCACCCCGAAGAATATGGCGAGGCGGCGACACCCGCGCATGGCCTCTTTGACCGCGGCCGCGATGCCATCACGCTGCCCTTGATCCGCGCCTGTGTCGAGCGTGGCCAGCCTTTCCTTGGCATTTGCCGCGGCTTTCAAGAGGTGAACGTGGCCATGGGCGGCTCACTGCATCCGGAAATTCGCGATCTTCCGGGCCGTATGAACCACCGCATGCCCCCTGATGGCACGCTGGAAGAGGTGTTTGCCCTGCGCCACGCGGTGCGCTTTTCCAAAGGCGGGGTATTCGCCCGCCTGATGGGCGCAGAAGAGGTGATGACGAACACGTTGCACGGGCAAGGCATCAAAGATGCAGGCCCGCGCATTGTGATTGACGGCCACGCCCCCGATGGCACGCCCGAAGCAATTTATGTGGCAGGGGCGGCGGGCTTTACGCTGTCGGTGCAATGGCACCCCGAGTTTAACGCAGAAAATGATGCGGTCTCGCGCCCGTTGTTCACCGCCTTTGGGGATGCCGCCCGCGCTTGGGTGCGCGGCGAGGTGATCGGCGGGCAAGAACCCCTTTCCTGCGCAGGGTGATACCGCTAACATCCCCCCAAATCGGGACAGGCCGATAAGGGGAGAAGAGTATGAAACGATCACGCATAAACGAGATTATGGGCGCGGCGGATGAGATGATCCGCCATTACGGCTTTGTGCTGCCGCCCTTTGCCTTTTGGACGCCCGACCAATTTGTGGCCAAGCGCGATGTGGCGCAAAAGGTCATCTCATCGCGCTGCGGCTGGGATATCACCGATTACGGGCAGGGGCGGTTTGACGAGATGGGCCTGTTCTTGTTCACCCTGCGCAATGGGGAACTGGCCGATTTGCAGCGCGGCGGCGGTATGTGCTATGCTGAAAAGCTGCTGATTTCGCGCCAAGATCAGCTTTCCCCGATGCATACCCATGTGATCAAGGCCGAAGATATCATCAACCGCGGCGGTGCCACGCTGGTGGTGGAACTCTTTGGGTCGGACGATCGCGGCAATTTTGCCCAAGATAAGGGCGGCATGGTGCGCTGCGATGGCATCGCGCGGCCCTATAAACCTGGTGACAAGCTGAAACTTGCGCCGGGCGAATCCGTGACGCTGATGCCAGGCGATTGGCATGCCTTTTGGGGCGAGGGTGGCGATGTGCTGATTGGCGAGGTTTCGACAGTGAATGACGATCTGACCGACAATGTGTTCCGCGAACCGATTGGCCGCTTTGCCGAGATCATCGAGGATGTAGCCCCGACGCATTTGCTGGTGTCCGATTATGACACTTGGCTGAAATAAAACAAAAAGGGCGGCCCCAGCAGGGCCGCCCGAAACTGATTAAAACAAACGCAAGACTTACTTATCTACGGCGTATTTGCCTGCGCCATTCGCATAGACCATCAACAGACCGCCAGCGATGGCAAGGTTCTTCAGGAACATGATCATCTGCACTTGGTCAGCGAAGTTGTTGTGATACAGCACAGCGGCCAACAGGCTAAAGCCAGCCAATGCCAATGCGGCCCAACGCGCCTTATACCCGATGATCAGCGCGATGCCGCCCAAAAGTTCCAGCGCCATTGCAGGCCAGACAAAAAATGCTGGCAGCCCGCCAGATGCGACATAAGCGCCTTGGCCCGCAGGATCCATCAGCTTGCCAAGACCAGCCAGCACGAAGATCAGCCCCAGCAAAATGCGCGAGACGAGAGGGATATACTTATTCAGTCCGTCCATGAATGTCTTCCTTTTGTTTCCCAAACTGCCCCACGACTTACGGCAGGGTCAGCGCGCGCAGTCTAACCCAAATGGGGATTGGTGCATATCGGGATAAATGCGCAAGCCTATGTGCAAAAACGCGCAGAAAGCAGAGGGAGCTAGTCTACTTTTGTATAGAGCTGCTGCAAAAGCGCGCGTTGCTCGGCCACAAAAGCGGCAGGCTCGCTGGTTGCTACGGCATCCAATTCTGCCGCCTTTTCAAAAAACCCAAGGCTGGGCAGCCCATCGCCCAAGCGTCCCTCTAGCACAGCGGCCAGAAAAGGGCGGCCTGCTGCGGCATCTTGTTCCATAAGCGCCTCTAGCATGGCGCTGAGCGTTTGAATGGCGGGTGTGGGCAGGGCGAGTTCGCGGGCCAAATCGCCATAGGTGATGGTCTGGCATTGCGAGGCCAGCTGTGCAAGACGGGCTTTAAGTTTTTCCACGTTCCAGCGCCTCGGCGATACGCTCAAGGGCCGCTGTTTGCCGCGCGATCAGATCTTGCGTGGCAGCCCGTTGCTGCGCCAATTTTTCAGTGTTTTCATTCGCGCGGGCCATGAAAGCCCTTTGATGGCGCAAGTTAAACAGCGCCACCAGCACAATCAAACCGCCAATCGCCAGCATAGCAAAGGCAAGGGCATAGGGAGCGTGCATTATTCCTCCTCTTGCTCGGCCACGCGGGCCACGGATACCACCTCTTCGCCTGCACCGACATTGAACACTTTCACCCCGCCCGCCGCGCGGGATCGGAAGCTGATTTGATCGACAGGCACGCGGATCGATTGGCCTGTGGAGGTGGCCAGCATGATTTGATCGGACAAAACAACAGGGAAAGACGCCACCAAAGGCCCGCCGCGCATCGCCTTATCCATGGCCATCACACCCATGCCGCCGCGCCCGCGCACGGGATAGCCATGAGAGGAGGACAGCTTGCCCGCGCCCCCTGCGGTGATGGTCAGGATCAAATCCTCTGCCGCTGACATTTCGGCATAGCGTTCGGGCGAAAGCTGCCCTTCGGCCACGGCCTCGTCATCCTCATCGGCCTCGACTTCGTCTTCTGTAACCCCTGCCATCAAGCGGCGCTGCTTGAGATAGGCTTCGCGTTCGGCAGGATCGGCATCGAAATGCCGAATGATCGACATCGAGACGACCTTATCCTCGCCTTGCAAACGGATACCGCGCACGCCCGTTGACCCGCGCGATTTGAACACACGAATTTCCGTGGTGGGAAAGCGGATGGCGCGGCCAAGGGCTGTGACCAGCATCACATCGTCATTCTCATCGGCAATAGCGGCATTCACCAAAGATACGCCTTCGGGCAAGTTCATGGCGATTTTGCCGTTGCGTTTGACGTTCACAAAATCGGACAGATCGTTTTGGCGCACATCGCCATCCGATGTGGCAAAGACGATTTGCAGGTTGTCCCATTCTTCTTCGGGGGCATCCACGGGCATGAGGGCGGCAATAGAAATACCCTGCGCGATGGGCAGGATATTGACCATGGCCTTGCCCTTGGCCGTGCGCCCTGCAAGGGGCAGGCGCCATGTTTTCAGCTTATACACCATGCCATCTGTGGTGAAGAACAACAGATTCGTATGCGTATTGGCCACAAATAGGGTGGTGACCACATCATCTTCTTTGGTGGCCATTGATGCCAGCCCCTTGCCGCCGCGATTTTGCGCGCGGAATTCGGCCAGATTGGTGCGCTTGATATATCCGCCCGAGGTGATGGTCACCACCATATCCTCGCGCTCGATCAAATCTTCATCATCCATATCGCCCGCCCAATCGACGATTTCGGTGCGGCGCGGCACGGCAAAGGCGGTTTTCACTTCGCGCAACTCGTCCGAGATGATGGCCATGATCCTTTCGCGCGAGCCGAGAATCTCGAGGTAATCTTTGATCTTTGCGGCAAGCTCTTGCAATTCGGTGGTGATTTCATTCACCCCCATGGCCGTCAGCCGTTGCAGGCGCAAATCCAAAATCGCGCGGGCCTGAAGTTCGGACAGGTTATAGGTGCCATCCTCGTTGACGGGATGCGATGGATCATCAATCAGCTTGATATAGGGGATAATCTCGCCCGCAGGCCAGCGGCGGGTCATCAACCGCTCGCGCGCCTCGGCGGGATCGGCAGAGGAGCGGATGGTGGCCACAACTTCGTCCACGTTGGACACGGCCACGGCAAGACCGCACAGAATATGGCTGCGCTCGCGCGCCTTGCGCAATTCAAAGGCGGTGCGGCGCGCCACAACTTCTTCGCGGAAGGTGATGAAATGGCGCAGAAAATCGGCCAGCGACAATTGTTCTGGCCGCCCGCCATTGAGCGCCAGCATGTTGCAGCCAAAGCTGGTTTGCATCGGGGTAAAGCGGAACAATTGGTTCAGCACCACATCCGCCGTGGCATCGCGTTTCAGTTCGACCACCACGCGCACACCGATGCGGTCGGATTCGTCTTGGACATGGGCGATGCCTTCGATGCGTTTGTCGCGCACCATTTCGGCGATAATCTCGATCATGCGAGATTTGTTCACCTGATAGGGAATCTCATCAATGACAATCGCCCAGCGATCTTTGCGGATTTCCTCGATATGGGTTTTGGCGCGAATAATCACCGATCCGCGCCCTTCGATATAGGCCTTGCGCGCGCCAGAGCGCCCCAAAATCAGCCCGCCCGTGGGGAAATCGGGGGCGGGGATGATGTCCATCAACGCCTCAAGGCTGATATCGGGGTTCTCGATCATGGCCAAAGTGCCGTCGATCACCTCGCCCAAGTTATGGGGCGGGATATTGGTGGCCATGCCCACGGCGATACCGCCCGCACCATTGACCAGCATATTGGGAAAACGCGCGGGCAGCACAGTCGGCTCGCGGTCTTTGCCATCATAATTATCTTGAAAATCAACCGTTTCTTTTTCGATATCGGCCAGCAAAAAGGCGGCGGGCTTGTCCATCCGCACTTCGGTATAACGCATGGCGGCGGCGTTATCGCCATCCATGCTGCCGAAATTGCCTTGGCCATCCAGCAAGGGCAGCGACATGGAAAACGGCTGCGCCATGCGCACCAGCGCGTCATAAATCGCACTATCGCCGTGGGGGTGGTATTTGCCCATCGTATCCCCCACGGGGCGGGCCGATTTGCGATAGGCTTTGTCGTGGGTATTGCCCGTCTCGTGCATTGCGAACAGGATACGGCGATGCACGGGTTTGAGCCCATCGCGCAGATCGGGGATCGCGCGGGACACGATCACCGACATAGCATAGTCCAGATAGGCGGTTTTCATTTCCGCGGCGATGTCGATTTGCGGCCCATCGTGGTGGGCGCGGGGGGCTGCGCCGTCGCCGCTGTTTTCAGGGGCGTCTGGCGGGGTGTCGGTTGGATCGCTCACAGCGGTTCGCCTTTGGTCAAAACTCTAGATATTGTTGGGCGCACCCTATACCAAACCCCACCCATGGTGCAAGGCAAGCGGGGCAATTTACGCGCTTTGCTTGTGGATAAGCACCCGTTTTGCGCGTGTTTTTCGCCCCCATTCGCCCGCTTGTCGCCCCCAGTGCCTGTGGTGTAGAAGCGGGCGCTATGAACAGCCCTAAACCCCCCTTTCCTGCCAGCCTGAACAGCCTTGATGATCTGATTGCGGCGGGTCTTGCCCCCGCCGATCAAGCGCAGGATTTGGCGCAGGTGGCCGAGAGGTTTCGCATTCGCATCACCTCTGAAATGGCGGGAGTGGCCAGCGCCGCCGTCGCCGCGCAATTCCTGCCCGATGCGCAAGAATTGAATATCCGCCCTGAAGAGATGGCAGACCCTATCGGCGATACCGCCCATAGCCCGACATATGGGCTGACGCACCGCTACCCTGACCGCGTCATCCTAGCCGCCACCCATGCCTGCGAGGTTTATTGCCGCTTTTGCTTTCGCCGCGAAGTGGTGGGGGCCAATGCTGCCTTGCCCGCAGATGATATGTCCGCCGCGCTGGATTACATCGCCGCTACTCCCGCGATTTGGGAAGTGATTTTGACAGGCGGTGACCCGATGTCGCTGTCACCGCGCCGTATTGAATCCATCATGGCGCGCCTGTCTGATATACCGCATGTGCAGATCGTGCGGCTGCATACCCGCGTGCCCGTTGTCGCGCCGCAGCGCATTGACGCGGCGATGATTGCCGCGCTGCGCGCGCGCCCCACAGTCTATGTTGGCGTGCACACAAACCATGCCGATGAACTGACACCCGCAGCCCGCGCCGCGCTGCGGCGCATTGCCGATGCAGGAATACCCATGGTGTCGCAAACTGTGTTGCTGCGCGGGGTCAATGACAATGCCGCCACGTTAGAGACGCTGTTTCGCGCCTTGCTGACATTGCGCGTGCAGCCCTATTACCTGCACCACTGCGATTTGGCGCAAGGCACCAGCCATTTCCGCACCACCATTGCCGCGGGCCAAGCGATTATGGCGCAGTTGCGCGGGCGCATGTCAGGCATGGGCGTGCCGACCTATGTGCTGGATATTCCTGGTGGCTTTGGCAAAGTGCCGATTGGGCCAGATTATCTGCAGCAGGGCGCAGCGGGCTATGTGGTGACCGATTGGCAGGGCAACCAGCATATCTACCGCGATCCTGAATAGGCCTCAGTAGCTGCGCGTGACGCGGTCAAACACTTTGCGGCCCATCAGGCTGCCCACCAGATCGACCATCAGCTTTGCCGTGCGCCCACGCTCGTCCAGAAATGGATTCAACTCGACCAAATCGAGCGAGGTGACAAGCCCGCTTTCATGCAGCAATTCCATCACCAAATGCGCCTCGCGAAAGGTGGCCCCACCGGGGACCGTTGTCCCAACAGCGGGGGCAATGGCGGGGTCTAGAAAATCTACATCCAAAGACACGTGCAAAAGCCCGCCCGCCGCGCGCACGCGAGACAAAAACTCGGCCAAGGGCGCCACCACGCCACGTTCGTCCAACACCCGCATATCGTTGATGGCAATATCGGCGCGCAGCAAGGCGGCATGTTCGGCGGGATCGACGCTGCGAATACCAAAGAGGCAGATGTTTTGCGCGGGGATGGGGGCAGGGAAGGGGGCGAATGGATCAAACCCCGCGCGCCCTGCGATATAGGCCACGGGGGTTCCGTGCAAATTGCCCGAAGTTGTCGTCTCCACTGTATGAAAATCGGAATGGGCATCCAGCCACAGCAAGAACAGCGGGCGGCCCTGTGCCTGCGCATGGCGCGCGGCCCCCGCGACGCTGCCCAAGGCAAGGCTGTGATCGCCGCCCAGAATAATCGGAAGCGCGCCTGCCTGTAGCGCGGCTGCGGTTTTGTCGGCCAAAATCGCAGCCCATGCCATGACGTGGGGCAGATGGTGCACGGCGGGGTTTGGGCAGGTGACCGCGGGCAACGGCCCCAGCGCCATATCCCCCCAATCATCGACCTGATGGCCCAAATCGGCAATTGCCGCCTGCAGGCCCGCCACGCGATAGGCCGCAGGCCCCATCACGCAGCCCAAATTGCGCTGGCCCTCATCTAAAGGTGCGCCGATCAGAATGGTTTTGGCCATAACGCCCCCTATTTGTGCAGCAGTTTGTCCAATTCTGCCTGCTCGGCAGCCGTCAGTTTGGCAGGTTCTGGCGCGGATGCCCGCGCGCGCAGTGTGGCATAGGCAAGGCCAGCGCCCGCCAGCAACATCAGCGGCCCAGCCAGCCATAAGACCAGCCCAGATCCCGTGCTGCGCGGTTTAAACAGCACAAATTCGCCATAGCGCGTGGTGACGTAATCGATCACCTGATCGTCGCTGTCGCCTGCCAGCAAACGTTCGCGCACGGCAAGGCGCAGATCGCGGCTGATGGGGGCGTTGGAATCGTCAATACTTTCGCCTTGGCAGACGGGGCAGCGCAGATTGATGGTGATGGCGCGCGCCCGCGCCTCTAGCGCGGGGTCTTTTAGCATTTCATCTGGCTGCACAGCAAGGACGGGGTGCGCGATAAAGGTCAGCAGGATCAAAAGCTTGCGCATTGCCTACTCCGCCGCAACGGGAAGGGCTGCGCGGGCCTTTGCCCCCGCCGCCACGCGGTAGCGCCGATCTGTCAGGCTGATCAACCCGCCCAGCGCCATCAGCAACGCGCCGCCCCAAATCCAATTGGCAAAGGGCTTGACATAGCCGCGCACGGCATAGCCGCCCGTCTCTTGCGGATCGCCGATGACCAGATAGACATCACGGAAAATGCCTTGGTCGATGGCCGCCTCGGTCGTGGGCATGGCGGCCACAGGATAAAAGCGCTTTTCGGGGAATAGGGTTGCCACGGCAACGCCATCCTTGCTGACCAGCATTTCAGCGCGGCTGGCGGAATAATTTGGCCCCTGCACATCGCTGACCGAAACCAGTTTCACCTCGTACGCGCCCAAGGGGAAACTTTCGCCAATATTGACCGCGCGAATATCTTCGCGCAGCCATGTGGTCATGGCGGCCACAGCAAAGACGGTCACCCCCATGCCGATATGCGCCACGGCGCGGCCCCAATCGGCGCGCGGCAGGCGCAGAGCGCGGCGCAAACGCTCGATCGCTGTCCCGCGGCCCGACCGCTGCGCCAAATCCACCAGCGCGCCCAAAACGACCCAAAGGCCAAGGCCCACGCCAATTGGCCCCACGGCCGAGCGCCCCGTTTGCACCGCAAAGGTCAGCGCCAGCCCCGCCAAGGCCAAGGCAGCCGCCCCTAGCAGCGGCAGGGCACTGCGCCCGATATTGGCGCGCTTCCACGGCATAATGGCCCCCAAGGGCAAGATCAGCGCCAGCGCCACCATGAAGGGGGTGAAGGCCGCATCAAAAAACGGCGCGCCAACCGACAATTTGCGTCCAAAGGCCAGTTCGGCAAATAGCGGCCACATCGTGCCAACAAACACAACAAAGGCAGATACAGACAAAAGCAGGTTATTGGCCACCAGCGCGCTTTCGCGCGAGACCAGCGCGAACACGCCTTTGGCGGCCAAAATCGGCGCGCGCAGGGCAAACAAAACAAAGGCCCCACCCATGAAAAATGCCAAAATTAGCAGAATAAACAGCCCGCGCTCGGGATCGACCGCAAAGCTATGCACCGAGGTGATGATGCCCGACCGCACAATGAACGTGCCCATCAGCGAAAAGCCAAAGGCCAAAATTGCCAAGAATATCGTCCAAGCCTTTAGGCTTTCACGCTTTTCCACCACGATGGCTGAATGCAGCAGCGCCGCGCCAATCAGCCAAGGCATGAAGCTGGCGTTTTCCACGGGATCCCAAAACCAAAACCCACCCCAGCCCAATTCGTAATAGGCCCACCAACTGCCCATAGCGATGCCAATGGTCAGGAATATCCATGCCGCCAGCGTCCATGGCCGCACCCAGCGCCCCCAAGCCGCATCAACGCGCCCTTCTAGCAGGGCGGCAATGGCAAAGGAGAAGCTCATCGAAAGGCCGACATAGCCAAGATATAAAAATGGCGGATGAAATGCCAGACCGGGGTCTTGCAGCAGTGGGTTCAAATCGCCCCCGTTCATGGGCGGGGAGGCAAGGCGCAAGAACGGGTTCGAGGTGAACAGCATAAAGGCAATGAAGGCGACGCCAATGCTGCCCTGCACCGCCAACACCCGCGCGCGCAGCGTGGTGGGCAAATTGCCGCCCCAAATTGCCGCCGCCGCCCCAAAAATGGCCAAGCACAGCGCCCAAAGCAAAAGCGATCCTTCGTGATTGCCCCAAACGCCAGAAATCTTATACAGCAGCGGCTTGGCTGTGTGCGAGTTTTCCACCACCAGTTTCAACGAAAAATCTGATGTGACAAACCCATAGGTCAGCGCGCCAAAGGACAGCACAATCAGCCCCGCTTGCGCCAACGCCGCAGGCTCTGCCACCGCCATCATCCGACCATCGCACGTATAGGCCCCCCAAAGCGGCAAGATCGTTTGCACGATTGCCACCATAAAGGCCAAAATCAATGCGAAATGCCCAAGCTCGATGATCATATTCGGCTCCCTTTTGCGCTATCATAGGGCAGGGCGGCGCAGATGCAAATGGGCCTGGTTCACTTTGACGTGCGGCAAAACGGGGCGGATTAGGGGGCTTTGCCCCCGTCGCTGAAGCAAGCTTCAGCGACTCCCCCAGGATATTTGGGCCAAAGTGAAAGGGGCGGGGCGGTTAAACCCCGCGCGCCAATGCGGCGACCCCTGTGCGGGCAATTTCAACAAGGCCAAGGGGGCGCATCAAATCGGCAAATGCGTCGATTTTCACGGGCGTGCCCGTCATTTCAAACACGAAAGATTCCAGCGTGGAATCCACCACATTGGCGCGGAAAATCTCGGCCAAACGCAGCGCTTCGATGCGGTGTTCGCCCTTTCCCGCCACTTTGAGCAGGGCCAATTCGCGCTGCACGGAAGGGCCTTCGACAGTGAGATCATGCACTTCGTGCACGGGCACCATACGCTCGAGCAGCGATTTGATATGTTCAATCACCTGCGGCGTGCCTGTTGTGACAATGGTGATGCGCGAGCGGTGGCTGGCGTGGTCGGTTTCAGCCACAGTCAAGCTTTCGATATTATAGCCGCGCCCCGAAAACAGGCCAATGACACGGGCCAAAACGCCGCTTTCATTATCGACCACCACGGCCAAAGTGTGGCTTTCGATCACGGGCGCATTAGGGTCGCGCAGTTCATAGGCCGAATGGCTGGTAGAGCCTTTTTTGATATTCAGGGCTGACATTATGTTACCTTTTATGGGGGAAGTTTGGCGCGCGCTTAGACCAGCACCGCGCCGCCTGCCTTGATCACGCCTTGCGTTTCTGCATCGCCCAGCAGCATTTCGTTATGCGGCTTTCCCGACGGGATCATGGGGAAGCAATTTTCGTGCTTTTCCACAAGGCAATCGAAAATGACAGGGCCGTCATAGCGGATCATTTCCATGATGGCGTCATCCAGATCTTTGGGATTGTCGCATTTGATGCCCTTGCAGCCAAATGCCTCGGCTAGCTTCACGAAATCTGGCAGGCTCTCTGACCAGCTTTGCGAATAGCGCTCGCCATGCAGCAGCTCTTGCCACTGGCGCACCATGCCTAGGCGCTCGTTGTTCAAAATAAACTGTTTGACGGGCGCGCGGAATTGCATCGCTGTGCCCATTTCTTGCATATTCATCAGCCAAGACGCTTCACCCGCCACATTGATGACCAGCGATTTGGGATGGGCGATTTGCACGCCGATGCTGGCGGGCAAGCCATAGCCCATCGTGCCAAGCCCGCCTGATGTCATCCAACGGTTGGGGTCTTCGAACCCCAAAAACTGCGCCGCCCACATTTGATGCTGGCCCACTTCGGTGGTGATATAGCGATCCATGCCTTTGGTCAGCGCTTCCAGCCGTTCCAGCGCGTATTGCGGTTTGATGACAGTGGTCGAATTCTTATAGGTCAGGCATTTCACCGCACGCCATTCGTTGATCTGCGCCCACCATTTGGCCAGACCTTCCTTATTCACTTTCGATCCGCGCGCGCGCCATTGGCGCAGCGCTTCGGTCAGCACTTCGGCCACATCGCCCACGATACCGACATCGGTGCGGATCACTTTGTTGATCGACGATGGGTCGATATCGACATGCACTTTTTTGGATTTTGGGCTGAAATCAGGGATACGGCCCGTGATGCGGTCATCAAAGCGCGCGCCGATGTTCAGCATCAGATCACAGCCATGCATGGCCAAATTCGCCTCATATAGCCCATGCATCCCCAGCATGCCCAGCCAGTTTTGCCCAGATGCAGGGTAGCTGCCCAGACCCATCAGGGTTGATGTGATGGGAAAGCCCGTTTCGGCCACAAATTCGCGCAACAACTGGCTTGCGCGCGGGCCCGAGTTGATGACCCCGCCGCCTGTGTAAAACAGTGGGCGTTCTGCGGTTTCCATCATTTCGACCATGCGGGCAATTTGGGCGGCGTCCCCCGTGGTGCGCGGTTGGTAATGCGCGGTGCGGGCGGCAGGCAGTTCGGTGTAATCGGCGGTGGCAAATTGCACGTCTTTGGGAATATCGATCAACACAGGGCCAGGGCGGCCCGATTTGGCCACATGAAAGGCTTGGTGCATGACTTCGGACAGTTTGGCCGTGTCTTTGACGAGCCAGTTGTGTTTGGTGCAGGGGCGGGTGATGCCCACGGTATCAGCCTCTTGGAAGCCGTCAGTGCCAATCATAAAGGTCGGCACTTGGCCCGACAGAACCACCAAAGGAATACTATCCAGCAGCGCATCGGTCAGGCCCGTGACGGCATTGGTAGCACCTGGGCCAGATGTGACCAGCGCCACGCCAACCTTGCCGGTTGAGCGCGCATAGCCTTCGGCCATATGGATTGCGCCCTGTTCGTGGCGCACCAAAATGTGGCGAATGTCGTTTTGCTGGAAAATTGCGTCATAGATGGGCAGCACTGCGCCGCCGGGATAGCCAAACACCACCTCAACGCCCTGATCTTTCAGCGCCTGAACCACCATTTGTGCGCCCGTCATTTGCCGTGCCATCATACCCACCTTTGCCCTTTTCCTACGTGGCCCCTGCCAACGCTGGCGGAAACTAGGGGGTGGGGCGTGGGGCGTCAACCCGCAAAATGCATTTTTAATGTCGCACAACTGCGATTTTTTGAACTTTTATTGCGCAGTGCGTCATTCTGGCGCAACTTTTGCAAATCAAACCCCGTTTGTGGCCTGCTTTGCGGGTTCAATCAAATCCCAGCGATTGCCCCATGGGTCGCGCCACACGGCCACGCGGCCATAGGGTTCTTGGCGCGGCGCCTCTTCGAACTGCCCGCCTGCGGCGATGATGCGCGCGGCGTCACGGGCAAAATCATCGGTCTGCAAAAACAGCCAAACGCGGCCTGCGCCCTGCGCGCCGATGGCGGCACTTTGGGCAGGATCGCTGGGCTGCGCCAGAACAAGCGATGCGCCGCCACCTGCGGGCTGAACGGTGACCCAGCGTTTATGCGCCTCGGCCAAATCTGCCGTCAGGCGAAAGCCGATGGCCGTGAAGAACCCGATGGCTGCATCGTAATCTGGAACGATCAATGCGACCGCGGCCAGACTTGGGCCCGCCGCATGTTCGCGCGGGCCGCCTGTCATTCGGGCAGGTTCAATGGCACGGGCAAATGAATGCGGGCGACCTGTTCGGAAATTGGATCGACGGCAAGCGGGTGCAGGGCCGAAATATGTTCTGCAGGATCGCCAATGGGCTGCCACTGGCCCGCCTTGAACACTTCTAACGCCGAAAACGCTGATTTATACCCCATTTTGCGGCTGCCTGGCACCCAATAGCCAAGGTAGACATAGGGAAGACCTGCCTCGCGGGCGAGGGCGACATGATCCAATATTGCATAGGTGCCCAGTGACAGGCGATCAAATTCGGGGTCGTAAAAGCTGTAGACCATCGATAGGCCATCGTCGAAGACATCCGTCAATGTGACCGCGACCAAGTCCACCTCGCCGCCCGAACGTGGCACAGAATATTGGATCACGCGCGTGCGGATGGGGGTTTCTTCGATCATCGCGGCAAATTCAAAAGCGTCCATATCGGCCATGCCGCCATCTGCATGACGCGCATCCAAATAGCGGCGGAAGAGGTCATATTGTTCTTCGGTGGCCCAAGCAGAGGTGGCTTGGCGGCGGATTTGTGCACCGCGCGCCAGAACTTTGCGTTGGCTGCGGTTCGGCACAAAATCTGCCACGCGGATCCGCGCCGACAGGCAGGCCGAACATTCGGCGCAAGACGGGCGGTAAACCACGTTCTGGCTGCGCCGAAAGCCTTGTTTGGATAGGCTATCGTTTAACCTTTCGGCCCCTTCGCCTTGCAGGGATGTGAACAATTTGCGCTCCATCCTCCCTTCAAGATAAGGGCAGGGTTGGGGCGCGGTCACATAAAACTGCGGCGCGATGGGAAGGGTGTGACGCATGGGTGGGGACGCTATCCGATAGGTTAGATCAGCCTAGCAACTGTGAATGGACGCGCCAAGCGCAGATTTGCGAGATTTGGGCAAAAGGTTGCAAAAAGGTAAATAAAACAGCAAAACGACCAAAGTGGCGGTACAATTTCGGGCGGGTTTTGCGGATTTTTCGGCCCAAACGCGCCGTCTCGCGCGCGCCAAAAGCGCGGGCAAGCGGATTGTGACATCTGCACGGGTTTGGGCAGATCGCCTGCCGTGCGCGTGGCTGGACATGAACGGGAACCTCCGGATTGGCGGACTGGTTGGGCTGGCTGCATTGGTTTTTGCGATCGGTTTGTGCTGCGCCGCGCCGTTCCGTTGCCTCAGCCATACCCCATTTTCCCTGCCCAGCGCTGTGTCAGGCAGCTTGCGCGCGTCTGTCAAGATCGCTGGGTGCCGCGCGATCGATTTGGAAATGGGCGACCAGTTGTGACAAATCTTGCGCCACAGCGGAAAGCGAGCTGCATTCTGCCGTGGTTTCTTCGACCATGGCGACATTGGTTTGGGTGACCAAATCCAATTGCGATACACCATCGTTGACCCGTGTCAGCCCTTGCGACTGTTCGGTTGCGGCCAAGGCGATGCGCGAAATCAAGGTCGAGATTTTCTGAATATGCGCGCCGATATCGCCTGCCGATGCTTCGGCTTCGGCGACATATTCGACGCCTTTGTTCACCTCGAGGCCTGAGGTGGCGATCAAGGATTTGATATCTTGCGCCGATTGGGCCGAGCGTTCGGCAAGGCCGCGCACTTCGGATGCGATCACCGCAAAGCCAGAACCTTCGGCCCCTGCGCGCGTCGCCTCGACCCCTGCGTTCAAGGCCAACAGATTGGTTTGAAAAGCAATATCTTCGATGACATCAACAATTTGCTCGATTTGCTGAGAGGAAGATTTGATGGCTTCGATGGCGGCAACTGTTTGGGTCATGGTCAGGCCCATAGCCGCGCCCTTGTCAGAGGCAAGGCTGGCCAGACGATCCAATTCCGTGGCATCAGATTGCGAGCTGATGATGTTGCGTGTCAACTCTTCCAGCGCGGCGGCGGCATTTTGCAGCGTCATGCCTTGGGTTTCGGTGCGCTGGGACAATTCTGTCGTCGCGCGGCTGATCCCGCGCGCGCCAGACAAAATGGTGTTCGATGTGTCAATCACGCGCGCCACCAAGGCGCCCAAGGCGGCGCTGGCGGCGTTAAAGTCATCGGCAAGGGCCTGATATTTGGCATCAAAACGATCTGTGATGCGCATCGAAAGATCGCCCGCAGCCAGTTTGGTCAGCCCGCCTGACAAACGTTCAACGATATGTTGCTGGGCAGCTTCGGCTTGGGCCAATTCGGTCTGGGCTGCGGCGGCGCGGCGCAACTGGCCTTGTAAGTTCTCCAACCCATCGCTCAGCTGCGCCATTTCGCGCAAATCACCTTTCTGGCGCGTCACGGTGCTGTCCAGCGCCCCCGCCGTCAGCGCGGCCAGTTCTGACAGCCCCGCTTGCATGCGGCGGGTGATTTTGACCGAAGACAGCCATAATGTTGCCGCCGATAGCCCAATAATCACCAGCAAGGCCCCGCTGGCGATAACCATTTTCCAAAGTTCGCGCGCCGCCTTGGTTTCCCAAAGCTCGGTCAAGGTTTGCCCTGTGATACTGGATAAATCGCTGACCGATTTTAGAGTGGCGGTCGAGCGTTCGAAAAACTGCGCAAAGCTGACATCATAGGTGATTGGGCCTTTGGCATCGGACGCAGCCTGTTGCGCTGCGCCAGCGGACTGCGGGTCTACCTTTGCATTAGCATTGCCGGCCTGCGCCAGCATCTGAGTATTGAGCGAGGCCAAAAGGGCCATAAAATCGGTCATCATCGCCTTTTCGACAGTTTTAACCTGCGCATCAACAATGTCGGGTGCATCAAAGGTTTCGACAATATGTTCGATATCCTGCCACGCCTCATGCACGCGGTGCAGCATCGCGTCCACATAATCCAGTTCTGTACTCGTCAGGCCGCGCCCATGCAGCGTGGCCACGGCATACAGGCTCCGTGCCCTGCCGCCATATTCGCGCATGATAAAGGCTTGGTCCTGCAAATCTCCCAGCAAAATCGTGACCGCTGAGGTGACGGAATTGGGCGTGACCATATGGGTTGCCATGCCCTTCATCGAGGTGATTTTTTCTTTGATTTCATCTATCACCTTTGTGACGGCGGCTGGATCGCGCTGGCTGAGTTCCTGCTGCAGCAAGCCATCCACTGTCGCGCGGAATTTCGCGATTGCGCCTAAGGATTGGTCGATGTCATCGGCAAGTTCAACTTGCATAGGAAAATCGCCCGCCTCTTGCAGTTTTTCGCGGCTTTGGGCGAACAGGGAATCGGTCATCTCAATTTGTTTACGCCGCAGCGCAGCAATTTCGGCCACGCCGCGATTGCTTGAGGCAAGCAAGACTTGGCTTAGGCTGCGTTCCACGCTGAGCGAGGTGAGCGCCGCATACCATTTGCCGCGCGTTTCCACCAATTTGCCAATCTTGCCCACAATTTGATAGTTTTGCGCAGACCGATAGGTTGCAAAACCAAATTCAAGCGTGACGATAATGCAAATCAAACCCAAGGTCAGGGTCAGTAGCGTGGAAATTTTCATAGCAGCCCTGAAATACTGTTGCGGCCTTGACCATCGCGCAAGTGTCTTAAAACTTTGCTAAGGCCGCCAGCAGGAGGGCGGGCTATGTAAACCGCGCAAGACAGGCGCCCGTGATGCGCGCCAAATCTTGCGGTGCGATGGAAAAGATATGGTTGGGCGTGCCTGCCGCAGCCCAGACTGTTGGGAAGCGCAGCAGATTTTCGTCCATCCACAGGGGCAGGGAGGACAGATGCCCAATGGGCGCGACACCGCCGATGGCGAAACCTGTCACCTCGCGCACCTGCTGTGCATCAGCGCGGCCCAAAACCTCGCCCGCAAGGCGCGAGGCAGCAGCCCCATCCACCATGCCGCCGCCCGCGGTGAGAAACAGATAAAGTTTGCCAGATTCGCCTGCAAAGATGATGGATTTGACAATCTGATCCAGCGCGCAGCCCGCAGCATCGGCGGCCTGCTGGGCGGTGCGAGTCTCGCTGGGCATTGCGATGGGTCTTGTGTCAATTCCAGCGGCCTGCAGGGCGGCGGTGACGCGGGCCAGACTTTTGCTCATGTGCTTCCTTTGCTTGACCTTTTGGCGTGGCAGCATCACTTTGCGCCTATGTCCGCATTTGCCGCCCGTATCACACGCTGCCCCATTCCCTTTGACGCTGCAATAGGCCGCGAGGCCGCGCTGCCCTTTGCCGATTTGCCGTCGCCCTTGGGCGAGCTGATTAAAGGGGCGGCAGGGTGCAGCCCCTATATCAAAGAGTTGCTGCGCAGGCAGGGCGATTGGCTGCGCAGCGCGGTGCAGGTCGATCCGCAATCTGCATTGGCCAGCGTGCTGGCTGGGTTAGCAACATCGACATTGCCCAGCCTTGCCAAAGACTTGCGTATTGCCAAGGCGCGGGTGGCTTTGCTTGCGGCGCTGGCTGATTTGGGCGGTGTTTGGGACACAATGGCGGTCACCCGCGCATTGACACAATTTGCCGATAGCGCAGTGCAGCGCTGCGTTGCGCTTTTGGTGGGCGATGAGATTCGTCGTGGCAAGCTGCCCCGTGCCATTCCCGATGATGCCGCAGCAGGCGCAGGGCTGGTGGTGCTGGCTATGGGAAAAATGGGCGCGTTTGAATTGAACTATTCCTCGGACATCGATTTGATTTGCCTGTTCGATCAAGACCGATATGGCCCAGATGCCGCCGAGGCGCGCAGCGCCTTTGTGCGGGTGGTGCGGCGTATGACGGCGATTTTACAAGATATCACGGAAGATGGTTATGTTTTTCGCGTCGATCTGCGTTTGCGCCCTGATGCGGCCGTCACGCCCGTTTGCCTGTCGATGGCCGCGGCAATGGCCTATTACGAGGCCGAGGGCCGCACGTGGGAGCGCGCGGCCTATATCAAAGCGCGCCCTTGCGCTGGCGATCTGGCGGCAGGGCTGCGGTTTTTGGCGGGGCTAACCCCGTTTGTTTGGCGCAAGCATCTGGATTTTGCCGCCATCCAAGACGCCCATGATATGCGCCTGCGCATTCGCAGTCATCGCGGCTTGAACGGGCCGTTGCGGCTGGAAGGGCATAATATGAAATTGGGTGCAGGTGGCATCCGCGAGATCGAATTTTATGCGCAAACGCGGCAATTGATTGCGGGTGGGCGCGATGCCAGCTTGCGCGACCCCACCACCTTGGGCGCGCTTGCCGCACTGGCGGCAAAGGGTTGGACAAGCGCTGCTGATGCAGCGGCTTTATCGCGTTTGTATCTTGCCCACCGCGAGGTAGAGCACCGCATCCAAATGGTGCAAGACGAGCAAAGCCATGATCTTCCCCATGCGCCCGATGGCATCGCGCGACTGGCGGCATTTTGCGGGCAAAGTGAGGCCGCGTTTCGCCAAGATTTGCTTGCCCGTTTGGTCGAAACAGACCGTTTGACGGACGAATTTTTCAACCCCGCCGCGGCAGGGCAATCTGCCGATACCCCCTTGCCGAACAGCGCAAAACTGCCCCCCGAATTTGCCGCCATCATCGCGGGCTGGAGGGCCTATCCTGCGCTGCGATCACCGCGCGCGCAAAGCATTTTTCAGCGCCTTTTGCCAAAGCTGCAAGCGCGCCTTACCCGCGCCGATCACCCTGCCGAAGCCTTGGTCGCGCTTGATGGGTTCTTGGCGGGCCTGCCTGCTGGGGTGCAGATATTCAGCCTATTTGATGCCAACCCCGCGCTGGTGGATTTGATTATTGATATCGCGGCCACGGCCCCGAGTTTGGCGCTGTATCTGTCGCGGCACTCGTCCGTACTTGATGGGGTGATCGGCGGTGCGTTTTGGGCCCCTTGGCCCAGCGACGATGCGCTGGTGGGCGAATTGGCCAGCCTTTTGGCCGCAGCCCCCGATTATGAGGCGCGTCTGGATGCTGCGCGTCTGTGGCAAAAGGAATGGCATTTCCGCATTGGCGTGCATTTGTTGCGGGGGTTGATTTCGGCCGATGATGCGGGCGCGCAATATGCGGCCCTTGCAGGGGCGGTGATTGCAGCGCTATGGCCCGTGGTTGCGCAAGACTTTGCGCTCCGCCACGGCCCTGCACCTGGGCGGGGGGCGGCGGTGCTTGCCATGGGTAGCCTTGGCGCGGGTCGGCTGAATGCCGCCTCGGATTTGGATATCATTTTGATTTATGATGCGCTGGGGATCGAAAGCTCGGATGGCGCGCGCCCTTTGCCCACGCGCCAATATTTTGCGCGCCTTACGCAAAGTTTTGTGACCGCCTTGTCGGCGCAAACGGCCAAGGGGCGGCTATATGAGGTGGACGTAAGGCTGCGACCATCGGGCCGCAAAGGGCCCGTGGCGACCTCGCTGGCGGCCTTTGCCAGCTACCAACGCGATGAAGCTTGGACATGGGAGCATCTTGCGCTGACGCGTGCCCGCGTCATGGCAGGTCAGGCGGGGCTTTGCGCTGATATCGAAGCTTTGCGCTGCGCCATCATTGCAGAAAAAGGCAGCGGTAAGGCGCTGCTGGCCGATGTGGCCATGATGCGCGCGCGCCTTGCCAGCGCGCAAACGGCGGCTTTGCCCGATTGGGAGGCGAAGGCAGGCGCAGGCCGCCTGATGGATATTGAACTTTGCGCGCAGTCGCTGGCCCTGATGGCCGCCAGCCCCGCCCGCGCCGCGCCCGATCAAATCAAAGCGGGGGTTTTGGCAGGCCATATGCCGCAAACAGACGCGCAGGTTTTGTGCGACAGCTACATCCTCTTTTGGCGCGTGCAATGTGGTTTGCGCCTGCTGGGGGATGGCGCGGCCCCTGCCCAGTTTGGCGCAGGTGGGCGCGGCTTTGTCGCGGCGGTGGCGGGCTTGGCCGAGGCAGAGATGACCAAGACATTGCGCGAGAGGGCCGCAGAATGCGACAGAATTATCGCTGCGCATTTGGGCGCAGCACAGACGGATGGGAAGGCAAACTAACATGACCGACACGCGCCCCGCCGAGGTGATTGCAGCAGACCCAAAGGGCCTGATCCGCGAATCCTATGCCATGGATGGCATCACTTTGGACGAATGCCGTTCAATCTTGATTGACTGGGCGCTGTCCTTGCCGCTGTCGGCCGATACTTTGGCCGCCACGCAGCGCTTGCTTGCCCATCATGGCGCAGGGCAAAGCGCGCATCCGATGACCCAACTTTTGACCCTTGCGCTGGCCCAAGGTGCGCGCCCCGTGCGGCGCGGCGGGCGGGCTGGGCGGCGGGAAGGCGATTAACACTTTGCTGCCCGCATCACACTTGCATTGTTTCACATGCTGATTTGCTCTAGTCTATGGCTTGAAATAATTGTTTGCCGGAAGGATTTCTGACCTTGCTTCGCGTTCTTGCTCATTTGTCTGCTTTGCCGCGTTGGCAAAAGGTCGTGCTGCAAGTGGTGCTTGATCTGTGCATGATTATGGTTGCCTATTTGGTTGCCATGGCCCTGCGGCTGGACAATTGGAATTTTTCGCGCAGCCTGCGCTACTATATGCCCATGGTGGTTGTCCTGCCGCTGACCATTGCGGCCTTTGCGCAGATTGGCCTGTACCGTGCCATTGTGCGCCATATAACCAGCCGCACTTTGGGATCGCTGGTCTTTGGCGTGGTGTTTTCGGCACTGGTTATGGCCGCTGCCAGCCATATGTTCCGCGCGGGTATCCCGCGTTCGGTTCCGTTTATCTACATCGTTGTTCTGTTCATGATGATGAGTGCTGCGCGTCTTTTGGCGCGCAACATCTTTCGACACGATGCGCAGCACCTGCGCAAACCTGTGATTGTCTATGGTGCAGGGGACGCGGGGCGGCAACTGGTCAATGCGATGGCTCAAAGTAAGCTGTATAACCCAAAGGCATTTGTGGATGACAATCCAGCGCTGCACCGTGCCACCATTGGCGGGGTCAAAGTCTATGATTCCAAAGCAATCGCGCGGCTGATCGATCAAACGGGGGCAAAGACAATCTTGCTGGCCCTGCCTTCGGTATCTTCCCTGCGGCGGCGCGAGATTGTGCAAAACCTATCAGCGCTGCAGGTGGATATCAAAACCATACCTGGCATTGAAGATATCATCAGCGGCAAAGCGGGCCTTGCAGATTTGCGCAATGTCACGCCCGAAGATTTGCTTGGCCGCGATCCCGTTCCCCCGCGCGATTCGCTTTTGCGGCAAAACATAACGGGCAAAGTGGTGATGGTCTCGGGTGCAGGGGGGTCCATTGGCAGTGAGATTTGCCGCCAAGTCTTGGCGCTGGCGCCCAAAGCATTGGTTTTGTATGAAATGTCGGAATTTGCCCTTTACGCGATCGAGGGTGAACTGGCCGATATCACCGCGCAGCATGGGCTGCAGGTGCCAGTGTATCCTGTGATGGGGTCTGTGCTAAATGGCGCGCGGCTCAGTGCAGTCTTGGCGCGTTTTGGCGTGCAAACCATCTACCACGCCGCCGCCTATAAACATGTGCCCTTGGTCGAAGAGAATATGGCCGAAGGTATCACCAATAACGTCTTTGGCACCCATACCCTCGCCAATGCCGCTGTAGCCGCAGAGGTTGAAAGGTTTATCCTGATTTCCACCGATAAAGCCGTGCGCCCAACCAATGTGATGGGGGCATCAAAACGCCTTGCCGAACTGGTCTGTCAGGCCTTTGCAGCGCAATCTTCTGGCCCAACTGTGTTTTCGATGGTGCGCTTTGGCAATGTGCTGGCTTCCTCAGGTTCGGTCATTCCACGTTTTCGCGCGCAAATTGCAGCGGGCGGGCCAGTGACAGTGACACACCGCGACATCAACCGCTTTTTCATGACCATACCCGAGGCAGCCCAACTGGTGATCCAAGCAGGGGCTATGGCCAAAGGTGGCGATGTTTTCGTGCTGGATATGGGCGAGCCTGTGCGTATTTTGGATCTTGCCATTTCGATGGTGCGGCTCAGCGGCCATAACCCCTATGTCATTGACAGCGAGAAAGATATTGACCCCGCGCGCGGCGATATGCCGATCTTGATCACGGGGTTGCGCAAAGGGGAAAAACTGTATGAAGAGTTGCTGATTGGCAATAATTCGGCAGGTACAGATCATCCACGTATCATGACGGCATCCGAGATCGCGCTGGATATGGCGGGGGTGACACGAATTTTGCAACAGTTGCAGGCCGCTTGCGCCGCCCATGACGCCGCTGCCTTGCGTCTGATCTTGCAGGCAGCCCCCTTGGATTACCAGCCCAGCGACTTGGGGGCCTCTGACCTGCTGATTGCACCCTTGGAGCCTAAAGGCGCGCCCGCGCCGCGCGGGCGGGCAAAACCGCGCGCAGATTTGCGTCTGGTTGCTGCGTCAACGAAAAAACCTGCAGGCTAAATCGCCCCTGCGCAGTTTTGCAGCGCACAAAGCAGATCACAGGCCCGTGCAGGTGCCTTATATCGCGGCGCGGGGCAGGGCCGCAGCCTCGCGCGCAAGTGTTTCGATCGCCGCCCAATCGCCCCGCGCCATAGCATCCTTGGGCGCAACCCACGATCCGCCCACGCAAAGGATATTCTTCAGGCCCAGATAATCTGGTGCGATCTTTAGGCTAATGCCGCCTGTTGGGCAAAAGGACACCTGCGGAATGGGCGAGCCGATGGATTTCAGATATGCCGCACCACCAGCCTGCTCGGCGGGAAAGAATTTTTGCACGCTATAGCCGCGTTCTAGCAAAACCATGATCTCAGATGCGCTTGCCCCGCCGGGCAACAAGGCCAGACCTTCATCCTCGCAGGCGGCAATCAGGCGATCTGTCGCACCGGGTGAGACGCCAAATTTCGCACCAGCAGCCTTGGCCGCCTTAACATCGGCAGGGGTCAGCAATGTGCCAGCGCCGACAACGCCGCCCTCGATATCGGCCATCGCGCGGATCGCGTCCAGCGCGCAGGGGGTGCGCAGCGTCACCTCTAGGGCTGGCAAGCCCCCCGCCACCAATGCGCGCGCCAAAGGGGCGGCATGGGCCAGATCATCAATGACCAAAACGGGCACGACAGGGGCCAAAAGGCAGATTGCACGGGCGGCTTTGGATTGGTCGGTTGGGGTCATAATTGTCTCCTAATCCCCAAACGGGGCGATGGGTGAAAGGTGCCTTCGGCGAGGATATTTATGCCAAAGTGAAAGTGCTTTCAAATTGGCTCATATATCCCCCGCAAAGCGCAAAATGGTTATACCACCACGCCTGCGCCCGTTTCCGATGTGCCAACATTGCGGCGGAAGACTTCGAACAATTCGCGCCCAATGCCGTGTTTGTTGGCGGTCAGGTCGGCCACGACCGCCTCGCGCGCGGTGAAATCTGGTGCAGGGCTGGACAGTGTGCCTGCCACCGCATCCAGCCGCACAAGATCGCCATCACGCAGCCGCGCCAGCGGGCCGCCCAGTGCCGCTTCGGGCGAGACATGGATGGCGGAGGGCACCTTGCCCGATGCCCCTGACATACGCCCATCGGTTACAAGGGCGACCTTATGCCCGCGATCTTGCAAGATGGTCAGCAGGGGGGTGAGCGAGTGCAGTTCAGGCATGCCATTGGCCTGCGGGCCTTGGAACCGCAAGACGATCACAACATCTGATGTAAATTCCCCCGCTTTGAACGCCGCCTTCACAGCCTCTTGGCTGTGAAAAACGCGGGCAGGGGCCTCGACAATATGACGTTCAGGCGCAACGGCGGATACTTTAATCACGCCGCGTCCCAGATTGCCCACCAATTGGCGCAGACCGCCCGTGGATTGGAACGGATCGGATGCGGGCCGCAAGATTTTCTCATTCAGGCTTTGGGCGGGGCCTTCGACCCATGTTAGTTGGCCGTCCAACAGTTTCGGCTCGTTGCGATAGGCGGCTAAGCCATCGCCCGCCACTGTTTTGGAATCTGGATGCAGCAAACCCGCATCCAAAAGCTGGCCGATCATATAGGGCAGCCCCCCTGCGGCGTGGAAATGGTTCACATCGGCAATGCCATTGGGATAGACTTTGGCCATCAAAGGCACGGCGGCACTGATATCATCAAAATCTTGCAAATCCAAAAGCACGCCCGATGCGCGGGCCATGGCGGGCAAATGCAGCACAAGGTTGGTCGAGCCGCCCGTGGCCATCAGCCCGACAATGCCATTGACATAGGCACGTTCGTCCAAAATCTCGCCCGCAGGGCGGAAATCATTGCCCAAAGCGGTGATTTGTGCCGCCTTTTCCACCGCAGCGGTGGTCAGCGCATCGCGCAAGGGCGTGTTTGGGTTGACGAATGACGCGCCCGGCAAATGCAGGCCCATAAACTCCATCAGCATTTGGTTGGTATTGGCCGTGCCGTAAAAGGTGCAGGTTCCCGCGCCGTGATAGCTGGCCATCTCGGCTGCCATCAGCGCATCGCGCCCAACCTCGCCATTGGCATAGGCGTTGCGAATGCGCGATTTTTCATCATTGGGCAGGCCCGATGTCATGGGGCCTGCAGGCACAAAAACAGCAGGGATATGACCAAAGGTGGCGGCGGCAATAATCAAACCTGGCACAATCTTATCGCAGACGCCCAAATACAGCGCCGCATCAAAGCAGTTGTGCGACAGACCCACCCCCGCCGCCAGTGCAATCACATCGCGCGAAAACAGCGACAATTCCATCCCGGGTTGCCCCTGCGTGACCCCATCACACATGGCAGGCACGCCGCCTGCCACTTGTACAGTTACCCCTGCCGCCGCCGCCGCGCGGCGGATCAGATCAGGATAGGTTTCAAACGGGCGATGGGCCGAAAGCATGTCATTATAGGCGGTGATGATGCCCAGATTTGCCAAGCGCCCCGCGGCAAGCGCCTCTTTCTGCCCCTCCATCGCGGCATAGGCATGGGCCTGATTGCCGCAAGACAGATGCGCGCGCACAGGCCCATTGCCCGCCGCCCCGCGCAGGCGCGCCAGATAGGCTGCCCGCGCCGTTTCGCTGCGGGCACGGATGCGATCGGTCACGCGATCAATGGCGGAATGAAGTTGGCTCATGGGGAAATCCTTTGTCTTTGCCCAATATAACACCACTTGTTAGCGCTAACAACCCCATGGCTGGCGCAAAGCCACGCGGCGATTTGCCACAATTATCGCAAAATTGTCCCATTTCCGCGGCAGTTCTGGCCCATGGCGGCCATAGTCGCGCGATAGGGTTTTTGCATGACTGTGAACCCATGAGGTGCAGAATGCGCAGCTTTCACTTTGTCGCACTTGCTTTGGCCGCATTTGGCCTTGCGGGATGTATGATGTCTGATCCGCCTTCGCGCGGCGTGCTGGGCGCGCCATCTTTGGTCAGCCCACAGCCCAGCGGCTATAACGTGACGCAGGTGCGTGTTTTGGTGCCGCGCAGTTTGGTGGTGTCAGAGGAAAACTCTTACAAACCCGCCGCCGATATTGTCTGGCATGGCGAGGCTGCGGGCAATCGCTATGCCCAAGTTGAAAAACTGGTGCAAGATGGCATTGCCGCAGGTGCGGCGGCCTTTCGCACAGGACGCGCGGTGACAGTGGATGTGCAGGTTGCGCGTTTTCATGCGGTAACGCAAAAGACCCGCGCCAGTTTTGGCGGCAAACACGAATTGATCTATACCCTCACCCTGCGCGATTCCAGCACGGGCGATGTGTTGATGTTTGTGCCGCGCGTGAATGCGACAGTGCGCGCGACGGGGGGGGCCGCAGCGCTGGCCGAAGAGGCTGTTGGGCGCACGCAGGCTGTGGTCATCCGCGAAGCGCTGGCGGCATCGATCCAAAAGGAACTCGGCGGCAGTTTTGTCCGCAAAGGCCTGTTTGCCGCTGTTGCCCGCGCTGCGCAAAGCCCCAGCGGCGCACCGCTGCACTGATCCAAGCGCCGCCGCGCGTATTGCCCTCTTTTCACGGGGGGGCAATGCGATTATGCAGCGGGGATGAATGATCACATCTCCCCCCCCGATGACGATATCGATGGCCCCGCCCCCGCGGGCCTTGCACGTGTGCGGCTAAAGCCTAAGGCCGAGGCGCGGGCCATTCGGCACGGATTTCCGTGGGTCTATGCCGATGAGGTTGTCACCGACCGCCGCACCATGGCCATTCCTGCGGGTGCCTTTGCCGTGTTGGAAGATGCGGAACGCCGCCCCATGGGGCTGGTAACAGTCAATACCAAATCCAAAATTATCGCGCGGATGATCGACCGCGACCCCGAGGCGGTAATTGATACCGCGTGGTTTGCCACCAAAATCGCCCGCGCGCTGGATCTGCGTGCGCGGCTTTATGATGTGCCGTTTTATCGTTTGGTCCATGCTGAATCTGATGGCTTGCCCGGTGTCATCATCGACCGCTTTGGCGATGTGGCGGTGATTCAGCCCAATGCCGCTTGGGCCGAAAGGCATCTTGAATCGCTGGTCGATGCGCTGATGCAGGTCACAGGGATCAAAACCGTGGTCAAAAACGGATCGGGCCGTGCGCGCGGGCTGGAAGGCCTGCCCGAGGAAACCGCAGTCATGCGCGGCGCTTTGGCGGGGCCCATTGCAGTGCCTATGAATGGGGCGACCTATTTGGCCGATTTAACCCATGGGCAAAAAACGGGCCTGTTCTTTGACCAACGGCCCAATCACGCCTTTGCCGCAAAGCTGGCCAAAGGCGCGAGGGTGCTGGATATGTTCAGCCATGTGGGCGGGTTCGGCCTTGCGGCGTTGGCAGGCGGGGCGCACAGCGCGCTTTGTGTCGATGGATCAGCCGCAGCGCTAGATCTTGCCGTGCAGGGCGCGCGCGCAAGCGGGCTTGAGGCGCGGCTGACCACGCGCCAAGGCGACGCTTTTGATGTGCTGGAATCCTTGGGCGCTGCAGGGGAAACATTTGATCTGGTGATCTGCGATCCGCCTGCCTTTGCGCCTGCCAAACCCGCGCTAGAGGCGGGGCTGCGCGCCTATGAACGCCTTGCTCGTTTGGCTGCGCCACTGGTGGCAAAGGGTGGATTTTTGGTGCTGTGTTCTTGCAGCCATGCCGCCGACATCATGGCCTTTCGCAATGCCTCTGCGCGCGGAATTGGGCGTGGCGGGCGGCGCGGGCAATTGTTGCACACGGGCTATGCAGGGCCAGATCACCCTATGCTGCCACAACTGGCCGAAAGCGCGTATCTTAAGGCGCTGTTCTTTCGCCTTGATGGTTGAATTGGATATTTGGGCCAATGTGCAAGCAAAGCGGCTTGCTAACTTTCATATTGGCCTGAATTTATCGCACGCGGAGCGCAAAATGCTATGATCCGTGCCGTTCTGGATGCCTGTGTTCTGTATCCCCCCGTGCTGCGTGGGTTGCTTTTGGGCGCAGATCTCGCGGGGCTGTATCGTGCGCAATGGTCAGACCGCATCATCGAGGAATGGCTGCGCGCCACGCGCAAACTGGGACCTGCCGCCGAGGCTGCGGCGCGGCTAGAGGCGGCGCTGATCGCGCGCGCGCACCCATCTGCCCATCTGCCTGCCGCCCCCCAGATTGAGGCGCGGTTGATTTTGCCAGACGAGAATGACCGCCATGTTCTGGCCGTGGCCATAGCAGGATCATCCGATGCTATCATCACCCTGAACGCCGCCGATTTTCCGCGTGGGCTGTTGGCGGGCGAGGGGGTGGCGCGGCGCGATCCCGATGGGTTTTTGTGGGAGATATTCAGCCATCACCCAGATACGATGGGCGCAATCGTCGATGAGGTGCATGCCCGCGCCGAATCCATGGCGGGGGCAGCGGTTTCGAAAAAGGCGCTGCTGAAACGGGCGGGTTGCCCGCGGCTTGCCAAGGCGATGGGGCTTTAAGCCTTTACAGCGGTGGCCCAACGCGCCTCGGCCGCCCTGATGGCGGCGATGCGTTTTTCGGTTTTGGGATGCGATGCCATCCATTCGGGCGGGCGCGTGCCGCCGCCTGTCAGGCTGTCGAGCCGTTGAAACAGGCTGATCTGCGGCTCAGTGCCATAGCCCGATTTGATCATCAGCGCTGCGGCAAAGGCATCGGCCTCAAACTCATCGCGCTGCGACAGGCGCGCCATCAGCGCGGTGGACAAGGCGCGGGCAATCCAAATGCCAATCACGGGCAAAAAGCGGCCCAAAACGGCCGAAAGCATCACAAAAACAGCATTTTGCCCTGTAAAATCAATCATCCGCCGCCGCATATGCCCCAGCGAGACATGGCCCAATTCATGCGCGACCACGGCGGCCAGTTCGGGGGCCGTGACGCGCCCTGCGCGATAGGCTTCGATAAACCCGCGCGTAAGGTAAATCTGCCCATCGGGTGCGGCCAGCCCGTTGATGGCGGGAATGTCATAAACATTAACGCGGATTTGCGGCTGCCCAAGCGCTGTGGCAATCGGGGATAATGCGGCAATCAAACTGGGCTCGGACAGCGGTTTGGATTGCGCGGCCAACATAGATTTTGTGCGCCAGACGGAAAACTGCAGCATCAGAAGCGCATAAACGACGGGCAATAAAAAGGGGATGAGTTTCAACATGCTTCAGATATGGGGCAGGCTGCGGCCTTTGCCAAGGGCAGGGCTGACCCATCGCGCCGCGCCAAATGCCCCTGCCTTTATGACTTGAGCAGTTTGATCCCGCGCGCCAGACCATCCAGTGTTGCGGGCACCATCTGCCCCCCAAAAGTCTGCGCAATCAACTGGGTGGACTGCGCATAGGCCCAAGCTGCTTCGGGCGTGGGGTTGATCCACAGATGGCGCGGCCATTGGGCGCAGGCGCGGGCCAGCCAAACGGCCCCCGCCTCGGCGTTGTGATGTTCCACCGCGCCGCCAGAGTGCAAAATCTCATAGGGGGACATGGCCGCATCGCCGATAAAGATCGCGCGGTGATCGGGGCCGAACTGCTGCAGAATGTCCGCTGTGCTGACCGCTTCGCGCCAGCGCCGCGCTGGATCGCGCCAGATGTGTTCGTAAAGGCAATTGTGAAAATAAAAGGTGGTCAGGCTGCGAAATTCGGATTTAGCCGCTGAAAACAACTGCTCCATCAGGGTGATATGGGCATCCATCGACCCGCCAATATCCAGAAAAAGCAGCACCTTAACCCCGTTGCGCCGTGTGGGGCGCATTTGCACATCAAGCATGCCCTGCGCAGCCGTCGCGGCAATGGTGGCGTGCAGATCAAATTCTTCGGCCCCCGTGCGCGCCCATTGGCGCAAGGCCCGCAGCGCCAAGGCGATCGAGCGGATGCCAATGCTGCTATCGCCCGCAAGGGCGCGATAGTCCCGCTGATCCCAAACCTTCACCGCGCGGCTCTGGCGGCCCTGATCCTGCCCAATACGGATGCCTTCAGGATTATAGCCATAGGCCCCAAAGGGCGAGGTGCCTGCCGTGCCAATCCATTTATTGCCGCCTTGATGGCGCGCGGACTGTTCGGCAAGGCGCTGAC
This sequence comes from Rhodobacter sp., assembly GCA_027490955.1. GTDB lineage: Bacteria > Pseudomonadota > Alphaproteobacteria > Rhodobacterales > Rhodobacteraceae > Cypionkella. Next base: position 108,429 of record JAIXXB010000023.1, read on the forward strand.
GCAAAGTGGCCATCAGCGCCTCTAGCCCACCCAAGGCGGTGATCTTTTCGCGTTCTTCTTGGCTTAGATGACCTTCGGCCAATTTGGCAAGCCATTCTTTAGGAATGTCCAAGGCGCGGATCACGGCATCGGTGCTGATCGTCTCGGCCCCTGCAAAGGCCGCCGAAAAGGCGCGGTCAAAGGCGTCAAAATGCCGCTCGTCCTTGATCAGAGTTAGGCGCGCCAGCAGGTAAAACCCGTCAACATCATTGGTGGCCAGACCTGCCTGCACTGCGCGCAGCAAGGTGAGATATTCCAGCAGCGACACAGGAATCCCCAGATCACGCAAGCGGGTGATAAGGGGCGCGAACATGCGGGCGGCCTAGACTGACAGGCGATGCACGATAATGGTGGCAAACAGGCCCAGCAGCGCGCCAATCAGGGCAAAGGCCGCGCCATAATGCAAAGCATCATTGCGTTTGCCGCCCAATTGCCGCGCCCGCACTGGCCCCAAGATTGCACCCAAAACAATGCCTGAAATGATCAGCACCTTGGCCCCCTTTATGCAGGCGGCACTGCCACCACCGCGCTATCCTTTGCGGCCACGCGCGCCCAAATTGGCAATTTCTGATTGCCTTGCGCGCAGCTGGCTGTCTGCGCCAAAGCCATAGCGCGCCCATGACAAAGAGTCGAGACGCAGCGCCTGAGCTGCGGCGCTTTGCCCTGCGTTTTCCAAAGCCTCGGCCTTGATCAGCATCAAGGTGGCCAACAAAGACGCATTTTCGGCGCGCTGGGCCACGGGGATCGCGCGGTCGGCAAAATCAATCGCTTTGGCAGGCTGGCCCGATGCCAGCGCGATGGCGGCCAGTTGCATATCAACATGGGCGGCCTGCACATTTGCCCCAGGTATGGCGCGGTAGATGCGGGCGGCTTCTGCAAAGGCTGCGACGGCCTGCACAGGGCTGACAGCCGATAGCGCGCGTCCTTTGGCGTAATAGCTAAAGCCAAGGCGCGAATCGCGCCAGCCCTGCGCCATAGCGATGTTCAGCATATGCTCGGCCGCCTGCACGCGGCTGCCTGCCGTGCCGCCCACGCCAAAGCTTTGTTCGACCGCCGCCACCCAAGAGCGCGGCGCGATGCGCAGCGCTTGCCCTGCAAGGCCTTCGCCGCGCGGATTGATACGCGCAAGCAGCTTTGGCAAACGCTGGGCCACTTCGACCTGATCCATGCCCGATTTCAACTCGGGCGCATAATGCAGCCGCAGCACCATCATATCGAAATTGGTCAAGACAGTGTTGAAATTGTCATCGTTAAAAACAGAGTCGGGCAGATGATACAGATCATTCAGCGGGCCCATCGCTTGGGCCACTTCTTCGTGCAGACAATCGCGCACTTCTTGCGCCGAAGTGTCCGAAGGCACAAACACTGCCACATTCTGGCGCTCGGTCAGGGTTGTCCAATCGACAGCTGGGCTGTTGCGCTGGGACTTATACTCGGCAAAAGAGGTCAGGCGCGGCACGACAAAGCAGGCCGCCATCGGAACCACTTTGGCCATATCTGCGCGCGGCTGAAAATCAATATTGATCGAGGCGGGCTGGCCTGCGCTGACTTCGGAAACATCAATCCCTGCTTCGTTGCGAAAGCGCGCAACCAGCCGCGCCATTTCGGCCCGCGCCGACGGCGGCACATCGCCAATCATGCGGATGGTGATTGGGCCTTCAAAACGGGTAAAGACGGGCAAAGCGCGCCCGCTTTCCATTTTAAATTCTAAATCCAAAAAGGTCTGCGCCAATTCTGCATTCGAGCGCACCGCGCTGGGCGCTGGGGGGCTGCCAAGCGATTGCGGAAGGGCAACAAAGCCCTCGCTTGCTTTGTCACTGGCAAAGGATCGTGTCACTTGCGCCCCTGTTTGGGGCATGCAGGCTGAAATCAGACACAAGGCAATAACGGGCAATACACGCATGGCTTGGCAGCTCTTTTCCATAGGGCGGAAGGGGGGGCCTTCCTAAACATCGACACACGGCAAGACACTGGTAACCCAAGGGGTCAGCCGCCTTGCGACAGGTATCCCCATACCCGCCGCAAGGCCTTGGCTGACCGAATCGGCCCGCGCTTTCGCCGCACTCAAAGTCTGGCCCCTCCAAGCAGACGGAAAGGGGCCCAGACCCTCGGCACGAAGGCAAGCGCACGTCCCACTGTGGCCTGCCTTCTGGCGCGCCTGATGGCTTTGGCCGGCCCGAAGGGGGCAAACTTGGCGGTTTGTAACCGCGCCTCTGCTGCAGAACACAAAGGCGCAGGCGGGGATGCACCATCGCGGCGCATCTCCTTCAAAACCGTCCAAGCGCAGCTTTGGCGCATCAGACATGCTGTTTGGCAAATCAACACCATGGCAGTGTCAGGAACTGGGCCTGTCTGTGTCAATCTTTTGATTTTTGTGGATTCGCGCGGAATCTACCCATGGCAGAGTCATGCGCGATTCACCCCAGATTTTCCCCTCAATTGTAACGCAATATTTCAAATTGTTTCAAAAACTTTCGATTTTGTGAGGTCTTTGTGTCAAAATCCTGTCCAAACTATGGCAAACATTGCCGATTCGGCAAAAATCGTCACCAATCTATCGCCCCATTGCCGCGCGATTCCCTTAGCTGCGCCCTTCGCTGCGGGACAAAAAGGCCAGCTTTTCGAACAGGGCGATATCAGCCTCGGTCTTCAGCAGCGCGCCATGCAGCGCGGGCAGGGCGTTTTTGCCATGCCCGCGCAGGGTTTCGGGTGTCATATCTGCCGCCAGCAGCAGCTTTAGCCAATCCAGCACTTCGGAAGTTGAAGGTTTTTTCTTGATCCCGGGCATCTCGCGCAGCGCAAAAAATTGGGCCAGCGCCGCGGTCAGCAATGCTTCTTTCACATCGGGGAAATGCACCCGCACAATGGCCGCCAGTGTCGCCTCGTCTGGAAAGCGGATGTAATGGAAAAAACAGCGGCGCAAAAACGCATCGGGCAGGTCTTTTTCATTGTTCGACGTGATGATGACCACAGGGCGGTGTAGCGCGCGGATCGTCTCGCCCGTCTCGTAGACGTGAAATTCCATACGATCCAATTCTGCCAGCAAATCATTGGGAAATTCGATATCGGCCTTGTCGATTTCATCAATCAACAGCACCACGCGGACGGGGGCAGTAAATGCCTGCCACAGCTTGCCGCGGCGAATATAATTGCTGACATCGCCCACGCGCTCGCCGCCAAGGCCCATCGGCAGATGCGAATCGCGCAATCGCGCCACCGCGTCATATTCATACAGCCCTTGCTGCGCCTTAGTTGTTGATTTAATTCCCCATTCGATCAGGCCCATCCCCAAAGACGCCGCCACTTGCCGCGCAAGTTCGGTCTTTCCCGTGCCTGGTTCCCCCTTGACCAGCAGCGGGCGCTGCAAGGTTACGGCCGCATTGACCGCCATCTGCAAATCAGGTGGCGCGATGTAACCTGAGGTTGAGCTAAATTTCACTTCCATCCCAACACCTTGCCTGCCCGACTGCGGCCAGCCTATCGATTGCATCTTTTTCGCGCAACCTTTCACGCAACCGCTAGTGACAATGGCCCAGCCATAGAGTATCTGCTGGCCAAAAGTGGGGTGACTGAAATGGATACCGTTCACGCAGATCGCCCCCGAACTGGGGAGCCGACCATGAAAGCCGAAGTATTTTTGCCTGATGATTATCGTCCTGCCGAGGATGAGCCCTTTATGAACGATTTGCAGTTGGAATATTTCCGCCGCAAGTTGATTGTCTGGAAACAAGAGCTTTTGGGCCAATCGGCTGACACGATCGACAATCTGCAAGATTCAGGGCGCAATGTGCCCGATATTGCCGATCGTGCCTCCGAGGAGACCGACCGCGCGCTGGAACTGCGCACCCGCGACCGCCAGCGCAAATTGGTCTCGAAAATTGATGCGGCCCTGCGCCGGATCGAGGCGGGCGAGTTTGGCTATTGCGAGATGACGGGCGAGCCGATTTCACTCAAGCGTTTGGATGCCCGCCCCATCGCGACGATGACGCTGGAAGCACAAGAAAAGCACGAGCGCCGCGAAAAAGTCCATCGCGACGATTGATTGCGGCGCTTGGTCTGGCGCCTGCGGCCCAGCGGCGTGGCACGCATGCGGCTACCTGAGCAGGCTTGATCTGGGGCAGATGAGCCCGCATGATAATGGGGTAAACGCCGCCGAAGCCGCAGGGTTTCGGCGGTTTCGTTTGGGGGGGTGCTATGGGCCGTTTGGCTGGGCAAAGCGTGGTGATTATCGGCGCGGGCATCGCAGGACTGGCGCTGGCGCGGGGTCTGGCGCTGCGCGGGGCGCAGGTATCGGTGCTGGAACAAGCGCCCGCCCTTCGCGAAGTTGGCGCAGGGCTGCAAATTTCCCCCAATGGCGCGCGGGTGCTGCGTGCCTTGGGTTTGGGGGATGATCTGGGCCGCATGGGTCTGCACGCCCGCACGCTGGAATTGCGAAACGGGCAGACGGGCACGCGCGTTTTGCGGATGGATTTAACCCGCCGCGCGCAAGACCGCGATTTTCACTTTATCCACCGCGCTGATATGATCGAGATTTTGCGCGCGGGCGCGCTGGCAGCAGGGGCGGCGCTACATCTGGGCGCACAGGTCGGCAGTGTGGATGTCACGGGCGATCTGCCTTGCTTGCGCATGGCCAGCGGGGCGGATGTCACTGCTGCGCTGCTGATCGGCGCAGATGGGCTGCATTCGGTGCTGCGATCCGCGCTTAATGGCCCAAACGCGCCGTTCTTTACAGGGCAGGTTGCATGGCGCGCGACGATTTCAGGCGATGGCGGGCCAGATGAGGTTCAGGTTCATATGGGGGCAGGGCGGCACTTGGTGACCTATCCGCTGCGCGGCGGGGCCTTGCGTAATATCGTGGCTGTGCAAGAGCGCAGCACATGGGCTGCGGAAAGCTGGTCGTTGCGGGCAGATCACGCGCGCTTTAAGGCAGCCTTTGCCAGCTTTGCCCCGCAGGCCCGCGCATGGGTAGACGCGGCCAGCGAAGCAGGGCTTTGGGGCCTGTTCCGACACCCTATCGCAGAAAACTGGGGCAAAATCCTGCCGAAAGGGGCGGCGGTGTTGCTGGGCGATGCAGCCCATCCCACGCTGCCCTTTTTGGCCCAAGGGGCCAATATGGGGCTGGAAGATGGCGCGGTGCTGGTCAATCTTCTTGATAATCTTCCTATTGAGATGGCCTTGAACCGCTACCAAGCCCTGCGCGCCCCGCGCACAGCCCGCATCATCGCAGCAGCAAATGCCAATGCCCGAAAGTACCACCTGTCAGGCCCCGCCCGCGCACTGGCCCATACAGGCCTGCGCAGCCTGTCTGTGATTGCCCCAAATCTGATGCTGCGGCGGTTTGATTGGCTTTACGGCTATGACGCAACTGCACAGACGTAAAAGGGGCTTTGCCCCTCGGAGCTGGCGCTCCTCACCCCAGGATATTTGTGAAAAGAAGAAGGCGCATCGCGCGCGGCTCGTGGCTTCTTCTTTTTCAAAGTATCCTGGGGGGAGCGAAGCGGGGGGCAAAGCCCCCCATGTTCAAGCGGCCAGCGTGATCCAGACAGGCACATGATCCGAAGGGCGGTCTTTGCCGCGTTCAGACTTATCCACCCCTGCGCCCGTCAGCCTATCGGCCGCTTGCGGGGTCAGCAGGTGGTGGTCGATGCGGATGCCAATGTTGCGCTCCCACGCGCCAGCCTGAAAATCCCAATAGGAATAAAGGCCTGCATTTGGGTTCACTGTGCGGAGCGCCTCGGTTAGGCCAAGGTTGAGGAGGCGGCGATAGGCGGCGCGGCTGGCGGGCAGGGCAAGGGCATCTTTGGCCCAAGCCTCGGGCCTCGCCGCGTCGATATCCTGCGGGATGATGTTGTAATCGCCGCAAAAAACTGCGGGTTCTTCGGCGGCCAAGACCTGTGCCACGCGGACGCGCATCCGCTGCATCCAAGACAGCTTATAGCCGTATTTGCCCGATGGGATGGGGGTATCGCCGTCAAACTCTACAGGGTTTCCATTGGGCAGATACAGCCCGCAAATGCGCACGCCCTGCGCCACGCCTTCGATCCAGCGGGCTTGTTCGTCGGTCTCGTCCCCTGCAAGGCCGCGCCGCACATCTGTCAGCGGCAGTTTGGACAGGATGGCCACGCCGTTGAAAGATTTCTGCCCATGGGTTTCAACATGATAGCCCATCGTGGTGAACACCTCGCGCGGGAAAGCCTCATCCACAGATTTGATTTCCTGAAGGCAGATCACATCAACATCCGCCCCCGCCCCAGTAAGATACTCGGTCAGCCGATCCAGCCGCGCCTTGATGCCGTTGATGTTGAAGGTGGCGATTTTCATGGGGTTGGCTTTCGATATGCTGTGCGCCAGCCTATGCCGCCGCCTGCCACAGATCAAGCGCTGCTGCCAGCCAAAGCTGATCTAGGTGGTCAAGCGCCGCCAGATCATAGCCGCTTTGGCTGTAATGCCCTGTGGGGGTGCTATAGGACAGACTCGCCTCTAAATGCAGCGCCTCCAACGCAGCGACTGCATCATATCGCAAAGGCACGAGGCGCGCGAAATCGCAGCGGTGCGCGCGCGGGAAAATCAGGCGCGATGGCGCGCGCGACAGGTTGACAAGCGCTGCGCCCTGCATCGCGGCCAGCACCATCAAACGGGCTGACTTCGCCTCTAGATTGCGCAAGGACACATCCGCGCGCAGAGGATCTGGCGCGCCCGTGCCATAGAAATGGGTTGGCCCTGTGGCGGGATAGACCATATCGCAGCCGTAAAAGGCCAAAACCCGCGGGCGCAGCGCATCCAGCGCCCAATAGGCGGCGGTAAAGGCCATGGTCGCGCCTGCGTAAATAAAACCGCCAAAGCGGTTTTGCGCGGGCACGAATTGGGTTTCGTCAATCAGGCGCTGGCCAGCGCGGGGGCTGGGGACGTTTTCTTTGGGGAAATCATAAGGATAAACCATCGCATCCCAATCAGGGCGGATGGCATGGGCGTTGTTGATGGCGACAATGGTATCAAACCCATCCCGCCGCCATCCCCGTGCGCCAATCGCAGCAGGGCCCGATCCCAGAAGAAGAACTGTGCTCATCAATGCGCCCCGTGCTTGCCTGCCGCAAATGATAGGGCAGGGCGGCGGGAAGGAAAGGGTTTCGCTACATCGAAAAACTAACCCCGCAGCCGCAACTTGCCGTGGCATTGGGATTTTGCACCACGAAACGCGCGCCGATCAATTCTTCTGTGAAATCAATCACCGCGCCTGCGAGCAGGGGGAGCGAGACCTCGTCGATCAACACCTTGCCGCCTGCGCCTTCCAGTACCAAATCGCCCTGCGCAGGCTCGTCCAATTTGATCTGGTATTGAAAACCCGAACAACCGCCGCCTTCGACCGCCACGCGCAGCGGTTTCGCCTGACCTGTTATCGCGGCAATTTCAGCCAGCCTTGAAAAGGCGCGCGGGGTGACAGTGGGGGGTAGGTTCATTTTGCTCTCCTAAACGGGGCCTATGTGTAATATAGGCGCATTAGGCCCCCTCAACAAGAAGGCAATCATATGCCCGAAACGCTTGCCCAACCCTTAGCCCCCTATGCCTGCCAAAACACAGAGTCGCGCGGGCGGCTTTATGCAGAAAGCCTGCCCTCGTTCCGCACCGAATTTCAGCGTGACCGCGACCGCATCATCCATTCCTCTGCCTTTCGCCGCCTAAAGCATAAGACACAGGTTTTCGTTGAACATGAGGGCGATTATTACCGCACCCGCCTGACCCATTCGATCGAGGTGGCGCAGGTGGCGCGCACGCTTGCAGGGGTGCTGGGGCTGAACACCGATCTGGCCGAGGCGATTGCGCTGGCGCATGATCTGGGCCACACGCCCTTTGGCCATACGGGCGAGGATGCTTTGGCCGCGCTGATGGCCCCTTACGGCGGGTTTGACCATAACGCACAGGCGCTGCGGATTGTGACACGGCTGGAGAGGCACTATGCGGGTTTTGACGGGCTGAACCTGACATGGGAAACGCTGGAGGGGATTGCCAAGCATAACGGCCCCGTCACTGGCCCCAATGCTGACGCCAAACATGCGGGGCCGCTGCCCTATGCGCTGGCCGAGGTAAACGCGCTATGGGATTTGGAGCTGGACACCTTTGCCAGTGCCGAGGCGCAGGTGGCCGCGATTTCCGACGATATCGCCTATTCGCACCACGATTTGCACGATGGCCTGCGCTCGGGCCTGTTTGATGAGGCTGACCTAATGGAACTGCCCGTCACTGGCCCCGCCTTCGAGGCGGTGGATCGGCTGTATCCGAATTTGGACAAAATGCGTAGGCGGCACGAGGCGCTGCGGCGGGTGTTTGGCGTGATGGTGGAAGATGTGATTGCCGTGGCGCAAAACCGCCTTGCATCGGCTGGGGCGCGGTCGGCGGAGGATATTCGGGGCTTAGGGACGACTGTGATCAGGTTTTCCAAACCCCTGTTCCAAGACTTGAAATCAGTGCGCAGTTTCCTGTTCACCCGCATGTATCGCGCGCCATCGGTGATGAAGGAACGGGCACGGGTGACAGAAGTGGTGAACGGGCTGTTCCCGCTGTTTTTGTCGCGCCCAGAGCTTCTCCCCGCCGAATGGCAGGCCGATATTGCGCGCGCGCAGGGCGATGTGGAACTGGCCCGTATCGTGGCCGATTATGTGTCGGGCATGACGGACAGGTTCGCGTTGCAGGAGGGGGCAAGATTGCTGTGACCCGATTTGCGCGATTTATGATTTTCGCGGGGTTGGCGTTGGGATGATATGCTATGCCGCATTAATGACATCTGCCCATCATGTCTTTACCCCGCTAAAAATCGATAGTTGCCTCGACGACGGCGGAAGATGGGATAATGTTTCGGGCACATGCGACCGAGACTAGCAGCGCGCTGTCGGAATTCTATTGCGCGCTAATGACTTGCCCGTTGCGAAATCTCTTTGCGCCTACCCCAAATGCCGCCCCACATCCATGCGCCCATGCAGGATGCGCAGCACCAGAATGCCCGAGCCCGCCTGCCTATAGTAGATCGCATGTGCGCCGCATTCTGCGCGGCGCAGGCCGTTTTGGACAAAGGTGTAATCTGCGCCAAAGCTGGGGTTACCTGCGATCAGGGCCAGTTTAGCGGCCATCTCGCCTGCGTAACGATCCGCCTGTTTTGCGCCAAACTCCGCGGCCCCAAACAGGTAAATGTCCATCAAATCCTGCTCGGCAGCACGCGTAAGGCTAATCTGCTCCATTCAACAGGCCCTGTTGCTGCGCTTCCAACCGCGCGGCCTGCAAGACCTCGTCCACCGAACGCGGGCTAACCCCGCCCGCATCGGCCTGCTCCATCAGCGCGCGCAATTCGGCAATCGCGCCTTCGCGGCGTTCCTGATCGCGGCGCACCAGATCACGGAAATACTCGCTGACATTGCCGTAGCGGCCAGCGGAAACTTGCGCCTCGACCCAGTCGTTCATCTGGTCTGGCATGGAAATGGTCAGACGGGACATGAGGCACTCCTTCATATCCAATCCTACCAGATCATATTTTATGGCGCAAACCCTACTTCTCTGGCAACAACCCCTTCGGGCTGAACCGCAACACCAGCAGCAGCACGGCCCCCAAGGTGACCAGTCGCAGATGCGGGGCCGCTTCGATCAGATGGGCTTTCAGCACGCCATCGGGCAGGGGCATGGTCAGATAGCTCATCGCCACGGGGCCTGCGTTTTCCACGATCAGCCACAGCCAACCCAAGAGCAGCCCGCCCAGCACAGCGCCCCAGTTATTGCCCGACCCGCCCACAATCACCATCACCCAAATCAAAAAGGTGAACCGCAGCGGGGTGTAGTTAGACGGGGTCAATTGCCCCTCCATCGAGGTCAGCATCGCGCCCGCCAGCCCCACCACGGCCGAGCCAATGATGAACACTTGCAAATGCCGCGCCTTGATGTTTTTGCCCATCGCGGCAGAGGAAACCTCGTTGTCGCGAATAGCGCGCATCATGCGCCCCCACGGGCTGTTCAGCGCGCGTTCGGAAAAATAGATCAGCACCAGCAAGACCGCGCCGAACACCGCCAAATACAGCAGTTTCACCAAGATTGTGCTGGCTTCGACACCCGAAAATCCCCAATGCGCCGCTTGGGCCATAAAGGCGGGATCGGCCTGCAAATCCACCTCATAGGGCACAGGCCATGGGCGGGGCAGGTCGATGATGTTTTTCACGCCGCGCGCCAGCCAATCTTCGTTTTTCATCACAGCCAGAATGATCTCGGCAATGCCCAGCGTGGCGATGGCCAGATAGTCCGACCGCAGCCCCAGCGCGACCTTACCAATCGCCCAAGCTGCCGCTGCCGCAAACAGCGCGCCCACGGGCCATGACAGCAGCGATGGCAGGCCCAGCCCGCCAATATTGCCAGCCGTTGCAGGGTTAAAGGCTTCAATCGCGGTGATCGCAGGGTCAAGAAGGGCGCGATAGGCGAAAAAACCCGCGCCCAGCAGCAAAATCATCGCCGCCCGCCGCGCCGTCCCTGCCGCCATGCGGTTATACAGGTATACGGCTGCGCCAATCACCACAACGCCAAAACCCAAAGCCAGCATCAAACGTGGCCCGCCTGCGGCCCAACCCTCGGGCACGGGCTGGCCAGAGACCAGAACCACAGCAAGGCCACCCAAGGCGACCGATCCCATGATCCCTGTCGAAAATAGCCCTGCATAGCCCCATTGCATATTCACGCCCAAAGCCATGATCGAAGATAAAACTCCGATGATCAGGATTTGCAGGCTCAGGTTCCAGCTTTGGAAAAAGCCTGTCGCTACAAACAAAAGCGCCACGCCCGCAAACATCAAAAGGTTGCGCTTGTTCATCCTACTTCCCCTTAAAGATGCCCGTGGGCATAACCAACAGCACCAAGATCAAAATCGCAAAGGACACCGCGAATTTGTAATCGGTTGTCAGCAGTTGCAGCAGCCCTTCAGGGGCCATATCGGCAGACACCAGATAGGTGACGATTTTCTTCCACGCATAGGTGACGAACACCTCGGAAAAGGCGATGATGAACCCACCCGCAATCGCACCCAGCGGGCTGCCAAGCCCGCCCACCACCGCCGCCGCCGCCATGGGCAGCAGCAGTTGGAAATAGATGAACGGACGATAAGATTTATCCAACCCATACAGCGTTCCTGCAATCACCGCCAAGGCCGTGGCCAAAATCCATGTGATGGCCACCACCCGTTCAGGATTGATGCCAGACAGCAGCGCCAAATCTTCGTTATCCGAATAGGCGCGCATGGATTTGCCCGTGCGGGTGCGCTGCAAAAACCAAAACAGCGCCGCCACGCAAACCGCCGCGACAATCACAGTGATCACTGTGGTCAACTTAATCGCCAAACCTTCGGCAAGGCCGCTCCATGCCTTAAAATCATTGGGGGCTAGGATCATGCGCGCGCCATCGGCAAAGTTTTGCTCTTCTGGCCCGATGATCACCCGCGTCAGGCCGTTCATCACAAACATCACCCCTGTCGAGACGATCACCAAGATGATCGGCGCGGCCTTTTGCCTGCGGTAAAACCGATATACCGCGCGGTCAGTGGCCAGCACAAAGGCGATGGTGATCGCAATGCCAAAGGGCAAGGCGATCAGCGCTGTGGGCAAAACCCCGCCCGTGATCCCCACCGATTGCAGCGCCCAAGTGACCAAAATCACCCACATCGTGCCAAAGGCCATAGTATCGCCATGGGCAAAGTTGGAAAAACGCAGCACTGCATATACCAGCGTCAGCGCCAGCGCGCCCAAGGCCAATTGGCTGCCATAGGCAAGGCCCGGAATGAACACAAAATTCAAAAAGGCCACTAAAGCGTTCAGAATATCCATGCCTTAGCCCCCAAGGAAAGAACGGCGCACATCAGGGTTGGCCAAAAGTTCTGCCCCCGTGCCCGTGAATCGGTTTGCGCCCTGCACCAGAACATAGCCCTTATCAGCAATTTCCAGCGCTTGGCGCGCGTTTTGTTCGACCATCAAAATTGAAATGCCCGTGCGGGCCACTTCGATGATGCGATCAAACAATTCGTCCATCACAATGGGAGACACGCCCGCCGTCGGCTCGTCCAGCATCAACACCTGCGGCTGCGTCATCAGCGCACGGCCCACGGCGACCTGCTGGCGCTGCCCGCCCGAAAGCTCGCCCGCCGCCTGATGGCGCTTTTGTTTCAAAATGGGGAACAGATCATAGACCTGCGCCATAGTGCCTGCGATGTCATCTGCGCGAATGAACGCGCCCATTTCCAGATTTTCTTCCACAGTCATGGTGGTAAAGATATTGGACGTCTGCGGCACAAACCCCATACCCTTGCGCACGCGCGCCTGCGGGGACAGTTTGCTGATATCCTCGCCATTCAACCGCACTGCGCCGCCGCGCAGGTTCAGCATGCCAAACACTGCTTTCATAGCCGTTGACTTGCCCGCGCCATTTGGGCCGACAATCACAGCAATCTCGCCCTTTTCCACGGCAATCGTACAGCCGTGCAAAATATCTGTTGCGCCATAACCGCCCGTCATGGCCTCGCCAATCAGAAAAGGCTCGCTCATCTTTGCGCCCCTTTCCTATTAGCAAAAACAGTCCGAGGGTGAGATGCTTTACAAAGCATCGAGGGGGCCCGCCCCCGTGTCGCCGCTTTATGCATGCGCGGCCTCCTTTTTGTTCTTTAGCCCCGTGCCCAGATAAGCCTCGATCACGCGCTCGTTGTTCTTAACCTCGTCCACAGTGCCAGTGGCCAAAACCTTACCCTCGGCCATGCAAATCACGGGGCCGCAGATTCGGGCGATGAAATCCATATCATGTTCAATCACGCAAAACGTATAGCCGCGCTCTTTGTTCAGGCGCACGATTGCATCGCCAATGGTGTTGAGCAGCGTGCGGTTCACGCCTGCGCCCACCTCGTCCAGAAACACGATCTTGGCATCGGTCATCATGGTGCGGCCCAATTCCAGCAGCTTTTTCTGCCCGCCTGAAATATTTCCCGCCTTTTCATCGGCCAAATGGCTGATGGTCAGAAACTCTAGCACCTCGTCGGCTTGGGCGCGAATGCGCGCCTCTTCAGCGGCAACAGCCCCGCGCCGAAAACACGCGTTCCACAGGCTTTCGCCAGATTGATTGGGCGGCACCATCATCAGGTTTTCCCGCACCGTCATTGATGAAAACTCATGCGCAATTTGAAAGGTGCGCAGCAGCCCGCGCGAAAACAGCACATGCGGCGGCAGGCCCGTGATATCTTGCCCATCCATCAAAACACGCCCTGATGTGGGCGGCAAACGGCCTGCAATCACGTTAAACAGCGTGGTTTTGCCCGCGCCATTCGGGCCAATCAACCCCGTAATCAACCCTGTTTCAATACGTAATGACGCGCCATCAACTGCGCGAAAACCGCCAAAATGGCGATGCAGGTCTTGCACTTCGATCATGTCATTTCCCTGTCGTGACGCCGCTTCTGGGCTGCAAGGCGCAGCTGGCGGCTTTTGCACAAACGGCCCAAGGCCAAAGACCTTGGGCCGCCCGTTTGGGTTATCCCCGCAGATTAACGATACTGGACGGTCTCAAACTTGCCGCCCTTCACTTCGTATTCGCGGTAGCTGCCAGCCGATTCGCCGGGGCCAACCAGCTCAACGCCCGTCGCACCCATATAGTCGATGTCGGTGCCAGCAGCGATCAGCTCCAGTGCTTTGCCCAATTCGCCAGGCAGGATTGGCTCGCCTGGGGCATTTGCCAGATCCATAACCTTGGTCGTCCATTCTTTCGAATCGGTCGAACCAGCGGCGGCCATAGCCATCGCAATCAGGGCTGCTGCGTCATAGCTTTCGCCCGCAAATGCCGATGTGCCATCCAAGCCACCAGCGGCAGCCATCTCTTTGAACTTGGTCGAACCTTCGTTGTCGATCCCTGGCAAAGCGCCAATGGTGCCGTCCAAAGGTGCGCCGATCGCAGAGATCAGGCTGTCGCCATACATCCCATCCACCAGATAGAACTTGCTGAATGCGCCTGCATCAAGGGAGGCTTGGATCATGCCTTTGCCGCCGCCGTCGGCATAACCCGCGACAACTAGCAAATCGCCACCAGCGGATGCCATGGCAGCCACCTCAGCGGAATAGTCCGTTTTTGCATCTTCATGTGGTGCATTCAGAGTAATTGCGCCACCCTTAGCTGTGTAGGCTGCTGCAAACGCGTCAGCCAAGCCCTTGCCATAGTCATTGTTAACGTAGGTTACGGCGACCGACATGATGCCTTTACCCGTTAGGATGTCTGCCATGATTTCGCCCTGACGCGCGTCCGAAGGCGAGGTGCGGAAGAACAGGCCATCATCTTCGGCGGCCGAAAGCGATGGCGAGGTCGCCGAAGGCGAGATCATGCCAATGCCATTTGGACGTGCGACGTTTTGCAAAATTGCACCCGTCACGCCCGAGCAGTCGCCGCCAACCATAGCTTTGATGCCATCGGCGGTCACAACGCGCTCTGCTGCTGCCGTGCCTGCTGCAGCGTCACCGCAGGTGCTGTCGGCGCGGACAGGAACCAGATTGCCAAGGGTGAACTTGCCCGAAGCATTGACTTCAGCCAGCGCCATTTCTGCCGAGGCTGCCATCGTTGGCGTGATCGATTCCAGCGGCCCCGTAAAGCCGATAACGATACCGATTTTCACGTCTTCAGCCGAAGCTGCGCCTGCCATCAGTGCAACACTTGCAGTGGCGAGAAGTAGTTTTTTCATATCTTCGCTCCCAGTTTGGATTTTATCCTGCCAGCTAACCTAGAGTGCGCGTTTTGAAAAGGAAAGGGGTTTGAAAAAGCACAGTCACACACTACATCCTTGGGCAGAGTAGCCGCGCTATGGGGTGTAACCACTATAGGTAGTAGGTTATCGTATGCTTTGGCCCCATACTCGCCCAAAAGATGAAAGGGAGCAGCCGATGAAAGGTCACCGCCAAAGACAGCAGATAGGGTTTGGCGCGGTTTTTGGCGCCGTTTTACTCGCCGCTATGGCCAGCAGCGTTGCAAAGGCTGCCGCCGATTCGGTGTTGGACACCAGTGCAGGGCCGATGCAGATCACCTTGGTTGCCCAAGGTCTGGACGAGCCGTGGGGCATTGCGCATCTGCCCGATGGCCGCTTTCTGGTGACCGAGCGTGACAGGGCGCGCCTGCGTCTTTTTGGCGCGGATGGGGCAGATTTGGGCGATATTGCGGGCCTGCCCGATGTGTCGGTGGGCGGGCAGGGTGGCCTTTTGGATGTGATGGTGCCGCGCGGCTTTGCAGGCGATCCGTGGGTTTACCTGACCTATGCGGCGGATTTCAACGGTGGGCGCGGCACGGCCCTTGCGCGGGGGCGGGTTGACTTTGCCGCGATGCGCATGACCGATCTGCAGGTGCTGTTCACCGCGCCCGAAGGCGTGGGCGGCGGCAATCATTTTGGCGCACGCGTGATCGAGGCACAGGACGGATCGCTGTATCTGGCCTTGGGCGAGCGCGGCACAGGCCCAGACGGGTTGCAGGCGCAAGACCCAAGTCGCAGCGAAGGAAAGGTGTTTCATTTCAACCCCGATGGCAGCCCCGCCACGCAACTGAGTGGTGCCATGGCGGGCATCTTTACCCTTGGCCATCGCAACCCGCAGGGCCTGATCCAAACAGCGGCGGGTGATTTGGTGCTGGTCGAACATGGCCCGCAGGGCGGTGATGAGGTGAATATCCTAACCAAAGGGGCCAATTACGGCTGGCCCTTGGTGACCAAGGGCGAGCAATATGGCGGCGGCACCATTGGCGCGCCACGAAGGGAAGGTATGGTCGATGCGGTCAAGGTTTGGGTTCCGTCCATCGCACCCTCGGGGCTGATGGAATATCAAGGCGATCTTATTCCCGCATGGCGTGGCAATTTGCTCACGGGCAGTTTGAACAGCGATTTTATCGCACGGCTAGACCCGCGCGCAGGCTATTTGGAAGAACGAATCGCCGCCCCCGAAACCGCGCGCGTGCGCGACGTGGTGCAGGCCCCCGATGGCAGCATTTGGTTTTTGTCAGTGATCGACTGGGCGGTGTATCGGCTAGCCCCGCTGGGGAAATGAAACAAAAAGCGCCGCGCAAGGGAAATGCATGGCCCCCCATTCCTGCCCCCGCAGGGCGATGCGCTAAATCTCGCGCGCGGCCTCTAGCCCCGACATCCATGCCCCATGCACAGTGCTGGCATGATCGCTGCTACAGGCCTCGCCCGCAAAGACAATGCGCCCGTCCCAATCACTGCCCGCCAAATCGCGGCGCGCCGAACGCGCCGCGCCCAGCGCGTGATAGCTGTAGGAACCAAGCGCATGCCGGTCAGCGCGCCAACGGGTGATTTGCGCCGCAATAGGGGCAGGAAAGCGGCTGCCAAACATCGCTCGCAGCGCATCAGTCGCGGCGGCGATCGTCTGTCTGTCGCTGGCGCTTTCCAACGCGTCGGCGCTGTCGGCGGCGTTAAAGCCCAGCAAAACGGGCGCGCCCAAAACATGGGCAAGGTTCACCCATTCGGGAAACACCTTGCGCGGCGCATCCAGCTTTTCCAACCAATCCATGGCAGGGGTGGGGGGCATCTCGTCAAACCGCAAAAACACCTTGTTCAACAGGCCCATGCCCAGCGTATCAATCGCCGCTTGCCGCGCGCGCGCCAAAGGCTGGTCAAAGCGGACGCGGCCCGATTGCAGCACCCCCAGTGGCAAGGTCACAATCGCGGCATCGGCGCGGATGCTTTGCCCTGATGCAAATTCTATGCTGACACCTGCATCGCGCGGCGTCAGTCGGGTGACCTGCGCCCCTGTTTGAATGGCCAGCCCCTTGGCGGCAAAATTGGCTAATGCACCGTAGCCTTGCGGAAACAGCACGTCTTCGCCCGCAAACTCTTCGCCCATATCGAAATACCGCGCCGACAGCCTGCCCCAATCGCCGCCATATTCATGTTCTATTGCCAGATGGACATGTGCTGCCAAAGCCTCGATATCCTCGGGGGTTTTGACCTTCATCACGCGCAAAGCAATCAGCGCGTCTTTCAAAGACATATCAGAGGATGACCGCGATGCCGTGGCGCGGGCATCGTCAACCCATTCAAAAGGGTCGATGTCGGTGTCAACCTCTTCGCCGTCTTCAAATGCGGCAGAGCTTTCGTAACTGGTGCGCACAGTTGCCGCGCCTGCGGCCTTGGCCAGCTTTTTGATTGGGTTGCCAATTGGCCCGTGGATCCAACTTGCGCCCAAATCACAGGGCAAATCTGGCCAAAGCATGCTTGTCGCCACGCGCCCCCCGATGCGCGCGCGCGCCTCGTATATGGTCACATTGGCCCCCGCCCGCGCCAGCGCGCCTGCCGCAGCCAGCCCTGCCATGCCTGCGCCAATCACGGCCACCGATTTGCCGGCGGTTTTTGCGCGGGCAGGGCTAGCCAGACCAAGGGCCGCCAAAGCTGCTAAGCTGCGGCTTAAAATACTGCGTCTTGATAATGTCATATCGATAATCTTCCGCCCATTGGCCCCGCCCCGCCAAGACCGCCGCCCTGCGCGCCACGTTCGCGGTAGGGGGTGGTGTTGTAATGGCTGCGGTAGCATTTTGAAAAATGTGAAGGCGAGGCAAAGCCGCAAGCCAGCGCCACGTTGATCACGCTCATATCCGTTTGCATCAAAAGATTGCGCGCCTTTTGCAGGCGCAATTCCATGTAATAGCGTTTTGGGCTGCGGTTCAGATACCTGCGAAACAGCCGTTCTAATTGACGGGTCGACATGCCCACTTCGTCGGCCAAATCGGCGGGCGACATCGGGTCTTCGATATTTCCTTCCATCATCTGAATGACTTGGGAAAGTTTGGGGTGGCGCACGCCGATACGTGTGGGGATCGACAGGCGCTGTGTGTCTTGGTCGGTGCGGATGGTGGAATAGATCATCTGATCGGCGACCGAATTGGCCACTTCTTCGCCATGATCGGATGCGATGATGCGCAGCATCAAATCTAATGACGAAATCCCCCCCGCAGTTGACCAGCGGCTGCCATCCATCACGAACACCGATTTGGTCAGGTTCACTTCGCCAAACTCCTCGGCAAAACCGTCTTGGTTTTCCCAATGTATCGTGGCCTTTTTGCCATCCAGCAGCCCTGCCTTGGCCAGCACATGCGCGCCTGTGCACAGCCCGCCAATGGCAATGCCACGCCGCGAT
This sequence comes from Rhodobacter sp., assembly GCA_027490955.1. Classification (GTDB taxonomy): domain Bacteria; phylum Pseudomonadota; class Alphaproteobacteria; order Rhodobacterales; family Rhodobacteraceae; genus Cypionkella. Next base: position 126,644 of record JAIXXB010000023.1, read on the forward strand.
TCGCGTCGCAGCCATGCCAGCACAGGTTTTGTGGTGTGTTTTTGAATATCGACCCCGCCGCAGACCATCAGGCAATCGTCGCGGTCAAGCTCGTCCAGCCCCATATCCAGCCGCAGCACTGCGCCATTCGAGCAGGTTTTCTCATGCCCGCCTTCGCCGCACAGTTTCCATTCATAGACTGCATGGCCCAGCACATGATTGGTCAGTCGCAAAGGTTCGATTGCGCCCGCGAAATTGATCATCGTGAAACGATCCAGCAGCAGAAACACAAAGCGGCGCGGCGCAATTGGGGCGGGGGTGGATGTGGCCTTGCGCTGGGCATCAGCGCGGGCAGAGATGGACATGTTGCGACCTATTGTGTCGGATTTGGCGCATCGAAACAGGAAAGCCGCCCGCCCGCAAGGGGCTTGATGTGGCCCAAACCACTATTTTCGCCGTAAATTGTCGCAAAGCGCCTTTCCCTTGGGGGAATTTATTCCTATACCCAAGCCCGACATGCGAATTAAGGGGATCTGTTATGACGCAGACTTGGAGCAAAGCGGGCTGGCGCAGCAAACCACGGGTGCAGATGCCCGATTATCCCGATCAGGCCGCATTGGCCGCGGTCGAGGCCCAGCTTGGCAAATATCCTCCCTTGGTTTTTGCAGGCGAGGCGCGTCGGCTGAAAAAGCAGCTTGCCCTTGCGGGCGAGGGGAAAGCCTTTTTGCTGCAAGGCGGCGATTGCGCCGAAAGCTTTGCCGAATTTTCTGCCGATAACATCCGCGACACCTTCCGTGTGATGCTGCAAATGGCTGTGGTGCTGACCTATGGCGCAAAAGTGCCTGTGATTAAGGTCGGCCGCATGGCGGGCCAATTTGCCAAGCCACGCTCGGCCCCGACCGAAGTGATTGATGGGGTGGAATACCCTTCGTATCGCGGTGATATCATCAACGGGTTCGAGGCGACACCTGCCGCGCGCGTGCCCGACCCCGCGCGCATGTTGCAGGCCTATACGCAGGCCGCCGCCAGCCTGAACTTGCTGCGCGCATTTTCGACGGGCGGTTTTGCCGATATCCACCGCGTTCATGCATGGACGCTGGGCTTTGCCGAACATGACAAGGCCGACCGCTACCGCGACATTTCCAACCGCATTTCCGATGCGCTGGATTTTATGAATGCGGCAGGTGTCAATTCGGACACGGCCCATAACCTTGCGACAGTCGAGTTCTATACCAGCCACGAGGCGCTGCTGCTGGAATATGAAGAGGCTTTTGCCCGCGTCGACAGCTTGACGGGCAATACCGTTGCAGGATCGGGTCATATGATTTGGATTGGTGATCGCACCCGCCAGCCTGACGGCGCGCATGTGGAATTCTGCCGCGGTGTCTTAAACCCCATCGGTCTGAAATGCGGCCCCACCACCACAGCCGAAGACCTGAAAGTGTTGATGGCCAAGCTGAACCCAGACAACGAGGCAGGCCGCCTGACCTTGATTGCGCGCTTTGGCGCGGGCAAAGTGGGCGATCATCTGCCACGCCTGATCAAAACAGTGCAGGAAGAAGGGGCCAATGTGGTCTGGTCTTGCGATCCGATGCATGGCAACACGATCAAGGCGGCATCGGGCTATAAAACCCGCCCCTTCGACCAAGTGCTGCGCGAAGTGCGCGAATTCTTTGCCATTCACAAATCCGAAGGCACAGTGCCAGGCGGCGTGCATTTTGAAATGACGGGGCAAGACGTGACCGAATGCACCGGCGGGTTGCGCGCTGTCTCGGACGAGAATCTGGCAGATCGCTACCATACCGCCTGCGATCCGCGCCTGAATGCCAGCCAATCGCTGGAACTGGCGTTCTTGGTGGCCGAAGAACTTGTGGCCCAGCGCGCACAGCGCAAGGCCATCGCCGTCTAGCGCAGCGGCGCAGTCGGGGCCAAAGCCGCAGATCGGGGCAGAAAGCAGGTCTTTCTGCCCCCTTTTATTACAAGTTCATCAAAAGGGCGCGGTATGAAACATTGGATCAAGGCCTTTGGCCCGCAGGGCCATCGCCCACCACTGGGCCCCGCGCTATGGGCGGCGGGTGGAGTTGGCTTTTCCCTTGCGATGATTGCCGTTAGCATTGTGCTGGCGCATCAGTCTGACGCAGGAATGATCGCGCCTTTTGGGGCCAGCGCTGTGCTGATCTTTTTCGCCTCGCAAGGCCCATTTTCGCAGCCTTGGTCTGTTGTGGTGGGCAATACCGCATCGGCCTTGGTGGCGGCTGGCTTGGTCTGGGCCTTGCCCGATATTGGTCTTTGGTTGGGCCCGCTTGCCGTGGCCGCGGCCCTGGCCGTGATGATCGCCCTGCGCGCTGTCCATCCGCCAGGGGGCGCAGTGGCGTTGCTGGTGACCATCACGCATCATAGCGATGTGCTTTACGCAATCTTCCCCGTGGCCACAGGTTCGGTGATTTTGGTCGCCAGTGCTATCCTTTGGGGCAGGCTGTCGCGCCGCCATTATCCCGCCAAGCTGTAAGTCGCACGGCAGGTGCCGCGCTGTTTGCCCCGCCGCCCTAATCGCGCGAATGCACGAGGCGCAGGTGGCTGCGCGCAGTTTCTGGGGCGCTGGCGGCGATGTCTGGCAGGCGGGCAGACAGATGCATCGGCTTTGCCATGACAAAACCTGCAGGCGCATCCAGCGCCTCGCTGCGCATGCGTGTGATGCCAAAACGGCGCGGCGTGCGCCCGATATTGCCAGATAGGGCCAAGGCGCCAATGGCTTGGTGATATTCGCCCTGTGCGCCGCGAACGGGCAGCAGGATCATCCGCGCGGCCAGATGTGGGCGGCCAATGCCGCGCTCGGCCTCTAGGGTGATGTCCAGCGCTGTGGCTGATATGAACACATCTTCCAGAACGCGGGTTAATGTGCCGCGCGCAACAGGTTCAAGCAGCATGGTCAGCGGCATGCCGCGCGGATCAATGCCAATCACATCGCCCACCGCGCTGCCCGCCACGCGAAAACGGCCCATGCCTGCGGCGATCCTTTCGACAATAAAGCAATTCTCAATTGCCCCGCCTAGGCCATTGGGGCTGACCATCTCGCGCAAAGGCAATGCGCCGTCCACGCGCAGCCCCTCCCAATAGCCGCGTAGGATTTGCAGGCAGGGAATGGCGGCAGGGTCTGCCAAAGCATCTTGCATCGATGCGCCGATCTTAGGGAATTCAAAAAACATCTCAGGCCTCGGGCGTGGTAAGCGGGCTTTGGCGGGGCAGAAAACTGGCCCTTTCTAGGCCCTTGGAAAAGGGTTAGGAAATTCTATGCCTAACATGTCCATTACTATACGAATGCGTAGAGCATTTGTGGAAAATCTGAATCTTTGGTAAACGCGGCGGCATTGGGCGGCCTTGACCTGCGCGCGCCCCTTGGATTTAAGCAGGCTATCAGGTGCAGTGCGGGGGCAGGTTTATGGGATCACATCACGGAAAGTCGCCGCGCAAAGGGCTTTTGCTGATACTATCTTCGCCCTCTGGCGCGGGCAAATCCACACTGGCAAGGCGGCTGATGGATTGGGATACCAGCCTGCGCTTTTCTGTATCAGCCACCACGCGCCCCCCCCGCGCGGGCGAGGTGGACGGGCGCGAATACTACTTTAAATCGCGCTCCGATTTTCAAGATATGGTTGCCGCAGGCGATATGCTGGAACATGCCGAGGTATTTGGCAATCTTTACGGCAGCCCGCGCGCCCCTGTCGAGGCGGCCATGGCCGCAGGGCGCGATACGATCTTTGATATTGATTGGCAGGGCGGCCAACAAATCCGCAATTCGGCCTTGGGGCGCGATGTTGTCTCGGTTTTTGTTCTGCCGCCCTCTATCGCGGAATTAGACGCGCGCCTGCGCGGGCGCGGCCAAGACAGTGATGATGTGATTGCAGCGCGGATGCAGAAATCGCAAAGTGAAATCAGCCACTGGGCCGAATATGATTATGTCATCATCAACAGCGACATTGATGCGGCCTTTGGCCAGTTGACCACCATTTTGCAGGCCGAGCGGATGCGCCGCGACCGCCAACCCCATTTGGCCGATTTTGTGCGCGCCCTGAATAAGGAGTTTGAGACGCGATGATCTATGCTTTGGACGGCATCGCGCCCGATATCGGCACGGGCGCTTGGGTGGCGGAAACAGCGGTACTGATTGGCGCGGTCACGCTGGGGGCGGGGGCCAATATCTGGTTTGGCGCGGCATTGCGCGGCGACAATGAACGCATCTTTGTGGGCGCAGGCAGCAATGTGCAGGAAAACTGCGTGCTGCATACTGATATGGGCTATCCGCTGACAATAGGGCCCAATTGCACCATAGGCCATAAGGCGCTGCTGCATGGCTGCACGATTGGTGAAGGCGCACTGATAGGTATGAATGCCACTGTGATGAACGGCGCGCGCGTGGGACGTTTTTGTATCATCGGAGCGGGGGCCTTGGTGACAGAAGGCAAGGATATCCCCGATTATTCCTTGGTTGTCGGCGCGCCAGCCAAGGTCATCCGCCAACTTGACCCCGCTGAAACCCAAGCGCGGCTGATGAAATCAGCAGCGCATTACCGCGCCGCCGCTGCGCGCATGGCGCAGGGTTTGGTGCGGCTATAACGCTTCTCTTTTTCCCAAATATCCTCGGGGGGTGAGCGCGCAGCGCGAGGGGGCGCGAGCGCCCCCTGCGGCCCAACCGACCAAACATCCTTAAATCAGCTTGCCCATCGCCACGGCTGTGTCGGCCATGCGGTTGGAAAAGCCCCATTCGTTATCATACCACGACAAAATGCGCACCATCGTGCCATCCATCACTTTGGTTTGATCCATATGGAACACCGATGAATGCGGGTCATGGTTGAAATCAGACGACACATTGGGCTGGTCTGTATAGCCCAAAATCCCCTTGAGACGGCCATCGGCAGCGGCGCGGATGGCGGCATTCACCTCATCCACGCTCGTCGCTCGCGATGCTTCGAACACCAGATCCACAACCGAAACATTGGGTGTTGGCACACGAATGGCCACGCCGTCGAGTTTGCCTTTCAGGTCTGGCAAGACCAGACCCACGGCCTTGGCAGCCCCCGTGCTGGTGGGGATCATCGAAAGCGCCGCCGCGCGCGCGCGGTATAGGTCTTTGTGCATGGTATCCAATGTGGGCTGATCGCCCGTATAGCTGTGGATCGTGGTCATAAAGCCGCGCGTGATCCCAATGGCCGCATGCAAAACCTGCGCCACAGGCGACAGGCAATTGGTCGTGCAACTGGCATTCGACACAACGATATCTTCGCGCGTCAATGTGCCGTGGTTCACCCCGTATACGATGGTTTTATCCGCCCCATCTCCGGGCGCCGAGATCAGCACCCGCTTTGATCCATTTTCCAAATGCGGCGCGCATTTTTCCTTGCTGGTGAAAATGCCCGTGCATTCCATCACCACATCCACATCCGCCCAAGGCAATTCTGCAGGGTTGCGCAAAGCGGTCACACGCATTGGCCCGCGGCCCACGTCAATCCAATCTGGCCCTGTGGTCACTGTTGCAGGAAAGCGGCCATGCACCGAATCAAAGCGCAGCAAATGGGCATTGGTTTCCACTGGCCCCAGATCGTTGATCGCCACCACCTCGATATCGGTGCGCCCCGATTCAATGATGCCGCGCAAAACGTTGCGGCCAATGCGGCCAAATCCGTTGATGGCAACTTTTACAGCCATGGAACTCTCCTGATCATAGCGCGGCACCATCTTGGGTGCAGTGCCGCATGGTGGGGGGCGTGTCCTCGCGCTGACACCACATTTTGCGCCAAGATTCAACGCCCAAAGCGCAGCCTATTCCCAAAACTTCAGATATTCGACCAAATCCAGCAGCTTAAAGATCAAAAACAGGCTGGCATGACCACTGTTCAACAGCAAATCGGCCAGAATTGCCGCAAAAATCACCCCTGCTACCCAGATCGCTTCTTGATTTGTCATCTTGGCCCTTTCCTGCGGCCCAGTTTCCGTGGCCTCTACCCATATGCCCCAAAATGGCGGTGCGTTCGATTGACCTCTTTTTGCCAAGCGGCGCAGCGCCACCATGGCAGCGCAGCGCAGGATAATCGATTGCCGCGCTGCGGGAAAGCTGTTTGCACCTGCGGGCTGGGTAAGCTGGGGCGGTCTTTTCTAACCCGCACGGGCAAAGGCGCGGCACAGGCCCAGTCACAGTGCGGCCTTGGCAATTGCGCGGCCTTACCCTAGCCTTGGGCAAAATGAGGTGATGATATGAGCGGACTTTTGGCGCTTTTGGATGATGTGGCGGCCATTGCCAAAGTGGCAGCTGCCTCGGTGGACGATATTGCGGCGGCGGCGGCCAAGGCAGGGGCCAAAGCAGCAGGGGTGGTGATTGACGATGCCGCGGTCACCCCCAAATATATCCACGGCTTTGCCGCCGCGCGCGAATTGCCCATCATCTGGCGCATCGCCAAGGGCAGTTTGAAAAATAAGCTGCTGGTGCTGCTGCCTGCCTTGCTGGCGCTTAACTATGCGCTGCCCATGGTGATCACACCGCTTTTGATGCTGGGCGGGGCATATCTGTGTTTTGAGGGCGCAGAAAAACTGCTGCACGCTTTGGCCCCCCATGCCAATGACACCACCGCCCAAGCTGCGGTCACAGGCGACGCCGCACATTTAGAGGAAGAAAAGGTCGCGGGCGCGATCAAAACAGATTTCATCCTGTCGGCCGAGATAATGACCATTGCTCTGGCCACGATTCCCGATGGCGCGCTTTGGCTCGAGGCGCTGACACTGGCGCTGGTTGGCACGCTGATCACCGTTGCCGTTTATGGGGCAGTCGCGCTGATTGTGAAGATGGATGATATCGGCCTGCATATGGCCGCCAATCGCAAAACTGCGCCCGCCCGTGCCTTTGGGCGCGGGCTGGTTCTGGCCATGCCGCGCGTGATGACCTTTCTTTCCGCAGTCGGCACGGCGGCGATGCTTTGGGTTGGCGGCAATATCGTGGTGCATGGGCTAGAGGTAACGCATCTGTGGGCTTGGCCCTATAACACCATCCACCATATGGCCGAACTTGCTGCTGCTGCCATCCCCGCTGCGGCAGGTCTTGTGGGCTGGGCCGTCACCGCGCTGCTTGACGGGATCATCGGTGCGATTTTGGGTGCAGCCTTAATCCCCGTGGTTGCAAAGGTCATCTTGCCACTATGGGCTATCCTGCGGGCCATCCTGCGCGGCGCATAGCCGCGCTGCTGCCCCCTCATTTACCTTGCCTGAGCCAAGGCACTTTCACATTTGCGCAAACATCCTTGCCGAAGGGATTTGGCCGCAAAGTCAGGCCATATCTTCGATTTGCTGGGCCAGCGCCTCGGCGCGGGCGGCGATTTCGGCAAGCGTATCAGACACTTGCCGCGGGACGACCGCCACTTGCACTGTTTGCGGCGCAGGTGCTGGCCCGTCAAGTTCGGCGCGCAGTTTGCGCAATTCCTCTTCGTAACTGGCTGTTTTGTCAGCCAACATCAGCGCCGCCATCAGCAGCATGCGTGCCTCGGGCAGGCGGCCCATTTGGGCAACCAGTGGCTGTGCCTCGGCATCCAGCATGGCGGCAGCAGACATCAAAAACTGCTCTTCGCCCGGTTGGCAGGCAACCATAAAACTGCGCCCGCCAATATGGATTTCCAGATCAGACATGGGGGGCCTCTTGCACCAAAGGATCAAGCGCAGCAATTATGGCGGCAAGTTCTGCCGTATCCAGCGCACGTTCGGCGCGCAGGGTTTCCAATTCGGCCTCTTGCTCGGCAATGCGGGCGGTCAATTCGTCGACATCGGCGTTTGGCGTTGCTGCGGGGGCGGCGGCGCGCGCTGCGGCAAGTTCGGCCGTCAGGCGGGTGATTTCAGAGGCCATGGCAAGGGTTTCATCGCCCATGCGCGCCTGCAATGCGCGGTAACGTTCTGCCCAATCTTCGACACTGGCGCGGGCCGCCTCAAGCGCGCGCAGCAAGGCCGCGCTACCTTCAGTTTCAGGGGCGGCACCTAGGGCGGCAGCACTTGGGGCGGCGGCGGCCACGTTTTTGCGGGACAACAGTTCTAACCCCTGATCCATACGATCAAAGGCGGCGCTGATGCGGCGCGATAGTTCTGTAATCTCTTCGGACATGCCCTTTGGCCCCAAATGCGGCAATCTTGCCCCTGCAAGTGTCGGTTGATCTGGCGCTTTCGTCAAGCGCATATCGCCAAAAAGCCGCCTGCGGCTTGATCTTGCCCCCCCTTCCCGTTAGGTCATCCTTAGGATCACCAAGCATAGGACCTCTGCCGTGGATATCGCCCAAATCGCCGCCAAAAACCCAAGCCACTGGATGCGCGCCGCTGCCATCCGCGCCCTGACACTGGATGCGGTGGCCGCCGCAAATTCGGGCCATTCGGGCATGCCGATGGGTATGGCAGATGTGGCGACAGTGCTGTTTGAAAAGCACCTGCGCTTTGACCCTGCAGCGCCACGCTGGGCTGACCGCGACCGCTTTATCCTGTCGGCGGGCCACGGCAGTATGTTGATTTATAGCCTGCTCTATCTGACAGGCTATAAAGATATGACGCTGGATCAGATCAAGAATTTCCGCCAATGGGGGGCGATTACAGCAGGACATCCCGAATATGGCCATGTGGCGGGCGTGGAAACCACGACGGGGCCGCTGGGGCAGGGCATCGCCAATTCGGTTGGCTTTGCTATGGCCGAGGAAAACCTGCGCGCGCGCTGGGGCGCAAAAATTGTCGATCATTACACCTATGTGATTGCAGGCGATGGGTGCCTGATGGAGGGCGTCTCGCAAGAGGCGATCGGGATTGCGGGCAAGCAAAAGCTGTCGCGTCTGATCGTGTTGTGGGACGACAATGGCATAACCATCGATGGCAAAGTTGACCTTGCCGACATCACCGATCAAAAGGCGCGGTTTGCCGCTGCGGGCTGGAATGTGCTGTCTTGCGATGGGCATGATGCCGCCGATATCGACCGCGCCCTGACTGCGGCCAAAACCTCTGACCGCCCGACGATGATTGCCTGCAAAACGCATATCGCACTTGGCCATGCAGCGCAGGATACGTCCAAAGGACATGGCGCGCTGACGGACAAGGATCAAATGGCCGCTGCCAAAGCTGCCTATGGCTGGACATCGGGGCCATTCGAAGTGCCCGCAAAGATCAAGGCAGAATGGGAAGCCTTCGGCGCGCGCGGCGCGGCGGCGCGGGCGGAATGGGAAAAGCGGTTTGCCGCGCTGTCGTCGGCCAAACAGGCCGAGTTCACCCGAATGTTTGCGCTGGATGCCCCCGCCAAACTGGCCAGCGCCGTGCGGGCGGTCAAAAAGGCGGCCAGCAGCGAGGCGCCCAAATTGGCCACGCGCACTGCGTCCGAAAAGGTGTTGGTGGCGGTAAACCCGATCATGCCCGAAACCTTTGGTGGTTCGGCGGATTTAACGGGTTCCAACAACACCAAAACTGCCGACTTGGGCGTGTTCACCCCTGAAAATCGCGCAGGCCGCTATATGTATTGGGGCATCCGCGAACATGGGATGGCATCGGCCATGAATGGTATGGCGCTGCATGGCGGTATGCGCCCCTATTCGGGCACTTTCATGGCCTTTACAGATTATGCCCGCCCAGCCATGCGGCTGTCTGCGCTGATGGGTATCCCTGTGGTCTATGTGATGACGCATGATTCCATCGGCCTAGGCGAAGATGGCCCCACGCACCAACCCGTGGAACATCTGGCGATTTCGCGCGTCACGCCCAATACTTACGTCTTCCGCCCTGCCGATTTGGTCGAAACCGCCGAGGCGTGGGAGCTGGCGCTGTCGGCCAAGACAACGCCTTCGGTGCTGGCCCTGTCGCGCCAGAACCTGCCCACAGTGCGCCGCGTGCATACCAACAGCAATCTTACGGCAAAAGGCGCATATGTGCTGGCCGAGGCGGTGGGCAAGCGTCAGGTGATCTTGATGGCCACGGGGTCAGAGGTGGAAATCGCGCTGAAGGCGCGCGATTTGCTGCAAGCGGGCGGTATTGGTACGCGCGTTGTGTCCATGCCTTGTATGGAACTGTTCGCAGCGCAGGACGAGGCCTATCGCCGCAAAATCCTGCCCCCCGGCCCTGTGCGTGTGGCAATCGAGGCGGGCGTGCGTCAAGGCTGGGATCGCTGGCTTTTGGGCGAGCGCGGCAAGTTTGGGCGCGAGGCTTTCGTCGGTATGACCAGCTTTGGCGCATCCGCCCCTGCCGAAGTGCTGTATAAGCAATTTGGCATCACCGCCGAGGCGGCGGCAGAGGCAGCCAAGGCGCTGTTGTAAGGCATAACGGAAAAAGGGGGGCTTTGCCCCCCTCGCTGCGCTCACCCCCCAGGATATTTGGGAAAAAGAGAAGGCTAAGTTTGCCTTGTCTTTTTGCGATTGGTTTGGGTCGGGTGCGCTGTGCCGCTTTTAGGCCTTAGATCAGCCGTTGGCTTCGCGGATTTTGTCTGCGGCGGCTTTGTCAAAGGCCACGCCTTTATCGGCCAGCAATTGGTCTAACTCGCCCGAGAGGGTCATCTCTATCGCAATATCGCAGCCGCCGATGAATTCGCCTTTGACATAGAGCTGCGGGATGGTTGGCCAATCGGAATAATCTTTGATTCCTTGGCGAATATCGGCATCGGCCAGAACGTTTACATCGGTGTAATCCACCCCGATATAGTTCAAAATCCCCGCGACTTTGGAGGAAAAACCGCATTGCGGCATCATCTTGGTGCCTTTCATGAACAGCACCACGTCGTTCTTTTGCACCATCTCGCGGATTTGGTCTTGTGCGCTCATATCGGCACTCCTTTTCAATTATTCGGGGGCTTTGGTGGTCAGCGCCAGCGCATGTAATGCGCCATTTGGCCCGTCCATCTTGCCTTTTAGGCTGGCGTAGACCGCGCGTTGTTGTTGCACGCGGTTCATACCTTTGAAACTGGCATCAATCACAGTTGCTGCAAAATGCTGACCATCATCGCCTTGTACGGAAACCTGCGCGTTGGGAAAGGCGGCGCGGATCAGGCTTTCGATTTCATGGGCATCAATGGGCATGGGCTGGCTCCTATGGCATGGCGTGAATGTAGGGCGCTGTTTGGGCGCATGCAAGGGTTCTTAGCCGCGCAGCGCCGCCCATTCGGCGCGCAAAATACCATAAATCCACTGATCTAAGGCGCGGTTGAGCGGTGCGCAAAAGCCGTGCGCGCGCAGCTTTCCCTCTAGCTGGTAGCCGCAGGCGGTATAGGTTTTCTGCGCGCGAAGATTGTCAAAATTGGTGTCCAGCCAGACTCGCTGCGCGCCAAGTTCGGCAAAGGCATAATCGGTCAGCATCTGCACAAAGGCGCGGCCCTGCCCGCGCCCGACCTCTCGCAGGGCAAGGCGGCGCAGTTCCACTGCACCCGCGCGGCTGCCCAGATCGCAAAACAGGGCAAATCCCGCCGATGGATCTGAACCCATCTCGACCATCAGCAGGCGCGCGGTTGGATCATCCAAATAGGCCTGTAGGGCGGCATCGTCCTCGTCCGTGATCAGCAGCGCATGTTGGGGCAATTGCGCGATGGCGCGGATGGCAGGAATATCCGCAGGGGTGGCGGACCGCAGCCTCATGCCAGCGCCAAGGCCGCAGCAAAAGACCCGCGGTAGAGGGACGACAATTCGGCCAGCGGCGCGCAATCGCCGCCAAGGTTGATCTGATCGCCGCCAAAATGGCCAAGCTGGGCCGCAGGCACACCCGCCTGTGCGGCGCGTTCCAGCAGGGCGTGGGCATCGGCGGTGGCCACGATATAGCGTGCCTGATCTTCCCCAAAAAGCCGCGCAATTTCGCTATCGTTTAACGTTAAACCAATTCCCGCATGTTCGGCCATTTCAAAGGCAGCAAGTGCCAGACCGCCGTCTGACAGATCGCTGCAGGCCCGGATATGGGCGCGGGCCGATAGAATGAAATCGCCGTTCAAACGTTCCGCCGCCAGATCTACTGGGGGGGCATCGCCTGCCTCTATGCCAAAGGCTTCGGCCAAAAGCGCGCTTTGGCCCAGATGGCCATGCGTGGCCCCGATCAGCACCAGCGCATCGCCAGCGCTCGGGCGGCCCGCGATCAGATAATCTAGGCTGGCCAGCAGGCCGACTGCGCCGATGGTGGGGGTGGGCAAAATCGCTGCCCCATCGGTTTCGTTATACAGCGACACATTCCCCGACACGATGGGCATATCCAGCGCGGTGACTGCCGCACCAATGCCCTGAATTGCGCCCACAAATTGCCCCATGATTTCGGGCTTTTCTGGGTTTCCGAAGTTCAAATTATCGGTCGTGGCCAGCGGGCGCGCACCCACTGCAATCAGGTTGCGATAGGCTTCGGCCACGGCCTGTTTGCCGCCTTCGACAGGGTTGGCTTTGACATAGCGCGGGGTCACATCAGAGGTAAAGGCCAGCGCCTTGCCCGTGCCATGCACCCGCACCACGCCAGCGCCAAGGCCGGGGGCCACAACCGTATCTGCGCCAACTTGGGCGTCATATTGCTCGTATACCCAGTTTTTTGCGCCATAACTGGGCGAGGAAATCAGCGCGCGCAGGGCGGCGATTGGCGTGATCTTGGGCAGGGCGGGCAGGGGGGCTGCCGGCGGGGTGGGCAGCCAAGGGCGGTCATATTCAGGCGCGGATGAGGAGAGTTTCGATAGCGGCAAATCGGCCTTGATTTGCGCGCCATGCAGGATCAAGAAGCGGTCTTCGGCAATCGTCTCGCCTACGATGGCGAAATCCAGATCCCATTTCACAAAAATGGCCCGAGCGACCGATTCAAGTTCGGGCTTTAGCACCATCAACATGCGTTCTTGTGATTCAGACAGCATCATTTCGTATGCCGTCATATTGGCTTCGCGTTGCGGCACGGCGTCCAGTTGCAGTTTAATGCCCAAACCGCCCTTATCGCCCATTTCCACAGCCGAACATGTCAGCCCAGCGGCGCCCATATCCTGAATGGAAATCACCGCGCCCGATGCCATCAACTCAAGACAGGCTTCCAGCAGGCGCTTTTCGGTAAAGGGGTCGCCCACCTGCACTGTGGGGCGTTTTTCCTCGATCGTATCGTCAAACTCGGCCGATGCCATCGTCGCACCGCCCACGCCATCGCGGCCCGTTTTGGCCCCCAGATAGACCACGGGCATGCCCACACCGCTGGCGACGGAATAGAAAATCTTGTCCGTATCCGCAAGGCCAGCCGCAAAGGCATTGACAAGGCAATTGCCGTTATAGCTGGCATGAAAGCGCACTTCGCCGCCCACAGTTGGCACGCCAAAGGCATTGCCATAACCGCCGATCCCCTCGACCACACCTTTGACAAGATAGGCGGTTTTGGGATGCGATGGTAGGCCGAAGGACAGCGCATTCATCGCCGCAATCGGGCGCGCGCCCATCGTGAAAACATCACGCAAAATCCCGCCCACGCCCGTGCCCGCGCCTTGGTGCGGCTCGATATAGGAGGGGTGGTTATGGCTTTCCATTTTAAAGATAACCGCTTGGCCATCGCCAATATCCACCACGCCCGCGTTTTCCCCTGGCCCGCAGATGACTTGGGGGCCAGTTGTGGGCAAGGTGCGCAGCCATTTCTTCGACGATTTATAGCTGCAATGTTCGTTCCACATCGCCGAAAAGATGCCCAGTTCCGTGAACGTCGGCTCCCGCCCGATAATGCCCAAAAGGCGCTGATATTCATCAGGCTTCAGCCCATGGGCGGCAATCAATTCGGGGGTGATGCTGGGTTCTGACATGGGATTTCCCTTTTGGCGGCACTCAAGCGCGCTGTAATGTGTTTGCGCGCGAAGGGGAAGGTAAAAAGGGCTTCTTCTGCCGCCATTGCATAGAAGGCATGATGGGCCCAACCCCGTTGGCAATGTACATCGGGTGATTTATTTTAGTAGAAATATCATATGTTTGCCAGCAATATGGCGGACAGGCGCAAAATCTTTTCACGCCAATGTCGAAAATTCGATGTGCCATACGTCTTATGTTTGCAACCCAAACACAAGGAGAAGCATATGAAGTACATGCTCTTGATTTACAGCAATCCTGCGATGGACCCTGCCTATGGCAGCCCCGCGTTTGAAAAGATGATGGCCGGTTTTTATGCCGCCAGTGAAAGAATGATGGCCGACGGTGTGATGCGCGGCGGAGACGAGTTGCAAGGCATTGAAACCGCATCGTCTTTGCGCATTCGGGGGGGCAAAGTTGAAACTATGGATGGGCCTTTTGCCGAAGTGCGCGAACATTTGGGCGGGTATTTCTTGATCGATGTTCCAGATCTGGATTCAGCGCTGAAATATGCGGCACTTTTGCCCGTGGCCCATTGGGGCACGATAGAGGTGCGCCCTTTGGTAGAGCGGGGCAATTTGGACGCGTGATATGAGGCAAGCTGCCCAAAGCCATGCCATTGATCAGGCGTTAGATAGGCTCATGCGCGCGGATAAGGGGCGGCTGCTGGCTGCTTTGGCCTATCGCTTGGGCGATATCGCCTTGGCCGAAGACATGCTGCAAGAGGCCTGCATATCGGCGCTGACGCACTGGGGGCGGGCGGGCTTGCCCGCCTCGCCGCAGGGCTGGCTTTTGAAGGTGGCGCTGCGCCGCGCGATTGACCGCTTTCGCGCCAGATCGCGCGCTGCGCATCACCAACAAGCCATGACTTTGTTGGCCGAAGAAGAGGCTGCCGACAGTGCCGCCCCAGAAATCCCAGATGACCGTCTGCGCATGATGTTCGCCTGTTGTCACCCTGCATTAGACCCCAAAACCCGCATTGCGCTCACCTTGCAAGTGATTTGTGGGCTGAGCGCAGCGCAGATCGCGGCGGTGTTCTTGGACAGCGATGCCGCGATGGGCCAACGCCTTAGCCGCGCCAAAGCCAAGATCAAGGCGGCAGGCATCGGCTTTGCCATTCCAGAAGCCGAGGCTTGGCCTGCACGCCTGCAATCGGTATTGACGGCGGTTTATTTGCTGTTCACGCGCGGCTATGCGGCGGGGCCGCAAGCGGGGGCAGATCTGTGCGAAGAGGCCTTGTTCCTCGCCCAGCTTTTGCGAGAACTTGCACCAGATGATCCCGAAATCCAAGGTGCGCTGGCGCTGCTGCTGATCACCCATGCGAGGGCGGGCGCGCGGGGCCAAGGCGCAATGCTCAAAGGCCAAGATCGCAGCCTTTGGGACAGCACCATGTTAGAAGAAGGCGTGGCTTTGGTTCAGCGGGCCTTGCAGCGCGGGCAGGTGGGGCCCTTTCAAATCAAGGCGGCAGTGGCGGCGTGCCACTGCGCGCCAGATGGGCCTGATTGGCCGCAAATCGCCGCGCTTTTGGGTGCCTTGTTGCGCTATGAAGACACGCCCGTGGTGCGCCTGTCTTTAGCTGTGGCGATTGGCGAAGTTCACGGCGCGGCGCAGGGGCTTGCCCTGCTGGCGCCCTTGGCACGGGAATTGGCGGGCTATGGCCCTTATCACGCAGCGCATGCCGATCTGCTGGCCCGCGCAGGGCAAACCACCCAAGCCGCCCTTGCCTACGGCCAAGCGATAGACTTGGCGGAATCGACGATGGATAAAGCCTATTTGCGCAGCAAACAGGCAGCTCTGCCAAAAGACGCGCCAAAAAAAAGGCCGAGCAAAAGCTCGGCCAAGTCCAACAGGGAGGTAAGAAACAGCAAGCTGCTTCGATCAACCACATAGTGCCTAAACTTGCAGCTGCCAAGGCAGCGATGCCCTATTCTTGGGCAAACCCGCTATGCGCTAGATGCATAGCAGCTTTTCAATCCTGCTGCCGCCGCCGAAAGGCAAAAATCT
The DNA here is from genome assembly GCA_027490955.1 of Rhodobacter sp. Taxonomy (GTDB): domain Bacteria; phylum Pseudomonadota; class Alphaproteobacteria; order Rhodobacterales; family Rhodobacteraceae; genus Cypionkella. The sequence continues at coordinate 142,441 of JAIXXB010000023.1, forward strand.
CTTCGACCACGAAATCACGAAAGGCGGCGACACGTTTGGAATGGCGCAACTCTTCTGGATAGGCCAGAAACACGGGCACTTCGCTGCTTTCGATATCGGGCAGCACGCGCACCAAATGCGGAAAATCTTCGGTGATGTAATCGGGCAGAACGCCTATTCCCAGATGCGAGAGCACGCCTTGCAGCACGCCAAAGTAGTTATTCACTGTCAAAGTTGATGGGATATCAACCGACATGATATCGGCCACCAAATTTGCCCCTGCCGCAACCTGTGCTGTGCTGGCATGTTGGCAGATCAGGCGATGCTGGGTGAAATCATCCAGTTTTTCAGGTGTGCCTGCCGTGGCCAGATATTCGGGCGTGGCGTAAAGGCGCATCTTAATTTGCATCAACCGCTTGCGGATTAGATCGGCCTGTGATGGCTCTTTCATGCGAATGGCGACGTCCGCCTCGCGCATCGGCAGATCCAGCACTTTTTCTTCCAGCATCAGATCAATCTTAAGGCCGGGATATTTGGCATAAAGCGCGGGCAGGCGCGGGGCCAGCCACAGCGTGCCAAAGCCTGTGGTTGTGGTCACGCGCAAGCTGCCAAAGACCTCGTCCTCGCTGTCGCGGATACGCGCGGCTGTGGCGTCTAAACGCTTGACCATAGCGGCAGTGGCATCGAACAAAAGCTCGCCCTGTTCGGTCAGGATCAGCCCGCGCGCATGGCGGTGAAAGAGTGTCACATTGAGCGATTCCTCTAGCGCGCGGATTTGGCGCGACACAGCCGATTGCGACAGATGCAGCACATCGCCCGCATGGGTCAGGCTGCCCTTTTCGGCCACTGTATGAAAAATGCGCAGCTTGTCCCAGTCCATCAGATACCCCATTACCTTGGGCGCGTTGTAGCATGGAACGCTAGGCGCGCGATGGAATTTTTGATCTATCCGCAAAAAACGCCCCGCGCCACGTCGACGCGGGCGTGTTACGCGCCTGTTACAAAATGCACCTAAGCTTGGGCGAATATTTCAAAGGCAGGGGGGCTATTTTATGGGCAAATTGCATAAGGATATGACGCGCGATATCAGCTATGCGGTGGCCGCATCCTCGCGCACAGGGCGGGCGGTGATCCGCACCATCGAAAACCTGTCGGGCCGCCCGCAGATGATCAAGCGCGCGGCGGGCTATGAAAAGGAACTGGCTGCAGGGCGCAGTTTTTGGCAGGTTATCCCAGAACGCTATGGCATTGATCTGCAGATCACAGGCGGCAGCCTGAGCCATATTCCTGCAAACGGCCCTTTGGTTTTGATCGCCAACCATCCCTTTGGTATTTTGGACGGGTTGATGATGGGCAAATTGCTGGACAGCCTGCGCAGCGACTTTCGCATTTTGGCCAATTCGGTATTCCGCCGCGCTGAAGAGTTGAACAAGGTTCTGCTGCCCATTTCCTTTGACGAGACGAAAGAAGCCATCAAGCTGAACCTTGAAACCCGCGCGGCGGCTCTTGATTATCTGGCCAAAGGCGGTGCGATTGGTGTGTTTCCGGGGGGCACTGTGTCAACCTCGGCCAAGGCATTCTCGCGCCCGATGGACCCATCATGGCGCAATTTCACCGCCAAGATGATTGCCAAATCAGGGGCCACTGTGGTGCCTGTGTTCTTTGAGGGCCACAATTCGCGCCTGTTTCAGCTGGCCTCGCGGGTGCATTATTCGCTGCGGCTTGGGCTTTTGATCAATGAATTCAAACGCCGTGTCGATGAGCCTGTCCGCGTGGTCATTGGCAGCCCTGTCCCTGCCGAGGAAATCGCAGCCCTGAGCCGCGATCCAAATGCCTTGATGGATCATTTGCGCGCGCGCACCTATGGACTTTCCCCCGAACAAATCTCGCCCTATGATCTGGGCTACGAGTTTGAGGCCAAGTATAAGGCGCGCTAAGCGAAAGCTTTGGCCCGCCCTTGGCCATAGGGGGGCGCGATGGCGGTTGGTGTGTTTGATTCGGGTCTTGGCGGGCTGACAGTGCTGGACGCAGTGGCGCGCCGCCTGCCCGATGTGCCTTTCGTGTATTTTGGCGACAATGCCCATGCGCCCTATGGTGTGCGCACCCATGATGACATTTTCAACCTGACCTGCGCTGCGACCGAAAGGTTGTGGCAAGAAGGCTGCGATTTGGTGATTTTGGCCTGTAACACCGCGTCTGCCGCCGCTTTGAAGCGCATGCAGGAAACATGGGTGCCGCCGCATAAGCGGGTTTTGGGCGTATTCGTGCCCCTGATCGAGGCGCTGACCGAACGGCAATGGGGTGATAATTCGCCGCCCCGCGAAGTGGCCATCAAACATGTGGCGCTGTTTGCCACCCCCGCAACCGTTGCCAGCCGTGCCTTTCAGCGCGAATTGTCTTTTCGCGCGATCGGTGTGGATGTCGAAGCGCAGCCTTGCGGCGGTGTGGTGGATGCTATTGAACAAGGGGACGAGATTTTGGCCGAAGCCTTGGTGCGCAGCCATGTCGAGGCGTTGAAACGCCGCATGCCCGCACCAGAGGCGGCGATTTTGGGCTGCACCCATTACCCTTTGATGCAGCGCGTTTTTCAAGAGGCGCTGGGCCCGCAGGTCAAAGTATTCAGCCAAGCCAATCTGGTGGCTGAAAGTTTGGCCGATTACCTTGGCAGACGCCCCGAAATGCTGGGTTCGGGACAAGTGTCCAAGTTTCTGACCACGGGGGATGCGGCCTCGGTCTCGTCCAAGGCCACGCAATTCTTGCGCAAATCTGTGCGCTTTGAGGCGGCTTAGGCGCAAAGCCCCTTGCATTGCGCGCGGCCGCGCGCCACATCAGGCGCGCAGGCGGTTTGGGTAAGATCGCAGGTAATGCTTGTGGCTTTGGGGGCTGGCATGGTCAAAAACATCGCAATTTTGGGGGCTTCGGGCTATACGGGGGCCGAACTGGTGCGCCTGATTGCGGGCCATCCCGAAATGCAAATTGTCGCCCTTTCCGCCGACCGCAAGGCGGGGATGGAGATGGGCGATGTCTTTCCGTTTTTGCGCCATCTGCCTCTGCCCAAACTGGTCAAGATTGATGAGATAGATTTCGCGCAGGTGGATTTGTGTTTTTGTGCGCTGCCCCATGCCACGACACAGGCGGTGGTGGCGGGCTTGCCTAAAACATTGAAAATCGTCGATCTTTCGGCCGATTTCCGTCTGCGCGATGCAGCCGAATATGAAAAGTGGTATGGTGCGCCCCATGCGGCAATGGATCTGCAGGCCGAGGCGGTCTATGGGCTGACTGAATTTTACCGCGCCCAGATTGCCACAGCGCGCCTTGTGGCAGGCACGGGATGCAATGCGGCGGCGGGCCAATTTGCCCTGCGCCCGCTGATTGCGGCAGGGGTGATCGATCTGGACACCATCCTGATTGATCTGAAGGCAGGCGTATCTGGCGCGGGCCGCAGCCTAAAGGAAAATCTGCTGCATGCTGAATTGTCTGGCGGCACGCACAGCTATTCTGCGGGTGGCAAGCACCGCCATTTGGGCGAGTTTGACCAAGAATTCAGCGCCATTGCGAACCGCCCTGTGCGCATCCAATTCACCCCGCATTTGCTGCCGATGAACCGCGGCATATTGGCCACCACTTATGTGCAGGGCGATGCGCATTTGGTGCATGCCACGCTGCAAGCGGCCTATCGGGACGAGCCATTTATCCATGTTCTGCCCTTTGGCAGCCTGCCCTCGACCCGCGACATTGCGGGCTCTAATCTGTGTCATCTGGGTGTGATAGGTGATCGTATCGCAGGGCGCGCTGTGGTGATTTCGGTGCTGGATAACCTGACCAAAGGATCGTCAGGCCAAGCCATCCAAAACGCCAATCTGATGCTGGGCCTGCCTGAAACAATGGGGCTGCTGGGCGCGCCCCTTTTCCCATAGGGGGTGCTATGGCTGGTCTGAAATCGCTAAAGAAACGCCGCCGTATTCAATTGATTTTTCTAGCTTTTGCTTTGGTGGGCCTGACCACTGGTCTGGTTGGGTTTGCGTTCCGCGATGGCATCAACTTTTTCCGCAGCCCATCGCAGGTGCTGTCTGATCCGCCGCGCGCAGGCGAGGTGTTTCGCATTGGCGGGCTGGTCGAGCAGGGCAGTATTGTGCGCGGTCAAGGCGAGGTGATTACCTTTAACGTCACCGATACCAATGTCTCTATTCCCGCCACCTATAAGGGCGTTTTGCCCGATTTGTTTGCCGAAGGCGCGGGGATGGTGGGCACTGGCAGCATGGAGGATGGCATCTTTGTGGCGACCGAGATTTTGGCCCGCCATGATGAAGAATACATGCCCCAAGAGGTGGTGGATGCGTTGAAAGAGCAGGGCGTTTACGTGGAACCTGCCAAAGAATAGCGCGCGCTGGCCTTGGTTTAAGTTAACAAAACTTTGCCACATTGCCCCAAAGCACCACGGGGGCGATGATGAAATCTATTAAGGAATTGGCGCACGAGATTGTGGCGCGCGAGGGCGGCTATGTTAACGACCCTGATGATCCGGGGGGAGAGACGAATTTTGGCGTGACCATCGGCACGATGCGCCGCCTTGGTTTGGATTTGAACCGCGATGGTGCGGTGGATGGGCGCGATATGCGCGCGTTGACGGCAGATCGTGCGGCAGAAATCTATATCCAGCATTACTTCATCCGCCCGCGCATTTGCGATTTGCCGCCCCAATTGCAGGCCTCGGTCTTTGATATGTATGTCAATGCAGGGGCGGGGGCGGTGAAAATCTTGCAGCGCCTTCTGACGCAGATGGGCTATCCTTGCGCCGATGATGGGGTGATTGGCCCTGCCACGCGCGCCGCCGCCGATATGGCCGCCGCCGATGCGCCCAGCCATATCGCCGATGCTTACGGCATTGCGCGGCGCAATTACTATTATGCTTTGGGCGACGCGCGCCCAGCCAGCCGCAAATATGCCCGTAGGCGCGATGGCCGCAAAGGCGGTTGGATCACGCGCGCCGAAGAATTCATCTCGCCCAAATATCATCTGACACAGGCGCAGCATCAAGAAAGGGTAGCCAAATGGGTTTGATCAGCAGAATTTTGGGTGCTGGCACTGGGGCAGGGGCCGGCGCCATTGGCGACGCGGTGGAAGGCGTGGCCGAGGTGTTTCGCCCCAATGCCACCCGCCAGATGGAGCTTTCTGCCGCAGCGCAAGAGGCCGCGCTTGCCCAGTTCGGGGCCGAATTCTCCAACGCGGGCAGCACGTGGTTTGACAGCGCGGTCAATGGGCTAAACCGCCTGCCGCGCCCGTTTTTGGCATTGGGCACAGTGGGGCTGTTTGTGTATGCGATGGTTGATCCCGCGGCCTTTGCGCAGCGCATGGTGGGGCTGAACGCCGTGCCAGAACCGCTGTGGTGGTTGCTGGGCGCGGTGGTGGCCTTTTACTTTGGTGCGCGCGAGACGCATTATTTTCGCACCAGTCGCGGGGCAGGGGGGCGGGCGGTGATGCCGCAAACGGCGGCGCAGGTGGCGGCGCAAACCCCTGAAATCGCCTCCGAAAACCCCGCCCTTGCCGATTGGAAACGCGGAAAATAAGGCAAATCTGATCAAATCCTTGACCATACCCGCAGCCTCTGGCAATGCAGGGGCAAGATAGGATGTGATCAAATGAACCTTTTTGCCGAAATCCGCGCGCTGATTGTGCAAAGCCTGCATGACATGGCCGAGGCGGGCGAATTGCCAGCGGGCCTTGATACCGCGGCTGTGGCGGTTGAACCCCCCCGCGACAAAGGCCATGGCGAGGCTGCGAGCAATGCCGCGATGGTGCTGGCCAAACCTGCAGGGCTGTCCCCGCGCGCGATTGCAGAAAAGCTGGCCGCGCGCCTTGCGCAAGATGCGCGCATCACGCAGGCCGACGTGGCAGGCCCAGGGTTTTTGAACCTGACTTTGGCCCCATCGGCGTGGCAAGGCGTTGTGCGCGCCGCGCTGGTGATGGGCGCTGATTTTGGCCGTTCGACCACGGGGCAGGGGCGGCGCGTGAATGTTGAGTTTGTCTCGGCCAACCCGACAGGCCCGATGCATGTGGGCCATGTGCGCGGCGCAGTGGTGGGCGATGCGCTGTCGAACCTTTTGGCCTTTGCAGGCTGGCAGGTGACGCGCGAATATTACATCAACGATGGCGGCGCGCAGGTGGATGTGCTGGCGCGGTCGGCCTACGAGCGCTACCGCGAGGCGCATGGGCTGGATCCCGAAATCTCGGAAGGGCTGTATCCTGGTGATTATCTGATCCCCGTGGGCGAGGCATTGAAGGCGCGCTTTGGTGACAGTCTTTTGGACAAGGGCGAGCAATACTGGCTGGCCGAGGTGCGCGAGATTGCCACCGATCTGATGATGACTGAAATCAAGGGCGATCTGGCCGCTTTGGGCGTAAAGATGGATGTTTATTCATCGGAAAAGGCCCTGTATGGCACGGGCCAGATCGAAGCTGCGATCAAAACCCTGCGCGATATGGATTTGATTTATGAGGGCGTGCTAGAGCCGCCAAAGGGCAAAGAACCCGACGATTGGGAACCGCGCGTGCAAACCTTGTTCCGCAGCACGGCGCATGGCGATGATGTGGACAGGCCTGTGCAGAAATCAGACGGGTCGTGGACATATTTCGCCCCAGACATCGCCTATCACTTTAACAAAGTGCAGCGCGGCTTTGACGAATTGATCGACATTTTTGGCGCCGACCACGGCGGCTATGTCAAGCGGATGAAGGCGGCTGTCTCGGCCCTATCGAACGGGCGCGTGCCGCTGGATATCAAACTGGTCAATCTGGTAAAGCTGTACAAAAACGGCGAGCCGTTCAAAATGTCCAAACGCGCAGGCACTTTTGTGACGCTGCGCGATGTGGTGAGCCAAGCGGGCGCAGAGGTTACGCGCTTCATGATGTTGACGCGCAAAAACGATGTGCCGCTGGACTTTGATTTTGCCAAAGTGCTGGAGCAATCCAAAGACAACCCAGTGTTCTATGTGCAATATGCCAATGCGCGCATTGGCTCGGTCATGCGCAAATCCACCGAGTCTGGCATGGCCGTGGATGATGCCAGCTTGGCAAAGGCTGATCTGTCTTTGCTGACCCATCCTGCCGAAATCGACTTGATGCAAAAAATCGCCGAATGGCCGCGCCTTGTCGATATCGCCGCGCGCGGAAACGAACCACACCGCGTGGCCTTTTATCTGTATGAACTTGCCAGCGAATTCCACGGCTTATGGAATAGGGGCAATGACGAGCCATCTTTGCGCTTTGTGCAGGCGGGCAATACGGCAACAGCCCTCGCAAAAGTTGCATTGGTGCGTGCAACAGGCGTTGCGATTTCGGCGGGTCTTGCTATTCTTGGGGTGACGCCTGTTGATGAAATGCGCTGAAAACGGCCGCATCACAGGGGTTCGGGGCCGCTAAGGCACTGATATAGCAGTTAAAAAGCCAATGGGGCATGTATCCTTGCGGCACATGAGGCAAAGATGTCTGATCCGAAATACGCCCCATATGGGGTGGATGATGACCCGTTTTTGACCCATCCCGCAGGGGTTGGCCGCGCGCCGATGCGCGGCGATGTTCGCTATGCACAGCCGCATATGGCGCAGCGCGCGATGCCTGCTGCCCCTTCGCGCATGCCGCCCGCCCCCGCCTATCATGGCTATGAGGAGGGCCACCAGCAGGGCCATGGCGGGCATATAGCGGCGCAAGATGCATGGGCGCAGCATCCCACATATGATCCGCCGCAACCACATTATCAGCCGCATTATGCCCCCACCCCGCCAAGCCCGCAGCCTAACCCTGACATGCAGGGCAATTTCCGTTCGCGCGGCCCCTATCATCAGCCAAGCAGTGCGGATTTTGCCGCCCCGCAGGCGCAGTATCCAGATTACGGACCAGATTTTGGCCCAGACTATGGGCAAAACTCTGGCCCCGCCTATGGCCGCCAATATGGGTCGGAATATGGCCACGGCTATGCGCCCGAACATGCCGCTGACCACAGCCGCGCCGCACCGCCGAGCGCCGCCGCCTATCACAGGGCCGAGCCGCGCGTGACCGCCGCCGTCCCGCGCCCTGCTGCCCCGGCGCAAGGCTATGCGTCGCCGCAGCCCATCCGTCCGCAGGCCGCGTTTTCTGCGCCGCCGCGCACGGGGCAAGAGGCGCGCAACGGCCAGCCAAACCTGCGCGCCCAGCCCAGCCATATCGCCACCTATGGCGAGCCAGACCACAGCCCGCGCAGCTATGCCCCTTTGCCGCAGCCACCGCGCTATGGCGGATATGAAGACGAGGATGGTTTTGCCGCAGGTCTGATGCCCAACCCCGCCAAGCTGATGCAGATGGCGGGCGCGCTTTGCACCGTTTTGGCCCTGATCGGCGCGGCCTATTGGGGCTATGCTTTGGCCGTGCGCGATGCCCATGGCATTCCCGTTGTGCGCGCGCAAGTTGACCCGTTGCGCATCGCCCCTGAAACGCCCGGTGGTAAGGTTTCAGCCAACCAAGGGCTTGCCGTGAACGCTATTCCCGCAGCCAGCCCCGCCCCAGCCACAACCGAGCAAATCACCCTTGCCCCGCAAGTGGCCGAACTTGCCCCCGAAGATACGCAAATCGTCGAAGGCGGCAGTTTTGCACAGCCTGCGGGCGCGGGCAGTGATGCAGCTTTGGCAGGCGCATCTGACCAAGTGCAGCGCGTGCCCGAAACGGCCAGCGGCATTTCGGCAGACCTAACCGCCTTGCCCGATGCCCTGCCCGAAGACATGCCGCTGACCGATGCCGAGGCGGTCGAGCGCGCGCTAGAGGCCGCTTTGGCCGAGGGTGGCGATCCGCTGCTGGGTGATGCAGAGGCCGATCTTGCACCCGATGCCCCCTTGGCCCCTGCCGAAGCCGCCAGCATGGCCGCGACCGATCCTGTCGCCCCACCCACGGCCGAACTTGATCCTGCCAGCATTGCCGTAGGCACCCCTTTGGCGCAACTGGGCGCCTTTGATACCGCAGAAACCGCCCGCGCCGAATGGGCCAATTTGCAAACCCGCTTTACCGAACTGATGGCAGGCAAAGCCTTGGTCGTTGAACCTGCCAAAAGCGGCGGGCGCGACTTTTTCCGCCTGCGGGCGCATGGCTTTGCCAGCGAGGATGACAGCCGCCGCTTTTGCGCCGCGATTTTGGCGGAAAACGGCTCGTGCTTTCCTGTTGATCAGCGGTAGCGCGATGGAACCTGCCGCCCCCATTGGTCGCGGCGCTGCCATTTTCGGCTGCGCGGGCCTGCGCCTGTCCCCGTGGGAGGCAGCGTTTTTCCGCGACTGCGATCCGCTGGGGTTCATTCTATTTGCCCGTAATGTCGATACGCCTGCGCAAGTGGCCGCATTATGCGCGGATTTGCGCGCCAGCGTGGGCCGCGATGCGCCTATTTTGATCGATCAAGAAGGCGGCCGTGTGCAACGTCTGCGCGCGCCGCATTGGCGCGAATTTGACCCACCGTTGGACGCAGCCTTGGCTGCGGGGACAAATGCACCGCACCTATTGGCGCTGCGCGCGCAGCTTATTTGCAGCGAACTTGCCGCCTTGGGCATTGATGCCAATTGCGCGCCCGTGGCCGATATCGCAGGGCCACAGACACATCCGTTTTTGCGCAACCGCTGTTATGGCACCGATGCGGCGTCCGTGACGCGCGCCGCCCGCGCCGTGGCGGATGCACATCTGGCCATGGGGCTGCTGCCTGTTATGAAACACCTGCCGGGCCATGGCCGCGCCAGTGCCGATACGCATCACGATTTGCCGCGCGTCACGGCCAGTTTGGACGATCTGAACGCAACCGATTTCGCCCCTTTCGCCGCCCTGCGCGATTTGCCGATGGCCATGACGGCCCATATCATTTTTGATGCGCTCGACAGCGATGCGCCCGCCACCCAATCGCCTGCGGTGATTGACTATATCCGCACCTCCATCGGCTTTGGCGGGCTGCTGTTGACGGATGATTTGAACATGCAGGCGCTGTCGGGTGATCTTGCCATGCGCACATCCCGCGCGCTGGCCGCAGGCTGCGATATCGCCCTGCATTGCAAGGGCGCGGCCGAAGAAATGGTCATGGTCGCAGCCGCCGCAGGCGACATGCGCGCGGACACCCGCCGCCGCGCGCAGGCGGCGCTGGCCCGCCGAGGCGCAGGCAAAGCTGTTGACATCGCTGCAATCGACGCCGCAGTTTCTGCCTTGACACAGGGCAAGGAGCCGCGCTTTGGCTGAAACGGGCGATCCAAGCGATGCAGATCCAGCAGGGTGGGATGGCCTGCCGTCGGTGCTGGATACGCCTGAAAGCGATGCGCTGATTGTCGATGTCGAAGGGTTTGAAGGCCCGCTGGATTTGCTGCTGTCGCTGTCGCGCACGCAAAAGGTCGATCTGATGCGCATTTCGGTGCTGCAACTGGCCGAACAATATCTGGTCTTTGTTGAACGCGCCCGCGCGCTGCGGCTGGAACTTGCCGCAGATTACTTGGTGATGGCGGCATGGCTGGCATATCTTAAATCACGCTTGCTGCTGCCGCCCGACCCTGCGGATGACGGCCCTTCGGCTGCCGATTTGGCGGCGCATCTAGCCTTTCAATTGGAACGTCTTGCCGCCATGCGCGATGCCTCTGCCAAATTGATGGCACGCGATCAAAAGGGGCGCGATTTTTTCCCGCGCGGTGCGCCCGAAACTGTCACCCGCCTTGCGCATCGCCGCTTTGATGCCAGTTTGCTGGACTTGATGCGCGCCTATGCGCGGATCAAAACACGCGATGAATTTCGCCCCTATGCCTTTGACCGCATTGATGTCTTTACCATGGAAGAGGCACTTGAACGCCTGCGCCGCCTGATTGGCTTTGGCGGAGATTGGGCGGAACTTACCTCTTTTCTGCCGCAAGGATGGGGCGTCAGCCCGATGCGCCGCCGCGCTGCCCTTGCCGCCCATTTCGCCGCCGCCTTAGAAATGGCCAAGCAGGGCCAAGTCACCTTGCGCCAAGCCGAGGTCTTTGCGCCCATCCAAATCAGGGCTAAAGACGCGCCATGACCGATGATCCAGACCCAGATGACCTGCGCCCAATCACCCGCCCTGCGCGCGAGGAAACGCTCTTTGCCGCCCCGCCCATGGGCGATCAGGAACGCATGGTAGAGGCAGTTTTGTTCGCCGCAAGCGAGCCTGTCAGCATCGCCGAACTTGCCAGTCGCATGCCCCATGGCTGTGATCCTGCCGAGGCATTGGCCCATCTGCGCCGCCGATACGAAGGGCGCGGCGTGGCATTGGTGCGGGTGGGCGATGCTTGGGCCTTTCGCACTGCACCCGATTTGGGATATCTGATGCAAAAAGAGGTGACCGAGACGCGCAAATTGTCGCGCGCGGCCATCGAAACCCTTGCCATCATCGCCTATCACCAGCCCGTGACCCGCGCCGAGATAGAGGAAATTCGCGGTGTGGCCGTCTCGCGCGGGACGATCGATCAATTGCTGGAAATGGAATGGATTCGCCTTGGCCGCAGGCGAATGACACCCGGACGGCCAGCCACATTCGTGGTCACCGAAGCTTTCTTGGATCATTTTGGTCTGGAATCTGCCCGCGATTTGCCGGGCTTGCGCGAATTGCGCGCGGCGGGTCTGCTGGATAACCGCCCCTTACCGGGCAATATCGCGCGGCCAGAAGAGGATGACAGCGAAGATATCGGACAATCAGAACTTTTTGAGGAGTAGCGCAATGGATGTTAACCGACTGATCAGCATGTTCATGAGCATATTCATGAAAAAAATCGTCAATATCGCCGTCAACAAAGGTGTTGAATACGCCGCATCGCGCGGCAAGCCAGAGGCCGCGATGACCGATGCCGAACGCGCACAGGCCCAAGCGGGCCGCGAGATGGCCGCGCGCAGCAAGCAAATCCGCGCGGCAACACGGCGCTTCTTCTAACCCAAACACGCCCGCGCCCCACCCAAAGACGCACGCATGATTTCATACTGCAAAGGCAGGGCTACGACAGCGCCTGCACCCTTCTTCTTTTTCCAAATATCCTCGGGGGGAGCGCAGCGTGGGGGGGCGAGCCCCCCCGTTTTGCCTTATTCGCGCGAACGGCGTCCACCCCTGCGACCTGACGTTGCCGCAGAGGCCGCAGCAGAGGCTTCGGCAAATGTAGCCCCTGCTTCGACCGCCTCTAGAACGCGGGCAAAGCGGATCCATTCCCCGCCATTAGCATCATGGTTCATCAGCATATTGGCGGCGCGGATCGCCTCCATTTCCACCTGACGCACGGGGTTCATAATGGCGCTGGTCATGCCCGCGCCAATGGCCATGGGCAAAAAGGCCGCATTGATTCCGTGGCGATGGGGCAGGCCAAAGCTGATGTTGGATGCGCCGCAGGTCGTGTTCACACCCAATTCTTCGCGCAGGCGGCGCACAAGGGCAAAAACCTGCTGGCCCGCCGTGGCCATGGCCCCAATGGGCATCACCAAAGGGTCAACCACGATATCATGCGCGGGAATCCCAAAATCTGCCGCGCGCTGCACGATCTTTTTGGCTACGGCAAAGCGCACGTCAGGGTCTTGGGAAATGCCCGTGTCATCGTTGGAAATGGCCACCACTGGCACACTATACTTCTTGACCAAGGGCAACACCAATTCCAGACGCTCTTCCTCGCCCGTCACAGAATTGAGCAGGGGGCGGCCCTCGCAGGCCATCAACCCTGCCTCTAGCGCACCAGGAACCGAACTGTCGATACACAAGGGCACATCGACCACGCCTTGAATGCGCGAAATCAAGTCACGCATCAGGGGCGGCTCGACAAAGTTATTGTCGGCATAGCGCGGGTCTTCTGCCATTTTATTGGTAAAGACGGCCCCCGAATTCACATCCAAAACAGTTGCCCCGCAGGCCACCTGTTCCAGCGCATCGCGCAGAACCGTGTCGAAATTGCCCGCCTCCAGTTCGGCCGCCAATTTCTTGCGGCCCGTTGGGTTGATCCGTTCGCCAATCACGCAAAAGGGTTCGTCAAAACCGATCACCACGGTTTTGGTTTTTGATTCGATCACAGTGCGCGTCATGGCGTCTCCTTTAGGTTACTGGGCGGGCTGGCAGGCAGGCCCGCCATTTTCCGCCGCCCAAGTGGCATTGGTCTTAATCCCGCCTAGCGGGAAAAAGTGCACTTGTTCAATGGCGAAATTGGGATTTTTGGCTTTGTGGGCTGCAAGGCCCGCAATCACCTCGTCAGGGTTATAGGGCAGCAGCAGTTTGGTCACATCCATCGCGCGTTTTTGCAAAACGCGCAGCGATGGGCCCACACCGCAGGCAATGGCAAATTTGATCAGCGTTTGCAGTTTGGCTGGCCCTGCAATGCCAATATGCACAGGCAGGCCCACGCCTTCATCCGACAGGCGTTGGACCCAGTCGATCACGGGCTGCGCCTCAAAGCAGAACTGGGTCGCCATCGCCATTTTCGCGTCGCTGCGCTGGGAAAACGCATATTTCCACCGCGCGGCTTCCATCACAGCGCGGTCAGACCCGTCTGGATCGATGTCTTTGTTGCCTTCGGGATGGCCTGCCACATGCAGGCGTTCAAACCCTTCAAAGGCCCCTGATTCGAGCAGTTGCATCGACGTGGCATAATCACCCACAGGGGCGGGCACACCGCCTGCAAGCAGCAAGGCCTCGCGCACGCCCACATCTTTGTAGCGCGCCACCCAATCGCCCAGCGTTGCGCGATCTTTTATGATGCGCGCGGGGAAATGCGGCATCACAGTATAGCCCTCGCCCACAATCCGCGCGGCGGTGGCCAGCATATCCTCGATCGGGGTGCCTTCGATATGGGCAATGTAAACCCGCGTGCCCTTTGGCAAAATCTCGCGGAAGTTTTCGACCTTTTCGGCCGTGCGCGGCATCACCTCGATGGAATAGCCCGCCAGAAACGCCTCGACTTCGGCGTTTTGCGCGCGCGGTGCGCTATCGGTTTTGAAATTGAACAATGCCATGGCCATTTCCCCCAGAAATCTATCAGCTTTGCGGTGTTTCCCAGCCGTCATTGGCGATCAGCACCTTAATGCGGTCGGTATCATAGGCAGCGTCCAAACGCGCCGCCTCGGCGCGGGCCACATCTTCGGATTCGCCGCTAACCTCATAGGCGGGGGCTTTGCGCCATTCCGCCAAATAGGCATCGGCATCTTTTGCACCGATTTTCATCGCGCAGCGGTCGATTGCCTGCTCAAACCGTTCAGGAAGCTGCACTTTCGAGGCGCTGCGCCCTTTTCCCACGATCACCTGCGCGGGAATATCGCGCCAGTAAACCACCACCACATCTGCCATGTCTGCCCCCTAAGCTGCCCGCATCTAAGCATCAATCGCGCGCGGGCATAGCAGGATTTCGACCAAAGCCATAGCGCTTGCGACGCAGACCTGTCGCTTTTCGTCCCCTAGACAGGCCATGCGAAGCGGGTTACCCTTGTCTCAACCACAGATGGAGGGCGACATGACGCCCACGCGTCCCCAAGGGGCGGACGCACCGCAAAGCGTGATCGAAGCGGCGCAAGCCGCGTATCCGCCAGCGCCAACGCCTGCCCCGCCTATGCCCGCTTCGGGGCAGCTTTATGCTGCGGTCGATTTGGGCACAAATTCGTGCCGTATGCTGATTGCCCAGCCAAAGGGCAGTCAGTTTGTTATATTGGACAGTTTTTCCAAGACCGTGCAGCTTGGCGCGGGGCTAGAGGCATCTGGCCGCCTGTCGCGCGCCTCGATGCAGCGCACCATGCAAGCGCTGCGCATTTGCCAAAAGAAAATGGAGGCGCTGGGCGTCTCCAAAATGCGCCTTGTTGCCACCGAGGCATGCCGGCGCGCCCGCAATGGGCGTGATTTCATGCGGCAGATCAAACGCGAAACGGGCCTATATTTCGAGATTATCAAGGCCGAGGAGGAGGCGCGGCTGGCGGTGATTTCCTGTGCGCCTTTGGTCTTGCCCGATACCGAACAATTGTTGGTGGTCGATATTGGCGGCGGGTCCACCGAATTGGTTTGGGTGGATATCTCTGCCGTTGCACCCGCACAGCGCGCGCAATCAATCATGCGGCTGCATTCGGGATTTGGCGCGCAGGCACAGGGCGGCGCGCGGGTGGTGGATTGGATTTCCATTCCCTTGGGCGTGGCCACGCTGAAAGATCAATTTCACGATGTCGAAGATGATGGTGCGCGCTTTGCCCTGATGAGTTGGTTTTTCGAAGAACAGCTTGCCAATTTCTCGCCCTATAATTCGGCCCAAGCGCGGGCGGGTTTTCAGATTATTGGCACATCGGGCACAGTGACGACAGTGGCCGCTTCGTTCCTTGGCCTCAAACGCTATGACCGCGCCAAGGTGGATGGGCTGCATATGACTTCGGATCAGATTCATTCGGTGATCCGCGAATATCTGACCCTTGGGCCCGAAGGTCGCAGGCGCGATCCGCGCATTGGGCGCGATCGGCACACATTGATTATGTCGGGGGCGGCTATCCTTCAGGCGCTGATGCGGATATGGCCTACAGATAAGCTATCCGTGGCAGATCGCGGCCTGCGCGAAGGGCTGCTTTATGCGCAAATGAGCGCGGATGGCGTGTTAGAGGATGGGCCATTTCTATGACCGACAACAAAGGCGAAAAGAACACATCAGGGCGCGGGCAACGCGATTTGCGTGTGCGGGTGAAAACCGCCAAGGGGCGCAAGTTGTCGTCGACGCTGTGGTTAGAGCGCCAGTTGAATGACCCTTATGTCCAGCGCGCCAAGAAAGAAGGCTTTCGTGGGCGCGCGGCCTATAAGATCATGGAATTGGATGATAAATATGGCTTTTTGAAACCTGGCGCGCGGGTGGTGGATTTGGGCTGTGCGCCGGGCGGGTGGTGCCAAGTCGCCGTGCCCCGCGTGAATGCGCTGGGGGATCGGGCCAATAAGCCCATTGGCACGATCTTGGGCATTGATCTGCAACAGGTCGAGCCGATTGCAGGCTGTCAGCTGCACCAGTTGGATTTTCTGGAAGATGGCGCAGAAGATAAGGTCAAAGAATGGTTAGGCGGGCGGGCCGATGTTGTGATGTCTGATATGGCCGCAGCAGCATCGGGGCATAAGGGAACCGACCATTTGCGCATCATCGCCTTGATCGAGGCGGCGCTGGCCTTTGCCTTTGACGTGCTAGATGACGGCGGCACATTTGTTGCCAAAGTTTTGGCTGGGGGCGCAGAAAATGAAATGCAGGCCCAGCTGAAACGCGCTTTTACCAAAGTGGTCAACGTCAAACCACCCGCATCGCGCGCCGATAGTTCCGAAAAATTTGTGGTCGCCATGGGCTTTCGCGGCCGCGCTTTTGCGCCCCAACCCGATTCGCGCGATGGGGCGATTTAGGGCAAAAGGGGGGCTTATGCAGCCCCCCACGCTGCGCTTCCCCCCGCAGGATATTTGGAAAAAGAAGAAGGCTTACTGCACCAATTCGAGGCCAAAGGCGCCCGCAGAGCGCGGCAAGGCAGATGCTTAAACGGGTTCAGCCGCCCCAGTGGCGGACGGACCCGCAGTCCATATGGACAAAGTTTGATCGGCTGTAGCGGCCAACCCCGCCCGCGCCGCAGGCTTCCGCGGCTTTGGCAAGCTCTCGCATGCTGCGCGATTGCAGGCGCAAATCGGCGGCTTGTCCGCGCATATGCAGCGAATTGCGCGCAACCCCGCGCGAATGTTCCCGCAGCATCGCGTTGGTTTCTGGGCTGCGATAGCCCGAAAGCAGCATATAGGCCTCATCCGCGCCCGTCAGGCGATGTGCGGCTGCCATGATGTCAAAGTTGTGCGGATCCATCTTGACCGCTTTGTCATTGCGCCAATCGCGCATAAAATAGTTAATCTCTTTCAGCACTTGCGGGATATATTCACCCTCTATCCAGTAGATCGCATCAAGGCTTTCGCCCGTGCGTCCCGAATACATGCGAAGGCGGCGGATATCACCCGCGCCGCGCAGCAAACCAAAGGCATTGGCATAGGTTGGGGCGGCAACCACTGTGGTGGCGGCGAAAATCCCCAAAAGCTTGCGCCGCGAGATCAGCGAGCCATTCGATGCGGTGTTATCATCAGTCATTCTAACCTGTATCCCGTGGTCTTCGACCGCTTATCGCTGCGATCTTGGGTGCGCTGCATTTACGCCTTGTTAACGAATGCCACAAAGATATGGCATAACTATGGCAAAGCACAAAGCACTCAATCGGCTAGCAAAGGGCAGTTTAGCAGCGATCGGCGAAAAATTGCTGAACGCATCCGCGGCCCATCTCGGATGGGTAAATTGCAAGGCATTTTTCTGCGCTGCTCTGGCCAGACCCCAAAAGCGGTGTATCTTTGCCCCAGTGCTACCAAATATGCGAATTTTGTGGCGTTTCACGCAGCTTTGACTTGCCCATTGCCTTTGGGTGCGGCACAGTTTTTCAAAGAAAACATCATTTCGAGGATCTCCTTTGCAGTCCAAATTTTTTCGCTCGTCTGTACCGCTGATTTTGGCGGTCTCTTTGTGTGCTGCGCTGTCTGCACCTGTGCGTGCCGAGCCGCTTGGCCCTGCCTTTGCCAAATCGGTCGCTGTGGCGGCCGAGCAGGATGAGACATTGGCAAGTTTTTACGCTGCGCGCTCTTTTGCGCCGATGTGGACGGGGCCTGCGGACACGGCGCGCCTCACCGCGCTGATGGAGGCGCTGGATGCGGCGGGTGCGCATGGATTGCCCACCGCGCGTTATAATGTCGCCGCCCTGCGCGCCGCAGCCGATTCGGCGCGCAGCCAAGGCGATTTGGGCCGCCTTGATGTCGCATTGAGCGCGGCGTTTTTGGCCTATGGGCGTGATTTGTCATCGGGGGCACTGGAACCTTCCCGCGTGGACAAGGGTATTTTGCGCCAAATTGTTCGCCCAGATCCGTGGTTGATGTTGGCGGCGATGGAATTTGCCCAAGACCCTGCGGATTATTTGAACAGATTGGCCCCGAAATCCCCTGCCTATGCAAAGCTGATGGCCGAAAAAGCCGCGCTCGAGGCGCGGGCGGCGCGTGGCGCATGGGGCGGGCCTATTCCCGCGCGCACCTTGGCCGAAGGTGACAGCGGCCCTGCTGTAATTGCCCTGCGCAACCGATTGATCGAACTGGGATATTTGCCGCAAACCGCGCTGTCCACCTATGATGGGACGATGATGCGCGCGGTGCAGAAATTCCAGCGCGAACAGGGGTTGAATGCCGATGGTGCGGCGGGCGAGACAACGATTGCCCTGTTGAATGCGGCACCCAGCGCGCGGTTGGCCTCGGTGATTGTGGCGCTAGAGCGCTTGCGCTGGATGGGCAACACCCCGCTGGGCAGCCGCCATATTTGGGTCAACCAACCTGACTTTACTGCGAAAATCATCGATGATGGCGCCGTCACGTTCCGTACCCGCGTGGTGATTGGCAAAAATGTGCCCGACCAGCGCAGCCCCGAATTTTCCGATGAAATGGAATATATGGCCATCAACCCCAGTTGGGGCGTGCCGCGGTCGATCATCGTGAAGGAATATCTGCCCCTGTTGCAGGCCAACCCGAATGCGGTGGCGCATTTGCAGGTGATCGATGGCAATGGTCGCGTGGTGCCGCGCGGGGCGGTGAATTTTGCCAGCTATTCGGGGAAAACCTTTCCCTTTGGGCTGCGCCAACCCCCGTCGGATGGCAATGCCTTGGGGATTGTGAAATTCATGTTCCCCAATGAAAACAACATTTACCTGCATGATACGCCATCCAAAAACCTGTTCGATAACGAGGTGCGGGCCTATTCGCATGGCTGCATCCGTGTGGGCGATCCGTTGGATTTGGCCTATGCCCTGCTGGCGCGCCAAACCGATGATCCCAAGGGCGTGTTTCAGGCTGCGCGCGATACGGGCAAGGAAACCAATATCCAGTTGGAACAGAAAATCCCCGTGCATTTGGTTTATTTCACGGCCTTTCCCGATGCTGGCGGCGAAGTGCGCTATCGCGCCGATGTCTATGGGCGCGATGCGGCCTTGTTTGACGCCTTGGTCGAGGCTGGTCTGGAATTGCCAGCTAAATCAGGGTAAACCAAGCGCAGGGCCTATAGGCCCTGCTGTGAAAGAGCCCGCCCATGACAGCGCCTGTGTCCTTGTCTATTGCTGAAATTGCCGCGGCCCTTGGGGCAGAGGCGATGGGCGATACTGCGCTGCGCATTTCGCGTGCCGCCGAACCCCATAGCGCGGGGCCGCAGGATTTGGCGCTTGCCATGGATCCCAAATATGCCAGCGGCCTTGCCAAGGGCGGGGCTATTGCCGCGCTGCTTTGGATGGGGGCAGATTGGCAGGCGCTGGGGCTAAAGGCGGCCATTTACGCACCGCGCGGGCGGCTTGCCATGGCGGGCCTGTCCAAAATGCTGGATGCAGGGCCACAGATTGCCGCAGGCGTGCATGCGATGGCGCTGGTTGATCCGACGGCGCAGATTGGCGCTGGCGCTGCGATTGGCCCCTTTGTGACCATCGGCGCAGGCGCGATCATTGGCGCGCGCGCGCGCATTGCCAGCCATGTTTCCATTGCCGAGGGCGCGCGCATTGGCGATGACGCGCTGATTGCCCAAGGCGCGCGCATTGGTGCGCGGGTGGTGATGGGCGCGCGCGCTGTGGTGCAGATGGGGGCGGTGATCGGCTCGGACGGGCTGTCCTTTGTCACCCCTGAAAAATCGGGGGTTGAAGAGATTCGCGAAACCTTAGGCCAGCGGCAGGCGATCCGCCCGCAGGCATGGGCGCGCATCCATTCGCTGGGATCGGTGACGATTGGCGATGATGTGGAAATTGGCGCGAATTGCGCGATTGATCGCGGCACGATTCGCGACACGATCATTGGGCGCGGAACCAAACTGGATAATCTTGTCCATATTGGCCATAACGTGCAGATTGGCGAGGATTGCATGATTTGCGGACAGGTGGGCATTGCAGGCTCGGCCCGGATCGGAGACCGCGTGGTGCTTGCAGGGCAGTGCGGCGTGAATGACAATATCTTTATTGGCGATGATGTGATCTGCGGGGGTGCGACAAAAGTATTCACCAATGTGCCAGCAGGGCGCGTTATGCTGGGCTATCCTGCGGTAAAGATGGAAACGCATATTGAACTGCAAAAGGCGCTGCGCCGCCTGCCGCGCCTTGCGGCCAAAGTTGCAAAACTTGCGGGTGACACAGAACTGTCACCAAACAGTGATTAAAGGGCCGCAGCACCACGCCAGAACCACGAGGGGATGATCCAGATGAACCAAATGACCGCGCTTGACGCCCAGCTTGCCACTGCATCCAGCGATGTCTATCGTGTGATCGAAATCATCGCCCATCAGGCCATGGTGGATATCTCGCAGATTGCGCCGCAGACGAAGCTGGCCGATCTGGCCTTGGACAGTTTGGTGATGGTTGAAATTGTCTTTGCGCTGGAAGAGGCCTTTGGCATCACTATTCCCTTCAACGCCAATACGAAAACTGCTGTGGATGGCGGGTTTGACATGTCGACCCCTGCCGCCATTGCCGCCGCGATTGAGGCACTTCCCACTGTATGAGGCGGATCGTCATCACGGGGGCGGGAACAGTCAACCCGCTGGGGCATGATGTGGCGCAAAGCTATGCTGCGCTGGCACAGGGGCGCTGCGCCATTGGCAGGCTGGAGATTGCGCAATCAGATCGGCTGACCGCGCCGATTGGCGCGCAGGTGACGGGTTTTGATCCTGCCGCGCATTTTTCTGCGCGTGAGATGGCGATGTTGGACCCTTTTGCGCAATTCGCGCTGGTGGCCGCACGCCAAGCCTTGGCGCAATCGGGCCTGCCGGTTTCCGAAGACCTAGCGCTGCGCGCGGGCGTGATCATGGGCAATGCAGGCGGCGGGCTGGCCACTGTCAACGATGCCTATCGCGCGGTTTATGAAGATGGCAAAAACCGCGTGGCCCCCCTGACCGTGCCGCGGCTGATGGGCTCGGCTGCGGCCAGCCATATCTCTATGGCGCTGGGGCTGCGGGGCCCAAGTTTCGCAGTATCTTCGGCCTGTGCCTCGTCCAACCATGCCATGGGCCTTGCGCTGCAAATGCTGCGCTGTGGGGCGGCCGATGTCATGCTGACAGGCGGATCCGAGGCGATGCTGACCTTTGGCGGGCTAAAGGCATGGGAGGCGCTGCGCGTGATGTCCCCCGATGGGTGCCGACCCTTTTGCGCCAGCCGCAATGGCATGGTGCAGGGCGAAGGCGCGGCTGTTTATGTGTTTGAAACGCTTGACCATGCGCGCGCGCGCGGCGCTGTGATTCTGGCCGAAGTGCTGGGCTTTGCGATGACATCGGATGCCGCTGATTTGGTCATGCCATCGCAAACAGGCGCAGAAACGGCGATGCGCCTTGCCCTGCAAGATGCCGGCCTTGCGCCATGGGATGTGGATTATATCAATGCCCATGGCACGGGCACTGCCGCCAATGACCGTGTGGAAAGCGCGGCGATTCGGTCAGTATTTGGGGAGCATGCGCGCAAAGTGGCGATCTCTTCGACCAAATCTATGCATGGTCATCTGATTGGCGGGGCAGGGGCGGTTGAACTGCTGGCTTGCTTGATGGCGCTGCAAGACGGCGTCATTGCGCCGACTGTTGGCTATCGCATGGCCGATGCAGAATGCGATTTGGACTATGTGCCAAATACCGCCCGCCATGCACCTGTGCGCATTGCCCTATCAAATGCCTTTGCCTTTGGCGGCATGAACGCCGCCATCATTTTGAGCCGTGCGCCGGACGCTGGTTAAACCACCACGAAACGCGGCCCTTGATCGCCGCCATCGCATAAAAAACCCCGCCCAAAGGGGCGGGGCCTGTCGTGCGTGCGATAGTAGGCCTTACTGAACGGGCTTGGTCTTTTCGAACAGATCGGTAAAGCCTGCCAGCGACAGGGTCAGGTTGACCTTCACATCCTTGGCCTTTGCAGGAACGATGGTCAGTTTCGCTGCCGTGCCAGCCTTCATCGCGTCCAATTCCTCGGCAGTAAAGCCCACGCGTGCAATGCAGCCATAGCCCGTGCAATAGGCAAAGGAATAGCCTTTGGCGGGCGCGTCATCGACTTGGATGATCAAGCCAGCCTCTAGCAACGTCTCCAGCGGTACAACGACGACCGCACCTGCGACGGCTTCTTTGCCTTCGGGAATGGCAAACATATTGAATTCGGCCACCGCGCCGCCCGTTTCGTCGCGCAACAATTGAAAGACTTGGCACGGGCCTTGACCCGCTTCAACTTTGGTGCAGCGCAATTCCCATGGATCGGACTTTTCAGCCAAATAAACGTCACCCACCTGAGCTGTTTCAAGGGTTGGAATCTCTTTTACAGGTGCTGCATCTTGGGCCATGCTTGCCCCAGAAATCAGCGCCAGCGCGCAAGCCAAAGCCGTGGTCTTAAAAAAAGTGGTCATATCTTTTCCTGTGTAATGCGTAAGGTCTCTGCCTGTGGCGCGGGCCATAGCACGTGGTTAAAGAATTGTCAGTGGGGGATGCACAGAAATCTGGCCCAAAGGCGGATCTGTGCCGAAATTCATCCGATGAAAAAGGGCCGGCAAGCCGACCCTTTTAATTATCTCCCTGTCGGACTGGCCGACTTATGCCAATCAACCTAGGCGCAAAAATTTCCTGCGTCAACGCGATTCTCAGCCGCCTGCGCAAGATTCTTGCGCAGGGAAAATCATCGGTTAAGTTAATGATTTTATAATGAAAAAAGGCCGCACCCTAGGGCGCGGCCAGTCAGACAGGGAGGAAGTCACAATCGCATCGCCCACAGGCTGCTGCGATGCCTGCACTATGACGGCGAATGGTTAACAATCTGTTTCGTTTGCGCGCGGCTTTCCGCTATCATAGGTTGAGATGGCAGATGGGGTGATTCATGGGCGAGACGATTTTTGTAGGTGGTGGGGGCGAAGGATATAGCGCACCGCAAAACCTGCTGTTGAAATATGGCAATCGCCACGGCTTGATTGCGGGGGCCACGGGCACGGGCAAAACTGTCACGCTGCAAGTGCTGGCCGAGGGGTTTTCCGCCGAAGGCGTGCCTGTGTTCATGGCCGATGTGAAGGGTGACTTGTCTGGCCTTGCGGCGGCGGGCAGCGAAAATCACAAATTGCACGAGGCTTTTTCCAAACGCGCCGCCCAAATCGGCCATACCATTGCCTACCGCGCCTATCCTGTGACCTTTTGGGATATGTTCGGGCAGGCAGGCCACCCCATTCGGGCAACAGTTGCCGAAATGGGCCCGCTGCTGCTGTCGCGCCTTTTGGAACTGACCGAACCGCAAGAGGGCGTATTGAATGTGGCCTTTCGGTTGGCCGACGAAGAACAATTGCCGCTGCTGGATTTAAAGGATTTGCAGGCGCTGCTGACCTTTATCGCCGAGCATGATTCAGAGATTTCTGCCCGCTACGGCCTTGTGGCCAGCACATCTATTGGTGCCATCCAGCGCCGGCTTTTGGTGCTGGAAAATCAAGGCGCCGCGCAAATGTTTGGCGAACCTGCTTTGGAACTGGCCGACCTGATGCGCGTTGATGCGAACGGGCAGGGCGTGGTCAATATTCTGGCGGCGGATAAGCTGATGAATTCCCCGCGCCTCTATGCCACGTTCCTGTTGTGGCTGTTGTCCGAATTGTTCGAAGACCTGCCCGAAATCGGCGATCCCGAAAAGCCAAAGCTGGTGTTCTTTTTTGACGAGGCGCATTTGCTGTTCAATGATGCCCCGCGCGCGCTGGTGGAAAAGGTTGAACAAGTGGCCCGCCTGATCCGATCGAAAGGCGTGGGGATTTACTTTATCACGCAAAACCCCGCCGATGTGCCCGAGGTGATTTTGGGCCAGCTTGGCAACCGCGTGCAGCACGCCCTGCGCGCCTTTACGGCCAAGGATCAAAAGGATTTAAAGGCCGCATCGGAAACCTATCGCCCAAATCCGCGCTTTGACATCAGCGATGCCATCCGCGATGTCGGCACGGGCGAGGCGGTGACGTCCTTTTTGGAAGCCAAGGGCATTCCAGGCGTGGCCGAACGCACAATGGTGCGCCCGCCAAACAGCCAACTTGGGCCGATTGACCCGATGCTGCGCGCAGGCGTGATTGCCACCTCGCCCATGGGTGCGAAATACAACACGCCCATTGACCGCGATTCTGCCTATGAACGCCTGCGCGGCAAAGCCGAAGCCGCCGCGCGCGAGGCAGAGGCCGCCGAGGCCCACGCCCGCGAGGATGAGGCCCGCCGAAAAGAGGACGAGCGCGAATACTCCCGCGCCCGCCGCTATGACGGGGAAGGCTACCGCGAACCCGCGCGCCGTGCATCGCGCAGCGACAGCCTTGGGACAACCCTTGCCAAAAGCTTTGTCCGCCAACTGGGCACCCGCACAGGCCAAGCTGTGGTGCGCGGGATTTTGGGCAGCATGTTCAAAAGGTAACCTGAATGGCTGAACCCCTCAGATTGCTGCGCAAATCGCATGTGCTTTGCCCCGTTCAGACTGCGGGGTGTCAAAAGTAACTTGTTCACAAAGGAGCAATAGCAATGGCTTTTTCCGCCGCTGAAGTTTATCTTTTGGAACTGATCAATCGGGGCCGTCTTGATCCTGCGGCCGAAGCCGCCCGTTTTGGCATCAGCCTGAACGCAGGTCTGGCCGCGGGCACAATTTCGACGGCAGCAAAGCAGGTGCTCGCCCCGAATACGCAGTTGGAAAAGGCTGCCATTGGCCATTCCAAATGGATGATCGCCAGCGATGTCTTTTCCCATACGGGCAAAGGTGGCAGCCAGCCCAGCGACCGCGCCGCAGCGGCGGGCTATACGGGCGCAGTTGGGGAAAACATCGCTTGGGTTGGCACGACGGGATCGATTTCGATCAATGCCAGCACTGTGAACACCCATTATCGCGGCCTTTTCCTCAGCGAAGGTCACCGCGTCAACACCATGAATGCCACCTATGTCGAGATTGGCCTTGCCGAGGAACTTGGCGCCTTTACCCAGTCGGGCCGAACCTATAATTCGGCCATGTTGACCGAAGTTTTCGGGATACGCGCGGGCGGGGTGTTTTTGACGGGCGTGGCCTATAACGATAGAAATGGCAATAACTTCTATGACATAGGCGAAGGGCGCGGCAGCGTGACCTTTACCGCGCAGGGCAAAAGCGCCACTGCCGCATCGACGGGGCTATACGCGCTGCGCTTGAACACCGATGCCAGCCAAGACATCACAGGCACTGTGGGCAGCAGGGCCTTTTCGGTGGAACTGGATATGGCCAGCGAAAATGCCAAATTGGATGTGGTGGGGGGCAATACGTTCTTCACCTCGACCGATATCGTGCTGAAAACGGGCATACACAATGCGCGGCTTTTGGGCGTGGCGGATTTGGATGCGACAGGCAATGCCAATGCGAACCAATTGATGGGCAATAAGGGCGATAATGGCCTGTCGGGCATGGACGGCAATGATCGATTGTTTGGCGGACAGGGCTTTGACACGCTGACAGGCGGTGCGGGCGATGATGTGCTGGGCGGCGGAAGTGCGGCGGATGTGTTTGTCTTTGCTGATGGTTTTGGCACCGACCAGATCACCGATTTCTTGTTGGCTGACAGCGATATCCTGCGCCTTGATGATGCCATTTGGGGCGGGGCAGCCAAAACCGCCGCCGAGGTGCTGACCGAGTTTTCCAGCGTGGTTGGGGGCAATCTGGTGCTGAACTTTGGCCTTGGCGAAGTGCTGACTTTAACAGGCGTGGGCAGCACCGCAGGGCTGGCTGCGGTGATTGAGATTGTCTAGGCAGCGTGGGGAAAGCCGCGCCTAAAGTTTGGACAAATCAAGAAACCGCACTGCGATGTCGGACTGTGCGGCCAAAACCTGCTGCGAATGGCATCGCCATCCGTGAATACCGCAACAATCCCTCCCTTTGGGCAGGCTGGGATCGTGCAATCCCACCTTACACCCCACGCACCCATAATTTCGCAATTCTGTTTTCGCGCCGTTGCACCACCTGAAAGCGGAAGCCGTGAAAGATGAACGCCTGTCCCTCGGTTGGAATCATCTGCGCCTCATGGATAACCAGACCTGCTACGGTATTGGCCTCGTCATCAGGCAGGTTCCAATCCATCGCGCGGTTGATATCGCGGATGGTCATCGCCCCATCCACGATGTAATCGCCCGTTTCGGTTTGCTTTAGCCCCGCATCGCGGGCCTTGGCGTCGAACTCGTCGTTAATCTCGCCCACGATTTCTTCGAGAATGTCTTCCAGCGTGATCAGCCCTTGCAGGCTGCCATATTCATCAACCACCAGCGCCATATGCGCGTTGCGGGCCAGAAAGGCGCGCATTTGTTCATCCAAACTGGTGGTGTCGGGAATGAAATAAGGTTTCATCGCCACTTTCACCACGTCCAGTTCGGCAATGGTTGCTGACATATCCGCCCCTGCGTTTTGGCGGCGCAGGCGGTCTACCTCGCGCAGCAGGTCTTTGGCGTGGATGATGCCAAGGATGTTTTCTTCGTCATCTTTGAAAATTGGTAGGCGCGAATGGGCCGAGGCCAGCACCTGCGCGATGATTTCGTCTGCCGCATCATCGGCGTTGATCATTTCGATCTGGCGGCGGTGGCGCATGATTTCGTCTACGGTGCGGTCCGACAAATCCAGCGCGCCCAAAAGCCTGTCGCGGTCTTCCTTTTCCACGGCACCCGTCGAATGGCCAAGGGCGATTGCGCCCATGATTTCTTCGCGCAGGGCGAACATTTTCGTATCTGGATTTGCGCGCAGGCCCAGCGGGCGCAAAACGGCGCGCAGCATCGTAGACAAAAGCCGCACCACAGGGGCCAAGACGGCGACCATCGGCGCAAGGATGGGGGCCAGACCTAGGGCAATCGCCTCGGGGCTGGCAGTGGCGATGGTTTTTGGCAAAACTTCGGTCAGAATCAGCAGCCCAAGCGACAGCGCCGCGATCAGCACAAAGGGCCAGATTGCGCCTTGGTTGGTCAGAAGATGCGGCATCAGCCAGATCATCGCCAGCACAGTGGCCGAGATATGCAGCAGCAATTGCCCCAGCAGCACGGCGCCGATCATCCGTTCGTCATCGTCTTGCAAGGAAAGCGCCGCCTTGGCCCCGCGCGCGCCCCGATCTGCCTGCGCCTTCAGCTTGCCGCGCGGCACAGTGGTGATGGCGGTTTGTGCCAGCGATAGAAAACCAGACAGCAGCAAAACCATCGCAAAACCCGCCCAAAGCGGCCAAGGATGGCTGACCAGAAAAAACTGGCCTGAAAATGCGTCACTCATGTTCGGCCTTTACTTGGGTTTTGGGTCGGCAAGCGGGTGGTGGTTCAAAACCAAATCTTTGAGGGTTTGGTCAAGCACATGCGTATAAATTTCCGTCGTGGCAAGGCCCGCATGGCCCAGCAGGGTTTGGATCACGCGCAAATCTGCGCCATGGGACAGCAGATGGGTGGCAAAGGCGTGGCGCAGGGTGTGGGGGGTGACGCGCGCGGGGTCAACCCCGCCATGGGCGGCGATGGCCTTGATCAGCGTATAGAAATACTGCCGCGTGATATGGCCGCCTGCAGCGGGGCTGGGAAATAGGAATTTTGGTGAGGCCTTGGCGCCCAAAGCCCCGCTTTTGCCTCGCGCAGCCTCGGCATCTTTGTCCCATTGCGCCAGCCACGCCTGCCCTGCTGCGCGCGCGGGGGGCGATAGCGGCACCAAGCGTTCCTTATCACCCTTGCCGCGCACCATGATCATCGCAGGGTCGCCGCGCAGCGCATGGGCGGGCAGGCTGACCAATTCCGACACCCGCATCCCCGTGGCATAAAGCAACTCGACAAGGCACAGGTTGCGCACACGGCTGGCCGCGTCGCGGCCATAGGCGGCGCTGGCGCGCAAAATGGCGTTTACATCGGCCTCTGATAGGGTTTTGGGCAGGGCCTGCCGTGCGCCTGGCCCCTTGATGCGCAAGGCTGGGTTTGCACCGATCCAGCCCTCTTCAAAAGCAAAGCGAAACAATTGCTTGATCGCCGATAGGCGACGCGCGCGGGTGGATTGGCCCAAGCCTGCCGCCTCGCATGATAGCAAATAGGCGTGGATATCTTCGCGGCTTGCGGTTGAAAAATGGCAGCCCTGCCGCCCCGCCCAAGCGGAGAAATCCAGCAAATCGCGCCCATAGGCAAGGGCGGTGTTGGCCGCCGCCCCTCTTTCGGCGCGCGCGGCGTCCAAAAAGGCGGAAATCCAGCCCTCATGGCCCTGCTGCGCGCCCATAGATCAGCCCCGCCGTTCCAAGATCATCAATTCCAGCGCCGTGCGCCGCGCCGCCGATTCCAGCCCCAGCGCGCGCAGCAGCGCCAGCCCTTCGGTTACGGCGCGATCCTCGCCAAACAGCCCCGTTTGAATGCGCGCAATCGCCGCCAAAATGCCCATGCCCACATTGCCCGATTGGGCCAATTGCGCCAAATCATCGGGCAGCGGGGGCGCGGCAAAGCCTGCGGCAACAGCGCGGCCCAAATCCCCCGTTGCGGTTTGCCCTGCCAAATCACCGCGCGCGAGCCCTGCCAAAAAGCCGCGCGGCGTGCCTGCGGCAGGATCACCTGCCAGCCGCTCATAAGCGGGCGACAACAGGCCCAATTCATAGGCCAAATCCCCCGCCTCGCCTTGTAAGCTTAGGCTTGCCAAAGCCTCGCCATAAAGCGTGGCAAAGGCCACTTCCAGTTCGGCCGATTTCATCGCGCCATAGGCGGCGGGCAGGGCCGCCGCGACCGCCCCTGCATCACCTGCCGTAATTGCCGCATCAAAGGTCTGGAACGCTGCGATCCGATCCCATATCCCGCCCGATGCCGATGGTTTTTGCGAGGTGAAAATCCCCAGCAATTGGTTGGGCGATAGAACCGCCGCGCGCGCAAGCCGTTCGGCGGCTTCGGCCTGTGCTTTCCATCCTGCACGTATGGATAATTCGGCATGGGCAAAGGCGATGGGCAGCGTGCCTGTGGGCAAGGTTTCGCCCAGCGCATCATAAATCCGCCAGATCAGCGGGGTGATCGGTTTGGGCGGCGCGGGCAAGCTGGGGTCGGCAAAGGCCTCGGGGTCTAGAAAGCGTTCCAGCAATTCGGCCTCGACGGGCGCAATATCGCCCAGCGCGGTTTCGGTTGACAAAATCAGCTTGGCCCCCGCCCAATCGCCTGCGCGGGCGGCGCAAAAGACGCGGGTTTGCGGGGCAATATCCAGCCCGCGCGTGGCGCGCATTTCGCTGCATGCACGGTCTTCTTGGCCCATCAAAAGGCTGACATCAAAGGCGCGGCGGAACAAATCAGCATTCGTGGCAGGGCCTGCCGCCTCGATCAGCGCAAAGGCCTGATCCAGCGCACCGATCGAGAGCAGTTTATCCACCCGCGCCAGCAGCACAGAGCCGCGCTCGGCAGGGTTGTCCATCGCGGGGGCATCTGCCTCGGCCAAGAGGACTGTGATGGCCAAATCATGCAAAGCGGGAATGCCTTCGGTTTGCAAACCCGCGATGGCGGCG
Organism: Rhodobacter sp.; assembly: GCA_027490955.1. Taxonomy (GTDB): domain Bacteria; phylum Pseudomonadota; class Alphaproteobacteria; order Rhodobacterales; family Rhodobacteraceae; genus Cypionkella. Next base: position 171,926 of record JAIXXB010000023.1, read on the forward strand.
CTGACCTCGCCTGCTGTGGCCGCACCCCATAGGGCGGCAGGATAGCCCGTTTTTGCACTGGGCAACAGGCCGACACTGTCCACCGATGGCCCGCCCAAAACCGTGGTCGTAATCGCCTCTGGCGCGGCAACACCGCCTGTCACGGGGGCCTCGCCCAAGGGCGGCGTCGCAGTGGGCGACGAGGCGTTGGGCGACAATGGCAGCGGCGCAGGTTTGACTGTTGCAGACAGCCAATCAATGGCAGACAGCGGGGCAGAGGCCGAGACGGGCGTTTCTTGCCCTATGTCTTGGGCCAGCACAGCCGACGCGCCTGCGCCCCAAAAGACAAGGGCCAGAGCGATCGGCTGCAAAGTGCAGGCGCACTTAGCCACCATTCAAAACCACGCTCTGGCTGATGGGTTGCGGGGCAGGGGCCATATCAACGCTATAGCCGTAAATCACCAACCCCAGACCTGCCAAAACCGCAACAGTTGCCAGCGTCTTGATCATTCTGCCCATCTTTTTGCCCCATGCCTTGGCCGCATTATATCCCTGCGCCGCCATATATACACTTTCGTCGCAACATTCACCCCCCGTTTGTTGGATTTGCTGCGCTTTGCCCATCACTGTGCGATTGCTGTTGGCGCGGGCCTGCGGCTTTGTCATAAAGGCAAGGTTACAGGGGCGCAGTTTGGGGTGTTCTGGCGTGAAACTAAAGAAATCGGTTGTGATGGTGGGCATGATGGGGGCGGGAAAAACCGCCGTTGGCACAGTTTTGGCGCGCAAACTGGCTGTGCCTTTTGTCGATTCGGATGATGAAATCGTCCATGCCGCAGGCCGCAGCATCGCCGAGATTTTTGAACGCGATGGCGAGCCGTTTTTTCGCGCCCGCGAGGCCGAGGTGATTGCCCGCCTGTTGCGCGCCAGCCCTTGCATTTTGTCCACAGGCGGCGGGGCGTTTTTGGCCGAAGCCAACCGCGCCTTGATCCATGAATTGGGCCTTTCGGTCTGGCTGAAAGTGGATTTGGAGATTTTGTGGCAACGGGTGCGGCACAAAAACACACGGCCCTTGCTGCGCACAGCCAACCCGCGCGAGACTTTGGCCCAGTTGCTTGAGGCGCGCTTGCCCTCGTATCGCCTTGCCGATATCAGCGTCGAAGGGGCCGCAGACATCACCCCAGACGAGATGGCCGACCGCGTGATCGCCGCCATTTCCGCGCGCAGCGATGTTTTGGGAGAATAGGATGACCAGCCAAGACATCACCTTTGATAGCGTGCGCGTCAACCTTGGTGCGCGCAGTTATGATGTGCGTATCGGCGCGGGGTTGCTTGGCGATGCTGGCGCGCAGATTGCCCCATTGTTGCGCCGCAAACGCGCCGCGGTGGTCTATGATGCGCGGCTGGAAACCCTGCATTTGCCCAGACTTATGGCGTCGCTTGCGCGCGCGGGCATCCATGCCACTGCCCTGCCGGTGCCCTCGGGCGAAGGCAGCAAAGCTTGGGATCAAGTGGCGCGCATCAGCGAATGGCTGCTGGCCGAAAAGATCGAGCGTAAAGATATTGTCATCGCACTGGGCGGCGGGGTTATTGGGGATTTGGTTGGGTTTTGCGCCGCAATCTTGCGCCGCGGTGTTCGTTTTGTGCAAATCCCCACCACGCTGCTGGCGCAGGTCGACAGTTCTGTCGGCGGAAAAACGGGCATCAATACGCCCCAAGGCAAAAACCTGATCGGCGCGTTTCATCAGCCCAGCCTTGTGTTGGCCGATATTGACGTTTTGTCCAGCTTGCCTGCCCGCGATTTCGCCTCGGGCTATGGCGAGGTGGTCAAATACGGCCTGCTTGGGGATGCGCAGTTCTTTGATTGGTTAGAGGCGAACGGCCCCGCCATGGCCGCAGGTGATGCGCGCGCGCGCGCCTATGCGGTCACGCGATCTGTGCAGATGAAAGCAGGCATTGTCGAACGAGACGAAACAGAAGAAGGCGAGCGCGCGCTTTTGAACCTTGGGCATACGTTCTGCCACGCACTGGAACAGGCCACGGGCTATGGCGCGCGTTTGCTCCACGGCGAAGGCGTGGCGATTGGCTGCGTTCTGGCGCTGCAACTGTCACAAAACCTTGGCCTGATCAGCCAAGAGGCCCCCTCGCGCCTGCGCGCGCATCTGCGCGCCATGGGGATGAAGGTTGATTTATCAGATATTGCAGGCGAATTGCCCGATGCAGCGGCGCTGTTGGCGCTGATGGGTCAAGACAAAAAGGTGGTCGATGGCCGCCTGCGCTTTATCCTGTGCCGCGCCATCGGCGATGCTTTTGTGGCCAGCGATGTGCCGCAAGAGGCGGTTCTGTCGCTTTTGCAGGCAGCGATGCCGCAATAATGGGCAAAGGGGGCAAGAATCGCTTGCATGCTTGGCCGCATCTGTTTTGATAGCGAAAACCTTGCAGGAACGCTGGATGTTTGATGACAAAACCGCCAAGGCGCAGCGCCCCGTTGCCATTAGGGTAGAGGGGCTGCGCAAATCCTTCGGCAGCCACGAGGTGCTGAAAGGTGTGTCCTTGACCGCGCGTGAAGGCGATGTTGTCGCCATTATTGGCGGGTCGGGCAGTGGCAAATCTACCATGCTGCGCTGCATCAATTTTCTAGAAACCCCTTCGGGCGGCCAGATCGAGATCGGCGGCGAAGCGGTGGCGATGAATGCCGCGGGCGCGCCCACCGATCGGCGGCAACTGGAACGGCTGCGCCAAAGTTTGGGTATGGTGTTTCAAAGCTTTAATCTTTGGACGCATATGACAGTGCTGGAAAACCTGATCGAAGTGCCTGTGCATGTGCTGAAAACCCCGCGCCCGCAGGCGGTTGAAACTGCCCGCACCCTGCTGGCCCGCGTCGGGCTTGCCGAAAAAGAAGCGGCCTATCCTGCCTTTTTGTCGGGCGGGCAGCAACAGCGCGCCGCCATTGCCCGCGCGCTGGCCATCGGCCCCAAAGCCATGCTGTTTGACGAGCCGACCTCGGCCCTTGACCCCGAACTTGTGGGCGAAGTACTGGCCGTGATACGCGCCCTAGCCGATGAAGGGCGCACAATGATTTTGGTCACCCATGAGATGAAGTTCGCCCGCGAAGTGGCCGACCACGTCATCTATCTGCACAATGGCGTGATCGAAGAAGAGGGGCCACCCTCGGCTGTGTTTGGTGCGCCCCAGTCGGCGCGGCTGAAGCAGTTTTTATCCAGCGTGGGATAAACCCGCGCGCTAACAGTGAGGACACTATGAAAACACTATCGACATTTGCAGCAGCGGTGGTTCTGTCTTTGGTCGCAGGCGCCGCATCTGCGCAGCAAGTCAAAGTTGGCATCGCAGCCGAAGCCTACCCACCCTTTGCCAGCCCCGATGCCTCGGGCAATTGGGAAGGTTGGGAAATTGATTTCATCAACGCCATTTGCAAATCTGCGGCAATGGACTGTGTAATCACCCCCGTGGCATGGGATGGGATCATCCCTTCGCTGACATCGGGTCAGATTGACGTGATCATGGCATCGATGTCGATCACCGAAGAGCGCATGCAGACCATTGATTTTTCTGACAAATACTACAACACCCCAACGGGCGTTGCCGTGGCAAAAGGATCAGGCATCACCGCGACGCCCGAAGGTCTGGCTGGTAAAATCATCGGCGTGCAGGGCAGCACCATTCACGAAGTCTATGTGCAGAAATACTTTGCCGCAGGCGCAGCCGAGGTAAAGGTTTACGCCACGCAGGACGAAGCGAACCAAGACCTTGCTGCAGGCCGTATTGATGCGACCCAAGCCGACAGCATCACGCTGGACGCGTTCTTGAACTCGGACGCAGGCAAAGCTTGCTGCGAAAGCGCAGGCTATGTGGCCGATGACAAAGAAGTGCTGGGTCTGGGTGTGGGCGCAGGTCTGCGCAAGGGCGAGGAAGAGCTGAAAGCCAAGATCAACAAAGCCATTGCCGATATCCGCGCCGATGGCACCTATGATGCGATCACGGCGAAATACTTCGCCTCCTCGATCTACGGCGATTGATAATGGCAGATGGCTCTGCCCTTTCGGCAAGCCTAGATCTGCTGGCCTATTCGCCTCCCGGTTGGGGGGCGAATTTGCTGCGCGGATTGGGCAATACCGTGCTGATTGCACTGGGTGCTTACGGGGTAGGTATGTTTTTGGGCACTTTGGGGGCCTTTGGGAAACTTTACGGCGGCCCGCTGACGCGCGATCTGCTGGGGCTTTACACCACGCTTGTGCGCGCCATCCCTGAACTGGTGCTGATTTTGATATTGTATTTTGCCGTCACTGATTTGGTGAACCAAGCGCTGTTGTCCATGGGATACGAGCGTATCCAGATTTCGGGCGTGGCCGCAGGCATCATGGTGCTGGGCGTGGTGCAGGGGGCCTATGCTACCGAAGTGCTGCGCGGCGCGATCCAATCTGTGCCCGCAGGGCAGATCGAGGCGGCCCGCGCCATGGGCATGTCGCCGCTTTTGGTTGCGTGGCGCATCACGCTGCCGCTGATGCTGCCTGCCGCCATTCCCGGCATGGCGAATTTGTGGATGATCGTCACCAAAGACACCGCGCTTTTGGCCGTGGTAGGCTTTAATGAATTGGTGCAAGAATCGCGCCAAGCTGCGGGCACGACCAAGGCGTTCTTTACCTTTTTCATGGCAGCTGGGGTTTTGTTTTTGGCGATGTCGCTGGTGTCAAATCAGGTTTTTGCGCGTATCGAGGCATGGGCCAGCAAAGGCACCAAGCGGGGTGGAATATGACCCTAGCTGAGCGTATCCGCGCCCATATGCCGCTGCGCCGCTGGGTGCTGGCGGGCCTTGGCCTTGGCATCATTGCCTATTGTGTGCTGGCGCTGAATTGGTCTTGGCTGCAAACGCCCAAATACCAAGGCATGATCGTGCAAGGTGTTTGGAACACGATTTGGATTTTGGGCGTAACGATGGTGCTGGGCTTTATCCTTGCCATTCCGATCGGCTTTGTGCAGGCGGCGGGGCCGTGGTATCTGGCCCGCCCAGCGCAGGCCTTTTGCACGGTGATCCGTGGCACGCCTTTGCTGCTGCAATTGTGGCTGCTGTATTACGGCCTTGGCAGCCTGTTTCCGCTTTATCCGTGGATCCGCGAATCGGATCTGTGGCCGATCCTGCGCCAAGCTTGGCCCTATGCTGTGCTGGCCCTGACGCTGTCGGTCGCAGGTTATGAGGGCGAGGTGATGCGCGGCGCGTTCAAAGGCGTGCCGCAAGGCCAACTCGAGGCCGCCCGCGCCTTTGGCATGTCGCGCTGGGGCGTGTTTCGCCGCATCTGGCTGCCCCAAGCGGTCGCGCGCGTGCTGCCCACCATCGGCGGGGAAACAGTGCTGCAAATGAAATCCACGCCGCTGGTGGCCACGATCACAGTGATCGATATCTATGCTGTGGCCTCTCGCGTGCGGCAAGACACCTTCATCATTTACGAGCCGCTGCTGCTGCTGGCACTGGTCTATCTGATCATTGCAGGCGTTATCGTGGCGCTATTTGCATGGTTTGAAAGCCGCCTGCCCAAGCGTACCGCATAAAGGCTTGCAATGCTCCGTGGCCTGTTCAGGGGCTTTGCCCCTCTTTGCCTGCGGCAAATTCACCCCAGGATATTTGGAAAAAAGAGAAACGATAGATGCGCTTCTCTTTTTTTCAAATATCCACAGGGGGTGAGGAGCGCAGCTCCGAGGGGGCGCGAGCGCCCCCTAACTTCCCCCAAGGCGCATTTTGGCAAACAATGCGCAGGCGTCGATGGCCGCATCAATACCTTCGATATCGCCATGGCGCATGAAGTCCAGCCATAGGCCGTCCAGCGTGGCCATCACAAAGGCTTGCACGGCGGGTATGCGGCCCGTTTTCCAAGGATCGGAAATCGCCGTCAGATATGATTCGATTCGTGCGCGCTGGGCCTCGTGTAAGGCGCGTTCGATCTCTGCCACCGCTGGAATTTCCTGCGCGGCAGACCATAAATCCACCCGCAGCCGAATGTTTTGCGGCGTCAGCGTTTCGGGCGCATAGACCGATTGCAGGTATTTCGCAAAGCGTTCGCTGGGGTTTAACCCAGCCATATCGCCCAAAGGGGCAGTGGCGGAAAGATCTTGTGCAACAAGGCGGTAGGCTTCGGCCATCACCTCGGCCATATTGGAAAAATGATAGGTCAGATGCCCCAGCGAGATGCCCGCCCGCCCTGCCACGCGCCGCGCTGTCAGGCCCGCATAGCCAAATTCAATCAGACAATCGCGCGCTGCAGCGGCGATTTCCGCCCGCCGCGCCGCACCCGTGCGCCGTTGTCCCGTTCCGCTTTCTGCCATGGAACACCCAAGGGTTGTGAAGACATTTCCCTTTTGCAGACATTTGTCCTAAAAAGCAACGAAAACCTCAGGAGACCGCCATGCCCGCCCCATTTCGCTTTGATTTACAGGCCACAGATGGGGCGGCGCGCACGGGCGTGATCCATACCCCGCGCGGAGATATTCGCACCCCTGCCTTCATGCCTGTGGGCACAGCGGCCACCGTCAAGGCGATGCTTCCCCAAAGCGTGCGCGCCACGGGGGCAGATATTTTGCTGGGCAATACCTATCATCTGATGCTGCGCCCCACGGCCGAGCGGATCGCCGCTTTGGGCGGGCTGCATCGGTTCATGAATTGGGATGGCCCGATTCTGACCGATTCGGGCGGCTTTCAAGTGATGTCGCTGGCCAGCTTGCGCAAACTCACCGAGGAAGGCGTGCGCTTTTCATCCCATATCGATGGCAGCAAGCATATGCTGACCCCTGAACGCAGCATGGAGATTCAGCGCCTGCTTGGCAGCGATATTGTCATGGCATTTGATGAATGCCCCAGCCTGCCTGCCCCCGATGAGGTGGTGGAAAAATCGATGCTGATGTCGATGCGCTGGGCGCAGCGTTCGCGCGATGCTTTTGGTGACAGGCCTGGCCATGCGCTGTTTGGCATTATGCAGGGTGGGGTGAATAAGGCTTTGCGCGAGGCCTCAGCCTGCGCGCTGAAAGCCATCGGCTTTGACGGCTACGCCGTGGGCGGTCTTGCCGTGGGCGAGGGGCAAGAGGCGATGTTCGGGGTATTGGACTACGCGCCCGGTTTTCTGCCAGCCGACAAGCCGCGCTATCTGATGGGCGTGGGCAAGCCTGATGATATTGTCGGGGCTGTGCAGCGCGGCATTGATATGATGGATTGCGTGCTTCCCAGCAGGTCAGGCCGCACGGGGCAGGCATGGACGGCAATGGGCGCGATCAACCTGAAAAACGCCCGCCACCGCGACGATCCGCGCCCGCTAGAGGAAGGCTGCACGTGTCCCGCCTGCACGGGCTATTCCCGCGCCTATCTTCACCATGTTGTGAAGGCGGATGAGATTATTGGATCGATGCTGCTGACATGGCACAACCTGCATTATTACCAACAGCTTATGGCGGGGCTGCGCAGTGCGATTGCCGCGCAAAGCCTTGATAGCTTTGTCGCTAAGTTTCACGCGCGCCGCGCGCAGGGCGATATCGAGCCGCTGTAAAGGGGGCAAAATGCCACCAATTTGCCCCAATTCCCCCCTTGCCCCTGCCAAAGTGCAGGCGCAAGATAGTGGTCAATCGCGGTTGACACTGCCATAGGGCCGCCCCAAATATGTAAGGCCCAGATCGGGCAAGTGGGAGGGCTAGGGTTGCCATGATGGGGCCTTTGCCTTTCGCCAGATAGGAACATGATATGACAAAATCCAAATCCCCCAGCTATCCTGTGCTGCCTTTGCGCGATATCGTGGTGTTTCCGCATATGATCGTGCCCCTTTTTGTGGGCCGCGAAAAATCGGTGCGCGCGCTGGAAGACGTGATGGCGGATGACAAGCAGATCCTGCTGTCGGCGCAAATCGACCCTGCCGCCGATGACCCTGCCGCCGATGGTATTTACCCGATCGGCGTTTTGGCCAATGTGCTGCAATTGCTGAAATTGCCCGATGGCACTGTCAAAGTGCTGGTCGAGGGCAAATCGCGCGTGCGCATCACCGAATATTTAGACAACCCCAGCTTTTTCGAGGCGCGGGCCGAGATGCTAGAGGAGGTGACGGGCGACACGGCCGCCGCAACCGCCTTGCTGCGTTCCGTCGCCGAAGAGTTTGAGCGTTATGCCAAAATCAGAAAGAATATCCCCGAAGAGGCGCTGTCTGCCGTGTCCGAGGCGCGCGAACCTGCGCGAATGGCCGATTTGGTGGCAGGCCATTTGGGGGTGGATGTGGCCCTGAAACAAGACCTGCTTGAAACGCTGGACATCGCGGTGCGGCTGGAAAAGGTCTATGGCCAAATGCAAGGCGAACTTTCCGTCTTACAGGTGGAAAAGAAAATCAAAACTCGCGTGAAGTCTCAGATGGAGAAAACCCAGCGCGAGTATTATTTGAATGAGCAGATGAAGGCCATTCAGAAAGAACTGGGCGATGGCGAGGATGGCCAGAACGAAGTGGCCGAATTGGAAGAGCGCATCAAGAAAACTGCGCTGTCCAAAGAGGCCCGCGAAAAGGCCGAGGCCGAACTGAAGAAGTTGAAAAACATGTCGCCAATGAGCGCGGAAGCCACCGTTGTGCGCAATTACCTTGATTGGCTACTTGGGGTGCCATGGGGCACCAAAAGCCGCGTGAAAAAAGATTTGGCGGCTGCCCAAAAAGTATTGGACGGCGATCATTACGGTTTGGAAAAGGTCAAAGAACGCATCGTTGAATATCTGGCGGTGCAGGCGCGTTCGGCCAAACTGAAAGGGCCCATCTTGTGCCTTGTTGGCCCTCCGGGTGTGGGCAAAACATCGTTGGGGCGGTCAGTGGCCAAAGCCACGGGGCGCGAGTTTATTCGCATCTCTTTGGGCGGGGTGCGGGACGAATCTGAAATTCGCGGACATCGGCGCACCTATATTGGCTCGATGCCGGGCAAAATCATTCAGGCGCTGAAAAAGGCGAAAACAACCAACCCGTTGATTTTGCTAGATGAAATCGACAAGATGGGCCAAGATTTCCGCGGCGATCCAGCCTCGGCCATGCTAGAGGTGCTCGATCCCGAACAAAACGCCACTTTCACCGACCACTATCTAGAGGTGGAGTATGATCTGTCGAACGTGATGTTCATCACCACGGCGAACAGCTATAACATGCCCTCGCCACTCCTTGACCGGATGGAGATTATCCCCCTGTCGGGCTATACCGAGGATGAAAAGCGCGAGATTGCCAAGGGTCATTTGATCCCCAAGCAAATCGAAGGTCATGCGCTGAAAAAGGGCGAGTTTAGCGTGACAGACGCGGCGCTGACCGAGGTGATCCGCAGCTACACCCGCGAGGCGGGGGTGCGCAATTTGGAACGCGAAATCGCCAAACTGGCGCGCAAAGCTGTGACCGAGATTGTCAAGAAAACCTCAAAAACAGTCGAGGTTACAGTTGATAAACTGGAAGGCTTCCTTGGCGTGCGCCGCCACCGCTATGGCCTTGCAGAACTCACCGATCAGGTGGGCGTGGTGACGGGGCTGGCCTATACCTCGGTCGGCGGCGAGTTGTTGCAGATCGAGGCGCTGCGCCTGCCAGGCAAGGGGCGGATGAAAACCACGGGCAAATTGGGCGATGTGATGAAGGAATCCATCGAAGCGGCCGCATCCTATGTGCGCTCGGTCAGCCCTGAGCTGGGGGTTAAACCACCCAAGTTTGAAACGATGGATATCCATGTGCACGTGCCCGAAGGGGCCACGCCAAAAGATGGCCCATCGGCAGGGCTTGCCATGGTCACCTCCATCGTTTCGGTGATTACGGGTATTGCCGTGCGCAAAGATATCGCCATGACGGGCGAGGTGACGCTGCGCGGCAATGCGCTGGCCATCGGTGGGCTAAAGGAAAAACTGCTTGCAGCCCTGCGCGGTGGCATCACCACGGTCTTTATTCCTGCGGATAATGAAAAAGACTTGGCTGAAATCCCCGATAACGTGAAAGCGGGGCTAAAAATCATCCCCGTCTCGCATGTGCGCCAAGTTCTGGCGCAGGCCTTGGTGCGCCAGCCCGAGGCAGTGGAATGGGATGAAGAGGCTGAAGAGGCCGCCGCCGCCGCGCGCCAAGCCGCGCGCGATGCGGCAAGCTTGGGCCAAACGGCGCATTGATATCGGTGCGGCGGGGCCGCAAGCCCCGCCTTAGCACAGTCGCCTTCGGGTGCATAAAACAAAAGGCGCGCCAATGGCGCGCCTTTATTTTTTGGACTTTGCTTTGGCTTATGCCACGCCGTCCAATCTTAGATGCGACCTGCGTTACGTGCGGCAACCAACAGGGCCACGACGATAATCACAGGAATCACAACGCCAGCCGAAGACGACGACGAGTTTTGCTGCACCACTTCGGCAGGCATCATCGGCTCTTGGATCATAGGCTCGACCACGGGCTGCGAGAAACCGCCAGCAAATGCGGACGATGTGGCCACAGCGAAAACGCTGGCCAGTAGGATGGACTTTTTCATGTTGCTCTCCTCAGAGTTAATGGCGATTCCGCCTGTTTTCGGCACGATACGTGCATGGTCACACTACCACGACGAAAACGGCCACGCCATCTATTTGCTGCCCAAATGCGGCAATTATGTGGCGATCGATAAAATTTGGCGAAATTACGCCTGAGTTTCCCTTTGGTTTTTGGGCGCTTTGACCATAGCATTGTTTCCAATTTGGCGCTAATCTGGCGCAAATGCTTGGTAAAAGGGTGCTGATCAATGGCGACGAAATCTTCCAAATCTACAAAAGCGGCAAAACCTGCCTTGGCGGCCGTGCCAAAGGCAGACGCGCCTGCGCCCCTGCCCGAACAGGCGGCCTCTGCCGTAAAGGCCCCTTTGGTCGCAGTGGTGCCCGACGCTGATGATCTGGATGACAGCCCCGCGCCCAAGGGCGAGGCGGTAAAGATCAAAGAGCTGCTCTCTGCCGTGGTCGCCAAAACAGGGGCAAAAAAGAAAGACGCCAAAGATGTGCTTGATGCGGTTCTGGCCGAAATGGCAGCGGCTCTGACCGCGGGCAAATCGCTGAGCCTGCCGCCCTTGGGCAATATGCGCGTGGCCAAAACCCAAGAAAAAGGCGGCGCAACTATGATGGTGCTGAAATTGCGCATGGGCGCATCTGGTAGCGGCGGCGAAGGCGAAAAAGGCGCAAAACAGCCCCTTGCACAGGACGAGACCGACAGCTAAAAGCCGCGCATCGGGCGATTAGCTCAGCGGTAGAGCGCATCGTTCACATCGATGATGTCAGGGGTTCAAATCCCTTATCGCCCACCATGTTTCAAAGCCCTGCCGCAAGGCGGGGCTTTTTTATGGCGCAGGCAAAGCCCCTCTTGCACATCCCGCCCCCGCGCGCTAAACGCCATGGCACGGGTTGTTAGCTCAGTTGGTAGAGCGTCTCGTTTACACCGAGAATGTCGGCGGTTCGAGTCCGTCACGACCCACCATTTCCACCCCATCACCACCCTCACACCCTCTGTGCGCAAATGCGTATTGCGCCGCGCCCCCCTTTGCCGCAGGTTCAGCCAAAGGAGCGCGATATGAGCTGGAACCCGCTACTCGATCCTACCATCCCGATGGGCGATGCGATTGACCGCATCGAAACCCACCACATCGCCCGCGCTCGCGATTTGGGCGGGTTCGAGGTGCGCCGCGCGCTGCCCTCTGCCCGCCGCCAAATGGTGGGGCCGTTTATCTTTTTCGATCAGATGGGCCCTGCCGAGTTTCTGACAGGGCAGGGGGTGGATGTGCGCCCACATCCGCATATTGGGCTGTCCACTGTGACCTATTTGATTGACGGCGCGATGCATCACCGCGATTCTTTAGGATCGGACGCATGGATCAAACCTGCCGAAGTCGCCCTGATGACAGCGGGCTTTGGCATCACCCATTCCGAACGAATGGATGGCGCGGCGCGCACTGCGCCCCAGCGCCTGTATGGGCTGCAAACATGGCTGGCCCTGCCCGAAGCCATGGAAGATGCCCCGCCCAGTTACCACCACACCAAGGCAGGGGATCAGCCTGTGCTGGAAGCAGAAGGCAAACACGTGCGCCTGCTGCTGGGCGCGGCTTGGGGCGCATCGGCCCCCATGCCGCTGCCATCGGAAACCTTCTATGCCGATGCCACACTTGGCCCGAATGCGGCCCTGCCTTTGCCCGACAATCACGAAGATCGCGGCGCCTATGTGCTGTCTGGCACCCTGATCGAAGGCAATGACTCACACGGCGTTGGAACCATGCTGATCTACCGACCCGGTGATCATCTGGCCATCCGCGCGGGGGCTACAGGCGCGCGGGTCATCTTGCTTGGTGGGGCCACGCTGGGCGGGCCGCGGTTTTTATGGTGGAACTTTGTCGCCTCCACGCAGGCCCGCATCGATGCTGCCCGCGAAGCATGGCGCGCAGGCGATTGGGCGCATGGGCGTTTCCAACTGCCGCCCCATGACAACAGCGAATTTATCCCCGCACCAGCGCGGTGATCCATAGGCCAAATCGCCCTACAAAAACTTTTTCAGATCTTGCGCAAAAAATCCATAAACCCCGCCCAATTCGACCTTGACGCCATGGGCCGCCCCGTCTAATACCGCCCCACGCTGACCAAGACAGCAGCGAACGGCACAGCGCGGTGGTAGCTCAGTTGGTTAGAGTACCGGCCTGTCACGCCGGGGGTCGCGGGTTCGAGCCCCGTCCACCGCGCCAGTGCTAAAGTTTTAGTTTCATGAAAGCCGTCCCAGAAATGGGGCGGCTTTGTGTTTTGCTGGCATCTGCTTGCGGACGGAATCTACATCATATACACGTTTATGAATGTATTTCTTGCAAAGGCCGTCGATGCGCATTCCCCTCTCCTTGCTCGATGAAATCCCCCTCTCGCTGCCCCTTATCGCGGCCCTCACTCTTGGCTTGGCCCCGTTCTTTCCGCAGCCCCATATCGCCGAAAAAATCCACATGCTGCTGTCAGGCACGCTGGCTAAGCCTTTGGATATTTTCGACTTTCTGTTGCACGGACTGCCCTTCGGTGTGCTGGCCGCCAAATTGGCCCGCATGGTGCATCGGCGCTACAGTTTCAGACGATAGCGGATATGCCCATCACTGGGGGCATAGGTATCATACAGCGCGCGGGCCTGCGTATTGGCCTGATCCGTATGCCAGTAAATGCGCGCCCAGTCGCGCGCGCGGCCCAAGGCCAAAAGAACATCAATCAAGGCCCGCCCCACGCCGCGCCCACGCGCGGATGGCTCGACAAATAAATCTTCCAAATACCCGTCATCCCCCAGCACCCAAGTCGATGGGTGATGATGGTGAATCGCAAACCCCACAAGACGATGCTCGATCACTGCCACACGCGCCTGAACGGGGCTGGCCGCGTCCAGCAAGCGCGCCCAAGTTTGCGCTGTTACGGCCTCGTCCAAAACCACGCCATAGAATGCCAAATACCCATCCCACAGCCGCCGCCAGCCGTCATAATCGCTGGCCTCGCAATCCCTAATCTGCATATCGCCCTTTCATATTGGCCAAAATATCCTCCATCGGGGGAAACCCTGTGAAGCCCCGCTGCTTAGGGAGGGGGAGGGTGGCCCCCCCTGCCTGCATAATCGCGCCGCTAAACCAGTTTGGCCAGCAGCCGCGCCCAGCTTCGAATCCCTTTGTGGAAACTTTCCACATCATATTTCTCATTGGGCGAATGGATCGCGTCATCGTCTTTGGCAAAGCCAACCAACATCGCATCCATGCCCAAATAGGTTTTGAAATAACCCGCAATCGGAATAGATCCGCCGCAGCCAACATAGGCGGCGGGCAGGCCCCATTCTTCGGCCAGCGCGCTGCGCGCAGCCTCAAAGGCGGGATGGGCCACGGACATATGTCCTGCGGGCGAGGCCCCATGCGCGTGAAACTCTGCACTGCAATCGGCAGGCAGGGCGGCGCGCACATAGGCGCGAAACGCCTCGCGCACGGCCGCTGGGTCTTGCTGGCCCACCAAACGAAACGAGACTTTTGCGCTGGCTTTCGAAGGCAGCACTGTTTTGAACCCATCACCCGTGTAGCCGCCCCATATCCCGTTCACCTCGGCAGTGGGGCGCGACCAGATCATTTGCAATGGCGTGGCGCTCTGCTCGCCTGCGGGCACAGACAGGCCGACATCGCCCAAAAAGGCCCCGTGATCAAAGGCCAATGCTTGCCACTGCGCGGCAATCTCTTCGGGAAGATCGCCCACCCCGTCATAAAAGCCCTTCAGCGTCACGCGCCCAGTCTCGTCATGCAGCCCTGCCAAAATCCGCGTCAACACGCGGATCGGATTTATTGCCAGCCCGCCATACATGCCCGAATGTAGGTCTTTGTTAGGCCCCGTGATCGTGACCTCTTCGCCCATCAGCCCGCGCAGCATGGTGACAATGGCGGGGGATCGGCTTTGAAACAGGCCCGTATCGCAAATCAGCGCCAGATCCGCGCCAAGTTCGGCTGCATTCTCTTGCATGAACGGGATCAGCGAGGGCGAGCCTGATTCTTCTTCGCCCTCCAAAAAGATCGTCAGGCGGCAGGGCAGGGTGCCATGCACCGCGCGCCATGCGCGCAGCGCCTCTAGAAACGTCATCAACTGGCCCTTATCGTCGGATGATCCGCGCCCGCGGATCACGCGGCCTTTGGCGGTTTCTTCAATGGCAGGGTCAAAAGGGCCGCGATGCCACAAATCCAACGGGTCGACAGGCTGCACATCATAATGGCCATAAAACAGCAAATGCGGCCCGCCGTTCCCGCCCGTGGCCACGACCATTGGATGGCCTTGGGTTGGGCGCACCGCAGCATCAAACCCCAAAGATATCAAATCATTAACCAGCCATTCGGCAGCCTTGTGGCACTCGCTTGCATAGGCGGGGTCAGTGGAAATGGACGGGATGCGCAACAGATCCAGCAATCGGTTCAGCGCGCTGGGCAGGGCGCTGTCGATCTGGGCCAAAACGGGGGCAAGATTTGGGGGCATAGGGGCGGTATCGGGCATGGTCATCCTGCCAAAATGTGGGTTAAAAGGCTGCGGCAAGATCGCGCCGCACTCGAAATCACCCCTAGGACTTTGGCGCAGGCTTTGCTAAAGGCGGGGCAACATACAATCGTTAAGTTGAGGGCAGCTAGAATGCAAGCAAAGCACATGACACCTTTCGCAATAACCGCGCTTGTGGCCGCCACGATGCTGGCCGCCCCTGCGCGCGCCGAGGTGGCCAAAGAAACTGCGACCTTGGGCGATTATACTGTCACCATGTATGTCCAGCCTTTTTTGACAGAAGAAGACCTTGGCATTTTGCGCATGGTGCTGACATCGCAAGAGGCGCTGGCCCTGTTTGTGCCGCAAGCAAATGGGTTTGCCGCCATGGCCGCCAGCCCTGATGATGGCTTTGTCAAAGAAGGCGTGCCTGCATCATCCGTTGTGGCGCTGGCAGGTTTGCCTGATGCCGCGACCGCTGCGGCCAATGCCGTCGATGGGTGCCAAAAGGCCAAACAGGGCGCGGCTGACTGCGTGGTGATTCTGGAAATCGCCCCAAAGTAAATTTTCCCCCTATGGTTGATTTGAAGTTAACAAAAATCAACCATAGGCGAAAACCCGCCATCTTTTTTGGCATTTTGCCTTTGAATTCAACCTCTGACGCGAAAATCACTTGATTGTGAGAAGGTTTTCTACAACAACAAACTCACACGCATATTTTTTCGCGCAACCCGCCTTACACTTGTAATTTCGTTTGGATTTTTCTGATGCTTGGCCGTTTTGCCACACCGCCCACGGAGAGTTCCGTCACCCTGAAAGGGTTTGACGATTTCGACGTGCGCCTTGGTGATGTGATGCGGGGCGAGCGTGCGACCTTGGGCAAATCCCTGCAGGATATCGAACGCGATCTTCGCATCAAAACTGCCTATTTGGCGGCCATTGAAAATGGCGATCTTTCTGCATTCGAGGCACCTAGCTTTATCGCGGGCTATGTGCGTTCCTATGCGCGGTATTTGGGCCTGAACCCCGAAGACAGCTTTATGCAGTTTTGCCGTGAGACGGGCTTTGTGCCTGCCCACGGGCTATCCCCTGCCGCGTCGACCCCTGCCGTGGTCGCTGTGCGCGCCAAAAGCGCGACCACAGGCGGATCGGTGTTTAATCCCGCAGGGCTTGGCCAGCCGCAATCAAGCATGGGCTGGCTAGAGCCAGGCGCATTGGGGCAAATGGCTGTGCTTTTGGCTGTGATTGGCGGGCTGGCCTATGGTGGCTGGTCGCTGCTGCGCGAGGTGCAAATGGTGCAGCTTGCCCCCATTGATCAAGCCCCCACGATTGTCGCCGATGCCCCGGCCGCCTTGGGCGCAACTCTCAGCGAATCTGTGGCATCACTGGATCCTGTGGCGCAGGCAGGCCCTGCGCTGGCTGCCCCGCAACTGCCGCGCAGCAGTGATGAAACCGCCGCCCGCATTGCCCAGCCCGAGGCGCTGGATGTGCCAATCTTGATCGCCCGCGATGGGCCAATTTCTGCCATCGATCCGCGCGATACCAGCATCGTGCCCAAAGAAGTGGCGCGCGAACAGGTGCAGGTTGTTGCAGCCCCCGAACTGGTCGAGGTGTTGGCTGTGCGCCCAAGCTGGATCAGCGTCACCGCTGCCGACGGCACTGTTTTGTTTGAAAAGATCCTTGATGCGGGTGAACGCTATGCCGTGCCAGCCCTTGAAGTGGCCCCGCTGCTAAAGGCAGGTAATTCCAGCGCCATTTATTTTGTGATGGGCGATAAAACCTACGGCCCTGCTTCGCGCGGGCCAGAGGTGGTGCGCGATGTGGATTTGTCTGTGCAAGGTATCAAATCGGTCTATTCCTTGGCTGATCCCAGCCTTGATGGGGATTTGACCGCCTTTGTGGCCGAAAACGATGCGGCTATCTCGCCCATGCCCAGCGCGGCCTTGCCGACCGTTCCTACCACCGAATAGGGCCTGCGGGCGATTGCCTTTTGCGCGCCAATGCCTATCCTATGGCCAAAACAGAGGTAGGCCATGACCCATAATCCCATTCGCCCTTGGCGCAATATCGAACGCCGCGTGTCGCGGCAAATCCGTGTCGGCAAGGTTTTGGTGGGCGGGGGTGCGCCGATCTCGGTGCAAACCATGACCAATACGCTGACCACGGATGTGGCGGCCACGTTGGAACAGATCAGGCGCTGCGCCATCGCAGGGGCCGATATTGTGCGTGTCTCGACCCCAGACGAGGAGAGCACCCGCGCTTTGCGCGAAATCTGCGCAGAAAGCCCCGTGCCCATCGTCGCGGATATCCATTTTCACTATAAGCGCGCGATTGAGGCGGCGCAGGCAGGGGCGGCCTGTTTGCGAATCAATCCTGGCAATATCGGCGATGCCAAGCGGGTGGCCGAAGTGGTCAAGGCGGCCAAGGATCACGGATGTTCGATCCGCATTGGTGTGAATGCGGGCAGTTTGGAAAAGCATCTGTTGGACAAATACGGCGAGCCTTGCCCCGATGCGATGGTGGAATCGGGCCTAGATCACATCAAACTGCTGCAAGATAATGATTTTCATGAATATAAAATCTCGGTCAAGGCGTCGGATGTGTTTATGGCTGCGGCGGCCTATCAGCAATTGGCGGGGGCTACCGATGCGCCCATTCATTTGGGCATTACCGAGGCAGGCGGCCTGACATCGGGCACTGTGAAATCTGCTGTGGGTCTGGGTATGCTGCTGTGGGGCGGTATTGGCGATACGATCCGCGTCTCGCTGTCTGCCGACCCTGTCGAAGAGGTCAAAGTTGGCTTTGAAATTCTGAAATCTCTGGGGCTGCGCCACAGGGGTGTGACGATTATTTCTTGCCCGTCTTGTGCGCGGCAGGGCTTTGACGTGATCAAAACCGTGGCCGCCTTGGAAGACCGCCTTTCCCATATCACCACATCGATGAGCCTGTCGATCATCGGCTGCGTTGTAAATGGCCCGGGCGAGGCGCTGATGACCGATATTGGCTTTACTGGTGGTGGTGCGGGCAAGGGCATGATCTATATGGCGGGCAAGCAAAGCCACACCATGGGCAACGACGGCATGATCGAGCATATCGTTGAATTGGTCGAGGCAAAGGCCGCCGAATTGGCCAAGGCCGAGGCGGAAAAAGCAGCGGCGGAGTAATCGGTCAGCCGCGCTCTTGCGCCACCACCTCTTGCATCGCCTCAAGCGGCAGATAGCCGCGCAGCATTTGGCTTCCGACCACAAATGTGGGCGTGCCGCTGATGCGCAGCGCATCGCCCAACGCGTGGTTTGCGGCAATCACCGCATCCACTTCGGGCGCGGACATGCGCGCCAGAAGCGGGGCCGCATCTAACCCCAACTCGGCCGCAAGCGCGGTGAGCGTCGCGTCATCAGGTTCGCCGCGCAGGGTAATCAGCCCATCATGTGCCCGCTTATAGGCATCGCCGCCATGCAGTTGCAGCACCGCAATCGCAAATCGGGCAGAAATCACCGAAGCCTCGCCCAAAATGGGAAACTCTTTGACAACAAAGCGAATATTGCCATCGGCTTTGATCAATTCTTCAATTTCGGTAAAGGCCTTGCGGCAATATCCGCAGCGGTAATCGGTAAATTCTACGATGGTGACATCGCCCTGTGGATTACCGCCCACCCAAGAGGCCCCATCGTTGAAAAGCGCGTCTTTATGCGCTTGCACCAGCGCCAAATCCTCGGCCCCTGCGGCGGCATCTTGGCGCGCCTGCAAGATGCCAATCGCCTCCATAATCACTTCGGGGTTTTCCAACAGATAGGCCTTCACCTCGGCCCGAAAGGCGGCGCGCTCGGCCTCGGTCATGGCTTGCTCGGCGCTGGCGGCTAAGGGGATTGCGGCAAGGGCTGCGGCAAAAAGAAAGGGGCGCATGGGAAACCTTTTGACAATTTGCGCCAGCATAGGGGCAGGGACGGCAAGATCAACCCTGCCCATGACATCTTGCCCGCCGCCGTTGCATGAATATGCAGCGGCCAGATTGCGCGCCCGTGCCGATTTACAACGCAGGCGCGGGCGGCGATACTGCGCACATGGTCCGTTTTGCCCGCCTTGCCCTTGCCCTTTGCGCAGCCCTTGTTGCCGCCCCTGCCGCAGCACAGGATGGCGCGCTTTCGGCGCTGGCAAAGCTGGACGCAGAGGCATCTGAAATTGCCGCCTCTGGCGATGGGCTGAGGGTTACATTGGCGCTGAGCCAGCCCGTGCCATGGCGCGTGCGGGTGCTGGATGCGCCGCCGCGCCTTGTGATGGATTTCCGCGAGGTGGATTGGTCGAACCTTGCCGATCTGCCCGTAGATAGCGATGCCATCCTTGGCCTGCGCGCAGGGGTGTTTCGTCCCACTTGGTCGCGTTTGGTGATCGACTTGCCCAGCCCAATGGTTGTGGCCCGCAGCGAAATGGCCACGTCAGACGCGGGGGCAATTGTTGCCGTCACCCTGCGCGCCGCCGCCGAGGGCGAATTTGCCGCCGCCGCCGCCCTGCCAGAGCCGCCAGAATGGGCGCTGCCCCGCGCCGCTGTTTTGCCCCCGCCGCGCCTACCCCTGTCGCAGCGCAAGGGGCCGCTGGTTGTGGTATTAGACCCGGGTCACGGCGGAATCGACCCTGGGGCCGAGCAAGGCAGCCTATCAGAGGCCGATCTGATGCTGACCTTCGCGCGCGCGCTGAAAGAGGTTTTCTTGCGCTCGGGCGAGGCGCAGGTGGTGATGACCCGCGAAGAAGACAGGTTTGTCCCGTTGGAAGAGCGCGTGTCCATCGCCCGCGCTGCGGGCGGGGATGTGTTTATCTCGCTACATGCCGATGCGCTGGCCGAAGGGGCCGCGAAAGGGGCCACGATATATACCCTATCGGAAGAGGCCACCGATGCGGCGGCGCAAACCTTGGCCGAACGCCATGACCGCGATGATTTGCTGGCTGGCGTCGATTTGACTGCGCAGGATGATCTGATTGCGCGGGTGCTGATTGATATGGCGCGGCTGGAAACCATGCCCCGCACCGACCGCTTGGGCCAAGCCCTTGAAACCGCAATCAAGGCAGCAAACATCAAAATGCACCGCAATGCGCGGCAAACGGCAGGGTTTTCCGTGCTGAAATCGCCCGATATCCCATCGGTTTTGCTGGAACTGGGGTTCTTGTCGTCGCAATCTGATCGCGCCAATCTGACCGACCCCGCATGGCGCGCGCGCATGGCAGAGGCTATCAAGACAGGCGTTCTGGCATGGGCCGCGGCCGAGCGCGCAAGGCCCGCAGCGCCCTAACCCCACAGGGTGCGGGAATGTTGCCGATCGCGCCCACAGCGCCGGATAGTGCTTTGACCTTTTGCCGCGCCAGTCCTATAACGCGCGGGCGCGAAAGGCCCGCTTTTGGCCTGTCGCCCTGCCAACTTGGGGAACCTGCGTGATCAGATTTGTACTGGGCATCATCGGCGCCATTTTCAGCAATATCACTTTGGCGGTGTTCTTTGGGGCAATCTCGCTGGGTGGGGTGTTTTGGGTTTATTCTGACGGGCTGCCCAGCCACGAAAGCCTTGCGCAATATGCCCCGCCCACCATCAGCCGCATTTATTCGGGCGAAGGGCGCATCATCGATGAATTCGCCCAAGAACGCCGCCTATTTGTGCCCAGCGAAGACATTCCCAAGCTGGTCAAAGACGCCTTCATTTCGGCGGAAGATAAGAATTTCTATTTGCATCACGGCTATGACGTGACCTCGATGGCCTCGGCGCTGCGCGATGCGATCACCTCGCGCGGGGCCAATTTGCGCGGGGCCTCGACCATCACCCAGCAAGTGATGAAGAACTTTCTGCTCGACGGCTCGCGCAATGTGGAACGCAAGGTCAAAGAATTGATCCTTGCCTCGCGCATCGAAGATACATTGAGCAAGGATAAGATTCTGGAACTGTATTTAAACCAGATTTTCCTTGGCCAAAACAGCTATGGCGTGGCGGCGGCAGCGCAGACCTATTTCAACAAATCGCTTGAAGAATTGGCCCCGCAAGAGGCCGCGACCCTTGCCGCCATGCCCAAAGCCCCGTCCGATTATCACCCTGTCGAAAACCGCGACCGCCTGATCGAACGGCGCGATTATGTCTTGGGCGAAATGCTGCAAAACGGCTTTATCGATAAGGCCGCCTATGATGCCGCCATCGCGGCCCCTCTGCTGTCCGTGCAAAATGGCGATTACCCTGCCTATCGCCAATCACTGCCCCCGCGCGATTACTTTACCGATGAGATTCGCCGCCAATTGTCCACCAGCTTTGGCGAGGAAGAGTTTTTTGGCGGTGGCTTGACCATTCGCGCCACGGCGGATCCCGAATTGCAGAAAATCGCTGCCCGCGCGCTGCAAAAGGGGCTGGAAAAGTTTGACCGCGCGCAGGGCCTGTGGCGCGGCACGGGCAAGACCCTGCCTGCCGAGGTTTTGGGCGACGAGGCTGCTTGGCGCAAGGCCCTGTCCGAGGTGGTCGATCTGCCGCGCGACGTGCAAGATTGGCAGGCCGCTGTCGTGTTGGAATTGGGTGATGAAACCGCCCGTTTGGGCATTGAAGGACAGGTTGTGGGCGATCCTGTGATCCCTGCCAAAGATGTGACTTGGGCGCGCAAGCTGAATGCCGATGGCTCGCGCGGGCGCACGGCGCGTGTGCCTGCCGATCTGGTGGCGGTGGGCGATGTGGTCATGGTCAAACCTATCTTGGCCGAAGATGGCAGTTTCGATCACTACTCGCTGCGCCAAGTGCCCGAAGTGCAGGGCGGCTTTATGGCGATGGACGTGAACACAGGCCGCGTCATGGCGATGCAGGGTGGGTTTTCCTACCAATCTTCGGTGTTCAACCGCGCGACCCAAGCCACGCGCCAGCCGGGCAGTTCGTTCAAACCCTTTGTCTATGCCGCGGCTTTGGACAGCGGCTTTACCCCTGCCACCATCGTTGTAGACGCGCCGATTGTGGTTGACACGCCGCAGGGGCTGTGGACGCCGAAAAACGCCAGCAACAAGTTTTATGGGCCCACCCCCCTGCGCACGGGAATCGAACAATCGCGCAACCTGATGACAGTGCGTATCGCGCAAGAGGTCACCATGGAAACCGTGGCGCGCTATGCGGAAAAGTTTGGGGTCTATTCCCCGATGCAGCCATTTTTGGCCAATTCGCTGGGCGCGCAAGAAACCACCTTGTTCAAAATGGTTGCGGCCTATTCGATGTTCGCCAATGGGGGCGAGCGGGTGGAGCCCACCCTTGTTGACCGCGTGCAAGACCGCTTTGGCAAAACAGTTTACCGCCATGACAAGCGGGAATGTGTGGATTGCACGGCAGATACTTTGCCCGCAGGTCAGCCTTTGCGCATCACCAGCAACCGCGAACGGGTGATGAATGCCGTGACCGCCTATCAATTGACATCCATGCTGCAAGGGGCAATTTTGCGCGGCTCGGGCAGCGGTGTGCGCCTGCCTGTGCCTGTGGCGGGCAAAACAGGCACCACCAATGATGCTAAAGACGTGTGGTTTGTGGGCTATACCTCGAACCTCGCTGCGGGCTGCTACATGGGCTATGACCAGCCGCGCAGCCTTGGGCCGGGGGCCTTTGGCGGCACGCTCTGTGTGCCCATTTTCCAAGAATTCATGACCGAGGCGATCAAACGCTTTGGCGGCACGCAATTTGCCGTGCCCGAGGGGGGGTATTTCCAAAAGGTTGACCGCTTTTCTGGCGCGCGCCTTGGCCCCGAAGCCGCGGGCGACAATGTGATCAATGAATTCTTCCGCACGGGCGATGAGGGGGTTCTAAGCATTGATTACGTGGTTGATGGCGGCTTTGGCATGGGGCAGAACCTGCCGCTGTTTGCTGTAGGCGAAAGCGACTTTTTCGGTCAAGCTTCCGATGTTGTGACCACATCTGATGGGGCCAGTGTGGCCGTACCGCAAAAGGCCGATTTTGGCACGCTGTCATCAGGCGGGCTGTATTAAAGGGGGGTGTGCCCCCCTCTTGCCGCTGTGGCCAGAGCGCGCTAGAGGAAGGGCAATTCAAAGGAAGCCCTCATGCGTGCCGAAACCCAAGGCCATATTGACCAAATCACCAAATCCCTGCGTCTTTTGGGGCAGCGGATGGATTTGCCGACCATCGATCACCGCCTAGAAGAATTCAACGCGATGATCGAGGATCCGAACCTTTGGAACGACCCTGCCCGCGCGCAAAAACTGATGCGCGAACGTCAGGCCGTGCTAGATCAATTGTCCACCTATCGCATGATCGACAGCGGCTTGAACGACAATGTCGAATTGATTGCCCTTGGCGAGGCCGAGGGGGACGCGGAAATTGTCACCGAGGCTGAGACAGCCCTGAAAACCCTTGTCGAAACCGCCCGCGCCAAAGAGCTTGAGGCGCTGCTCAATGGCGAAGCGGACGCGAATGATACATTTCTGGAAATCAACGCAGGCGCGGGTGGCACGGAAAGCTGTGACTGGGCATCGATTTTGGCCCGCATGTATGTGCGCTGGGCCGAGAAAAAGGGCTATAAGGTTGAAATGCAATCCGAAACAGCAGGCGACGAGGCGGGGATCCGCAGTGTGGCATATAAGATTTCGGGCCATAACGCCTATGGTTGGCTGAAATCGGAAAGTGGGGTGCACCGCCTTGTGCGCATCAGCCCGTTTGATTCTGCCGCGCGCCGCCACACCAGCTTTTCCAGCGTTTGGGTCTATCCTGTGGTGGACGAGAATATCGATATCGAGATTCCTGACCGCGATATTCGCATCGATACCTATCGCAGTTCGGGGGCAGGGGGCCAGCACGTGAACACCACCGATTCGGCGGTGCGTATCACCCATTTGCCGACCAATATCGTGGTGACATCTTCGATGAAATCACAGCATCAGAACCGCGAGATTTGTATGAACGCGCTGCGCTCGCGCCTGTATCAGTTGGAACTGGACAAGCGGAATGCCGCCATCAACGCCGCGCATGAAAATAAGGGCGATGCAGGCTGGGGCAACCAAATCCGCAGCTATGTTTTGCAGCCCTATCAAATGGTCAAAGACCTGCGCACAGGCCATGAAACATCAGATACATCTGGGGTTTTGGATGGCGATTTGGATAAGTTTATGGCGGCGACTTTGGCCATGGATGTGGCAGGCAAATCGCGCGCCGAAGCTATGGCTGACGAATAGGGCGCGCGCCGCGCGGCAGAATATCGGCCCTAAATAGGCCGCCAAAAACCAAAAAGCGCGCCCAAAGGCGCGCTTTTCTTTTTCGTATCTGCAATAGGATTATTCTTCTTTCGGGGCGGCTGCCACGCGGCGCGACGAGCTTGGCGCGCCCGAAGTGCGGCCCGATGCCAGCGGGTCATCTTGACGCTGCACAGTGCCTTCAAACTGCGCACCCGACTCGATGGCGATGGTCTTGTGGATGATGTCGCCTTCGACACGTGCCGAGGAGGTCAAGCGCACCTTCAACCCACGCACAGTGCCCTGCACGCGGCCATTGATCACGATATCATCCGCCACCACTTCGCCGCGGATATTGGCAGATTCGCCAACTGTCAGCAGATGCGCGCGGATATCGCCCTCAATCGTGCCTTCCACTTGGATATCGCCCGTGGTTTTCAGATTGCCCGTGATGGTCAAATCCGAAGACAGCAAGGATGCCGCCACTTTCACCTTGGGTGCCGAAGAGGTGAAGTCCATCGCAGGCTTAGCCGCAGGGCTTTCGCCCGAATCGCCTGACATCGATTCGCCTGGCTTTGTGGGTTCGTTGATCCGAGTTTTAGAAAACATTTTGTCCAGCCTTTATAAAAGTCATTGGGTTTTTAGGAGACCCGCCAATGCGAACCTCGTAGTGAAGATGTGTGCCAGTCGAGCGGCCAGAATTCCCCATATCACCAATACGATCGCCGCGCGACACTTTTTGACCGACCTCGACGCGAACTTGTGACAAATGGCCATAGCGCGTTTCAAAGCCATGGGCATGGCGAATCTTGACCAGCCGCCCATAACCGCTTTCCCAGCCCGCATAGGTCACCACGCCATCTGCCGTGGCATAGATGGGCGAGCCATAGGCCCCCGCCATATCCTGCCCTTCATGCCCACGCACACCGCGCCCAAAGGGGTCGCGGCGGTTGCCAAAGCCCGAGGTAAAGCGCACGGCGGTGCGCACGGGCATGGCAAAGGGGGTGTCAAAGGCGGCTTCGCGGTATTGGTCAATTTCTTGCAGGCCAAGCAAAATCGCGTTGGCGCGCACTTCTTCGGGATAGGGCGCTTCGTTGCGGGTCGACAGGCGAATGGGCGTCAGCGGCCCGCCTTGCCCGTCATAGCCGCGCTTGGCCGCATCGACCAATGATTCAGGATCAAGTCCTGCATCGCGGAACATCTGGTCTAGCGGTTCGACTGTAACCTTCAATGCCTGTTCGATCTGACCAAAAATCACGTCATTGCGCGTCTCTAGCGCGCGCTTGGCCGATTCGACGGCGGCGACCTTTTCATCGGCCTCTTCGGCCAATTTTGCCGCGCCGTCCCGCTCGACTGCCGTTTGGCCCAAAGCATCGGTGACATAGGCCAAAGAGGCAGCCACATCGCGCTGGCGCGCCTCGGCAGTGCCAGTGCCCGCTGCATTCAGCGCCAAAAACTCGGCGCGGGCGGCGTCGCGTTCTTCGATGGTGCGGCGCAGAGTGTTCTGAATCACGTCAATGCCCGTTTCCAATTCGCGGCGGCGCTGTTCTGATGCCAAAAGCCGCGCCTGCATCTGCGCCACCTGTTCCAGCGCCGTGCCAAAACGGGCCTGCGCGCCGCTTGCCTCGGCTGCGCGCAGATCGCGGTCTTCGGACAGGGCATTCAGACGCTCTTCATACAGCGATTGCTGGCGTGCAACCTGCTCGCGCGAGGTGCCAGCCGAAATCGAATCCATCAGCAAAATCGCCGTCGCCAGAATCATCCAGCCCAGCGACAGCGCGCTGATGCTTAGGGCCATCAGTTGCGTGAAGGGGCGCAGGCGGATGAATCGGGTATCGCGGTCTGATTTCAAAAACAATCGGCGTTCGGGCAAATACACCTCTAGCCGAGCGTTAATGCTATGCGAAACCTTGGTAAACACGCGCGAATTCCCCCCACTCGATAGCCAATGCGCAAGCACCTGCCGCGGCAAACTGTTAGGGGTCTGGGCGCGTGCAATCAAGCGCTTATCGACCTGCGCCCAAGCCTGCGGCAGCTTTACGCCAATTTTGGCAAAAACCTGCCGATCTATGGGGTTTTATCGCCTTTTGGTTGTGCGATATCTGTGGTTTTCGCGGCAAGGGGCCAATAGAAATCGGGCGGAATGCCCGCCTCGGCGCGCTTTTCTTCGTTAAACGGCGGCTTGAGCGCGCCATGAAAATAGCGCCGCACCAGATCGTGAAAGGCCTCGCGCGGATCGCGCCCGTCGCGCCCGCACAGCCAATTGAACCATTTCGATCCATAGGCCACGTGGGCCACTTCTTCGCGGTAGATGACGTTCAGCGCGCCCAGCGCCGCCTCGTCCTGATGGGCGGCGAAAAGGTCGATCATCTGCGGCGAGACATCAAGGCCCCTCGCCTCTAGTACCATGGGAACCACTGCAAGGCGGGCCAAGAGGTCATGCGCGGTATCCGTGGCCGCTTGCCACATGCCAGCATGGGCGGGCATCGCCCCGTAAAAGCTGCCCTTGGCTTCCAGCACATCGCAGACAAGGTTGAAATGCTTGGCCTCATCATCGGCGGCTTGCACCCAATCATCGTAAAAACTGCGGGGCATCTGCACATGGGCGAAACGCGCGATGATGTCCCAGTGCAAATCAACAGCGTTCAGTTCGATATGCGCCAGCGCATGCAGCAGGGCCAAACGCCCCGTTTGCGTATTGGGCCGCCGCCGCGGCACATCGCGCGGATCCAGCAGGGCAGGGGCAGGCGGGCGTGCAGGTTGGTCGGGCGGGTGCGCATGTCCCAGCGCAATGGTCTGGCCTGCCGCCGCTGCTGCGCGCCAAGCCTGTGCATGCTGATGCGCGCGGGCGGTTTTTTCACGCCCATCGGCGCAGGTCAGCACATCTACCGCCATTTCTGACAGGGTCAATGTCATAGCGCGGCCAGCACCTCGGCCGCGTGGCCCTTGACCTTTTCCACCTTCCAAAGCCCTACCAATGTGCCTGTCCCGTCAATCAGATAAGTCGTGCGCAGCACGCCGATCACAGGTTTGCCAAAAAAGATTTTCGGCCCATAGGCACCGATGCTTTCCATCACCTCGGCCTCGTCACTGGCAAGGGGAATGGTGATTCCCATTTTGGCGATGAATTTGTCATGCTTTTTGGGGCTGTCTTTGGACAGTCCAACAACCACCGCGCCCTTTGCGGCAAATTCGCCCGCCATCGCGTTGAAATCCATCACTTCATTTGTGCAACTGGGCGTGCCGTCGGCGCCATATGTGAACAAGACCAGCTTTTTGGGACGAATGTCCGATAGTTTGATCGTCCCACCGCCATCGCGCGGCAGGGTTAAGTCGGGAAAGCTTTGGCCGATCTCTAGCATGAACTTGGCTCCGTTTGGGTCAAATGTGGCAAAGGCGCGCGCAACAGGGCGCTATGGCTGACGATCTAGTTGCCTTTAGCCAAAGATAAAGGCAAGGCGGAGCAGAGATTTTTGGGGCAAGAGTTCGGGCAAAACAATGGCCGCGCAGGAAAAGAGCACCCGCATCCCTAAACCCGCGCCGTTTTCGGCGGCGCGGGGCGCGGGCAGGTTTGTGCGGCGTTTTTGGCCGCGCCACTGGCGCGGGCGGCTGGCGCTGGGGCTGGCGGGACTGGTGGTGGCGGCTTTGACTGTGTTGGGCAGTGGTATCGGCCTGCCCGTGCCGCAATGGGCCTTGGCGCGGATTGAGGCGCGGCTGAACACCGCCATTGCGCCCAGCCTGCCTGCCTCGACCCTTGCGATTGATGGTATCACCCTGTCGCTTGGGCCCAGCTTTGCCCCCCGTTTGCAATTGCGCGGGGTAGAGCTGCGCAATCTGGCAGGCGCGCCTGTGATGGCCCTGCCGATGGCCGAGGCGGATTTGGCCCCGCTGGGGCTGCTGCAAGGGCGGATGCATCTGCGCGCGCTGCGCCTGACGGGTGGGGCCGTGCAAGTCACCCGTGATGAGACGGGCGCGCTGGACATTGCCTTTGCAGGCGGGGCACCCTTTAGCTTGGCGCAGGTCTTTGCCCAGACAGATGGGTTTTTTGCCTCGCCGCTGGGCATGGGATTGGGCGGGGTGTCGGTGGATGGCATGTCATTGGCGCTGCGCGATGTGCAAACGGGGCGGGTCTGGGCGCTGGGGGATGGCGCGCTGAACATCACGCAAGAGGGCGGCAATGTAGCTGCTGATTTGGCGCTGGCGCTGATGGGCCAAGATGGGCGCAAGCCCAGCACGGGCAAAGTTGAAATCAGCTTGATTCGCGCCGCGGGCAGCGCGCGTGCCGATGTGTCGATGCGCGTCTCGGGCGTATCGGCGCAAGATTTGGCCGCGCAGGCCGCGCCCTTGGCCTTTATGTCGGTGCTAGAGGCACCGATCACAGGGCAGCTTGTCACGACGCTGACCCCGCAGGGCATTTCAGCCTTGCAGGCCAGTTTGGACATTGGCGCAGGCCGCCTTGCGCCCGTTGCAGGGCAAACGGCCAAGCCGCTGGCCTTTCAATCGGCCAAACTGGATTTGTCCTATGACCCTGCGCAGGGGCGGATCGTGCTGAACGCGCTGAATGTGATCTCCGAGGCGCTGACACTGCGCGCCAACGGCTTTGCCGATGTGCTGCGCGCCGATGGCAGCGTGATTGCAGGCGCATTGGCAGGCGAGACGCCCGATGCCTTTGCCGCCACGCTGCAAGTGGACAGTTTGCGCTTTCATCGCCCCGATCTGTTCACTCAAGAGGTTGCCTTTACCCAAGGGCGCGCACAGGTGCGCCTGCGCCTTGCACCATTTTCCCTGACATTTGAGGATGTTTCCCTGACCGATGGGCCGATGACCATCGCGGCAAAAGGCGCGGTTGACGCGCAAACGGCGGGATGGGACAGCGCGCTGGAGTTGCAGGTCAACCAGATATCTTCGGGCAAATTGCTGGCCCTTTGGCCCAAAACCCTGAAACCTGGCACACGCAATTGGCTAGAGCGTAATTTGCTGGCAGGGCAGTTCAGCGACCTGCGGCTGACGCTGCGCGGGGCCGCGGGCCTGCCGCCTGATCTGGATCTGCGCTATCAGTTTAGCGGGCTGAAGGTGACCCCGATGCGCAGCCTGCCGCCCATCACCGATGGCCATGGATATGGCGCGGTCACGGGCCGCCGCTTTTCGATGGTGCTGGAAGAGGGCCGCGCCAGCCCGCCAGAGGGCGGTGATTTGGATATGGCAGGTTCGGTGTTTACCATTCCTGATATTCGGGTTTTTCCCGCCTTGGGGCAGTTGACCTTGCAAAGTGCAGGTAGCCTGACGGCCACGCTGTCGCTGATCGACCAGCCCCCGTTTCGCTATATGCAAAAATCGGGCCGCGCGGTTGATTTTGCGGCTGGCGTGGCGCGGTTGACCACGCAGATCACCCTGCCGTTGCAAAAGATCATCACCTTGCCCGACATCACCTTGCAAGTGACGGGCGAGGTGGCCGAGTTTACCTCGGATCAATTGGCGCAGGGCCATGTGATGCGCGCGCCGCGCCTGTCGGTCTATGTCGATAAATCTGGCATGCGCATTGCGGGTATGGGCGATGTGTCGGGCGCTGCCTTTGATGCCGCCTATGTGCAAGAATTTGGCCCAAGTAATGCGGCGGGCCGCGCCAAGGTTACAGGAACAGCGGCGCTGACCAATGACATATTGGCGCGCTTTGGCGTGAATTTGCCAGATGGGATGGTGACAGGTCAGACCAGTGCCGACATCGAAATTGATCTGGCGCGCGGGCAGGTCGGCAAGATGCGCCTGACCTCTGATTTGGTGGGGATGGGGCTGGAAATTGGCCCCATCGGCTTTGCCAAGGCTCGCAAGGAAGCAGGCAAATTGGCAGCGCAAATCACCCTATCCAGCCCGCCGCAGGTCACCAGCCTGTCTATCCACGCGGCAGACCTGCTGGCCGAAGGCGCGGTGCGCTTGGCCAAGGGCGGCGCGCTGGAATCGGCCCGCTTTGTTGGGCTGACTATTGGCAAATGGTTGGCGGGCGATGTGACATTTCTGGGCCAAGGGGCGGGCAAACCGCCCAAAATGGTGCTGGATCAGGCCAGCGTCGATTTGCGCTTTATCCCCGCCAAGCGCGGCGGTTCTGCAGGCAGCGAGGGCAGCGAGGGTGACGAGGGTGGGGCAGGCAGCGGCTCTGCCCTGCCGCTGAGTTTGCAATTGGACAGGTTGCGGATCAGCGATGGCATCACCTTGCGCGATTTTGCAGGGGATTTTCAGGCAGATGGCGGGCTGGCGGGTGATTTTACGGCCCAATTGGAGGGTGGCACGGCCCTGCAAGGCCAGCTTTCCCCCAGCCGCTATGGCACAAGGGTGCGCGTGCAGGCGCAAGACGCGGGGGCGGCACTGGCGCAGGCGGGCGTCTATGGGTCGGTGCGGGGCGGCGCGCTGAACTTGGTGCTGACCCCGCGCAAAGAGGAAGGCACCTATGTCGGCGCGATCACCATGCGCGACATTCGCGTGCAAAACGCCAATGTCTTGGCCGATTTGCTGAATGCCATTTCCGTGGTGGGATTGATCGACCAATTGGGCGGCGCGGGGATTTTGTTTAACGATGTCACGGGCAGCTTTATTCTAACCCCGCAAGGGGTTGATCTGCGCGAAGGTGCGGCCACGGGCGGATCTTTGGGCGTGTCGATGCAAGGCATTTACCAATTTGAAGGCAAGGGCCTAGATATGCAGGGCGTCATCTCGCCCATCTATGTTCTCAATGGGATTGGCGCTGTCATTTCCAAACGCGGCGAGGGCGTGCTGGGGTTTAACTATCGCTTGCGCGGCACGGCCGACGCGCCGCGCGTTTCGGTCAATCCGCTGTCGTTGCTGCTGCCAGGGTTCCTGCGCAATCTATTCAAACCGCCCAAGCCCAAGTTAGAGGCCCCAGAATGAAGCTGGATGATTTCGATTTTCATTTGCCCGAGGCGCTGATTGCAACGCGCCCTGCCAATCCGCGCCCTTCCGCGCGCCTGCTTTTGGCCGAGGGCGCGCGCATTACTGATGGGCAAGTCTATGATTTAGAACATATATTGCGGGCAGGCGATATGCTGGTGCTGAACAACACCCGCGTGATTCCCGCGCAATTGGCAGGCACGCGCGCACGCGGCGATGGGGTGGCGCGCATCGAGGTGACCTTGATGGCCCCCGATCCGCAGGGCAATTGGCGGGCCATGGCGCGGCCTCTGCGCAAGTTGGCGCTGGGGGATATTGTGACCTTTGCCGCAGGGCTGACAGGCGAGGTGATTGCCAAAACGGACGAGGATTGTCACCTGCGCTTTAACCTGACGGGCGATGCCTTTGATGCGGCGCTGGCGCAGGCAGGCCAAATGCCCCTGCCGCCCTATATCGCGGCCAAACGCAAAACCGATGCGCAAGATTTGTCTGATTACCAAACTGTCTTTGCCCGCCATGCGGGTGCGGTTGCTGCGCCCACTGCTAGTTTGCATTTTGATCTGCCCTTGCTGGAACGGCTTGCCGCCAAGGGTGTGCGCTTTGCCGAAGTGACGCTGCATGTGGGGGCGGGCACGTTTTTGCCAGTGAAGGTTGAGGATGTGACCACCCATAAAATGCATGCCGAATGGGGCGAGGTGACACCGCAGGCGGCGGCGGCGATCAATGCAGCCAAGGCTGCAGGCGGGCGGATTATCCCTGTGGGCACCACCGCGCTGCGACTGATTGAAACGGCGGCGCGGTCAGGCACTGTGCAGCCATGGCGCGGCGATACGGATATCTTCATCTATCCCGGATTTGCGTTTCATGTGACCGATGGTTTGATGACCAATTTCCATCTGCCCAAATCGACCTTGCTGATGTTGGTATCGGCGCTGATGGGTAAGGCGTGCATGGATCACATCTATGCCCATGCCATTGCGCAGAATTATCGGTTCTTTTCTTATGGTGATGCGTCGCTTTTGCTGCCCGACCGCAGCGCGCCCATAGTATAATCGCACTAAGGTAGGGTTCCATGATCACTGTTCTGCGCCAATCTTGGCCGCTTTTATTGGGCGTTATGCTGCTGATGCTGGGCAACGGCGTGCAGGGCAGTCTTTTGGGCATTCGCGGCGCGGCGGAAGGGTTTTCAACCTTTCACCTGTCTGTCGTGATGTCGGCCTATTTTCTGGGCTTTTTGGCAGGGGCCAATCTGGCCGCCCCGATGATCCGCCGCGTCGGCCATGTGCGGGTGTTTTCCGCCATGGGTTCGGTGATTTCCGCCGTTTTGATCCTGTATCCCATGCTGGTGGAATGGCCTGCATGGGCGCTGATGCGGGTGCTGATTGGGTTTTGCTTTTCGGTTGTCTATATCACCGCTGAAAGTTGGTTGAACAACACCGCTACCAATGAGACGCGCGGCCAGACCCTTTCGGCCTATATGATCGTGCAGATGCTGGGCATCATCGCGGCGCAGGGCCTGTTGGGCATTGGCGATCCGTCGGGATATGGGCTGTTCATCATACCCTCAATCCTTGTGTCGCTGTCGTTCCTGCCCTTGCTGCTGGCCACAGTGCCAGCCCCCACTTTCGAGCGCACCAAAGCCATGAGCTTTGCCGCCCTGTTTTCCATTTCCCCCTTGGGCTGTGCGGGGATGCTGCTGACAGGGGGGGTATTTGCCGCCATGTTCGGTATGGCTGCGGTTTATGGCGCGCTGATGGGCATGTCGGTGGGGCAAATCGCGGGCTTTGTCGCCGCGATGTATGTCGGCGGTTTGGTGCTGCAATATCCTGTGGGCTGGGCCTCTGACCGCCTTGATCGGCGGGCGATGATTTTGTGGATGTCGCTGGCAGGGGCCGTGGTCATGGTGCTGGCCGCCGCCCTGCCATTGCCCTATGCGCTGGAACTGCTGGTGGCAGCGGCGCTGGGCGGTGTGATCAACCCTTTGTATTCGCTGTTGATTTCGCACACGAATGATTACCTGAGCAAAGAGCAAATGCCCGCCGCATCCGCTGGGCTAATCTTTTTGAACGGCTTTGGCGCGATTTTCGGCCCCCTCTTGGCGGGTTGGGCGATGGGGGTGATTGGGCCAAAGGGGTATTTTCTGGTGATTGGGGCCTGTTTTGCGGGCCTTGGCGGCTATGCTGCTTGGCGCATGTCGCGCCGCGCCGCCCCTGTCCAAGGCAGCTATGCGGGCCTGTCGCCCACGGCCTCTACTGTGGCGGTGGAGGCCGTGCTAGAGCGCGCCGAAACTGATCGCGGCGCGGTCAAGCAATAGCGCTTGCGCTTTGCCTGCGCACGCGTCAGGCTGCGTAAAAAGGGTGTAATATGTCTGATCCGATTGAAGTGCTGGATTATTGGCTGGGCGCGGTTGGCCCCGAAGGCTGGTATGCGGGCGGCGCAGATTTGGATGGCGAGATCACCGCCCTGTTTGCCCCGATTTGGGCCGCCGCCCATGAGGGCGCGTTGGATCATTGGGCCGAAGGCTGCGTTGGCACGCTGGCATATCTGATTGTTTGCGATCAGTTTCCGCGCAACATGTATCGGGGCAGCGCCATGGCCTTTGCCACCGATGCACGCGCGCGTGCTGCGGCCAAACGCGCCATCGCCATGGGCTGGGATCTAGAGGCGCCAGAACCTGAACGGCAGTTTTTCTATATGCCCCTCGAGCATTCGGAAGACATGGCCGACCAAGATTTGGCTGTGGCCTATATGACTGAACGGCTGTCCTCACAGCCCGATATGGCGCTGCACGCCCGCGCCCACCGCGAGATTATCGCCCGCTTTGGCCGCTTTCCCTTTCGCAATGCGGCATTGGGGCGTTCCAGCACGGCCGACGAAACTGCGTTTTTGGCCAATGGCGGCTATATGGCCATTGTGACCGCCTTGAAAAGCAATGCGTCCAGCGCATAGGGCCACGGCAAAGCCTGTATTGCTTGGGTTTGAAATATAGTTTAAGGCCAAACTAGTTTTTGGGAAGGGATCAAAATGGCACCGCAAACATTTGATGTGATCGTGATTGGCGCAGGCCCTGGCGGCTATGTGGCTGCCATTCGGGCCAGCCAACTCGGCCAAAAGGTTGCCATTATTGAACGTGAACATCTGGGTGGGATTTGTCTGAACTGGGGCTGTATCCCGACCAAAGCCCTGCTGCGCAGCGCCGAAGTGTTCCATCTGATGCATCGCGCCAAAGAGTTTGGCCTATCTGCCACGGGGGTATCTTTTGACCTTGATGCAGTTGTCGCCCGTTCTCGCGGGGTGGCAAAGCAGCTTTCGGGCGGCATTGGTCATTTGATGAAAAAGCATAAGATCACTGTGTTTATGGGCACGGCGACCCTGCCAAAGGCGGGCGAGGTGGCAGTGACCACAGGTAAAGGCGTCGAGAGCCTGACCGCCAAAAACATCATCCTTGCCACGGGCGCGCGGGCGCGCGAATTGCCGGGGTTAGAGGCGGACGGCGATTTGGTCTGGACGTATCGCCACGCGCTGCAGCCCAAACGCATGCCGAAAAAACTGCTGGTGATTGGATCGGGTGCGATTGGCATTGAATTTGCCTCGTTTTTCAACACGCTGGGCGCAGATACCACTGTGGTCGAGGTGATGGACCGGGTTCTGCCCGTGGAAGATGCCGAGATTTCTGCCTTTGCCAAAAAGTCATTTGTAAAGCAGGGCATGAAAATCCTTGAAAAAACAACGGTGAAAAAGCTGGATCGCGCAAATGGCGTGGTCACCGCGCATCTGGAATCGGCCAGCGGCACTGTGACGGAAACCTTTGACACAGTGATTTCCGCCGTGGGCATTATCGGCAATGTCGAAGGTCTGGGGCTGGAAGCCTTGGGCGTGAAGATTGACCGCACCCATGTGGTGACAGACGAATATTGCCGCACGGGCGTCGCGGGGCTTTACGCCATTGGCGATATCGCAGGTGCGCCTTGGCTGGCGCATAAGGCCAGCCACGAAGGCGTGATGGTGGCCGAACTGATCGCGGGCGGCCATCCCCACCCGATCAAGCCCAATTCCATCGCAGGCTGCACCTATTGCCACCCGCAAGTGGCCAGCGTCGGCCTGACCGAGGAAAAGGCCAAGGCGGCGGGCTATGCAGTAAAGGTTGGCCGTTTCCCCTTTATAGGCAATGGCAAAGCCATCGCTTTGGGCGAGGCGGAAGGCATGATCAAGACCATTTTCGATGCCAAAACGGGCGAGCTTTTGGGCGCGCATATGGTTGGGGCCGAAGTGACCGAGTTGATCCAAGGCTATGTCATTGGCCGCACGCTAGAGACCACCGAGGAAGACCTGATGAACACGGTTTTCCCGCATCCCACCCTGTCCGAGATGATGCACGAATCGGTGCTAGACGCCTATGGGCGCGCCCTGCATATCTGACATGGCGGCATCAATGGCGGCGATTTGGGTGGGCGTCAGCCGCAGCCCCAATTTGCTGCGCCGCCAAATCACATCATCGGCGCGGCGGGCAAATTCATGCGTCATCAGCCAGCGCAACTCGGTTTCATACAGGCCCGCACCAAAATAGCGGCCCAGATCGGCGGCGCTTTCGGCTGGGCCCAGCATGCGGGCGGCATCGGTGCCATAGGCGCGGATCAGCCGTGCCGCCAGTTCGGGCGCCAAAAACGGATAGGCGCTGCGCAGCGTCTGCGTCAGCGCGGCCACGCCATCATGGGGGAAATCCCCACCTGGCAAAGCTGCGCCTGCGGTCCATGCGCGGCCCATTGGCAAGTGTGGGGCCAATTTGTCCAGCGCCTCTTCGGCCAATTTGCGGTAGGTGGTGATTTTGCCGCCAAAGATGTTCAGCAGGGGGGCAGAGCCTGTGGGGGCAGCATCATCCAGCGCCAGCACATAATCGCGCGTCAGCGACTGCGCATCTTTGGCCCCATCATCATACAGCGGGCGCACCCCCGAATATGACCAGATCACATCATCTGCGCTGATCGGCTTTTCAAGATATTTATTTACAAAATCAATCATATAGTCGCGTTCAGCATCGGTGCATTGCGCCGCGTCCGCATCGCCCTGATGGTCGGCATCTGTGGTTCCAATCAGGGTAAAGTCCTGCTCGTAAGGGATCATGAACATGATCCGCCCATCTGACCCTTGCAGAAAATAGGCGCGGTCATGCTCGAACAGGCGGCGCGTGACGATATGGCTGCCGCGCACCAAACGCACTGAGGCGCGGCTGTTTTGCCCAATGGCCCCGCCCAAAACATCCATCACCCAAGGCCCGCCTGCATTGACCAAGGCGCGGGCGCGAAAGCTTTGCGGCCCCGTTGGGCCAGTCGTGGAAATCTCCCACAGATCACCCACGCGCGTGGCACGAATCACGCGGGTTTGCACCATGATTTGCGCACCTTGCCGCGCCGCATCGCGGGCATTCAGCGCGACCAGACGCGCATCATCCACCCAAACATCCGAATATTCAAAAGCCCGCGCGCGATGCGGCCGCAGCGCGCGCCCCGCCGCATCGCGCGCCAAATCAAGGCTGCGCGTGGCTGGCAAAATCTTGCGCCCGCCAAGGCTGTCATAGGCCAATAGCCCAAGGCGGATCAGCCAATTGGGGCGGCTGCCCTTGGCCCAAGGCATGATGCGCGCCAGCAATTTGGCCGCAGGCGTGGTGGTGTCAAATCGCA
The DNA here is from genome assembly GCA_027490955.1 of Rhodobacter sp. Lineage (GTDB taxonomy): Bacteria > Pseudomonadota > Alphaproteobacteria > Rhodobacterales > Rhodobacteraceae > Cypionkella. The sequence continues at coordinate 208,649 of JAIXXB010000023.1, forward strand.
TATCTGGGGCCAAAGGCAACACAAAGCGCATAGGCCATGCGATATGAGGCATTGCGCGCAGCAGCACTTCACGCTCGGCTAAGGCTTTGGCGACCAGACGCAGTTCGAAATATTCCAAATATCGCAGCCCGCCATGGAACAATTTGGTCGAGCGCGACGATGTCCCATGCCCCAAATCGCCCATTTCCGCCAAAGCCACTGTCAGGCCGCGCCCTGCCGCATCGCGCGCAATTCCGCAGCCGTTGATGCCGCCACCAATGATGAAAAGATCATGTATCATGGCACCATAGGTGCGCGGGCCGCGGGCAAAGTCAAGCTATGGGGCAGGGGGCAGAATAAGGATTGCGCGAAAATCATTCACATTCGTTTGCGTCGGCCCCGTGATGACCGCCCCGCCTTGGGCGGCAAAAAACCCATGTGCATTATGCGATGCCAAATCTTGCTGTGCCTGTGCGTTGCGCTGGCTCAGCGCTTGCGGCGCAATATAGGCCCCTGCCGCATCGCCCGCACCGTCGATCCCATCTGTATCCGCGGCAAGCGCGTGAATCTGCGCCTGCCCGTTCAGATGGCACGCCAAGGCCAGCGCATATTCGGCATTTGGCCCGCCAATCCCGCCCTTGGCCGCGCCCAATGTCACTGTCACCTCTCCGCCGGACAGGATCAGCCGCGCGGGATCATTCGGGCGCATTTCTGCGGCAAGTTTCAGCGCCAGCACGGCATGGGCGCGGGCCAAATCGCGCGCCTCTCCGCCCAGATCATCGCCCAAAATCTGCACCTGCCAGCCCCAACCCTGCGCCATGGCGTAAGCTGCGCGCAAGCTGGCCATAGGGGCTGCAACCAGATGGTTTTGCACATGGCGCAGCGGTGCAAGTGGCGCGCGGGCAGGGGGCAGAGTGACGCCCCAGCGCTGCGCAGCGGCGCTGGCATCGCGCGGATCGGCCACAGTCGGCCCCGATCCGATATCGGCCAAATCATCACCCGCCACATCCGAGATGATCAGCCCAATCACCCGGGCAGGGGCGGCAAGTGCGGCCAATCGCCCTGCCTTCACATCGGAAAACTGTTTGCGGATCAGATTGATATCACCAATCGGCGCGCCGCGCGCCAGCAAATTTGCGCTAAGTTTCACCTTATCGGCCAGCGTCACGCCTGCGCGGGGCTGGGTCAACAGCGCCGATGCCCCGCCTGAAATCAATGCCAAAACAGTATCTTGCGCTGACAGCCCTGCCAGCAGCCCCATCATCCGCGCTGTGGCTGCAACACCCGCCGCATCGGGCAGCGGATGCGAGGCTTGTGCAATTTCGGGCATGTCCTGCGCGCCCTGACCCTGATGGCCATAACGGGTGATGACCAGCCCTTCGCAGGGGCCAAATTGGGCGCGCACGGCCTGTGCCATGGCCGCGCTCGCCTTGCCCGCACCCACCACAATCAGCCTGCCCTGAGGGCGCGGGTCGGCAATGGCGCGCAGATATTGGGGCAGAACACGGGCAGGGTTTGCCGCATCGATGGCCGCCATCAGCAGGGCCTGCAACTGCGCTTTCATGCGCCACCCGTGCTGGATTGGCGGCGCACCAGCGTTAGGGGGATTTCGTGCTGTCTATCGCCGCCGTTCAAGACCCAATCTATGCAAACCTCGGCCAATTTGCCCATTTCGGGGCGCAGCGAAGACAGGCCCAGTGCTTCGGCCGCTGGCGTATCGCCCCAACCGACCACGCGAAACCCATCGCCCAATGGAATGCCGCGCTCGCGCAGCGCATCGACCATGCCCAAGGCCACTTGGTCATTGATGCACAGCGCCGCGCGATGCGTGGGATAATCCGCCAGCATTTTGGCAAGCGAGCGTTTGCCAAAGCTGAAATCATCCCCCCCCGTGATCAGCAAAGGTTCTAACCCTGCGCGGGCCATGCGTTCGTGATAGCCGCGCATCCGCTGCGCATGTATCGGCAGATGCTCTTGCCCGCCGACAAAGGCGACAGGCCCCGCCCCAAGGCCCAGCAAATGCCGCGTGGCTTGCCCTGCGGCCAGCCCCTCTTGCAGGCGCGCGCTGCCCATTGGGTGCAGGGCAAAGATGCAGTTTGGCGCGGCGGCTTCGGAAAAACGGGTGGTGATTTTGCGCCCGCCTGTCTGCGCGGCATTGGATAAAATCGTCAAACCCATGCCCCGCGCATCTGCCACGCGTTGCAAGGCGGCGACAAAGGGCGCAACCATCGGATCGCCAAGATCGCAAGATATTGGAATTGTCGCTGCGCTTTGCACCGCAGGCATGTGATGCGCCTGCGCGCGCCCTGCACGCAAACCCGCCGCTGCCGCATTATAGACATAGCCCAAATCCGCCATGACTTTGCGCACCGCGTCCCGCGTGGCTGCCTTGACCAAAGGGCTGTCTTGCAGCACCAGACTGACTGTCGATTTCGACACGCCCGCCGCGGCCGCCACATCCAAGATCGTCGGTTTCATCGACTGCCTCATGTTTTGAACTGATTTAGACCGTTCCAAAACGCAAATGCAAGCGCTTTGCCGCCGATTGGCACGGTCTTTGTGTCAGCCTCTGGCCTTACCAACGTAAAGCCTCTGGACATAAGGGTAAGGGTTTGCTCAAGTCATACTGAAAAAAACATCCAGCCAAAGGCCGCATCATGGATCATTTCGCCTCTGCCAATGACATTTCAAAAATCGTCGCCGCCGACAAGGCGCATGTGTGGCATCATTTGTCCCAGCATAAGGGATATGAGCAGCCCGAAGTTGATCCGCGGATCATCGTCGAAGGCAAGGGCCTGCGGGTCTGGGATGCGCGCGGGCGCGAGTATATCGATGCCGTATCTGGCGCGGTTTGGACAGTGAATGTCGGCTATGGCCGCGAAAGCATCGCCAATGCGGTGCGCGATACGCTGCTGAAGATGAACTATTTTGCAGGCGTGGGCGGATCGATCCCTGGCGCGCAGTTTGCCGAACGGCTGGTTTCCAAAATGCCGGGTCTCAGCCGCGTGTATTATTCCAACTCGGGGTCAGAGGCCAACGAGAAGGTCTATAAGATGGTGCGCCAGATCGCGCACAAACATCACGGCGGCAAAAAGTGGAAAATCCTGTACCGCGAGCGTGATTACCACGGCACCACCATCGGCGCGCTGGCCACATCGGGCCAAGCGGAACGCGCCATGCAATACGGCCCTTACCCCGAGGGTTTTGTCATGGTTCCGCATTGCCTTGAATATCGCAAGCAGTGGGATGTGGAAAAGTATGGCGAGCGTGCGGCAGATGCCATTGAAGAGGTGATCTTGCGCGAAGGGGCTGACACCATCGGCGCGCTGGTGCTGGAACCAGTCACCGCAGGTGGCGGCGTGATTGTGCCCCCCGCTGGTTATTGGGAGCGGGTGCAGGAAATCTGCAAGAAATACAACATCTTGTTGCATATTGACGAAGTGGTTTGCGGACTTGGCCGCACGGGCACTTGGTTTGGCTATCAGCATTTCGGCATCAAGCCTGATTTTGTGACTATGGCCAAAGGCGTGGCATCGGGCTATGCGGCGATCTCTTGCACCGTCACCACCGAAGAGGTGTTTTCGATGTTCAAAGATGACACCGATAAGATGTCTTATTTCCGCGATATCTCGACTTTTGGCGGTTGCACGGCAGGCCCTGCCGCCGCGCTCGAGAATATGCGCATCATCGAGCATGAAGACCTGCTGAATAACACGCTGAAAATGGGCGCGCGGGTGATTGATAACCTCAATGCCTTGATGGAAAAGCATAAAGTCATTGGCGATGTGCGCGGCAAGGGCCTGTTCTGCGGCGCGGAATTGGTGGCAGACCGCGCCACCAAAGAACCGATGGATGAGAAAAAGGTCATGGCCGTGGTGGCCGATTGCAACGCCCAAGGCGTGATCATTGGCATGACCAACCGCAGCTTGCCGGGGTTGAACAACACCCTCTGCCTGTCGCCTGCACTGATTGCCACGGCAGATGATATTGATGCCATCACAGGGGCCATTGATAAAGCCCTGACCAAAGTGTTTGGCTGAGAGGTTTTTGGATATTTATGCCTGAATGAAAGGGGGGTTGCTTTTGCGGCCCCCCTTCGCCTATAAGTCCAGATGTAGATGGATTTGAGGCCACATGCCAATCCCCGCCGAAGCCTTTGTTTTGCCCCCCGCAGGGCGCGGCACTTTGCAGCAGCGCTTGCGGCAGGTGGTGACCGAAGGGGTGCTTTCGGGGCGTTTCGTGGCGGGGCAAAAAATGCCCTCTTCGCGCGGCCTTGCCGAGCATTTGGGGATTTCGCGCATCACCGTGACGCTGGCCTATGCCGAGCTTGTCAGCGCTGATTATCTCGAGGCGCGGGGGCGGTCGGGCTATTATATTTCGGCAACAGCGCCGCGCGCGCCCGAATTGACCGCCCGCGCGCCGCGCCGCGAAGGGGTGGATTTTGCCCAGTGGACGCAGCAGCGCTTTTCCAATGTCGAAGGGGTGCCGCGCCCGCGCGATTGGGAAAGCTATCCTTTTCCCTTTATCTATGGCCAAGCTGATGCCAGCCTGTTCGATCATCAGAACTGGCGGCAATGTGCGCTGCGGGCCTTGGGGCGGCGCGATTTTGGGGTGCTGACTTCGGATTTATATGACAGCGATGATCCGCTGCTGATGGAATATCTGCTGCGCTCGATCCTGCCACGGCGCGGGATTGCGGCGCGCGAGGATGAAGTGCTGCTCACCCTTGGTGCGCAAAACGGGCTGTGGATTGCCGCCCAGCTTTTGCTGGCGGGCGGGCGCAAGGCCGCTGTTGAAAACCCCGGTTATTCTGGCCTGCGCGGGATTTTGGCGGGGCAGGGGGCTGATGTGACCTCGGTCGATATCGACGAAGGCGGCCTGCCCCCTGATGCCATCCCAAAAGGCGCGGATGTGGTGTTCACCACTGCCAGCCATCAATGCCCGACCAATGCCACGATGCCGCTGGATCGGCGCGTGGCCCTGCTGGCGGCCGCCGCGCGCGACAATTTCGTTATTGTCGAGGATGATTATGAATTCGAGATGTCGTTTCTAAAGCCTGTCTCGCCCGCGCTCAAATCGCTCGATAGCGAGGGGCGGGTGATTTATGTTGGGTCGTTCTCGAAATCGGTGTTTCCGGGCATGCGCCTTGGCTATCTGGTGGGGCCTGCCAGTTTTATCCGCGAGGCGCGCGCCCTGCGCCTAATGCTGCTGCGCCACCCGCCGGGGCATATCCAGCGCACTGTGGCCTATTTTCTGTCGCTGGGTCATTACGATGCGCTGATCAACCGCATGCGCGCGGCCTATAAACGCCGCCGCCAGATCATGGCAGATGCTATTGCCGAGGTGGGCCTGACTGTGGCGGGGCAGGGCGGATTTGGCGGGTCCAGCTTTTGGATGCGCGCGCCGGCAGGGGTGGATACCGAAGGCTTGGCGCTGCGCCTGCGCGCAGAGGGCGTGTTGATCGAGGCGGGCAAGTCCTTCTTCGATCCCGCCCGCCCGCAAAGCCAATATTACCGCTTAGGCTATTCATCGATTTCCCCTGCCAAGATCCCCGAAGGCATCGCGCGGATCGCCAAGGCGATCAAGGCTTAGCTGGCCTTACCGCGCAAAACGCACTGGCCCTAAGCTCCGCGCGCCATGCCGCATAGAGTGCCGCAAAACAGGAGTATCCCCCATGAAAATGACCACCGAAGAAGCCTTTGTAAAAGTGTTGCAAATGCACGGGATCACCGATGCCTTTGGCATCATCGGTTCGGCCTTCATGCCGATATCCGACTTGTTCCCCCGCGCGGGCATCCGCTTTTGGGATTGCGCGCATGAAGGCTCGGGCGGGATGATGGCAGATGGGTATACCCGCGCATCTGGCCGTATGAGCATGATGATTGCGCAAAATGGCCCGGGCATCACCAATTTCGTCACCGCTGTGAAAACCGCCTATTGGAACCATACGCCGCTGCTGCTGGTCACGCCGCAGGCGGCCAACAAAACTATCGGTATGGGCGGTTTCCAAGAGGTGGAACAAATGGCCCTGTTCAAAGACATGGTCGCCTATCAAGAAGAGGTGCGCGATCCGTCCCGCGTGGCCGAGGTGCTAAACCGCGTGATTTTGAACGCCCGCCGCGCCTCTGCCCCTGCCCAAATCAACATGCCGCGCGATTTTTGGACGCAGGTGATCGACATCACCCTGCCTGCCGTGGTTGAATTTGAACGCCCATCGGGCGGCGAGGCGGCAATGGCGCAGGCGGCAGAGCTGCTGTCATCGGCCAAGTTCCCCGTTATTTTGAACGGCGCGGGTGTGGTTTTGGCAGGCGCAATTCCCGATGCGATGGCGCTGGCCGAACGTTTGGATGCCCCCGTCTGCGTGGGTTATCAGCACAATGATGCCGCCCCTGCCAGCCACCCGCTGTTCGCTGGCCCCTTGGGCTATAATGGGTCAAAGGCTGCGATGGAGTTGATTAAACAGGCCGATGTGGTGCTGGCCCTTGGCACGCGCCTTAACCCGTTTTCCACCCTGCCGGGCTATGGGCTGGATTACTGGCCCTCAGGCGCCAAGATTATCCAAGTTGACATCAACCCAGCCCGCATTGGCCTGACCAAACCTGTCACTGTGGGCATTGTGGGCGATGCAGGCCATGTGGCGCGCGGGATTCTGGCGCGGCTTGGCCCTGATGCAGGCGAGACAGGCCGCGATGCGCGCCGCGCCACCATTGCGCAGACCAAATCGGCATGGGCGCAGGCGCTATCCTCGATGGATCACGAAGATGATGATGAAGGCACAACATGGAACGCGCGCGCCCGCGCTGCCAAGCCCGATTGGATGAGCCCGCGCATGGCATGGCGCGCCATCCAAGCCGCCCTGCCACGCGAGGCGATTATCTCGTCGGACATTGGCAATAACTGCGCCATTGGCAACGCTTACCCTGGTTTTGACGAAGGCCGCAAATATCTGGCCCCTGGCCTGTTTGGCCCCTGCGGTTATGGTTTGCCTGCTGTGGTGGGCGCAAAAATCGCTTGCCCCGATGTGACTGTGGTGGGCTTTTCAGGCGATGGCGCCTTCGGCATTGCGGTGACCGAACTTACCGCGATTGGCCGCCCAGAATGGCCCGCCGTGACCCAAGTTGTCTTCCGCAATTACCAATGGGGCGCGGAAAAGCGTAATTCGACCCTGTGGTATGATGATAACTTTGTCGGCACGGAATTGGATACCCAAGTCTCCTATGCGGGCATCGCGCGCGCCTGCGGGCTGCAAGGCGTGGTGGCCCGCACGATGGAAGAGCTAACCACTGCGCTCAAACAAGCGATCGAAGATCAAAAGGCAGGCAAGACCACCCTGATCGAGGCGATGATCAACCAAGAATTGGGCGAGCCTTTCCGCCGTGATGCGATGAAAAAGCCTGTCGCCGTGGCGGGGATTTCCGCCGCCGACATGGCCGCCGAATGAGCCTACCTTTCGATCTTTCTCCTCTGGCCGCGCTCTATATGGGCGCGGTCTTTTTGCTGGCGGCCTTTGTGCGCGGCTATTCTGGCTTTGGCTTTTCCGCGCTGGTGGTCTCGGCCTCGGCGCTGGTCACCAATCCGTTGTATTTTGTGGCGGTGGTGATGTTTTGCGAATTTGGCCTGACCTTTCAGCAATGGCGCGGCGTGTCAAAAGATGTGCGCTGGCCGCTGGTTTGGGTGCTGCTGGGCGGGGCGGTGATTGGCCTGCCCCTAGGGCTGGCGGTGATCACGGCGGTGCCTGTCGATACAGTGCGCGCGGTGGTTGCGATTTATGTGCTGGCCATGTGTGCGGTGCTCCTGCGCGGCTGGGTTCTGCCCGCCCAAGGCTTGCCTGCCACGGGGGCCGTGGGGGTGTTTGCAGGCGCGGCCAATGCGGTGGGCATGGCAGGCCTGCCTGTGGCCAGCTTTTTCACCGCGCAATCCATGCCAGCAGGGGCCTTTCGCGCCACGCTGATTGCCTATTTCGCCATATTGGACATTTTTTCGGCCCCGCTGATGTGGTGGCACGGCATGGTCACATGGGATACCGTCTATGCTGCGGCCCTTTCTGCGCCCATCATTGTCTTTGGTGTCTGGGTGGGGGGCAGGCAATTTTTGCGCGTGGCCCCACAAGATTTTCGCCGTTTTGCCATTGGCCTGCTGGCCGTTTTGGCGCTGATTGGTTTGCTTAAGGCGGTGATGTGATGCTTTTGGTGGTCAATGCAGGCTCGTCCTCGGTGAAACTGGCGCTGTTTGAGGGCGCGGTGATGCGCGCTGCGCATAATGTGGCGCAGCTGGGCGCGGGCGGGTATGAGGCCGCGCTGGCGCAGGGGCTGTCGGCATTGGGCGCGCCCGCATTGACAGCGGCGGCACATCGCGTGGTGCATGGGGGGCAGGGGCTGACCGCAACCTGTGCCATCTCGCCCGATGTTCTGGCTCAAATCACCGCCGCGGTGCCGCTGGCCCCGCTGCATAACCCCGCCAATCTGGCCTGTATCCATGCCATTGCGCGCATTCATCCAGACCTGCCGCAATATGCCGCCTTTGATACAGCCTTTCACGCCAGCATCCCGCGCGAAGAATACAGCTATGCCATTCCTGCCGCAGAAAACCTGCGCCGCTTTGGGTTTCACGGCCTGTCCTATGCCAGTATGGTGCGCCGCTTGGCCCATAGTTTGCCGCGCCGTCTCTTGGGCTTGCACCTTGGCAATGGCGCCTCGCTTTGCGCGATTTTGGACGGCCGTTCCATCGCCACAACAATGGGCCATTCGCCGCAAGATGGGCTGATCATGGGCACGCGGGCAGGGACGATTGACAGCGCCGCCGTGCTGACCTTGGCGCGCCGCCACGGAATTGACGGGGCCGAAGCCTTGCTCAACCGCCAATCGGGTTTGCTGGCCCTGTCGGGCAGCAATGATATGCGCGCAGCCACCCCGCAGGCGCGCGCGATGTTCACCCATGCGGTCCTGCGCCATGCGGGTGCCATGATCGCCCTGATGGGCGGGCTAGATGCCGTTGCCTTTTCGGGCGGTATTGGCGAAAATGACGCGCATTTGCGCGAAAGCATCACACAGGGCCTTGCCTTTCTGGGCCCATTTGACACGCATATCCTGCCCGCCGAAGAGGAACGCCAAATCGCACTGGATGTGGCCGCGTTATAGCTGCGGCTTTGCTCTTTGCTTCTCTTTTTCCCAAATATCCTGGGGGGAGCGCGCCCTTTGCGCGCTGGGGGGCTAGCCCCCCTTTCGCCGCTGGCCGCGTGCTTTGACCTTGCCAGATTGGCGCAACTGGCTAATCTGTGGCCATGATGACACCCGAAGATATCGCCCTGTCCTTGCCCATCTGGCGCGGCACCCCGCGCCTGTCTGTCTTGTCGGGCGGGATCACCAATGTGAATTTCCGCGTCACCGATGACAGCGGCGATTATGTAGTGCGCATTGGCGATGACATTCCCGTGCATCACATCTCGCGCGCGGGGGAACTTGCCGCCAGTATCGCGGCCCATGCGGCAGGCATCTCGCCCCCTGTCATCCACCATGGCTCGCGCGCTTTGGTGATTGGTTTTGTGCAAGGGCGCACCATGACCCCCGCCGATTTCCAACATGGCGCTCTGCGCCATCAGGCGGTTGATCTGATTGCCCGCGCGCATCGCATGATGCCAGAGCATCTGCGCGGCGCGGCCCAAGTGTTTTGGGTGTTTCATGTGCTGCGCGACTATGCCGCGCGGCTGGTGGCCGAATCCCACCCCCGCGTGGCCCAATTGCCCGCGCTGATGGATCAGGCGCGTGATTTGGAACGCGCGGCCCGGCCGATTGACATGGTTTTTGGCCATAACGATCTGCTGGCGGGCAATTTCATCCACGATGGCGCGCGCCTATGGCTGATTGACTGGGATTATGCAGGCTGGGGCAGCCCCCTGTTCGATCTTGGCGGATTTGCTGCCAATATGGGCCTGACCCCGCCCCAAGAAACCCAGATGCTGGAACAGTATTTCGGCACCATCCCTGCTGATTTACCGCGACGCTATGCCGCGATGAAAGCCGCCGCTGCCCTGCGCGAGGCGCTGTGGGCCATGGTATCACAGCACCATTCCACGCTTGATTTCGACTATGCCGCCTATGCCAGCACCTGCCTTGACACCTTTGCCGCCGCCTATTCCCAATTTCAGAGGACGCCATGAAAACCCTGCCCACATCCGCCCGCGCCATCGTGATCGGGGGCGGAATCATTGGCTGCTCGACCGCTTATCATTTGGGCAAGATTATGGACGAGGTCGTGCTGCTGGAACGCAAAAAGCTGACCTCAGGCACAACGTTTCATGCTGCGGGCCTTGTGGGGCAATTGCGCACCTCTGCCAATATCACCCAGCTTTTGGGCTATTCGGTAGAACTTTACAAAAAGCTAGAGGCAGAAACAGGCCTGCAAACAGGCTGGAAGATGAACGGCGGCTTGCGCCTTGCCTGCAACGCCGACCGCTGGATCGAGGTGAAACGCCAAGCCACCACTGCGGCCAGCTTTGGGCTGGAAATGCATCTGCTGACCCCGCGCGAGGCGCAAGAGCTGTGGCCGCTGATGGAGATATCCGATTTGGTCGGCGCAGCCTATCTGCCCACCGACGGGCAGGCTAACCCCTCTGACATCACCCAAAGCCTTGCCAAAGGCGCGCGCATGGCGGGGGTGCAGATATTCGAAGATACGCCCGTCACGCGCATCATCACCGATCTGGGCCGAGTCACGGGGGTGGAAACCGAATTTGGAACGATCCAATGTGATAAGGTCATCCTCTGCGCAGGGCAATGGACGCGCAGCCTTGCGGCCACAGTGGGGGTGAATGTGCCGTTGGTCTCGGTCGAACACCAATATATGATCACCGAGAAAATCGATGGCGTAACCCCCAACCTGCCCACTTTGCGCGACCCTGATAGGCGCACCTATTGGAAGGAAGAGGTGGGCGGTTTGGTCTGGGGCGGGTACGAGCCGAACCCAAAACCTTGGGCTGTGGATGGAATCCCAGAGGGGTTTCATTTTGATCTGCTGACTTCTGATTTCGACCATTACAGCCAGTTTATGGACGATGCGATTGCCCGCGTGCCCGCATTGGCATCGGCAGGGGTGAAGCAACTGCTCAACGGCCCAGAAAGCTTTACCCCCGATGGCAATTTCATCTTGGGCGAGGCACCAGAACTGAACGGGTTGTTCATCGGCGCAGGCTTCAACGCCTTTGGCATTGCCTCGGGCGGGGGCGCGGGCATGACGCTGGCCGAATGGGCCGCCACGGGATCGGCCCCCTATGATCTGTGGCCAGTGGATATTCGCCGCTTTGGCCGCGCCCATAGCAGCACCGATTGGGTGCGCGCGCGCACCTTGGAAGCCTATGGCAAACATTACACCATCGCGTGGCCCTCCGAAGAAATGCAATCCGCGCGCCCCACCCGCCGCAGCCCGCTTTATGCGCATTTGGAACAGGCAGGCGCGGTCTTTGGCGAGAAATTGGGGTGGGAGCGGCCCAATTGGTTTGGCACCAAAGGCGCGAAAGATGGCTATTCTTTTTCCCGTCCCAATTGGTTCGACGCCGTGGGGCGCGAGCATAAGGCCGCGCGCGAGGCTGCCGTGCTGATTGACCAAACGTCATTTGCCAAGTTTCTGCTGCAGGGCCCAGAGGCCGAATCCGCCCTGTCCCATATCGCTGCAAACCGCGTTGACCGGCCCGTGGGCAGCCTGATTTATACCCAAATGCTCAATGACAAAGGCGGGATCGAGGCGGATGTCACCGTGGTACGCCTGTCCTATGACAGCTATTATATTGTGACAGGCACGGGCTTTGCCACGCGTGATTTCCATTGGATATCCAAAGGCTTGGCAGGGTTTGATGCGAGGCTTACAGATATCACATCGTCCAATTCCGTCCTCTCGCTGATGGGCCCGCGCGCGCGCGATATTCTCGCGCGCCTGTGCCCTGATGATATATCCAACGCCGCCTTCCCCTTTGCCACGGCACGGCATATTTCGGTTGCGGGCTGCAGGGTTTTGGCGCTGCGCGTCACCTATGTGGGCGAGTTGGGATGGGAGTTGCATCTGCCCGCTGACATGGCCGTTACAGTCTATACCGCGCTGATGGCGGCAGGGGCGAAAGATGGGCTGATCAATGCAGGCTACCGTGCCATTGAAACCCTGCGGCTGGAAAAAGGCTACCGCGCATGGGGCGCGGAAATTGGCCCTGATCATACGCCCATCGAATCGGGGCTGGCTTGGGCCTGCAAGCTGAAAACAGACCAAAACTTCCGTGGCCGCGCCGCGCTGCAGGCACAGTTGGCAGGCGGGGTGAACAAACTGCTGGCCTGCTTTACTGTGGATGATCCAACCATCCCCCTCCTTGGGCGCGAGACGATTTACAAAGATGGGCAGCGCGTGGGCTGGCTGGCCTCTGGCGGGTTTGGCCACACGATAGGCAAGCCAATTGGATACGGATTTATCCGCGTGCAAAACGTCACGGAAGATTTTGTTTTATCGGGAAAATATGAATTGGACGTGGCCGCAAACCGCCTGCCTGCCACTGTGCATATGGCCCCGCTTTATGATCCCAAAGGGGCGAAGATACGGGCATGAAAAAGGGGGGGCTCGCCCCCCCGCTTGCTAAAGCATAGCTTTAGCAACCTCCCCCCGAGGATATTTGGCAAAAAGAAGAAACGATCTGCGCTTCTTCTTTTCCCAAATATCCTGCGGGGGAGCCGATCTGGCCCTGCCAGAGCGGCGGGGGCCGCATAGGCCCCCTTTTGCCCGATCAATATCGCGCATCCCCCAGACCGCAAAACGGGTCATGCGGCGCTGTGCCCGCCCATGGCGCGCGGCCCAACAGGCAATCCAGCACGGCCTCTTGCATAGACGGCATGCTGGCATAGGCGTTGATATAGGTGCCGACGCGCGGTGCATCATACAGGTAGTAGGGATAGCCAAAGCTGATGATCGCGGTGGGGATGTCGTGCCAATGCCGATCCATGGCGCGTTGAAAATTGCCTGCAACTTTCGCCCAATCCAGAAAAATCCGCCCGCGCGTCAGCAGGGTTTCTTCGGCGAACAGGTATAGCATCGCATCAAACTGGGCGGGGTCTGGTTGGGTGGTCTCATTCAGCATCGTCACTTCGAACCCCGCGCGGGCCAGCATATCGGGCAAATCCAACGGCAAGGGATGCGGCGCAAAGGGCATGACCACCCCGCCAGAATAGATCGCCAAGCGTTTGTGCTTGCCAAGGTTCAGCGGCAGCAAGCCTTGCACATCTTTGACCAAAGTTGGCGCGCGCGCGGTGATGGCGCGGGCAGTCTTATCCGCGGCCGCCAGTTTTTCGGGTGCAAAGGCTGCCAGATCGGTGCGCGTTTCCCCTTTATGCAGGCCCAGCGCGGCCTTGAGCCCCAAGATACGGATCAGCGCAGCCTCGTGCCGCGCGGGGCTGATGCGGCCATCGGCAATGGCCGCGTCGATCAGGGCGAAATCTGCTGCAGGATCATTCGAGAACAGGATGATATCGCAGCCATTTTCAATGACTTGTGGCAAGGTCACGTGGCGCGGCCCCCATGCGCCAAAACCTGCCATAGGCGTGGCATCTGAAACGATCAGCCCGTTAAACCCCATCTCGCCGCGCAAAAGGTCTAGGTTCAGCGATTTGGACAGCGAGGCGGGGCGATAGGCCTCGACCCCTGCCGCTGGGTTTTGCGCCAAAACATAGGCGGGCAGGGCGATATGCGCGCTCATCACCGCCATCACCCCTGCGTCAATCGCCGCGCGATACAGTGCGCCGTGGCTGGCCTGCCAGTCGGGCATGGACAAGGGGTTGATGGTGGTAACCAAATGCTGGTCGCGGTCGTCATGGCCTTCGCCGGGCCAATGTTTGACAGTGGCGGCCATGCCAGCGCGCTGAAACACATCAATTTGTGCCAGCGCATGGGTTTGGATGGTGGCCACATCACTGCCAAATCCGCGCGTGGCCACAATCGCACTGCGAAAGGCGGCGTTTATGTCTAGCACGGGCGTAAAAGACCAGTTGATCCCAATGGCCCGCGCCTGCGCGGCCATGATTGTGCTGATCTCGCGCGTGGCGGCCACATCGCCAATCGCTGCCAGCGCCAAGGGGTTGGGCACTTCGGTGGCAAAGGGCAGGCTCATGCGCGAGCCTTCCAAATCGGCCGAGACCAGCAGCGGCACGGCAGCACCCGCCTGCGCGCGGGCGATCAAACCTTGTTCATAGGCAAGATCAGCGCTGTAAAATCGTGTGATTCCCGCAGGTTGCAAGGCCATGATGCTGTCCAGCATGCCTGGATCATTGCCCATCACGATATGCACAAACAACTGCCCCACGCGCTGCGCGGGTGTCAATGCGGCCAAGGTTTGCGCCACCCATGCCACGCCTGCATCGTCCAGATGAAAGGGCGCGGCGCGCAGGTGGTCAAAGCGTGTCATGGCGCATTGGCCGAACGGCTGACCGATGGCAGGGGCGCTGCAGCAGGTGGCGCGGGTGGGCACAGACCATTGACCAAAGGCACAGGGCAAACCGCCGCAGGCGCAGTGGTTTGTGCAGGCGGGTTCAGCAAGGCGGGGTTCAGTTTCAAGGGCGCATCTTCGCCTGTGGCCGTGACAGGCGTCAGCGTGATCTCTGGGTCTTTGGGCAATTGCGGGGGCGGCACGACCAGCCGCGTGGGATAGCTGCCATCGCGGTTCAGCACCACCACTTTGGCCCCATCTTGCACCCGTTCATACAGATCCATCACGTCTTGATTGATCATGCGGAAACAGCCCGACGAGGCGTTCTTGCCAATCGAAAACCATTCGGGCGTGCCGTGAATGCGATAGCCATAGTCAATGCCATTCGTGGTCAGATACAGCGCGCGCGCGCCCAGCGGGTTTTCTGGCCCACCTGGTTGGCCCTTTTCCCATTTCGCCAGTTCAGGTTTGCGCGCAATCATTTCTGGCGGCGGCGTCCATGTGGGCCAGTTCTGGCGCGAGGTGATCAGCGCCGTGCCAGCCCATTGAAACCCGTCCCGCCCAACCGAAATGCCATAGCGCAGCGCGCGGTTTTTGCCCGTGATCAGGTAAAGATGCTTTTCGCTGGGGTTGATGATAACAGTGCCCACCGCCTCTTGGCTGGAGTAATAGACCGAGGCGCGTTGAAATTCGGCAGGCAGTTTTTCAACGGGCACGGCAGGGATGGCAAAGCCGCCATCCTCTTTCGCGCCATAAACCCCTGCGATCACTTTGGGTTCTGGGGCGGCCACAAGGCCCGCTTCGATCATTTTGGGATCGGGCGCGCAGGCCGACAAAGCCCAGACAGCCCATGCGGCAAAAAGAAATGGTTTGTTCAACATGCGCGCGCCCTTATCAGAATCACAACCCTTCAGGCCGTGATCTTACGGCCAGATCAAGGGCAGGTCAAAGGCACAGCTACAATATCTTGTGTATATCTTTCAGAACTGTTTGATCTGCTGCGCCTTAGGTCACCTTGGCGCGGGTATGATAGGCAGGGTTATCCCACAGGCGGTTTTGCATGATATCGCCTATCACAGCGACAGCGCGTGCGACATCGCCCGCATCGATGAACAGGGGCGTAAAGCCGCAGCGGATCACATCGGGCGCGCGAAAATCACCCACCACGCCGCGCGCAATCATCGCCTGCATGATGGCATAGGCCTGCGGGTGGCGAAAAGACACTTGGCTGCCGCGCGCATCATGCGCGCGTGGTGTGGCAAGGATCAGATCGGGGCACACCGCCTCGACCCCTGCAATATACTGATCCATAAGCGCCTGACTGGCGCTTCGCAGATCGTGCAGATCAACCCCGTCCCACACATCTAACGCGGCCTCCAGCGCGGCCAGTTGCAAAACAGGCGGGGTTCCCACGCGCATCCGGTCAATGCCCGCGCCTGCGCGATAGTCCAGATCAAAGGCAAAGGGCGCTTCATGCCCCAGCCAGCCCGACAGGGCTGGGCGGGCCACATCCGCATGGCGCGGGGCCACATAGATAAAGGCAGGCCCACCCGGGCCAGAATTCAGGTATTTATAGGTGCAGCCCACCGCAAAATCTGCGCCGCAGCCGGCCAGATCTACGGCGAAGGCCCCTGCCGAATGGGCCAAGTCCCATATTACCAGCGCGCCCGCGTCATGGGCGGCGCGGGTCAGCGCGGCCATATCATGGCGGCGGCCCGTGCGATAATCCACCTCGGTCAACATCAAAACGGCAACGCGGTCATCAATCGCCCCCGCCACGTCTTCGGGGGCAACAGTGTTCAAGACATATCCATCGCCCAAAGTACGGCACAGACCCGCCGCCATATATAAATCAGACGGGAAATTGCCCGTATCTGACAAAATCACGCGGCGCGTGGGGCGCATGTCTAGCGCCGAGGCCAGCGCTTGATAGACCTTGATCGACAGCGTATCGCCCAGCACCACATGGCCTGCCTGAGCCCCAATCAGCGCGGCGATGCGGTCACCCAAACGGCGCGGCAAATCCATCCAGCCAGCGCGGTTCCAGCCGCCAATCAGCATTTGGCCCCATTCAGCGCTGACCGCTTGCGCCACCCGCGCCGCGGCTTTTCGCGGCAATGGGCCCAGCGAATTGCCATCCAAATAGGTTATCCCTTGGGGCAAATCGAACATCGCTTTGGTGGCGGCAAAATCGGTCATCGTCATCCTCCTGTTCCCGCTACCCTGCCTGCAAAGCGCCGCGCTCGCAAGGCGGGCGAAAATGGCGCATCAAGGGTCGCATTTGATGAGCGCCCCTGCGCGGGCGAAATTTTATGTCAAAGCGATTAATTTTCTCGCAATAATCGAAAAACTGCCTTTGCCCCTGTTGCAACTGCGCAAAATCGCGTTAATTGCGCGGCAAGAACGGCGCTGTGGCGCAGATTTTGCGCGCAGCAGCGTGCGGTAGGAAAGGGGATATCCGTTGAAAATTGGCGCTTTAACCGAAATTTTTGCGGGCGAGAATCGCGTGGCGATGACACCCGAGTCCGCCACCCAATTGGTCAAGCTGGGCCATACATGCGTTATTCAGGCAGGGGCAGGTCTGAAGGCGGGTTTTTCTGATGCCGCTTATCAGGCTGCAGGGGTAGAGGTGCTGAAAACTGCCGCTGCGGTGGTCAAGGCCGCTGATGTGCTGGTCAAGGTGCGCGGCCCCGAGATGGACGAGGCGAAAGCCCTGCGCAAAGGCCAGACGCTGATTTCCTTTTTCTGGCCCGCGCAAAACCCCGATCTGCTAGAGGCGGTGAAACAGGCGGGCGCGACAGTGATTGCCATGGATATGGTGCCGCGCATCTCGCGCGCGCAAAAGATGGATGCGCTCTCGTCAATGGCCAATATCGCAGGCTACCGCGCTGTGATCGAGGCAGGCAATAATTTTGGCCGTTTCTTTACAGGTCAGGTGACAGCAGCAGGCAAAGTGCCCCCCGCCAAGGTGCTGATTGTCGGCGCTGGTGTGGCGGGCCTTGCTGCCACGGGCACATCAGTCTCGCTGGGGGCGATTGTCCATGCCTTTGACGTGCGCCCCGAAGTGGCCGAACAAATTGAATCCATGGGGGCAAATTTTGTCTTCCTTGATTTTGCCGATGCCCAAGATGGCGCGGCCACAGGGGGCTATGCCGCCCCATCATCGCCCGAATTCCGCGAAGCGCAGCTTGCCAAATTCCGCGAATTGGCCCCCGAAATGGATATCGTCATCACCACCGCGCTGATCCCGGGCCGCCCTGCGCCCAAACTGTGGACGGCCGATATGGTGGCCATGATGAAAACGGGCAGCGTGATTGTCGACCTTGCCGCCGAACGCGGTGGCAACTGCGATTTGACGGTGCCAGATCAGAAAATCGTCTCGGACAATGGCGTGACCATCGTTGGCTATACCGATTTCCCGTCGCGCATGGCGGCTCAAGCCTCGACGCTTTATTCCACCAATATTCGCCACATGCTGACCGATCTGACCCCAAAGAAAGACGGGGTCATCGTACATAACATGGAAGATGACGTGATCCGCGGTGCAACTGTTGCCCATGCGGGCGAAATCACCTATCCGCCGCCACCGCCCAAGATTGCAGCCATTGCAGCGGCCAAACCCAAAGAAAAGGTCAAAGAAGCGACCCCCGAAGAAAAGCGTGCCGCCGAGTCTGCCGCATTTCGGGCCCAGACCCGCGGCCAAGTGGGCATGCTTATTGGCGGCGGCGCGCTGATCTTGCTGGCAGGTATGTTTACCCCTGCCAGCTTTATGAGCCACCTGATCGTCTTTGTGCTGTCGTGCTTTATCGGGTTCTCGGTGATTTGGAACGTCGCGCACAGTCTGCACACGCCGCTGATGGCGGTGACCAATGCGATTTCCTCGATCATCATTTTGGGGGCCTTGCTGCAAATCGGCTCGGATTCCGCGCTGGTGATGATCCTTGCGGGCCTGTCCGTATTTATGGCGGGCATCAATATCTTTGGCGGCTTTATGGTCACGCGCCGTATGCTGGCCATGTTCCAAAAATCCTAAGGAGACGGCAGATGGAAATGGGTTTTACAACAGCAGCTTATGTGATTGCTGCCGTGCTGTTCATCCTGTCTTTGGGGGGACTTTCGGGGCAAGAAAGCGCTAAGCGCGCAGTTTGGTATGGGATTGCGGGCATGGCGCTGGCTGTGCTGGCCACTTTGGCGGCCGCATCGGGCGCATGGCTGGCCGCCGCGCTGATCGCAGCAGGCGGGGTGATTGGCTGGATCGTTGCCCAGCGCGTGCAGATGACAGAAATGCCCCAATTGGTGGCGGCCATGCACTCGCTGGTGGGTCTTGCGGCGGTTTTCATCGGCTTTAACGCCGACTTGGAACTGACCCGCGTTCTGGCGATGGATGATGCCGCCAAGAAAACGCTAGAAGGGTTTGCGGCGCTCTTGGCCAAGAAAGACGCCGTCGAGCAGACCATTTTGCGCGTTGAGGTCTTTCTTGGCGTGTTCATCGGGGCGGTCACCTTTACAGGGTCGGTGATTGCCTTTGGCAAATTGGCAGGGCGCGTTGACGGCAAGGCGAAAAAATTGCCGGGGGGCCATGTGCTGAACGCAGGGGCGGCGATAGGATCGCTGGTGCTGCTTGGGGTCTATCTGCAAACGGGCGCGCTTTGGCCGCTGGTTGTGATGACGCTGCTGGCGTTTTTCATCGGCTACCATTTGATTATGGGCATTGGCGGGGCCGATATGCCCGTGGTCGTGTCGATGCTGAACAGCTATTCGGGCTGGGCGGCCTCGGCGATTGGCTTTTCGCTGTCCAATGATCTGTTGATCGTGGTGGGCGCGCTGGTGGGCTCGTCTGGTGCGATTTTGTCCTATATCATGTGCAAGGCGATGAACCGCAGCTTTATCTCGGTGATTTTGGGCGGCTTTGGCGGCACGACTGGCCCTGCGATGGAAATCGTGGGCGAACAGGTGGCGATTGATACCGATGGCGTGGCTGCCGCGCTGAATGATGCCGATAGCGTCATTATCATCCCCGGCTACGGCATGGCCGTGGCGCAGGCGCAGCAGGCGGTGTCAGAACTGACGCGCAAATTGCGGGCCAAGGGCAAGAACGTGCGCTTTGCCATTCACCCCGTGGCGGGCCGCCTGCCGGGCCATATGAACGTGCTTTTGGCCGAGGCGAAGGTGCCCTATGACATCGTGCTGGAAATGGATGAAATCAACGAAGATTTCCCCAGCACGGATGTGGCGATAGTGATTGGCAGCAATGACATCGTAAATCCCGCCGCCCAAGAAGATCCGAATTCGCCCATCGCTGGCATGCCCGTGCTGGAATGCTGGAAGGCGAAACTGGTGATCGTGTCAAAGCGCGGCCAAGGCACAGGCTATTCAGGCATCGAGAACCCCTTGTTCTACAAAGAAAACACCCGCATGTTCTATGGCGATGCGAAGAAATCTTTGGATGCCCTGCTGCCGCTGATCGCCTAAAACACCAAGGGGGCGCTCGCGCCCCCTTAGGACAGTTGTTAAAAAATGTTGCTTTCTTCTTTTCCCAAATATCCTCGGGGGTGACATTCCAAAATTACATGGCACACGATTTGCCTTGTAAATACAGCGTGTTTGCAGTTATTCTGGCGTTGCAGAGATACTTTTTTGGTATCAATTGCACACAATTTGCACAGCGATGTGCAGTGTGTTTAACGCAATTGCAACTTCGTCCTACAGGCTTCGCACATGGCAACGATTACCAAGCTTCCCTCGGGAAAATACCGCGCGCAAATTCGGCGCAA
>JAIXXB010000042.1 GCA_027490955.1 Rhodobacter sp.
CCCAAGCTCCGCGTCGGCACTTTCGCCAATCCAGCCGGTGAGGAACTGGCCGACGGCGCCGCCTTCCGCATGGACCTTGACCCCGCGCCGGGCGATGCGACCCGCGTGCAGCTTCCGCACCCGGAAATCTTTGCCGCGCTGGAACCCGGATCGTCCCTGCTGGTCAATGACGGCAAGATCCGCCTGCGCGTCGATACCTGCGGCAAGGATTTCGCCAATTGCACCGTCACGGTGGGTGGCACGATTTCCAACCGCAAGGGCGTGAACGTGCCTGACGTGGTGCTGCCCTTGGCCGCGCTGTCAGCCAAAGACCGCGAAGATTTGGAATTTGCCTGTGGCTTGGGCGTCGATTGGCTGGCCCTATCCTTTGTGCAGCGCCCCGAAGATGTGATCGAGGCCAAGCAACTGGCCAAAGGCCGCGCAGCGGTTTTGTCCAAAATCGAAAAACCCGCCGCTGTGAAAGCCTATACGGCCATTTTGCAAGTGTCCGATGGTATCATGGTCGCGCGCGGCGATTTGGGGGTGGAACTGCCCGTCACCTCTGTGCCCCCCATCCAAAAACGTCTGGTGCGCGAGGCGCGCGCCGCAGCCAAGCCTGTGATCGTGGCCACGCAAATGCTGGAATCCATGATCGAAAGCCCCGTACCGACCCGCGCCGAAGTGTCCGATGTGGCCACCGCCATCTATGAAGGCGCCGATGCCGTCATGCTCTCGGCAGAATCCGCCGCGGGCAAATACCCGATCGAGGCTGTGACCACGATGAACAACGTGGCCCTCTCGGTTGAACAAGACCCGACCTATCGCCAAGTGATCGAGGCATCGCGATTGGTGCACCGCCAAACCATCGCCGACGGCATCGTGGCCGCGGCACGCGAAATTGCCGAGGCCACGAATATCAAGGCCATCGCCTGCTTTACCCAATCGGGCGACACCGCCAGCTTGGTCGCGCGCGAACGGCCCCGCGTGCCAATTCTGGCGCTGACCCCGCTGATGTCGACAGCACGGAAAATGTCGCTGATCTGGGGCACGCATTGCACCATCACCCCACCGCAAGACCGTTTCAAAGGCGCGGTGATCGCCGCCGTGCGCGCCGCCCGATCTGATGGTTTTGCCGAACTTGAAGATATGATCGTGCTGACCGCAGGCGTTCCGTTCAACGTCAAAGGCACAACCAATATCTTGCGCGTCGCCCCCTGTGACGAGCGTCTGATCAGCCAAGTCGACCCCGAATAGGCCCGCGCCCATGACCCCCGCGCTGATGACCATCGACACCGATCTTTTCGTTGTGGTTGGTCTTTTGGTCGCGGCCCTGTCGCTGCCTTCGGCCTTGTCTGCCTTCGCAGACAACCGCTTTCCCTATGTGGCGATTCTTGTCATCGCACTTGGGCTGGGCACAGTGGCGCTTGGGTTTTATGGCGCGCAGGGCAATTACAGCCTTGCGCGCATCCCCCATTCTTTCGTGGAAATCCTTGCACGGATCATGAACTAAACCGCGCTTCTTCTTTTTCCAAATATCCTGGGGTGAGGAGCGCAGCTCCGAGGGGCAAAGCCCCTTGCCGCCTTAGCCCTTTTTCGGCGCGTCAATCGGTCGTCCCGCCGCCACAAATTCGGCCACACGTGCCGCAATCGCATCGCGGTGCCACAGGCCCATCCCGCGATGCAGTGTTTCGGGATTGTTTTCTTCGCCCGCAGGCAGGCTATCGGCGGTTTCCAAGATAAACGCGCGCGGCGCGCCAAAGCTGAACGGCGCGGCTTGCATGTTGAAACTTTTCTCGCCGCCATTCTTGTACACCCAGCGATTTTCGGGCCTGATCCAAGAGGTGACCAGCAGCCATTGGATGTTCGAGGCGACAAAATTTTCAAAAAACGCCCAGCGCATATCAAAGGTTAAATGCACCAAACAATCGCGCACCATCAGCATATCGGCATCGGGCAGCGGGTCGGATGTGATATCACCCAGCGCGAAATGCCGCGTCTCGCTGGCGAATTGCTGGTTAAAATCATTCAAAGTTTTGGAAATTTCCCAGCCCCAATACTGGATGCCTGTCAAATCCACATGCTGCATCCAGAAAAAATCACCGCAGGGCGCATCGACAAAGCGTTTGATCTGATAGGTTTCAAACAATCGTGGCAGCGCCGCGCGCAGGCGCTTTGTGGCGCGCAAACTGGCGTTAAACCCAGATTTCGATACGCCCTGCGTGCCGCGCGACCAATCGCGATGTTCAAATACCTTTTGTAAATCTTCGCGCATCTGGGCACACCTTTATGATTTGGCCAATATGATTTGGCCAATATGATTTGGCCAAAACGATCATAGCTCGTGCAGATCAGCCTAGCCCTGCGCAAAAGATCACGCGGTTGATTTCTTGGGCGCATCAATGGGCCGCCCCGCCGCCACAAATTCCGCCACCCGCGCGGCGATCTGGTCGCGGTGCCACAGGCCCATGCCGCGATGCAGCGATTCGGGGTTGTTCTCTTCGCCCTCGGGCAAAACCTTGGCTGTTTCCAAGATAAATTCGACAGGTTTGCCAAAGCTGAAGGGCGGGGCAGTCATACTGTGCGATTTATGCCCGCCATTCTTGTAAACCCAAGGATTGACAGGCGCGATCCACGAGGTGATCAGCAACCACGGAATGTTCGAGGCCACGAAATTTTCAAAAAACGCCCAGCGCATATCAAATTTCAGCAAAACCAAACAATCGCGCACCATCAGCATATCTGCATCGGGAAAAGGATCCGAGGTTATATCCCCCAAAGAGAAATGCTTTGTCGGGCTGCCATAGTTTTTCTTATTGGCTTCGATCAAAGATTCCGAAACCTCCCACCCCCAATATTCAATTCCTGTTAAATCAACATATTTCATCCAAAAGAAATCACCGCAGGGCGCGTCGACAAACCGCTTGACATTATAGGTTTTCAGCAGCCTTGGCAGGGCATTGCGGATATGGCGCGTGGCATGTCTTGTCGCGCCAAAGCCCGATCTTGAAACACCCTCTTTGCCCCTAGACCAATCGGAATGTTCAAAAATCTGAAGCATTTCTTCGCGCACGACAAACTCCACCCTCATTTTTCCCGTCGAAAAAATTAGCACGACCGCTGTGGTTGCGTCAAGAACAGCGCAGATTGCCCTTGCTCTTCGGGGCGGCCACGCCTATAGGGACGGCTTGATTACCCCGCGCGGCTGGCCAAAGTGGCATGCCAAGCCCGCGCCTGAAACCATGGAGATGGAAATGCCCAAGATGAAGACCAAGTCAGCGGCGAAAAAGCGCTTTAGCTTTACCGCCTCGGGCCGTGTCAAGGCTGGCGTTGCTGGCAAGCGGCACGGCATGATCAAGCGCAGCACGAAGTTCATTCGCGATGCATCGGGCACGATGCTGCTAAATGACTCGGATGCGAAGATCGTCAAAAAATACATGCCCTATAACCGGTAAGGAGATAGCATATGTCCCGCGTTAAATCCGGTAAGGTCACCCACGCCCGTCACCGCAAGGTGATCAAGGCTGCGGCTGGCTATTATGCCGCCCGTTCGACCAATTTCCGCACGGCGACCCAAGCCGTCGACAAAGCCAATCAATACGCCACCCGCGACCGCAAGACCCGCAAGCGTAATTTCCGCGCCCTGTGGATTCAGCGTATCAACGCCGCTGTGCGCCTGTTTGATATCGAAATGACCTATTCGCGTTTCATCAATGGTCTGGCCAAGGCTGGCATCGAAGTGGATCGCAAGGTTTTGGCCGATCTGGCCGTGCACGAACCTGACGCCTTTAACGCTATTGCAGCGCAGGCCAAGGCTGCACTGGCCTAACGCCTGCTGCACCACGCATTCCAAGGCCCCGCCGAAAGGTGGGGCTTTTTGCATTTTGGGCCATGCAACGCCGCCCACCGCGCCACGGCCCGCGAATATGTATTTCGGATAGTCAAGTAAACATCTGGTTACTTTTGGGCGGGTTGGGCTAGGTCTCGCCTGAAAAATACAACCTGTAGATGAAATACGCCCCCAAATCACTACATATTCGCGTTTTTGCACCAAATCTTGGGCGCGGGGCGCATTGAGTTGTTTACAGACGATTCGCGCATCTCTAAGAAGATTCGCAACAAAAACAAACAAACCGAAGCAGAGCAAACTAGGCCCAATTTTCACTGTATCCAGCCACTTGTGCGTCAGTTCCCTTGGTTCTCGCCTGTTTTGGCCACGAAACGCATCACCCAATCGCCGCGTGCTGCGCGGCTTTGGCATGACAGATTAAGAAGGTTTAACCATGGCCCATCTTTCGCCTGCAAGGCCCACCCGCTTGGCCATTTGCCCCGACCCATGGGCGCGCGCGGCGCAGCCTTTGCTTTGCGTTTTGCGCCCCCTGCGCCTGCACTGGCGTGGGTGACGCAGCACCCCTTTCTCATCATCGCCCAAAAGGGCGCAACCAAAACCAAAACCAAAACCAAAAGGCCTCGGCCCATTCGGAGATAGAAAATGACCCTGAACCTGTTTAACTCGTGGCCCTATTTCACCAACCTCAGCAATGGGCAAACCATCAACGTCACTGAAAACAGCACCTTCGTGGTGGATGCCAATGCAGCGGATATGAACTGGGACAGTTTGACCTTTTCCATCTCGGGCGGGGCAGATGCTGGGCGTTTCAGGATTGACCCCTATACAGGCGTTCTAAGCTTTGTCACCGCTGTCGATTTCGAAGGCGCGAAAAGCGCAATCGGCAATGATCAGATTTATGACGTGAACATCCGCGTCTCGGACGGGTGGGGCGGGGTTTGCGACATCAGCCTGTTTGTGAACGTGCTGGATGTGGCCGAACCTGATGGCGTGGTCAATGGCACGGGCGGCAATGACAATATGTCGCTGGGCTATACAGACGCGCAACAAGATCGCATCACCGATGGTTCGGATTCGATCCAAGCAGGCGATGGCGCAGATTTCGTTTCAGGCGCAGGCGGCAATGACAGCATCGACGGCGGTGCAGGCGATGACAACCTGCGCGGCGATGGCGGCAATGATGTGATGTTTGGCGGCGAAGGCCATGATTACATGGAAGGCAATTCAGGCAATGACAGCCTGTTTGGCGGCAATGGCACCGATAACATGCGCGGCAATGATGGCGACGATTTGCTGGTGGGCGGTGATGGCAATGAATATATGGCAGGCGGCGCGGGCAATGACAGCTTGCACGGCGAGTTGGGCAATGACGATCTGCGCGGCGAAGATGGCAATGATTTTGTCGCTGGCGGCGAAGGGCAAGATTATATCGCAGGCGGCGCGGGCCAAGACAGCCTGCATGGCGAAGGCGGAAATGACCAAATTGACGGCGGCGCAGGCAACGATTTCATGTCGGGCGGCAACGGCGATGATGTGATGAACGGCGATGGTGGCACGTCCAGCACGGCAACCAACCGCGATTTTCAGTATTTCAATAACTTTGACGGCGCAGACCCTTTGCTGGGCGCAACCCAAACCCTGTTTGGCGGCGCACCGGGTGTCACCAATGTTCTGAACAGCCCCGATGACGACAATGAAAAGGAATTCGTTTTTGTTCAGGGCTTTAGCTCGGCCCAAGAGGCAAGCCTTGCCATCAACCCCAATTTGAACAGCACCGAACGGGTGGTCTCTTTTAACACCAGTTTTGTACTGGACATGGCCGCGCCCAATTGGGCGGCCGACCATGTGGACGGATTCTCGATTAACTTTGGCGATATGGCCAGCCTGCCTGCCAACCGCGAATATGAAAATGGTGTCGGCACGGGTTTGGCCATTCGGCTTGATCCTTTGGCCAATGTTACAGAAATTCGCTGGAACGGCACTGTCATCGCCTCGGCAGCATCGTTTAACCTTGAATCGCGCAATGTCGGCACGATGCAGGTTTCCGTGACCAGCGCGGGCCTTGTCAGTGTGACCCTTGCGGGCGATACCAGCCCATTTTTGGTGGCAACCATCCCATCAAACCAATGGGCCACTGTCAATCAATCGGGCTGGCAATTTGGCTTTGCGGGCCGCACGGGCGATAATGCGGGCTTCATCTATATGGATGATGTATCGATCACCGCGCAGATCACAGGCACCAACACCACGCCCACCACAGGCGATGATTGGATGTTGGGCGATGCGGGCAATGATTTGATGCTGGGCAATACGGGCAATGACAGCCTGTTTGGCGGCGCAGGCAATGACAGCCTGCATGGCGAGTTGGGGAACGATTCACTCGAAGGCGGCGATGGCAACGATCTGTTGGCGGGCAACCAAGGCAATGACACCATCGTCTATGGCGCGGGCAATGACACAGTCTATGGCGGCGATGGCGATGATATCATTGACGATATTGGCGGGGCTTCGACGCTGACGGGCAGCAATCTGGCCTATGGCGATGCAGGCAACGATCTGATGTGGGACGGGGCCGGCAACGACACCTATTTCGGCGGCACGGGCAACGATTCGCTTTATGGCGATAATGCAGGCGACGATCAGTATTTCGGCGAAGCTGGCGATGATGCGCTCACTGGCGGCAATGGCAATGACAGGCTGGATGGCGGCCAAGGCAATGATCTCATGCTGGGCGATGCAGGCAATGACAGCCTGTTTGGCGGCGCAGGCAATGACAGCCTGCACGGCAATGATGGCAGTGATTCCATGGAAGGTGGCGATGGCAACGATCTGTTGGCAGGCAACCAAGGCAATGACACCATCGTTTATGGCGCGGGCAATGACACTGTCTATGGCGGCGATGGCGATGATATCATTGACGATGCGGGCGGGGTGTCTTCGCTGACGGGCAGCAATCTGGCCTATGGCGATGCAGGCAACGATCTGATGTGGGACGGGGCAGGCAACGACACCTATTTCGGCGGCACGGGCAACGATTCGCTTTACGGCGACAGCTCTGGCGACGATCAGTATTTCGGCGAGGCTGGCGATGATGTGCTTACTGGCGGCAATGGCCAAGACAGGCTAGATGGCGGCCAAGGCAATGATCTGATGCTGGGCGATGCAGGCAATGACAGCCTGTTCGGCGGATCGGGCAATGACAGCCTGCATGGCAATGATGGCAATGATGTCATGGAAGGCGGTGACGGCAACGATCTGTTGGCGGGCAACCAAGGCAATGACACCATCACCTATGGCGCGGGCAATGACACTGTCTATGGCGGCGATGGCGATGATGTCATCGATGATGTCACGGGGGCCTCGTCGCTGACGGGCAGCAATCTGGCCTATGGCGATGCGGGCAATGATCTGATGTCCGATGGCGCTGGCAATGACACCTATTTCGGCGGCACGGGTAACGATTCGCTGGTCGGCGATAATGCGGGTGACGATCAGTATTTCGGCGATGCGGGCGATGACATGCTGGCAGGCGGCATTGGCAATGACGCGCTGGACGGCGGTCTGGGCCAAGATACGCTTTATGGCGACACGGGCAATGATCGCCTCCTTGGCGGTGATGGCGACGATGCGGCCTTTGGCGGCGCGGGCGATGACACGCTTGATGGTGGCAATGGCAACGATATGATTGTCGGCGATGGGGGCAGCACCCTTGTCAGCAGCGACCTGCCAGGCCGCGCCCGCATTGTCATTGACGGGCAATCGGGAACCTATAACGGTGCCTTGCTGGTCGAGATTACCTCGCCCACAGGGCAGACCCAGATTCAAACTTTGACAGGCAGTTACGATACGTCAATTGGCGTGCTGTATGAATTGAACTTGGTCAGCGGCGCATCGATCCGCGTCGGCATCACCTCGCCCGAAGGGACGTTCTGGTCAAACTCGATCAATGCTGTTTTGAACCAATCCAACCAAGAATGGGCGCGGATTTCCTTCGAAGATACGGCCAATCTGGGGGATCGCGATTTTGACGATGTGCGCGTGGATGTGACGCTTAGCGGCAACATCCGCTTGCAACTGCCCAATGGCGGATCGATCAACCCAGCCCCTGCCACCCTTGTGCCTGCCACTGGCAATGACTCGATCCAAGCGGGCGCTGGCAATGACACGGTTTTGGGCGGCGGCGGCAATGACACTGTCTTTGGCGGTCAGGGCGACGATAACCTGTCGGGCGAGGCGGGCAATGACCAGCTTGATGGCGAAGCGGGCAATGATCGCCTGTTTGGCGGCGATGGCAATGACGCAGTCTTTGGCGGCGCGGGCGATGATACTGTCAGCGCGGGCAATAGCTTTGGCACCGATTCTGCCCTTGGCGGCGAGACGGGCGAAACCGCAGGCGACACGCTGGATTTGACGGCGATGACCACCGCGACGCAACTGACCTTTAGCGCCAGCGAGGCGGGGTTGGTTCTGTCGGCGGGCGCGACCTTGGCCTTTGCCGAGTTTGAGCAGGTGAACTTGGGCAGCGGCGCGGATAATGTCACGGGCAATGCCGCCGCCAATACCGCCAATGCGGGCGCGGGCAATGATACGCTGGATGGCGGGGCAGGCAGCGACAGCCTTGCAGGCGGGTCGGGTGACGATCTGTTCCGCCATAATCTGGCCGAAAATGCAGGCGCGAATGACCGTTATGATGGCGGCGCAGGCATTGACGAATTGCACCTGTCGGTGACAGCTGCCGAATGGGCCAATCCGCTGTTCCAAGCTGATGTGGCAGGGCTTCTTGCCCATATCGCCAGCGCCAACCCTGCGCCATTCGTCTTAGCCTCGACAGGGCTGACAGTGGTGTCGATCGAAAGGTTCACCATCAATATCAATGGGGTGCCAACCGATCCTGTGAATGCGCTGGCCATCGCCAATGCCGATGCATTGGCCACCTCCGAAGACGGCCCTGCCGTTGGGGTCAATTTGCTGGCCAATGACAGTGTGCCTGATCGCGCCGCATCGGTCACGCTGCTGACCCCATCGGCACTGGGCACAGTGACGATAGCCGCCGATCTTTTGGCCACCACGCAAACTGCCGTTGCCACCTTTACCCCGGGCGCAGGCGCACAGGCGCTGAACGCTGGCCAAGTGGTGACCGAAGTGCTGACCTACCAAGTCACCGATGTGGATGGCAGCACCTCGACCGCCACGCTGACCATCACGCTGACGGGCGCAAATGACGCGGCCAGCATCACGGGCCTTGCCGTGGGCAGCATCAGCGAAGACGCGCTGTCGCCCGTCTCGGGCAGCTTGACTGTGACCGATGTCGATACAGGGCAGGCAGCCTTCCAAATGCCCACAGGGCTGACGGGCACCTATGGCACCTTCGGCTTTAACCCCGCCACAGGCGCGTGGAGCTATACGCCGAACGCCAGCACCCCCGCGCTGGAATCTTTGGCCGTGGGCGCGCAGGTCAGTGACCAAATCACCGTCACCTCGCTGGACGGCACGGCATCGCGCACCATCACTGTCACGATCACAGGCCAGAATGACGCCCCAACCCTCACCGCCGCAGTCGCAGCAGCGGTCGAAAACGGGCCATCTGTGTCGCTCAACCTTGCCACGCTGGGCGATGATATTGACAGCGATGACACGGGGGCAAGCCTGACCTACACCATCACAGGCGCGCCATCGGTCGGCACGGCCAGCATTTCGGGCACCACGCTGACCTATAGCGGCGGGGCGGGGCTGGACAGCTTGGCCGTGGGCGAGACTTTGACCACTGTGGTCACCATCACCGCCACCGATCGCAATGGTGCAAGCGTGTCGAACGATGTCACCATCACCATCACAGGCACCAACGATGCGCCAACCCTGACGGCGGGCGTCTTGGCTGCGGCCGAAGATGGGCCATCGGTCAGCCTCAACCTAGCCACGCTGGGCGATGACATTGACAGCGATGACACGGGGGCAAGCCTGACCTATACGATCACAGGCGCGCCATCGGTGGGCACGGCCAGCATTTCGGGCACCACGCTGACCTACAGCGGCGGGGCTGGGCTGGACAGCTTGGCCGTGGGCGAGA
The DNA here is from genome assembly GCA_027490955.1 of Rhodobacter sp. GTDB lineage: Bacteria > Pseudomonadota > Alphaproteobacteria > Rhodobacterales > Rhodobacteraceae > Cypionkella. Next base: position 9,894 of record JAIXXB010000042.1, read on the forward strand.
CTTTGACCACTGTGGTCACCATCACCGCCACCGACCGCAATGGTGCAAGCGTGTCGAACGATGTCACCATCACCATCACAGGCACCAACGATGCGCCAACCCTCACGGCGGGCGTGCTGGCTGCGGCCGAAGATGGGCCATCGGTCAGCCTCAACCTTGCCACGCTGGGCGATGACATTGACAGCGATGACACGGGGGCAAGCCTGACCTACACCATCACAGGCGCGCCATCGGTGGGCACGGCCAGCATTTCGGGCACACAGTTGACCTATAACGCTGGCACGGCCTTCCAAGAATTGGCCCAAGGCGAAAGTGCAACGCAAGTGATCGAAGTCACCGCCACCGATCGCAACGGGGCCACTGTGACCTCGACTGTGACCGTGACGATTTCGGGCACCAATGACGCGCCTGAAATTGTGCTGCAGCCCAACACTCCCACCATCACCGATCTGGGCAACGGGTTGTTTGAAGTGTCGGGCACGCTGCAGTTTACCGATGCAGACTTTAGCAACACCCACTTCCTGACGGCGATTGATCCTTTGGGGCAGGGCGTGTCGATCACCTCGATCAGCTCGGCCCAAAACGGCGCTGTTGGCGCTGTGACATGGAGCTATGTGATTGACCTAGACGACTTTGTTTCAGGCGACGAAGCAACCATCACCCTGTTTGTGAATGACCAGTTTGGCGGCGCAGATTCGGTGGATGTGACCTTTACCGTGCCAGGGGCGGGCAATACCTTGCCTGATGTGTCAACACCGATCACTGTGTTCAACATCGCAGGGGAAGGCGTGACAACCATCAACCTCTTGGACTTCTACTCGGACAACGAAGGCGATCCTTTGGAAGCCTTGGGCGCCCCTGCCCAGCAATATCCAGGTATCACCTTTGGCGGCGGTAATGTGTTCTTCTTGAACTGCGATGATCCTGCCTATCAATACTTGGTCGATGGTCAGACCCAGACCTTTACCTATACCTATCTGGTCAGCGACGGCACAGGCAGCGCCTTGGCCACGCTGGAATGGACGATCCAAGGCACGCGCGAGGGCATTATCGGCGGCATTGGGAATGAGGTGTTGATCGGAGATGATTTCGAATCTGAACTGCTTAATGGCGGGGAAGGCGATGATACGCTGACAGGCGGCGCAGGGGATGACATCTTCGCCTATCTGGCCGCGGGGGATGGGTTCGATCTGATCACCGATTTCACCCAATTCGAGGATCGTATCGGGGTCTCTGCCTCGGCCTTTGGGGGCAATTTGCAGGCAGGCGGGGCCCCAACGGTTCTGGTGGGTGCAGATTACACGGCGGTCGACTCGGGCGGCACGGATGGCGTGTTCATCTATCAAACCGATGGCACCGACGGCACGCTATATTGGGATGCCGATGGCGGGCTGGGCGATAACGCCGTGGCCATTGCACAGCTAACCAATGTCGCAAACCTGACGCAAGACGACTTCTTCTTGTTCATCTAAGGCAGGCAAGACCAGAGCAGGGCCGAAAAGAGCCATCAAACCGACCCGCGCCAAGGCAGCTTGGCGCGGGTTTTTGCTGCCATCGCCAAGCGGCTGCGCCAGAACGCATAGCCCCCCAAAGCCCGCCCATAAAGGCACCCTCAACGGCCACAGCCAAACGCTGCGCGCGCTATGTGCCAGATGAATGAAAACCTTCAGGGGAAGTGGTGGCGAGGGGGGGACTCGAACCCCCGACCCCGCGATTATGAGTCGCGTGCTCTAACCAGCTGAGCTACCTAGCCACTGCGGGCTTCGGTAGGGGAAGGGGCGCGGCGCGTCAAGGGGGAAATGCAGCCTGCCCCTTATTCCGTTTCGCCTGCCCCCAATTTGCCTGCCTCCAATTTGCCTGCCCCCAATTTACCTACCGCTACCTAAACTGGGCTGGCGGCATGGGCCACGCGCGGGCGGCCCGATGCGGTGACCGATATCCGCGCCTCGACAAACATCGCGCGCCCTTCGACATTGGCATCACGAATGTCGCGGCTGACGGAAATATGCAGATCGGCGGCCCCCGCAGCCTGTGCGCGGCGCGCCGCCTCGGCGGTGAGGGCGGCTTCAACGGCGGCAAGGGCCGTGTCTTGGTCGTTGAAATGCTGCAAGCCTTCGGCCAGATGCACAGTATAGCGCCCTTCGGAGGGGCTGGTGATGGTGGCGCTGGCGCGCTGGCTGATCTGCCCCACAACTGCGCCAATGGCATTGGCAACCCCTGCATGCTGCGGCAAGATCATCTCGCAGCCCAGCGCCACACCTACCGCGCCGTAATAGCTGGGGGCAGATGCGCCAAGGCCAATCACAGGCACGCCAAGGCGCAGGGCCATTTGAACCACACCCTTATGCTGCGCCAGCCCCGCGCGCGTGAGCACATGGCGCGCAAGGCCCGCGCCGTCATGCCCCGCAAAGGCAGGATCTTCGGCAAAGGCTGCCTCTAGCAGGCAATCGGCGGTTTGCTGGGTCAGTTGATCTATGATCGCTTGCGCCAGCGGCTCTGCCGCGCTGGCAAACCTCTCGCCCGACCCGTTGCGCCGCCGCGCCAGCAAGGTGACCGCCTTTTGCGCCGCAGCTTCATCCCAGCCCGTTTGCCGCCCCAAAACATGGCTGGCATCCGAAGGCGTGACCCCCGCAATCATCACCAACCCGCGCGCGACCAGCGATGTCAGCGCGGCCACTTCTAGGCGCGAATTCAGGCAGGCCGCCATCGGCATGGGCGCGGTGATGCGCGCCATCAGCCCCGCCTCGCGCGCGGTCAGCCCTGCAATCGCCGCCGATTCTCCGCCCCCACCTGCCATGCCCAACGGCACGACAAAGCGCCCATCAAATTCGCCCGCCGTATCGGTGGCCAAGGCGCGGTCAAGCGCGCCATGCACCATATCGGCATGGGTGCTGGCCAGCAGCGAGACGGGTATCAATCGGCGCGGGCCAAGGCGCAAACCGCCCGCCAGACCTTCGGTGATCAGATGCACTTCGCTATCGCCGCCAAGGCCCGTGGTGCGCATGGCAACCGCCTCGACCATGGTGCGAAATCCGCCCACCCGCGCGCCCATCGGGTCTATTTCTGGCAGCCCATCTTTCAGCAAGGCCACATCCGTGGTCGTGCCGCCAATGTCGGATACAAGCGCGTTCTGCGCCCCCGTCAGCCAGCGCGCGCCTACAATACTGGCCGCAGGGCCAGAGAGGATGGTTTCAATAGGACGCTCGCGCACCATCGCGGCGGAAATCAGCGCGCCATCGCCGCGCACCACCATCAAAGGCGCGGTGATGCCGATGCTGGCAAGGTGACGCTCGCAGGCAGAAATCAGGCGGTCAATCATGCCGATCAGCCGCGCATTCAGCACCGCCGTCAGCGCGCGCTTTGGCCCGTTCAAATCCGCCGAAAGTTCGTGGCTGCAGGTCACAGGCCGCCCCGTGGCCGCACGGATCGCGCTGCGCAGGGCAATCTCATGGGCGGGGTTGCGGGTGGCAAAGCGCGATGCCACGGCAAAGCCCATCACCTGATCGCCCAAGGCTGTAATCTGCGGCATAACCGCCTCTAGGTCTAACTGCGCCGCCTCTTGGCCTGCATGGTTATGACCGCCCGCCAGCGTGATAACAGGATCACCTTTCAGCGCCTCGGGCAAACCGCCACGGGCCAGATCATCTGCATCAAACCCCACAAAAATCAGCGCCACGCGCCCGCCTTGGCCTTCGACAAGGGCATTGGTGGCCAGCGTGGTGGACAGCGATACCAGCGCCACATCGCGCGCCGCAATGCCCGATTGCGCCAGCGCCGCGTCCACCGCCCCGCCCACGCCCAGCGCCAAATCGGCGCGGGTGGTCAGCGATTTGGCCGCGCCAATCACCTTATCTGCGGCCTCGTCCAAAATCACCGCATCGGTGTAGGTGCCGCCCGTATCCACGCCCAGAAAATAGGCCATATCCCTGCCCTGCCCTTTGATCACCGCCTATCGGAGCAAGCGATAGGGCCAAATCGCGCGAATGTCAGCCCTATGGGCGACCGATTAGGGCAATCTGCGGCATCTGGGGCATCTGGGGCAACATCGGCATCTTGGGTATCCTAGGGATCATGGGCATCTGCGGCACATGCACCATGGCCCTTGCCCGCGCGCTTGGCTACAAGGGCGAAAGTGAGGGCATCATGCAAAGCAGCTATCCTATCGTCAAAGATATCGTTTTGGTGGGCGGTGGCCATAGTCATGCCTTGGTGGCCTTGATGTGGGCGATGCAGCCATTGGCAGGGGTGCGGCTGACTTTGGTCAACCCTCATCCTGCCGCGCCTTATACGGGCATGCTGCCGGGCTTTATCGCGGGCCATTACACCCGTGCCGAGATGATGATTGATCTGTTCCGCCTTGCCCGCTTTGCTGGCGCGCGGCTGATCTTGGACAGCGCTGTGGGTCTGGATCGCGGCGGCCAGCAGGTGCTGCTGCACTCGGGGCGCGCCCTGCCCTATGATCTGTGCAGCATTGATATTGGCATTGCCTCGGATGTGCCGCGCGTGGAGGGATTTGCGCAATTTGGCCATGCCGCCAAACCGCTGGGCGATTATGCCCGCGCATGGGAGGCGTTTTTGGCCAAGGATATCGCCGCGCCGCATCTGGTGCTGATTGGCGCGGGTGTGGGCGGGGTGGAACTGGCGCTGGCATCCATGCACCGCCTGCGCGCCATGGGCCGTGCGCCGCAGATCACGCTGGTGCAGCGGCACGCGCGCGCGCTGAACGGGGTGGGCGAGATGGCCCGCGCGATGCTGCTGGCGGAACTTCGAGCAGCGGGAATTACCCTGCTGACAGGGGCAGAACCTGCGCAAGTCTTGCACGGCAGCGTGATCCTAACCGATGGCCGCACCCTGCCGTCTGATTTCACCCTTGCCGTGGCAGGCGCGCGCGGGCAGGGCTGGCTTGCCCAGACGGGGCTGGATTTGGTCGATGGCCATATCAACGTAAGCGCCGATTTGCGCAGCAGCGATCCGTCTGTTTTTGCATCGGGCGATTGCGCGCATCTTGGCTTTGCCCCGCGCGCCAAGGCAGGGGTTTACGCCGTGCGCGCCGCCCCTGTCTTGGCCCATAACCTGCGCGCCAGCCTGCTGGGCCAGCCTTTGCGCAGATTCGCCCCGCAGAAAGATTACCTCAAACTTATCTCGCTGGGCGGTCAGCGCGCAGTGGCCGATAAATGGCGATTGCCCCTGCGCGGGGCATGGTTGTGGCGCATCAAAGACAAGATCGACCGCGACTTCATGGCCAAATTCGCCGATTATCCCACCATGGCGCGCCCCCTTGTTCCCCAACCTGCCGTGGCAGGGCTGGCCGCCGCCATGGGCGAGGCCCCGCTGTGCGGCGGTTGCGGCGCAAAACTGGGGGCTGATGCGCTGGCCTTGGGTCTGCGCGCCCTGCCTGCCCCCCGCCGCAGCGATGTTTTGTCCGCGCGCGGCGATGATGCCGCCGTTCTGCGCTCTGGCGATGGGGTGCAGGTCATCACCACCGACCATCTGCGCAGCTTTTGCTTTGATGCGGGCCTGATGGCGCGCATTGCGGCCATTCACGCGATGGGCGATGTCTGGGCCATGGGGGCCGCCCCTCAGGCCGTGCTGGCCCAAGTCACCCTACCCGCCGCATCTGATGCCAAATCCGCCCAGCTTTTGGCCGAGGTGATGGCCGCCGCTGCCGCTGTCATCACTGCCGCTGGGGCCGATCTGGTGGGCGGGCACAGTTCGGTTGGGGCAGAGCTGACCATTGGCTTTACCGTCACGGGCACGGCCAAAACCGCGATCATGACCACAGGCGCGCGGGCGGGCGATGCGCTGATCTTGACCAAGCCTTTGGGATCAGGCGTGATCATGGCGGCTGAAATGGCGCTGGCGCGGCTGGACAATGTGATCTTGGGCGAGGCTGTGGCCGCCGCCCTTGCCCATATGCAGCGCGGTATGGGCGCAGCATCGGCCCTGCTTACCCCCCATGCCCATGCCATGACCGATATCACAGGCTTTGGCCTTGCGGGCCATATTTTGGAAATGCTCGAAGGCGGCACTCTTGGGGCAGAGCTGAGGGCGGGCGCAATCCCGTTGATGCTGGGCGCGCAGGAATTGGCACAGGCGGGCTATGGCAGCAGCCTGCTGCCCGCCAATCTGGCGGCCCATGCAGGGCGGGTGGATGGGGCCGCAGGCGCATTGGCATCGCTGCTACACGATCCGCAAACTGCGGGCGGCTTGCTGGCCGCCGTGCCGATAGAGCGCGCACAAGATCTGCTGGCGCAATTGCGCGCGGGCGGGGATGAGGCGGCGATTATCGGGCGCATCACCGCAGGGGCTGCGCGCATTACTGTGGTGTAAGCGCCGCCACCACCGCCGCGATCTGGCCTGCCAGCGCCTCTAGCCCTGCGGCGTCCAACTGCGCGGCGCGCAAAACCTGCGCGCCTTGCGCCTGCCGCGCGCGGTGCTTGGCATAGCGCGGGTCATAATGCGCCTGCATCAGCCCCGTGGCCAAGTCCATGTATTGCCCCGCCGCTGCCTGCGCCTGCCATTGCGCGATTTGATCGGCAGGATGCGCCGCGCGCAGCATTTCGATAATGCCCATCAGTCGGGCGGAATCGGCGATCATATCAGGATAGGCCGCAATCAAATGCGCGGCGCGCGCGGGGGCAGGTGCCTCGATAAACACACGCGGGGCCGCCTGCATCGCCTTCCAAATGCTGGCGGGCAGGCGGCAATTGCCGATTTTGGAACTTTCGGCCTCGATCACCACTGCCCGCAACGGATCAAGCGCGGCAATGGCATAGGCCAGCGCGGTTTCAAAAGCCTTCTGGCTGGGCTGCACCCCCACCGCGCCAAACAACGATCCGCGATGCTGCGCCAAACCTTCCAAATCTAAAACCTGCACGCCGCGCGCGGCAAGCATCTGTAAAATAACAGTTTTCCCTGCCCCCGTATTGCCATCCAGCACCAGCGCGCGCAGCGGAAACGGCATGTGATACAGCGCGTCCACCACTTTGCTGCGCCATGCCTTATACCCGCCTGCCACCGTATCCACGCGCCAGCCGATCTGACCCAATATCGTGGCAAAGGACCCCGATCTTTGCCCGCCGCGCCAGCAATACACCAAGGGCTTCCATCCGCCCTGCATATCTGCCAGCGGGCCTTGCAAATGGCGCGCCGCATTGGCCGCCACCAAGGCCGCACCCAATTTGCGCGCATCAAAAGGGCTGACCTGTTTGTACATCGTGCCCACGCGGGCGCGCTCTTCGTCGGATAGAACGGGCAGGTTTATGGCCGACGGAATGTGATCTTCGGCAAATTCGGCAGGCGCGCGCACATCAATCAGGGTGTCAAACCCAGCATGGGGCAAATCAAAAAACTCGGATGGGACAATGGCCATAGCCCCTGCATAGCAATCCCCAAGGCGTGCGCAATCACCCAGCGGCGTTTATCTGCCACCAAATCACAAAATCTTGTGAGTAATCCACCCGCGCCCTTGACCTTTGCCGCGCAATTCCCCTTTGGTAATTCTGACATCTTTATCAAAGGTTCAAACCGTGATCCTCTCTGCCCCACGCCTGTTTGGCATTCTTGCATTGACTGTTTTGGCCGCTTGCGCAGGCGGCGCACCCGAAACCGAGGAAGCCCCCTCTGGCCCTGTTGCAGGTTACGGCGGTATGGAAGATGGCGGATTTTACATTGAACCTGTTGACCCTGCCCTATTAACCCCTGCCCAGCGCCGCACCGAGGTGGATTTTGCGGGTGACGAGCCTGTGGGCAGCATCGTTGTCGATATTTACGCGCGCAAACTTTACCACGTGCTAGAGGGTGGGCGCGCCATGCGCTATTCCATCGCCGTGGGGCGCGAAGGTCTGTCATTTACAGGTACGGGCGTGATTGGGCGCAAGGCGGAATGGCCTTCGTGGCAGCCCACCGCCAATATGCTGCGCACGCGTCCCGATCTTTATGCCAAATATGCCAATGGTCGCCCGGGCGGGGCAGATAACCCGCTTGGCTCGCGCGCGCTGTATTTGTATCGCGGCGGCAAGGATACCTATTTCCGCATCCACGGCACGATCCAAAACGAAAGCATTGGGCGCGCGACCTCGGCAGGTTGTATCCGCCTGTTTAACCAAGACGTGATCCATCTGTATGAACAGGTCAAAACGGGCACCCAAGTGAAAGTGCGCACCTTGGCCGAAAGCATCAAGGCCGAAGGCCCCTATATGGATGATGCGGCAGGCTTTGCTGTGCCCAACACCGCCGAAAACGCCGAAGCCGTGGCCGAGGCTGCCGCCGCCAAAGCCAAGGCCGAGGCGCAGGCCGCCGAAGATATGGCCAAGGCCGCAGAAAAAGCCGCCAAAGAGCGCGAGCGCGCCGAGCGTAAGCGTCTGCGCGAATGCCGCGCCCAGAATATTGACGAGGCGCTTTGCCCGCCTCTGCCCGAACCTGAACTGATCGAAGAAGAGGAAGAGTTCGTCTTTAAACCCGCGATCACAGTCTTGGGCCAGAAATCAGCCGATACCACCCGCTGATCTGATCTGGGTGAACACTACCGCAGGCCGCGCGTCCCATGGGCGCGCGGTTTTGCTTTAGGCAAAGGTTTGGATCACGTAATCTTTGGTCGTCGTCTCGACCACTTCCCACACCCCTTCAAACCCCTGCGGGATGATGTATCGATCCCCCGCCCGCAGGTCAGTTCTGCTGCCATCCACCCCGTGCAGCACCGAATGGCCCGACAGGATGTTCACATATTCCCATTCGTCATACCGCACGCGCCACGCACCTGGGGTCGATTGCCAAATGCCGCAGAAAAGCCCGCCCTGCGCGTGCAGGTTCCACGTGCTATGCACAGGATCACCCGCGATGACTTTGCCCGCATCGGGGCGGGTGATGTCGGGGGCGGTGAGGGTGGGGTCAAGTTTGCGCAGCATGGCGATCCTTTGTGAAGGTTTTCCCAATCAATCGGCACGGCGCGCGCGCCCGTCAAGCCCCCCCCTCAGCCGCCGTCTTTGCCCCCTTCCCTGCCCAAAACGGCCTGCAATGCGCTGGCCCTAGCCTGTCACGACGCAGGCCATACGCATGCCATACGCATGCCATACGCAAAAAATACGCCGACAATCACCTTGCCCGCCCCGTCTTTCTGATTTTTTGCTGCATTGCAGCGCACCCTGTTGCGCTGTGGCGCAGATCGTGCCCATATGTTAGGCACGTTGCAAACCTGCCCAATCATAGGCCCAATGATGAGCGCAAATTCCCCCGCAAGGCCCGTCTTGCCCCCCGATATTCGCGCCCGCAAAGGCACCCAGCCTTTGGTCGTGCTGACCACCTATACCACGCCGATGGCGCGGTTGGTGGACGGGCATTGTGACATCGCTTTGGTCGGCGATTCGGTGGGAATGGTGCTGCATGGCATGCCTTCGACGCTGGGCGTGACGCTGGATATGATGATCCTGCATGGCCGCGCCGTGATGCGCGGATTGACGCGCGCCATGGCCCTGATCGATCTGCCTTTTGGCAGCTACGAGGAAGGCCCGCAGCAGGCCTATCGCAATGCGGCGCGGCTGATGGCCGAAACGGGCGCACCAGCGGTCAAGCTGGAGGGCGGCGCGCATATGGCTGAAACCATTGCGTTTTTAACTGCGCGCGGCGTGCCTGTCATGGCCCATATTGGCCTGACCCCACAGTCGGTGAACACGCTGGGCGGCTATAAGGTTGTGGGCCGCGAGGGCGAGGCCGACCGCGTGATGGCCGATGCTTTGGCCGTGCAGGCCGCTGGTGCCTTTGCCGTTGTGCTGGAAAAAGTGCCCGTTGGCCTGACGGCGCGCATCACCAAAACGCTAGAGATTCCCACCATTGGCATTGGCGCAGGGGTGGAATGTGATGGGCAGGTTTTGGTGGTGGATGACATGCTGGGCATGTTCACAGATTTTCGCCCAAAATTTGTCAAACGCTATGCCGATTTGGGCAAATTGGCAGAGCAGGCCATCGCCACCTATGCCGCCGACGTGCGCGCGCGCGCCTTTCCTGCGGCAGAGCATGGCTTTGCCGACACAGTGCCAAAGGCTGTTCAGTGACGCAAATTGTCAGAAAAGTCAGTGACTTGCGCGCTTTGGTTGCGCCATGGCAGCGCGCGGGTCAGATCGTGGGATTGGTGCCAACCATGGGGGCGCTGCATGCGGGGCATCTGTCTTTGGTGCGCGCAGCACAGGCCGATTGCACGCGGGTGATTGTGACGATTTTCGTCAACCCAAAACAATTCAACACCGCCTCTGATCTGGCCAAATATCCGCGCACCGAGGCGGCAGATTTGGCGCTGCTTCGGCAGGCGGGTGTGGATGCTGTCTTCTCTCCGCCGCCAGAGGAAGTCTATCCCGCAGGCTTTGCCACCACCGTTTCCGTGGCAGGTGTGGCTGGCCCGCTGGAAGGGTCTTCGCGCCCTGGGCATTTTGAGGGGGTGGCCACTGTAGTGGCCAAACTGTTTGGCATGTCGCGCGCCGACCGCGCCTATTTTGGGCAGAAAGATTGGCAACAATTACAAGTGGTTCGGCGCATGGTGGCCGATCTGAACCTGCCCATTGCCGTGGTTGGATGCGAAACCCTACGCGAGGCGGACGGCCTTGCCATGTCATCGCGCAACACGCGTCTGTCACCCCGCGCCCGCGCCATTGCCCCTGCGCTTTATGCCGCCATGACCCGCGCCGTGGGCGATTTGCGCGCGGGCGATCCTGCGGCAATGCAGCGATGCTATGATGCCGTTTTGGCGGCAGGATTTGACAGCATCGATTACATCGACCTGCGCGATGGCGATACGCTGCAGCCCCTGTCTGCGCCCAATTCATCCGCCCGCCTTTTGGCGGCGGCTTGGCTGGATGGGGTGCGGCTGATCGATAATATTCCCGTCTAATCCGCCCCTTGTAGGGGCTGGCGCAATGCCCAATATAACAGGCAGGCAAACCCCCAAGGAGCGCGCTATGCTAAACATCTTTAAATGGACGCTGCGCGGAACTATCGCGCTGATTGTGCTGGGGTTTTTGCACTATACCCTACCGCAGCACGACATTGTGCGTATTGTCGGCACCTATCAAGAGCGCCAAGATTTCGAAGGCTGGACGCGGATTTTCTGGAACGATACTGGCGATGCCGCCGCCGCAACCACGCGCGATGTGCAATTCATTCAGGCAATTTTGCCAAATGGCGCGCCAATGGTCTATCGCAACCAAGACACGGGGTGGGGCTGGCCCTATTATTTCAAATTTGACACGGCCAGCCTGCAAACGCAGGCCGATGATGTCAAATCCAGCGCCACCGCCCCCAAATGGGTGGCCGTCAAACATTACGGCTGGCGCAGCGAATTGTTGTCCATTTTCCCAAATGCCATTTCTGTGCGCGAAGTGGCAGGGCCTGATGTTTGGATAATCCCCTATTTCAACATCGCCTTTTTTGTGATTTTGGCGGCTTTGGGCCTGTATCTGCGGGCGAAATGGCAACAATTCTTGGCGCGGCGCGTGGAACCGATCATCGCCGAAGTGCAAGAAACCTGGGACGGGGTCGAACACCGCGCCGAGGGGGCCGCCACGGGGGCAAAGGGGCTTTGGGCCAAGGTCAGGGCGAAATTGGGGGGCAAATAGCCCCCCATCTTTAGGCTCGCAGGCTGCCGCCGGTGGCCTTGGTGACCTTTTCGATGACCTTGGCAGATACCGCTTCGATATCGGCATCGGTCAAGGTTTTGTCTTGGGGTTGCAGGCGCACGGCCAGCGCGATCGACTTTTTGCCCGCGCCAATCTGCGCCTCGGCCTTTTCGCCTGTGAATTGGTCGAACAGGCGCACAGTCTCGATCAGGTCCTTGTCTGCACCCATGGCGGCATTAACCGCCACCAAAGCCTCGACGCCCACATCCACCACAAAGGCAAAATCGCGCTCGACCGCTTGCAAGTCTGACAGGGTCAGCGCGGGTTTGGTTGCGGTTTTCACCTTGGGCTGGGGCAGATTGGCGATCAGCACAGTAAAGGCCACAGCATGGCCTTTCACGCCCATATCGGCCAGAACGCGGGGATGCACCTCGCCAAATGTGGCGATTTGATTGGGGCCAAGGCCGATTACCCCAGCGCGTCCGGGGTGCCACCAAGGGGCCAGCTTGCGCGAGATTTGCACGCGAGCAGGCGCGCCAAGGGCGGCCAAAACAGCCTCGGCATCGGCCTTGGCGTCAAAGGTATCCACGGCGCGGCGGCTGGCATAGGGGTCGCGCGGTGCGGTGAAACCCACCAACACCCCCGTGGCTTGGATATGCTGGTCGCCCGGCTCGCCGCCCGTAAAGGCAGGGCCAACTTCAAACAGGGCAAGGTCAGCAAATCCACGCGCTTGGTTACGGGCAGCGGCGCGCAACAGACCCGGCAGCAAGTCAGGGCGCAGATGGGTCATTTCCGATGAAATCGGATTGTCCACCCGCGTCGCATCAGTCCCGCCGCCAAACATTTTGGCCGCAGGCTCGTCGATGAAACTATAGGTGACGCATTCATTATAGCCCAGCGCGGCAATCATGCGCCGCGCGGCACGCTCGCGGATTTGCAGCGGCGTCAGAATGGGCTTTGGCACGCCCGTCTGCACACGCGGCAGCGGTTTGCCTTGCAGCTTGGTCAGGCTTGCAATGCGCGCCACTTCTTCAACCAAATCCGCCTCGCCCAGCACATCAGGCCGCCAAGAAGGTGGGGTCGCCATATCGCCGTTTAGGGTAAAGCCCAAATCCTCTAGGGTTTTTCGCTGCGTTTGTGCAGGGATATCCATCCCCACCAAAGAGATCACGCGCGCAGGATCAAGGCGGTAGGCGCGGGCGGTATCAATCGGCGCGCCATCTTGCGCGATGTCGCTGGCCTCGCCGCCGCATAGATCCAGAATCATCTGCGTGGCCAGATCAAGGCCATCCAGCGTAAAGGCAGGGTCAACCCCGCGTTCAAACCGATAGCGGGCATCGGAATTGATTTTCAGCGCGCGGCCCGTGGTGGCAATGGTGATCGGGTCCCAATAGGCCGATTCCAAAAACACATCGGTCGTGGCCTCGGTGCAGCCCGAAACCTCGCCGCCCATGATCCCTGCCAGCGATTCCACACCTGCATCATCGCAAATCGCCATCATGCCCGCGCGCAGGGTGTAGGTCTTGCCATCCAGCGCCAAAAACTCTTCGCCGCCCTTGGCGGGCTGGATGCGCAGCGCGCCCTTTACCCGCGCCACATCAAACACATGCAAGGGGCGGTTCAAGCCAAAGGTAAAGTAATTGGTGATATCCACCAGCGCCGAAATGGGGCGCAGGCCAATGGCTTTCAACCGCTGGGCCAGCCAATCGGGCGAAGGGCCGTTTTTGACACCGCGAATGGTGCGGCCTGCAAAATGCGGGCAGCCCTTGGCGCGCAGCGCTGGGTCAATTTGCACCTGAACAGGGCTGGCAAAACCGCCCTTAATCTGCGGAATCGGCATGGGTTTCAAAACCCCCAGCCCGCGCGCCGCCAAATCGCGGGCGATGCCGCGCACGCCCAGCGCGTCGGGGCGGTTGGGGGTGATTTTGATATGGATCATCGGATCCACCGCAGCAGGGCGATGGGCGGCCAACCAATCGATAAACTTTTGCCCCACCTCGCCACTGGCCAATTCGATGATGCCGTTATGCTCGTCTGAAAGTTCCAATTCACGCTCGGACGCCATCATGCCTTGGCTTTCTACTCCCCTGATCTTGCCAACGCCCAAGGTCACATCAATGCCGGGCACATAGTCGCCCGGTTTGCACAACACCACCATAATCCCCGCCCGCGCATTGGGCGCGCCGCAAACGATTTGCTTTTCGCCCTCGTCCGTTTCCACGCGGCACACGCGCAGTTTGTCGGCATCGGGGTGCTGGCTGGCATGGGTGATTCGGGCGATGGTAAAGGGGGCAAGTTTGGCCGCAGGGTTCACCACCTCTTCCACCTCTAGGCCAAGGTCGGTGAGGGCATAGAGAATCGCATCCAAATCCGCAGAGGTGTCGAGATGGTCTTTCAGCCAAGACAGGGTAAACTTCATCGCATTTGCCTTTGAAATAGGGTTGCAACCCCTTACCCCATGCCGCGGGCAAGGGGAAGTCTGCGCTGTTACGTTTCCGTTTTGGAAACCTATTGTGCGTAAAGCCCCTAATAGTTTGCCACAATGCTGGCCATCTTGGGGAGCATACAGATCATGTGTAACGAGGGCTGTGTTGTGTTGATTGATCTGGAAATACCCAAGGGTCGCAAGACCCGAAGTGCGGCCAAGCTTTGTGTGGCTTTGGGGGCGACCCTTTACCTAGTGATGGTTTGGCAGCACGTGCCCCCCGCCAGTTAACGCTGGTAAGGGCATGTAAAGAGTACCCCGCGGTGATCGCGCCTTTGGCCCTAGCTGCCGCTGGCCTGTGCCGATTGTCGCGGGGTGAGTTCCGACGGCGCATCGCGCCGAAAAAACGCTCCAGTGGAGCCCTCCTCGGGAAAACGATCCCCCTGTTTTCTGATCCTCGTCGATTAGGAACTTACGCCCACGCACGCCTGCGCAAGCAGAGTGTCGATGCAGCAGACCACTTGCGGCATAGATGCAGCCGATAACCATTTAAAATCAATTCACTATGGCACGGAATCAAAGCGCACCCATGCAAGCACAGCGTTACAACGCATCGCGAGGGTGGTTTCAGCCCCCCCGCAGCCTACGCCGAAAGCCCCCCCGCCAAATCGGGCATGTCCAGCGCGGCGAAACCATAGTGGCGCAGCCAACGCAGATCGCCGTCAAAAAAGGCCCGCAGATCGGGGATGCCATATTTCAGCATGGCTAGGCGGTCGATGCCCATGCCAAAGGCGAACCCTTGATATTGGCTTGGGTTTACCCCTGCGGCTGCCAAAACACGCGGATGCACCATCCCGCTTCCCAAAATCTCCATCCACTTATCGCCTTCGCCAATGCGCAACTGGCCGCCCACGTTGGAATAGCGAATGTCCACCTCGGCCGAAGGTTCGGTAAAGGGAAAGTGGCTGGCGCGAAAGCGCAACTCGACCTTGTCCACCTCGAAAAAGGCGCGGCAGAATTCTTCCAGAACCCATTTCAAATTGGCCATCGAGATATCTTTGCCAATTGCCAGACCTTCCACCTGATGGAACATCGGCGTGTGGGTTTGATCCATATCCATACGATAGACACGGCCCGGTGCAATCACCCGAAGCGGCGCGCCTTTGTCCATCATCGCGCGAATTTGCACGGGGCTGGTATGGGTGCGCAGCACATGGGGTGGGCGGTCGTCGCCCGCATCGCGGTGCATAAAGAACGTGTCATGTTCTTGCCGCGCGGGGTGTTCGGGCGGGATATTCAGCGCGTCGAAATTGTACCAATCGGTTTCCACCTGCGGCCCCTCGGCCACGGCAAAGCCCATATCGGCGAAAATCGCGGTCAATTCTTCCATCACTTGCGACACAGGATGGATTGTGCCCATGCGGCGTGGGCGGGCGGGCAGGGTCACATCCAGCCATTCGGTTTTCAGCCGCGCATCCAGCGCCGCATCGCCCAAGCTGGCCTTTTTCGCGCGCAGGGCGCTGTCAATTTCGTCGCGCAGAACATTCAGCGATGCGCCCGCAGCTTTGCGCGCCTCTGGCTCCATTTTCCCCAGCGCGCCCATCAGGGCAGAAATTTCGCCCTTCTTGCCCAGCGCGGCAAGGCGCACGTCTTCCAGCGCGGCCTCATCCTTTGCCGCTGCCACTGCGCCCAAAAACTTTGCCCGAAGTTCGGATGTGTCCATCGCATTAGCCCCCATATTCGCCGCTTTTCCTAGCGAGACAGGGGCAAAGGTGCAAGGCAAAGAACGCGGCTAGAAAATCGACACGCGCCCGCGCACCTTTAAAATCTTATCCGACGCCGCCACGCGGCCATGCTGCGACGTCACGGCCACGGGGGGCTTTTTCAATTCTTTGCGGATAATCACAAGGCTGTCGAAAAACTGTATCGCGCCAATTTGCGCCGCCAATGGGTGCAGGGGAAATCCCTCGTCATCCTCGGTATACCATGAATGCATCTTGTCGATCAGGTCTTTGGCAAATTCGATAAAGCTGCCAGCGGCCTTATGCCCGCCGCCACCAAATCCGGGCCAATAGCTGGTATGGGTGTCTTCGACGATATACAGCCCGCCATCCTTCAGCGCGTTCCACAGCGCGCGAAAGGATGTGATCTGCTGATCCATCTTATGGCCGCCATCGTCGACAATAATGTCAAACGGGCCTTTTTCGCGGGTCACGCTTTGCAAAAACGGCACATCGGTTTGATCGCCGATGCGAATATCTGTGCCTTCAATTTCCAGCGCCTTGCAGGCGGGGTCGATATCCAAAAAGGTCAGGCTAGACTGGGGCGCAAAGAAATCGCGCCACATGCGCAGACTGCCGCCCTTGTAAACGCCAATTTCCAGAAAATTCACGCGCTCGCCCATCCAAGGGGCAAGTTCGCGGTCGTAGATGTCTAGATAATGATCCATCTTGAACAGCATTTTTTCATCTGTTCGGCTAAGGAAATGGCGGAAATAATGGCCTGTGCCAAAATGCCGATTGCCTGACATGGTTTACCCCAGTTGATTTGCCCCAGCGCCATAGCCCCTGTGACGGCTTGTTTTCATCACTTTGGCAAGGCGGCAGGGAAAATGCCAGCGAATTTCACCTGTCGCGCTCAACTTCCGCGATAGGTGGAATAGGCAAAGGGGCTGATCAGCAATGGCACATGGTAATGCGCGGCGGGATCCACGATACCAAAGCGAATGGGGATCTGATCCAAAAACAAAATCTGCGCCCCCGCTTGGCCCGTGGCGCGCAGATAATCGCCCGCATGGAACACCAGTTCATATCGCCCAGCGACCAGCGCCGCGCCTTCCAGCAGCGGACCATCGGTGCGGCCATCAGAATTGGTCACCACTTCGGCAATTTTTTCAGCGCTGCCGCCATGGATGCGATACAGCCAAATCGCCACCCCCGCCGCAGGTTTGCCCCGCGCCGTATCCAGCACATGCGTTGTCAGTTTGCCCATCGCGCGCCCCCCTGTTTGCGCCAGCATAGCATTGCAGAGCCAGCAAAAACCACCCTCGCTGCGCACAGGTCTTTCTGGGTTTATTTGATAATGTTTTGTGGCATTCTGCCCTAAATTATCGTCAAAGGAGCAGCCATGCCTCAGCCCCCCCGCTATCCGCGCGATTTTCATGGTTACGGGCAAAACCCGCCCGATGCCGCGTGGCCAAACGGGGCGCGCATCGCCATATCACTTGTGCTGAATTACGAAGAGGGTGGCGAGAATAACATCCTGCATGGCGATGGCCAATCCGAGGCGTTTTTGTCTGATATTGCGGGGGCAGCACCTTGGCCGAACATGCGCCATTGGAATATGGAATCGATCTATGATTACGGCGCGCGGGCAGGGTTTTGGCGGCTGCATCGCCTGTTCACAGGGTTGAACATTCCCGTCACCATTTATGGCGTGGCCACAGCGCTGGCGCGCAATCCTGAACAAGTGGTCGCAATGAAATCCGCAGGCTGGGAAATTGCCAGTCACGGGCTGAAATGGGTCGACCACCGCGATATGCCCATCGAGGTCGAGCGCGCCCAAATTGCCGAGGCGATCCGCCTGCATACCGAAGTGGTCGGCGCGCCGCCGCGCGGATGGTATACGGGGCGCTGCAGCGTGAATACCGTTGATTTGGTGGCTGAAACCGCCGCGATGGATTGGATATCAGACACTTATGACGATGATCTGCCCTATTGGCGCAAGGTGGGCGAACGGGATCAGCTGATCATCCCCTACACGCTGGAAGCCAATGACATGCGCTTTGCCACAGCGCCTGGCTATATCGAAGGCGAGCAGTTCTTTACCTATCTCAAAGACAGCTTTGACGTGCTTTATGCCGAAGGTCTGGCGGGGGCGGCCAAGATGTTTTCCGTGGGGCTGCATTGCCGCCTGATTGGGCGGCCTGGAAAAATTGCGGGGCTGATGCGGTTTTTGGACTATGCCCGCGGCCATGAAGGCGTTTGGTTTGCGCGGCGCGGCGATATTGCGCAGCATTGGGCCAAAACCCATCCGCCGAAACGCTTTGATCGGCCCAGCCAAATGGATCGCGCGGCATTTATCGCCCGCTTTGGCGGGATTTTTGAACATTCCGCATGGATTGCTGAACGCGCGTTTAACTTGGAACTTGGCCCCGCGCATGACACAGCCCTTGGCTTGCACAATGCCCTTGCGCGCATGTTCCGCAGCGCCCCGCATGAGGCGCGTTTGGACGTGCTGCGCGCCCATCCCGACCTTGCAGGCAAACTTGCCGCAGCCAAGCGTCTGACAGCAGAATCCACCGCCGAACAGGCCAGCGCTGCCTTAGATGCCCTTACCGACGACGAGAGGGAAACCTTTCAGCGCCTGAATGCGGCCTATGTGGCCAAGCACGGCTTTCCCTTTATCATCGCGGTGCGCGACAACACCAAGGCCAGCATTTTGCGCGCCTTTGAAACCCGCCTGAACAATGCATCAGACATCGAATTTGCCACCGCCTGCGCCCAAGTGGAACGCATCGCTGAGTTACGCCTAAAGGACATTTTGCCATGAGCAGCTATCATTCCCCCGCAGGCGGCTTGCCCGCGCAAACCAGCCTGATGACTGGCCGCGCCATGTTCACCGAAAGCTTTGCCTTTATTCCAAAGGGCTGTTTTTCTGATATCGTCACCAGCTATTTGCCGCATTGGCGCGATACCAAACTTTGGCTGATTGCGCGGCCCATGACGGGGTTTTCCGAAACCTTCAGCCAATATGTCATGCAGGTTCAGGCAGGCGGTGGCAGCGATATGCCCGATGCCGATGCGGGGGCAGAGCATTTCTTGTTCATGACCGCAGGCGAGATGGACGTCACCATCAACGGGCAAAAACACGCCATGGCTGCGGGCGGATATGCCTTTATCCCACCTGCCACGCATTGGACGCTAAAGGCCACGAAAACCGCCCATTTCCACTGGATTCGCAAACGATACGAGGCGGTCGCGGGAATCGAGATTCCCCCCGCTTTTGTCACCCAAGAATCCGATCATCCCCTGATCACCATGCCCGATACAAATGGCGTTTGGGGCACGACCCGCTTTGTTGATCCTGCCGATATTCGATACGATGCGCATGTGAATATCGTCACGTTTCAGCCGGGCGGTGTTATTCCCTTTGAAGAGACCCATGTGATGGAGCATGGGCTTTTCGTGCTGGAAGGTAAGGCGGTGTACAAGCTGAACCAAACTTGGATCGAGGTAGAGGCGGGCGATTTTATGTGGCTGCGCGCCTATTGCCCGCAGGCCTGCTATGCGGCAGGGCCAGGGCCATTTCGCTATTTGCTGTACAAAGACGTCAACCGCCATGCTGCCCTGTGCGGGGTGTTTGGGCGATGATTATCGCCCAGCCCCTGACTGCGGCGGCCTTTGCCCCCTATGGCGATGTGCTGGAAGTGGGCGGGCCAGCACGGGTGATCAATGCGGGCCTGTGCCAGCGTTACCACGACCGCGCGCAGATGGATTTTTCAGATGGGCGGGCGGGCATTTCTATTTTTCAGGCGCAATTGCGCGCCCTGCCCTATCAGTTTGATCTGATCGAGCGTCACCCATTGGGCAGCCAAGCCTTTATTCCGATGACGGATGATCCGTTTCTGGTGATCGTGGCCGATGGGCCAAGCGCCACGCCGCTGGCGTTTTTGACAAATGGCGCGCAGGGCATCAACCTGCATCGCGGCACATGGCATGGGGTCTTAACGCCCCTATCAGGCAGCGGCATGTTTGCCGTGATTGACCGCATTGGCGCGGGTGCAAATCTAGAGGAATACCGCCACCCTGCAGGTTGGACAGTGCTTGCCGCTGGCCAGCGGTGAGGGGCGGTTAAATCCGAAAAATCGGCTGCATCAGGCGCGGGATCAGCGCGTTAAACCGCAAAGGCGCATCGGTCACAGCCAAGCAGATGCAATCTTCATCGCCCAATGCCACGGGGGTATGTTCATCCGCCTCGGTGGCGATTTCAATATCACCGCGCGCAAAATGCTGTGTTTCGTCGCGGAACGCGCCCTTCAGCACCAATGTCAGTTCCATGCCACGATGGCCGTGGTCTGGCACGGCTTGGCCTGCAGGAATATACAGCAATCGCGCCGATCCGCCTTTGCCTTTGGTGGGCAAAATCGCTTGGCGCACACCCATGCCCAACTTGCGCCATTTGATTGCTGACAAATCGGTTCCAACATAATCTTGCAATGGCGCGGGCAGCACGGGATGTTTTGGCTTTTTCGGGCTGGCGGCGGGGGCTGGCAGCGCGTCCAGCCGCGCCATGGCGCGCACCAGCGCATCTTCGGACATAAGGGCCAAATCTGCCCCGCCCTCCAAAATAGCCCCGCCCATCGCCTCATAGGCGGCCAGCGCGGCGCGGCATTCATCGCACAGGGAAATATGCGTGGCAACGGCAAGGCTGAACGCCTCGGACAGGTTCCCCGCCGCATAGGCCATCAATAAATCGTCGTTCAGGTGGTGCTTGATCGTCATAATCTTTGCCTAATTCATATTCTGGCGCAGCCGCTCTAGGGCAAGGCGGATGCGCGATTTGATGGTTCCCAGTGGCAGCCCCGTTTGGGCGGCAATTTCGCTATGTGACAGATCGCCGTAATAGGCGCGTTCAATCAACGCGCGCTGAGGTTCTGGCAATGTGGACAGCGCCGCGCCAAGGCGGCGGGTTTCTTCGGCAGATTGGTAAATATCTGCCGCATCAGGTTCTTCGCCCGCGCCCCAATCCAGATCTTCGGGTTCGGGGCGGCGTGTGCGGCGGAAATAATCAATCCGCCGATTGCGGGCGATGGTGAAAATCCATGTCGACAGGCTGGCGCGGGCAGGGTCAAACTGCGCCGATTTGTGCCAGACTGTAACCATGACATCTTGCGCCAATTCCTCGGCCAAGGCGGCATCAGAGCCTGATTTCATCAAAAATGCCTTCACGCGCGGTGCAAAATGCTGAAACACCACGCCATAGGCCGCGCGGTCGCCCTGATCGCGCACGGCCAGCATTAAACTTGCAAAATCAGGGCCTGCGCCCGTTTCCTGCCCCTTGGCCACTTCGCTCACCTTATTCGCCAAGCCCGCATACCCTTTGCGCATACCGCTAGATGCCTGCAGCATGGGCTGCAAGGGCATCTTTCTAGGCGTATAGGCATCATGCCGAGGGTGCGCGTCAAGTAACATGTCCAATTTACGTGACACAACACAGGTTGGATCACTGGCAGCGGACACAAATGTAAAGAATTTTTGCAAATTTTGCATCTGATCCAAGACAGCGCGCGCGCCGTATGATCTGTAACGCCTTCAGGTATACCAAAAATAGGACGATCCATGCCTTTCGAAACACCTGCCCACCCGCCAAGACGTATCGCCATCATCGGAGGCGGCATTTCGGGCATGTCAGCGGCGCATTTTTTGGCAAATCGCAACGCGGTTGTGCTGTATGAAGGCGCGCCCCGCTTGGGCGGCCATGCCCGCACTGTTCTGGCGGGCAAACATGGCGATCAACCCGTGGACACTGGGTTTATCGTGTATAACCGCATCAACTATCCGCATTTGGTTGCCCTGTTTGAAAAACTGGCTGTGCCCGTGGTGGAAAGCAATATGAGCTTTGGCCTGTCTGCCCGTGGTGGGGCGCTGGAATATGCCCTGCACAGTTTGGACAGTTTGTTCGCCCAGCGCCGCAATATCTTGTCGCCATCCTATCTGCGGATGCTGCGCGATATTTTGCATTTCAACAAAAACGCCGCCCAAACGCTGCGGCATGGCATGACCATTGGCGGCCTGTTGGACGCTTTGGGCACGGGGCCCTATTTCCGCGACTATTACATCTTGCCCTTTTCGGGGGCGATCTGGTCAACCCCAACCAGAGGGATTTTGGAATTTCCTGCCGATGCTTTGGTGAAATTCTTTCAAAACCATCATCTGATGCAACTGTCTGGCCAGCATCAATGGTACACAGTGCGGGGCGGCTCGATCCAATATGTGGCACGCCTGCAAAGCGAATTGATGCGCCAAGGCGTGGAAATACGGCTTTCCGCCCCTGTGCAGGCAGTGCGGCGGGCCAATGGCGGTGTGCAAGTGCAGGCAAAAGGTGGCGAGTGGGAACAGTTTGACGATGTGGTGATGGCATCACATTCCGATCAATCGCTGGCCATGCTGTCGGATGCGACTCCTGCCGAACGCGCAGCCCTGTCTGCCGTGCGCTATCAGCCCAACGAAATGGTCTTGCACGCCGATGATCGGATGATGCCCAAATCGCGCAAATGCTGGGCAAGCTGGTCTTATGTCGAGGGCAAGGCAGGCCCGCAGGACAAGATTGATTTGACCTATTGGATGAACTCGCTGCAACCTATTCCAAAGGACGATCCGCTGTTTGTCACCCTCAACAGCACGCAATCCATTCGCGACGACCTGATCTATGATCAGGAAACCTTTCACCACCCCGTCTATGATCTGGCGGCCTTGGCAGCGCAGAAAACCATTGCGGCGGCCAATGGTGCGGGGAACACGTGGTTTTGTGGGGCTTGGATGAAGAACGGCTTTCACGAAGATGGGATTGCCAGCGCATGGGATGTGGCCGAGGCTTTGGCCCAGCGCGAAACAGCAAAGGTCGCTGCATGATCGCGCTGGCTCCGCAGCCTGTTTTGCCCCTGCATCTGCGCGGGCAAACCTATCACGGGCGCAAGGGCGCAATTGCCAATGCGTTTCGCTATGGCATTGATTATGTTTTGATAAACCCAGACAGCACAGCGCGCGGGCCGTGGTTGTTTTCGCGCGGGCGCGGCAATGTCACCTCGGTGCAAGACCGCGATCATGGCGGCGCACCAAAGGCGGGCACGGGGCTGGCATGGGTGCGGCAGGTGCTGGCCGCGCATGAATTGGCAGTGACGGGCGAGATTTTGTTGCTGACCCAGCCGCGCCTGTTGGGCCATGTGTTCAACCCCGTGTCATTCTGGCTGTGCTATGATGCGCAGGGCGGCTTGCGGGTGGTGATTGCCGAAGTGTCCAACACCTTTGGCGAGCGCCATTCCTATCTGTGCCACCGCGATGACCATGGCACCATCACCCGCGAGGATCGCCTGCGCGCTAGGAAAATCTTTCACGTCTCGCCCTTTCAACCTGTGCAGGGCGGGTATGAGTTTCGCTTTGACATCAGTGCGCAGAAAATCGGCATTTGGATTGATTATAGCGCGGGCCAAGAGGGCGGGCTTTTGGCCACGCTGACAGGCGATTTGGCCCCGCTGACCAGCCTTGGCATTTTGGGCATGATGCTGCGCCGCCCCTTTGGTGCGCGCCGCGTTGTGGCGCTGATCTATTGGCAGGCGCTAAAGCTAAGGCTAAAGGGCGCGCGCTATAATCCGCTGCCCCCCGCACCTGAAACCGAGGTGTCAAAGTAATGCCCAGCGCATCTGCCATAACGGGGCGCAGCCTGATCCCATGGCCGCTGTTTGCAGCCATGATTGCGGCGGCAGGATTGCCAATTTATATCCATGCGCCCAAGTTTTTTGTAGATGAATATGGCGTGTCATTGGCCGCTTTGGGCGGGGTGTTGGCGCTGCTGCGGCTGATTGATGTGGTGCAAGATCCTGCCCTTGGATGGCTGGCGCAACGCTTTCCCGCCCAGCGCGGGGCTATGGTTACGGGGGCCGCAGCGCTGATGGCGGCGGCCATGCTGGGCCTTTTTGCTGCCCCGCCGCCATTTGCGCCGCTGGCGTGGTTCGCCATCACCCTGACTGTGCTGTTTTCAGCCTATTCCTTTTTGACCATTGTCTTCTATGCCCAAGGCGTTGCGCGGGCCGAGGCGCTGGGGTCAGGTGGCCATGTGCGGCTGGCAGGCTGGCGCGAGACAGGCTCGTTGATTGGGGTCTGCATCGCCGCCACCGCGCCCACGCTGCTGCTGGCCATGGGCTTTGCATCGCCCTTTGCCGCATTTGCCATTGGCTTTGCAGGGCTGGCGCTGGTGGCTACAGTTGCCATGCGGGGCGAATGGGCGGCAGCCCGCGCGCCCAGCACTTTGCAGCCCAGCATTGCGGCTATGTTCCGCCCTGCCCTGCGCGATCCGATTGCACGCAATCTGCTGATCCTTGCCTTGGTCAATGCCGCCCCAGTGGCGGTTACATCGACGCTGTTTTTGTTCTTTGTGGAAAGCCGGCTGGAACTGCCAGCGCTTGCGGGCGTTTATCTGCTGGCCTTTTTCTTGGCGGCTGCCCTGACCGCCCCGCTTTGGAGCCGCCTTGCCGCCCGTTATGGCGAACGGCGCGTCTTGCTGGCGGGGATGGTTTTGTCGATTGTATCCTTTCTTTGGGCCATAACTTTGGGCGCGGGCGATGGCGCGGCCTTTGCGGTGATCTGCCTTGGCTCTGGCGCGGCTTTGGGTGCGGATATGGTGTTACTGCCCGCCCTATTTGCCCGCCGCATGGCCGATTTGGGGTCCGAGGCGGCAGGCTTTGGCCTGTGGTCTTTCGTCTCTAAACTTTCGCTCGCGCTGGCGGCTGCAACCTTGCTGCCTGCCCTGCAATGGGCGGGATTTACGCCCAATATTGCCAATTCGGATACGGCCTTATGGGCGCTGTCCTTGGCCTATGCGGGGCTGCCCTGCGCGTTGAAATTGATCGCGCTGGCCCTTTTGGCCCGTATGTCCCTTTCCCCTCTTTCCCAACTTGGAGGATCACCTGCATGACTCCTGCTATGACAGCCTTGCTGACCCTTTGCGCCGCGATCATCGCCGTGCTGGCTCTGCGCCGCTTCTTTGGTTTTTCCGCCCAGCGCCCCATTGATTATTCAGCCCAAACACCGCGCTTTGATCTGCGGTCGAACTTGGCTGGCCCGATTGAATGTGAAGGTGTGATCTATGGCCCAACGGGGCGGGTCACATCGCGTTTTGTGGCCAAAATGCATGGCACATGGGAGGGCAATCGCGGCGTGCTGCGCGAACATTTCACCTATGATTCGGGCAGCGAGCAATTGCGCGAATGGCGGCTGACCATTGGCGCAGATGGGCGCATCATTGCCGAGGCTGATGATGTTGTGGGCGCAGGGACGGGCGAAGTATCGGGGCCGACTGTGTTTTTGAACTATAGCATCAAATTGCCCGCCAGTGCGGGCGGGCATGTTTTGGCCGTGCAAGATTGGATGTATCTGACCCAAAACGGCACCATCATCAATCGCAGCCAGTTTCGCAAATTTGGCTTCAAAGTGGCTGAATTGGTCGCAACCCTGCGCCCTGCCGCCGCCACAGCGCCCATGTTAGAGGCTGCTGAATGAGCAGGGATTTCAGCAGCAAGACCTATTGGCTGGTCGGCGCATCCGAGGGGCTGGGCCTTGCCCTTGCTCAGCGCCTTGCCGCTGCGGGGGCGAATGTTGTGATTTCGGCCCGTAATGCCGCCAAGCTGGACGAGGCAGCCGCCAGCATCCCGCGCGCCCGCGCTGTGGCCATGGATGTGGGCGATGGCGCCAGCGTGACCGCCGCCGCCGCGACAGTGGGCGCGATAGATGGGATGGTGTTTTTGGCAGGCATCTATACCCCGATGACCGCGCAAAACTGGAACGCCGCTGAGGTAGAGGCGATGTGCGACATCAACTTTACAGGCTGCGCCCGTGTATTGGGGGCTGTTCTGCCCGCCATGGTGGCGCGCAACGCGGGGCATGTGGTGATTACAGGGTCACTGTCGGGGTTTCGCGGCCTGCCAGGTGCGATTGGTTATGCCGCCAGCAAGGCAGGCACGATGGTGCTGGCCGAATGTCTTTACGCCGATCTGCGCGGCACAGGGGTGCATGTGCAACTTGGTAACCCCGGTTTCATCCGCACACGCCTGACCGATAAGAACAGCTTCAAAATGCCCTTCCTGATGGAACCCGCGCAAGCCGCCGAAGAAATGTTCACGCTGATGAGTTCTAATGCCTTCAGCCGCAGTTTCCCCGCCGCCTTTGCCGCATTTTTCCGCCTTGGGAATTTCCTGCCAAATTGGCTGTATTACAGGCTGTTTGCGCCAAAGTCAGGGGGCTAGCCCCCTCGATGCTTTTGCACGCAAAAGCATCTCACCCCCAGGATATTTGGAAAAAGAAGAAGCCCGTCGCGCATCTTTGGTGTTTTCATTGATCTATGGGGTAAGCTGGCGCGCGCGGTTATGGCGTAGGTGTCGCACTCCGCTGGGGTTGGGTGAGGCTGGGCTGGCAAAGCAGATTAGGGCCTAAAGCGATCCAACAACTTTTCCATCGGCGATCTGGTATCTGCCACAGGCGCCTCGATTGGGTTAGGGGTATTCTGCGCGGCGGGGGCGGGTTTCTTTTCTTTTGGTGGGGCCATGCGCAGGGCCACGGCGTTGAGAAATTTAGGAACATCCCCGCCCGCCAGATGGGCCGCGCCAGCGGAAATACCCGCCATCAGATCATCCAGCCAAGCCTGATCTGCCTTGGCGAAATCATGCAAAACATAATCGGCCACGCGATCTTTGTGGCCAGGGTGGCCAATGCCAAGGCGCAGGCGCGCATAGCCCTCGCCCAGATGGGCATGGATGGATCGCAGCCCATTATGGCCTGCATGCCCGCCGCCAAACTTGGCCTTAATCTTGGCGGGGGGCAGGTCTAGCTCGTCGTGGAACACCGTGATGTCAGCCGCGTCTATTTTGTGAAAAGCGGCCGCCGCCTGCACCGACTGGCCTGACAGATTCATGAAGGTTTCAGGCTTTAGCAGCAGCACCTTTTCGCTGCCAAACCGCCCATCGCTGATCTGCCCCTGAAAGGCGCGCTTCCATGGGGTAAAGCTGTGGTCGGCGGCAATGCGATCAACCGCCATGAAGCCGATGTTATGCCGATTGGCGGCATATTTCGCCCCCGGATTGCCAAGGCCCACGAACAGTTTCATCACGCGCCTTTCGGTCTGTGGGCGGCAATCCGCGCTGGGTCGGTTTCGATACGCGCAGCGCCGATCAAATCAAGGCAATAGGGCACGGCGGCGAAAATTGCCTCTAGGGAGGTCGCAATTGCATTCGGGCTGCCCGGAAGGGTGATGATGAGGCAGCGGCCCCGCACGGCGGCCTCTTGCCGCGATAAAATGGCGGTGGGCACAACGGCCAAATTCGCGCGCCGCATCGCCTCGCCAAAGCCAGACAGCACCATCGGGGCCACATCGGCCAGCGCTTCGGGGGTTTGATCGCGTGGGGCGGGGCCTGTGCCGCCCGTGGCCAAAACCAAATCCGCGCCCCAAATATCCGCCAAATCCACCAGCGCCGCGCCCACTTCGGCGCGCCCATCGGGGGTGATGCGGCGCAGAATTTCGACGGGCGAGGTGATGACGGCGCGCAGCCATGCCTCTGCCGCAGGGCCAGAGCGGTCGGCATATTCCCCGCTATGGGCGCGGTCAGATACTGTAAGAACGGCGATACGGGCCATAAGCTGCCTATGAATAAGGTCTTGCCAAGGCTTGCCCAATTTGCGCGGGCGGCGCAAGATGGGGCGATGACAAACACCGCCCTTATGCAGCTTGGCTGGACGCCCGATTTGGATGCAGCGGCACAGGCGGCGGCCCTGCCCAATGCCGCGCCCTACCGCATCGCCATGCTGCACAAATCGCGGGCCGACGCGCTGGGTTCGGCTGGCCCTGCAACGCTGATTTTTCCGCCTGATATGACATCGGCAGATGTTGCCGTGGGCGACTTTGTGCTGGCCGAGGCAGGGCGCATTTGCCATATCTTGCCGCGCCATTCGCTGCTGCGCCGCCGCGCTGCGGGCACGGGGGTGGGGTTGCAACTGATCGCGGCCAATGTCGATTGCATGTTGATCGTCACCGCCTGCGGGCTAGAGTTTAATGCCGCACGGGTAGAGCGCTATCTGGTCTTGGCCCATGCCAGCGACATTACCCCCGTGATCGTGTTGACCAAGGCCGATGTGATTGATCCTGAACCCTTTGTTGCACAGGCCAATGCTGTGGCGGGTGGTGCGGCCGTGCTGGCGCTGAATGCCAAAACAGGGGCGGGTGCATTGCTGCCCTATGTGGCGGCAGGCAAAACGGCGGTGCTGATGGGGTCTTCAGGGGTTGGCAAATCGACACTGGCCAATGGCCTTTTGGGGGCACAGACCCATGCCACGGGCGGCGTGCGTGACAAGGACGAGCGTGGCCGCCACACCACCACCGCGCGGCATCTGTTTGCTCTGCCGAATGGGGGCTGGCTGATCGACACCCCCGGCGTGCGCGAGGTGCAACTGGCCGATGTAGACGCAGGCATCGACATGTTGTTTGGCGATATTCTGGCGCTGTCCAATGACTGCCGCTTTCGCAATTGTCAGCACAAATCCGAACCCGCCTGCGCCGTGCAAGCCGCCGTTGCGCGCGGCGCGTTGGATGCTCAGCGCGTCGAGCGGTGGCGCAAATTGCTGGCCGAAGGGGCAGGCAATGCCGCAGCCCTAACCCAATCGCAAATCCGCGCGGCGGGGCGGCATACTAAGAAATCAGCCGCCAAACATAGCGGGCAAGACTGACTGCCCTTGGTTGCGCTTGCGCCCCATCCGCCCTAGTCTGCCACAACCGAATCTTGCAGGGCGATATGACCGAAACGGGCGAGAAAACCTATCAGGTGCTGGCGCGCAAATACCGCCCCGCCACTTTTGCCGATTTGGTCGGGCAAGAGGCGATGGTGCGCACGCTGAAAAACGCCTTCGCCGCCGATCGCATTGCCCATGCCTTTATGATGACGG
Organism: Rhodobacter sp.; assembly: GCA_027490955.1. GTDB lineage: Bacteria > Pseudomonadota > Alphaproteobacteria > Rhodobacterales > Rhodobacteraceae > Cypionkella. Next base: position 38,627 of record JAIXXB010000042.1, read on the forward strand.
GTATCCGCGGTACGGGCAAAACCACCACGGCGCGAATCATCGCCAAGGGGCTCAATTGCATTGGCCCCGATGGTAAGGGCGGCCCCACGACCGAGCCTTGCGGCATCTGCGAGCCATGCATCGCCATTGCCGAAGGGCGGCATGTGGATGTGCTGGAAATGGACGCCGCATCGCGCACAGGCGTGGGTGATATGCGCGAAGTGATTGATTCCGTTCACTATCGCGCGGCATCGGCCCGCTATAAAATCTATATCATTGACGAAGTGCACATGCTGTCGAATGCGGCGTTCAACGCGCTGCTCAAAACGCTGGAAGAACCGCCCGCGCATGTGAAATTCATCTTTGCCACCACGGAAATTCGCAAAGTGCCTGTGACTGTGCTGTCCCGCTGCCAGCGGTTTGATCTGAAACGGATCGAACCCGAAGTGCAGATGGCCCTTCTGCGCAAAATCGCCACTGCCGAAGGCGCGCAGATCACCGATGGCGCGCTGGCGCTGATTGCCCGCGCTGCCGAAGGATCGGCCCGCGATGCGACCAGTTTGCTGGATCAGGCCATTTCGAATGGGGCGGGGGAAACCAGTGCCGATATGGTGCGCGCCATGTTGGGGCTGGCGGATCGTGGCCGTGTTTTGGATTTGTTTGATTTGATCCTGCGCGGCGATGCGGCAGGGGCGCTGGCGGAACTGGCGGCGCAATATTCCGATGGGGCAGACCCGATGGCGGTGCTGCGCGATTTGGCCGAAATCAGCCATTGGCTGTCGGTCGTCAAAATCTCGCCCGAGGCGGCGGATGATCCGACCACCCCGCAGGATGAACGCGAGAGGGGCCTAAAGATGGCGCAGGCCGTGCCGATGCGCGCCCTGTCGCGGGCGTGGCAGATGCTGCTTAAGGCATTGGAAGAGGTGGCGCTGGCCCCCAATGCCATGATGGCCGCTGAAATGGCTGTGATCCGCCTGACCCATGTCGCCGATTTGCCCGACCCTGAAACGCTGGTGCGGCGGTTGCAAAATGGCCCTGCCGCAGCATCACCATCTGGCCCTGTGGCAGGCGGCGCACCTGCAGGTGGTGGCAATGGCGGCGCTGGTGGTAGCATTGGTGGTGGCAGCGGCGGCGATGGGCAAGCTGTCCACAGCCCGATGCTGCGCCTTGCCCCATCCGCTCCCGCGCGCGGTGCGCCCCATGCGCAAATGGCACCACAAGCCCAGCCCGACCCTGCGGGCGAGATCAGCCTGCTGACCTTTGGACAAGTGGTCGATCTGATCCGTGCCAAGCGCGACATGCTGCTGCTGACCGAAGTGGAACATGACCTACGCCTTGTGCGCTATGCGCCTGGCCGTATCGAATTTGAACCTGCCCCATCCGCCAAGCCCGACCTTGCCGCGCGCCTGTCACAGCGCCTGCAGGGCTGGACGGGGCAGCGTTGGGGCGTGTCGGTCGTGGCAGGTGGGGGCAGCGCAACCATCGCCGAGGCGCGCGATGCGCTGGACACCACGGCCAAGACACAGGCGCTGGATAACCCGCTTGTGCAGGCGGTGATGGCCGCCTTTCCCGCCGCAAAAATCGCCGCCATCCGCCTGCCCGAACCAGATGCGCCCGCGAGCTTGGCCGCAGATGCGGGCCAAGATGGGGCCGAGGAGACGGGCAGCGAGGATTGGGATCCGTTTGAAGATGATTAGGGCATAACATGCTGAAAGGTCTTGGAAATATCGCCGATATGGCCAAAATGATGAAGGCTGCACAAGCCATGCAAAGCCGCATGGCCGAGTTGCAAGACAGCCTTGCGCGGGTCATCATCACGGGCGAGGCAGGCGCTGGCCTTGTTGCGGTGCGCTGCACGGGTAAGGGCGATGTAATTGGCATCGATCTGTCGCCCAGCATCTTGCACGCCAGCGCCCAACAACAGGCGCAAGACCTGATCTTGGCTGCAATCCAAGATGCGCAGTCCCGCGCCCGCGCCTATATGATGTCTGAAATGGCCCGCATCGCGCAGGAACTGGGCCTACCCGCCGATATGATGCTGCCAAACATATGAGCGAGACGCGCGACATTGAAACACTGATCGACCTGATGGCGCGCCTGCCCGGCCTTGGGCCGCGCTCTGCCCGTCGCGCGGTGCTGGCGCTTTTGAAAAAGCGGGGGCAGTTTATGGCCCCTTTGGCGACAGCCATGGCGCAAGTGGCCCTGACGGCCAAAGATTGCACCATCTGCGGCAACATCGGCCAGTCCGAGATTTGCCCGATTTGCGCCGATCCTGCCCGCGACACGGGCGAGATTTGCGTGATCGAAGACGTGGCCGATCTTTGGGCGATGGAAAGGGGCGGCGCGTTTCGCGGGCGCTATCACGTGCTGGGCGGCACGCTGTCGGTGCTGGATGATATGGGGCCAGACCAGCTTGGCATTCCCCGCCTTGTCGCGCGCGTGGGCGAGACGGGCGCGCGCGAGGTGATCTTGGCCCTGAACGCCACAGTCGATGGCCAAACCACCGCCCATTATATTGCCGACTGTCTGGCCGATACGGGCGTGGCGATCACCACCCTTGCCCAAGGCGTACCGATTGGCGGAGAGCTGAACTACCTTGACGATGGCACCATCGGCGCGGCCCTGCGCGCGCGCAGAAAGCTGTAGGGCAAGCTGTCGCTTTTCGGCAACCCGCAGGCGAATTGCCGCAGCAAACCATCTTGAAAACATCATCCACCCTAATAATATAAAGGGTGCGACGTGACTTCTCGATCCTGTCTCCGATTTCGGCCACAGCTTTTCGATCAAAGTGCGGGGCCAGGCCATTGCAATCTCGCGGATGGCACAAAGGTAGGAGACGATCACGATGGCTAAGGGCACCGTGAAATGGTTCAATGAAACCAAAGGCTACGGCTTTATCGCCCCAGAGGGCGGTTCTAAGGATATTTTCGTGCATATCACCGCGCTGGAACGCGCAGGGCTGCGCGGGCTGAAAGACGGGCAAGCGGTGACGTTTGACGTCGAAGCAGGCCGCGACGGGCGCGAATCGGCGGTGAATCTGGCGCTGGCCTAATCGCAGCGCATGGTTTTGGAAAAGGCGGGCCTTGTGCCCGCCTTTTTTGTTGCCGCACTATGGGCTGTGGCTGGGCGCGCCCCGCGCGCTGCGCCGCGCCGCTATTGCACGGATCAGCGCCCGCGCTTCGGGTGGGGGCACTTGCTCGATCCGCAGGTAATCCACCCCGCCATCTTGCCGCCAGAGCAACCCGCAGCCCACCATATCGCGCCGCAAAATCGCCGCATCACCAAATAGATGTTCGCCATCGATCAGGGCACTGATCTGGCGCTCGCTCAGCTTTTGCCCCGCAGGCAGCGCTGCCCAAATCGCCCATAGGGTTAGGGTTTGCACATGGCGTTTGGCAGGCCAACGTGCCAAACGCCCCAGCGCATCAAATTGCTGCAAAGCGCGCGCGACTTTGCGCGCATCGACGGCTGGCGGGTCTGGCGGCAACTCGGCCATCGGCTGTGCCACCGCACCCGCCGCGCGCAGATGCTGCACATTTTGAAACCCTGCGGCGCGGGCCAGCATGTTCATTAAGGTCAGGTGCGAGGGGCTAGCCGCACCCAATTGCCGCGACAGCGCGCGGGTGAATTGCCCCAAATCGGGGGCAACTAAGGAAAGCGGTTGGTTCGTCATCATGCATCCCTAAGGCACCATGAACATCATCGGTCGCTGACTTAACGAAGCGGCGCCTGTAGATGTGCGATGCCGATCCAAAACTGGCAACTTTAGCTTTTCTTGCGAAACAGCGACGCCTTGGTGTTTGCCAACCGCGGCAAACTTAGCGCGGCGCAGGGCAAAAAAGCAAGATTTGCTTTGCCTTGGGTTTGACGCCATGATTGCGCCAAAGTCAGGAGTTTGCCCATGAACGCGCCCACACAGCCGAACCTTTCCCATTGGCCCCAACGCACAGACCTTGCCGCCGCCTTTCGCTGGTGCGCACATTTGAATATGCACGAATCCGTGGCCAATCATTTCAGCCTTGCGGTTGGCGGCAGCCGATTTCTGATTAACCCGAACGGGCGGCATTTTGCGCGGATCACGGCGTCCAGCCTGATCGAGATTGACGCCGACGACCCTTCCACCATGTCCCGCCCCGATGCGCCCGATCCCACCGCTTGGGGATTGCACGGCGCGCTGCATCGCACCCTGCCCCATGCGGTGTGTGTGATGCATGTGCATTCCATCCATGCCACTGTCTTGGCCAGCCTTGCCGACAGCCGCCTGCCGCCCATCGACCAAAACTCGGCCATGTTCTTTGGCCGCCATGCGGTGGACGACAGCTATGGCGGCATGGCATTCGAGGCGGAAGGCGCGCGCTGCGCGGCGCTGCTGGCCGATCCAAAAATGACCACCTTGGTCATGGGCAACCATGGCGTTTTGGTGATTGGCCGCACTGTGGCCGAAACCTTCAACAGGCTGTATTATTTTGAACGCGCCTGCGAGACCTATATCCGCGCGTTGCAAACGGGCCAGCCCTTGCGGGTGATGTCCGACGAGATCGCCGAGAAAACCGCCCGCGAATGGGAAGATTACCCCAATTTCGCCCAAACGCATCTGCGCGAGATTAAGGCCCTGCTAGATGCTGCCAGCCCCGATTATGCGGGTTAAGATGGCTGGCCTAAGGCGCGGAAAAGCGTGGATTGCGTCGATTTTGGAAAGCACTCGTTAACCAAAGCCCCTATAGAATGGCGCTGCATTGTGTAGGAAGCATCCCATGGCCAAAAAGCCCAACATCCTGATTGTCATGGTAGATCAGTTGACAGGAACGCTGTTCCCTGATGGGCCTGCGCCGTTTTTGCATGTGCCCAATCTGCGCAAATTGGCCGATCATTCGGTGCGTTTTGCCAATGCTTACACGGCCTCGCCGCTGTGTGCGCCGGCGCGGGCCTCGTTTATGTCGGGGCAGTTGCCGCGCCGCACGCGGGTCTATGACAACGCTGCCGAATTTGCATCCGACATCCCCACCTATGCGCATCATCTGCGCCGCGCGGGCTATCAAACCATTCTGTCGGGCAAGATGCATTTTGTTGGGCCAGATCAGATGCACGGGTTTGAACAGCGCCTGACCACCGATATTTACCCCGCCGATTTTGGCTGGACACCCGATTACCGCAAACCTGGCGAACGGATTGACTGGTGGTATCATAACCTTGGCTCGGTCACGGGCGCAGGCGTGGCCGAAATCACCAATCAGTTGGAATATGATGATGATGTCTGCCACGAGGCGGTGCAGAAAATCTATGACCTCTCGCGCGGGGCGGATGCGCGGCCATGGTGTTTGACTGTGTCTTTCACCCACCCACATGACCCCTTCGTTGCCCGCCGCCGCTATTGGGATTTATACGAAGGCGCGCCTGAATGCGAACCACCCGAAGCCTTGGATTACGACGATATGGATCCCCATTCGCAGCGCCTGATGGATGCCTGCGATTGGCGCGGGATGGAGGTGACGCGCGATCATATCCGCCGCGCACGTCAGGGCTATTTCGCAAATATCTCTTATGTCGATGCCAAAATTGGCGAGATTTTTGATGCGCTTGATGCCAGCCGCCAAGAGGCGATTGTGGTGTTTCTGTCCGATCATGGCGAAATGCTCGGCCGCAAGGGCCTGTGGTTCAAGATGAACTTTTTCGAAGGTTCCGCGCGCGTGCCTTTGATGATTATGTCGCCCAATCTGGCCGCTGGGCTGATTGAAACGCCAGTGTCGACGCTGGATGTCCTGCCCACCCTGTGCGATTTGGCAGGGGTGATGATGGCTGATATCGAGCCGTGGACAGATGGGGTCAGCCTTGTTCCGCTGGCCTTGGGGGCCGCGCGGGATGCGCCCGTGGCCATGGAATATGCCGCCGAGGGCACGATTACCCCTATGGTCGCGCTGCGCCAAGGCGCATGGAAATACATCCATTGCATCGCCGACCCTGACCAGTTGTTTGATTTGGCCAGCGACCCTGACGAGAATGTGAACCTTGCTGCCGATCCCCGCGCGGCCGAGGTTTTGGCGCATTTTCAAAACATGGTGGCAGAGCGTTGGGATTTGCCCGTTTATGATGAAGAGGTGCGCGCCAGCCAAGCCCGCCGCTGGGTGGTATACGAGGCGCTGCGATCTGGTGCCTATTACCCGTGGGATTACCAACCCCTGCGCGCAGCATCCGAACGCTATATGCGCAACCACATGGATTTGAACGTGCTAGAGGAAAGCAAACGCTTTCCGCGAGGGGAGTAACCTATCGCTTTTGCTTGGCCTTCTGCGCATCGACATAGGCGCGCAGCACGGCATGCATCCGCGTCAAATGCCCCGCGCCTTGGGATTTGAAGAATTCAAGGATGTCGGGATCAATGCGCATGGATATGGTGGATTTAACAAGCGGGGCTTGAACAACCGCCTTTTCCCAAAACCCTTCGGGCAGATCATATTCGGGGGCGTCTTTGCGGGGCGGCAAAACTTCGCCACGCGCGATCATTGCTTTAATGTCGTCTAAGGACGCGGTTTTGATATCGGTCATACTCTTTCTTCCTAGCTTTGCGCGCAGAAATCAGGCGAATGTTTTCGCCGCGCAGGGTGTAGACTACGGCGTAGATTTCATCGCCAATCATACCCAGCGCCAGATAGCGCGTCTCGCCATAATCTTGGCGGTCGTCCACTATCTTGACCACATCGCCTTCAAAAATCTGCGCGGCGTAAAGTAAATCAACGCCGTGTTTCAGCAGATTATGTTGCCGTTTTTCCTCGTTCCATTCGAACATGATTGTTCTCCTTTCTTACAAGGTTTTGTTCATGCGCTGCTCCTTCACGCTGGGTTCCAAAAACGTAACCGTTAATTTCCATTTCGTGTATACACAAAACGTATATACACGTCAACCTCTACCCCCTCTGCCGATCCGCAGGATAAACCCCCAAGATATTCAGCGAGGATGTGAAATACCGCAGCTCCTCTAGCGCGCGGGCCACGGGTGCGTCTTCGGGGTGGCCTTCGATGTCGGCATAAAACTCGGTTGCGGTGAAGCTGCCACCAACCATATAGCTTTCCAGTTTGGTCATGTTCACACCATTGGTGGCAAACCCGCCCAGCGCCTTATACAGCGCGGCAGGAATGTTGCGGACGCGAAAGGTGAAGGTGGTCATCATATGATCGCTGCGGCGGCTATGATCGGCCGCGCGCCCCATCACCAAAAACCGCGTGGTGTTGTTTTGGTGGTCTTCGATTTTTGCGGCAATCACATCCAGCCCATAAATCTGCGCGGCAAGCTCGCTGGCCAGAGCCGCGCGCGTCACATCGCCTGCCTCGGCCACTTCGCGGGCTGCGCGGGCATTGTCAGAGGATACTTTGCCCTTAATCCCGTGCCCCCGCAAAAACCCCGCGCATTGCGGTAGGATGACCACATGGCCATGCGCCTCGGTGATCTGATCCAGACGTGCGCCCTTGACCCCCAGCAGGTTCACATGCACGCGCACAAAGGCCTCGTCCACAATATGCAGGCCCGCGCGTGGCAGCAGCGAATGCACATCCGCCACCCGCCCATAGGTCGAATTTTCCACCGCCAGCATTGCCAAATCTGCGCCACCCGATTGGGTCACCTCGACCACTTCTTCAAAGGTGGCGCAGGGCAGCGGGGTGAAATCTGGTCGCGCCTGCACGCAGGCCTGATGCGAATAGGCCCCCATTTCCCCCTGAAACGCGATTTTGCCTGCCATTTCATTCAACTCCGCCAGAAAAACCCACGAAAGGGTCAATTGGTCGCGCTACTACACCTTGAATTGCCATGGGGGAAGCGGGTAGATAGGCGCAAACTTGAATAAGCCGCATCTGTGGCTGCGCTGGCGATAAGGAAAGCAAGACATGTTCGATACGATGACCCTAACCAAAGTGACCGCGTCGCTGTGCGGGGCACTGTTGTTTTTTCTGGTGGGCGGCTGGGCGGCGGATGCGTTGTATTCACCCAAGACGGGCGGGCATGGCGAAGAAATGGCGCAGGCCTATAGCATCGATACGGGCGAGGCAGAGGCCGAAGAAGTTGTAGAAGAAGGGCCTGATTTCGTCACAGTTTTCGCCTCGGCAGATGCTGCGGCAGGCGAAAAAGTATTTGGCAAATGCAAGGCTTGCCACAAGCTGGATGGCAGCAATGGCACTGGCCCGCATTTGAACGGCATCGTCAACAAGGCCAAACACAGCTCCGAAGGCTTTAGCTATTCCGACGCCGCAATGGCCGTGGTTGGCCAAGTCTGGACACCCGAAAATCTGAATGCGTTTCTGACCAATCCAAAGGCCTATTTGCCCGGCACGAAAATGTCTTTCGCGGGCCTGCCTGATGTGGAAGACCGCGCTAACCTGATCGCCTATTTGGCAACCACCAACTAATCTGCCGAAACTTGCGTCAAAAGGCCGCGCCGCGGGTGCGGCCTTTTGCATTTGCGCCCCGCTCACGCAAAAGTGGCCCCAATCTTACCTTGTAGCAGGCCCCTTTTCCGATTTATGCTTTGCCCCAAATAAAGCGAAGGTGCCCCGCAAACCCGCGCGGCGCGCCCGCACCCAACAGGAGGCCAAACGCATGCCAGCCATCGCCATATCTTTGCCCGCCCCAGACCGCCGCATCGCCCTTGCCACAGGTGCTGCTTTGTTGGCCTGCGCCTTTTTGACCGCGGGCCAAGCCCGCGCGCAAGACACCATCATTGCGCATGGCATTTCCACCTTTGGCACCTTGAACCTGCCCGCTGATTACGCCCACCTGCCCTATGTCAACCCAAATGCGCCCAAGGGTGGCGAGATTTCGATTGCCGCCCTTGGCACCTTTGACAGCCTGAACCCCTATTCCATCAAAGGCACGGCCAGCAGCATCGGTTCGGCCTTTTACGAATCTATCCTGACGGGCACGGCGGATGAAATTGGCGCGTCTTATTGCCTGCTTTGCGAGACGATGGAATATCCCGCCGACAGATCGTGGGTGATTTTCAACCTGCGTAAGGATGTTAAGTTTTCCGATGGCAGCCCGTTGACTGCGGCCGATGTGGTCTTTTCCTACGAATTGTTCCGCGACAAAGGCATTGCCGAATTCCGCACAGTGGCCAACGAAAAATTCCAATCGGTCGAGGCGATTGACGATCACACTGTCAAGTTCACCTTCACCCCCGGCACAGCCATGCGCGATATGCCTGCCACTGCGGGCGGGCTGACAATTATCTCAAAGGCTGATTACACCGCCAACAACCGCGATCTAGAGGAAAGCAGCCTAGAGCCGATGCTGGGCACAGGGGCCTATGTGCTGGACAGCCTGCAGCCCGGCCAGCAGATCATCCTGAAACGTAACCCAGATTATTGGGGCATCAATCACCCCATGATGATTGGCCGCAGCAATTTTGACCGTATCCGCGTGGAATATTTCGGCGATACCAATGCCGCCTTTGAAGGGTTCAAATCGGGGGTGTTTACCTTTCAGAACGAATCCTCGTCCAAGCAATGGGCGACCGCCTATGATTTTGACAATCTGAAAAGCGGCGCGGTGATTAAGGCCGAATTGCCCAACGGGTCGATTGCCAGCACGCAAAGTTTCATCTTCAACCTGCGGCGCGAGAAATTCCAAGACATCCGCGTGCGCCAAGCGATTGGCCTGATGTTCAATTTCGAATGGTCAAACCAAACCCTGTTCTATGATCTGTATGCGCGCGTGCCATCCTTCTTTGCCAATACCGCGATGGAGGCGAAAGGGGCGCCCACCCCCGAAGAAGTGGCGCTATTGCAACCGCTTGTGGACGAAGGTCTGCTGGATGCCAGCATTCTGACCGCCGATGCCGTGCTGCCGCCTGTGTCGGGCGTGGAGGCGAACCTAGACCGCAAGAACCTGCGCGCAGCCTCTGCCCTGTTGGACGAGGCAGGCTGGGTGGCTGGCGCAGATGGGATGCGCGCCAATGCGGCGGGCGAGCCGCTGACAGTCGAGTTTCTAAACGCCAGCCCCGCCTTTGAACGCATCATTTCGCCTTATGTCGAAAACCTGCGCGCGCTGGGGGTGGATGCGATACTCACCACTGTTGACCCCGCGCAATTCAGCCAGCGGGTAGACCCGCCTGCCTTTGATTTTGATATGATCACCGCCAATCCCGTGAATGGCTACGAACCAGGGGCGGAAATGCAGCAGGGCTATGCCTCTGCCACCAAAGACAATTCCACCCGCAATCGCATGGGGCTGGCGAACCCCGCTGTCGATAAACTGCTGGACGCGATTGATGCGGCCCAAACGCGCGACGCGTTGGATGTTGCAGCCCGCACCCTTGACCGCGTGCTGCGCACCCTCAATTTCAACGTGCCGCAATGGTATAAAGATGTGCATACCGTGGCCTATTACGACCAATATGGTTTTCCAGACCCATTGCCTCCCTATGATCTGGGTAGCCTTGATTTTTGGTGGTTCGATCAGGCCAAGGCAGATAAGCTGAAGGCAGATGGTGTGCTGAAATAGCATGATTTCCTACATCCTGCGCCGATTGATTCTGGTGATCCCGACATTGTTCGGGATCATGCTGATCAATTTCGCGCTGACCCAACTTGTCCCCGGCGGGCCGATCGACCAGATCGAAGCGCGGCTGGAAGGCGAGGGTGACGCGATGGAGGCCGTGCGCGGCAGCGGCGATCCAACCACAGGAACCGAGGGCGAGCAAGGCGGCACCTATGTGGGCGCGCGCGGCCTGCCGCCCGAGTTTTTGGCCAAGCTAGAGGTCGAGTTCGGCTTTGCCCGATTCATCTGCCCCGAAGGATATGACGGAACGCTCGTTCAGCAATCGAAAGAGTGTGAAAAAGAAATGATCCCCGCCACCGAGCGGTTTTTCATTATGATGGGCAAATTCCTGACCTTTGACTTTGGCGAAAGCTACTTTCGCAGCGCCTCTGTGATGGAATTGATCATCGAAAAACTGCCCGTGTCCATCACCCTTGGCCTATGGTCAACGCTGCTGGCCTATATCATTTCCATCCCGCTGGGCATTCGCAAAGCGGTGCGCGATGGGTCGCGGTTTGACAGTTGGACAAGCGGCGTGATCATCGCGGCCTATGCCATTCCCAGCCTTTTGGTTGCGGTGATGCTGCTGGTGTTGTTTGCTGGCGGATCTTATTGGCAAATCTTCCCCCTGCGGGGCCTTACCAGCAGCAATTGGGCGGAGCTTTCCCCCATTGGCAAGGCACTGGATTACCTATGGCACATCGCCCTGCCTGTCACCGCCAGCACCATCGCCAGTTTCGCCACGCTGACCCTGCTGACCAAAAACAGCTTTCTGGACGAGGTGAAAAAACAATATGTTATGACTGCCCGCGCCAAGGGCCTGCCCGAACGGCGGGTGCTTTATGGACATGTGTTCAGAAACGCGATGCTGATTGTGATTGCGGGCTTTCCTGCGCTGTTTATTTCGGTGTTTTTTGGTGGCAGTTTGATCATTGAAACCATCTTCTCGCTGGATGGGCTGGGCCAGCTTGGCTATAAATCCGCCGTAGAGCGCGATTACCCTGTTATCTTTGGCACGCTGTTCGCCTTTGGTCTGATGGGGCTGGTCGTGGGGATTATTTCCGATCTGATGTATGTCTGGGTCGATCCCCGCATCGATTTTGATCGGAGGGGATGATGCGGTTATCCCCCCTTAACGCGCGCCGCTGGCGGAATTTTCGCGCCAACAAACGCGCCTATTGGTCGCTGATTTTGTTTTCCATTCTGTTCGGCCTGTCGCTGTTTGCCGAGGTTTTAGCCAATGACAAACCGCTTTTGGTGCAATATCGCGGCGAATGGCGGATGCCGTTTCTGACCTTTTATTCAGAAAAAGATTTTGGCGGCGATTTTCAAACCGAAGCCAATTACAAATCGCCCGAGGTGGAATGCCTGATCCGTTCAGGCGGGCTGGTGGAATGTTTTGACGATGCGCACGGCATGATTGACGCCATTCAATCGGGCAATTTTGACGCTGCGACCGAAGGTTTTGCAAAAGGGCGCATTTTGTGGGCGCCTATTCCCTATTCCTATAACACGATCAATAACCTACAGGGCAAAGCTGCACCTTCTGCCCCTGATGAAAACCACATTTTGGGCACGGATGACACCGCCCGCGATGTGCTGGCACGGGTGATTTATGGGTTCCGCCTGTCGGTCGGATTTGCCCTGATTGTCACCGCGCTGACATCGGTCATCGGCATTGCAGCGGGGGCTGTGCAGGGCTATTTCGGCGGTTGGGTGGATTTGCTGTTTCAACGCTTTCTCGAGATATGGTCGGGCACGCCCTCGCTTTACGTCATCATCATTGTGTTTTCCGTCTGGAGCCGAAGTTTCTGGATTCTGGTCGCCCTGATGGTGGCCTTTGGCTGGACATCGCTGATTGGCGTGGTGCGCGCCGAATTCCTGCGCGCGCGCAATTTTGAATATGTCCGCGCGGCCAAGGCTTTGGGCGTGTCAGATGCCAAAATCATGTTCCGCCATGTGCTGCCCAACGCCATGGTCGCCACGCTGACCATGCTGCCCTTTATCGTATCGGGTACCATCGGATCGCTGGCCGCGCTGGATTACCTTGGCTATGGCCTGCCTGCCAATTTGCCCAGCCTTGGGCAGTTGTCGCGCCAAGCGCAGCAGAATCTACAAACGCCGTCGTTGGCCTTTACGGCGTTTTTCACCTTTACCATCATGCTTTCTTTACTGGTGTTCATATTCGAAGGCGTGCGCGATGCTTTTGATCCGCGAAAGACATTTTCATGACCCTTTTGCAGGTATCTGACCTTTCGATCAGTTTCGCCCAAGAGGGGCAGCTTTTGCCCGCGGTGCGCGGCGTGTCCTTTCACCTTAATCGCGGTGAGACGCTGGCGATTGTTGGCGAATCGGGCAGTGGCAAATCTGTGACTGCCCTGTCCACAGTGGGGCTTTTGGGCGATAATGCGCGCGTCTCAGGCTCGGTGCGCTACAACGGCGCAGAAATGGTGGGCGCAGACGAGAAAACGCTGCAACGCCTGCGCGGCAATGACATCAGCTTTATCTTTCAAGAACCGATGACCTCGCTGAACCCACTGCATACGATTGCCAAGCAAATCGGTGAAAGTTTGGCGCTGCATCAGGGGCTGACAGGTGCGCCCGCGCGCGCGCGCACGATTGATCTGCTGCAAAAGGTGGGCATCCGCGATGCTGAAAGCCGCCTCACCGCCTATCCGCATCAATTATCGGGCGGGCAGCGCCAGCGCGTTATGATTGCTATGGCGCTGGCCAATGGCCCCGATTTGCTGATCGCGGACGAGCCGACCACCGCGCTGGATGTGACCATTCAGGCGCAAATCTTGGATTTGTTGGGCGAACTCAAACGCAGCGAAAACCTATCGATGCTGTTCATCACCCATGATCTGACCATCGTGCGCCGCATTGCCGACCGCGTTTGCGTGATGCAAGGCGGGCAGATTGTCGAGGCGGGCGAGACTGCCAAGGTTTTTGCCGCCCCCCAGCATCCCTATACGCAAAAACTGCTGGCCGCATCTGCCAAGGGCAGCCCAAACCCCGTGCCAGAGGGGGCCGAACCTGTGCTGGATGTGTCAAACCTGCGCGTCTGGTTTCCCATTCAAACGGGTCTATTGCGCCGCGTTACGGGCCATGTAAAGGCCGTGAATCAGGCAAGCCTGACCCTGCGCGCGGGCGAGACTTTGGGCGTCGTGGGCGAATCGGGATCGGGCAAAACCACCCTTGCCTTGGCCATTTTGCGGCTGGTGCAGGCACAGGGCAAAGTGCTGTTTTTGGGCCGCGATCTGCTGCCGCTTTCGCAGCGCCAAATGCGCCCGCACAGGCGCGATATGCAGATTGTGTTCCAAGATCCCTTTGGCAGCCTGTCACCGCGCATGACTGCGGGGCAGATTATTGCCGAAGGTCTGGGCGTGCATGGCACAAGCGGGGATGAGGCGCAGCAGATGGTGGCGCAGATCATGGCCGATGTCGGGCTAGACCCTGCCATGGCGGCGCGCTATCCGCATGAATTTTCTGGCGGCCAGCGCCAGCGCATCGCCATTGCCCGCGCTATGATATTGCGCCCCAAACTGGTGGTGCTGGACGAGCCGACATCCGCGCTGGATATGACGGTGCAGGTGCAAATCGTTGACCTTTTGCGCGCGTTGCAGCGCAAATGGGGGCTGGCCTATATCTTTGTCAGCCATGATTTGCGCGTGGTGCGCGCCATGTCGCATCAGGTCATGGTGATGCGCGAAGGCGACATCATCGAAAGCGGCACAACCGAGGCGGTTTTCGCCGCGCCCAAAACCGACTATACTCGCGCTTTGATGCAGGCGGCTTTTGGAGAGACTCGTTGAAGATTTTGTTTGTGCACCAGAACTTTCCCGCCCAATTTTTGCACCTTGCCCCCGAAATGCAAAAACGCGGCCACGAGGTTTTGGCCCTGACCGATGCCGCCAATAATCGCAAAATCGCAATTCCGCATATGAAATACACATTCAAGCCGCAGGCGGTGGATGCGGGGCAAACGCGGCTGGGCCGCAACTATACAGTTATGTCCGACCGCGCGGTGATCGTGGCGCGCGCCGCCGCCAGCCTGCGCGATGACCAAGGCTATACCCCCGATGTCATCTTTGCCCATTCAGGCTGGGGGGAAAGTTTGTTTTTGAAAGAGGTTTGGCCAAAGGCCAAGCTGATCGTTTATGCCGAGTTTTATTATCGCGGCGATGGGGCCGATATCGGCTTTGACCCTGAATTTTCGCAGCGCAATTTCGATCAGGTGATGATCGCCCAAGGCCGCGCAGCCTATCTGACCCAGTCGATCGTTCATGCCGATGCCGCCTTGTCGCCCACCCATTTTCAGGCCGATACCCACCCAAGCCTTTTGCGCCAGCGCATCACTGTCATCCATGACGGGGTCGATACGCGCCTACTTGCCCCCAACCGCGATGCCAAATTCGAATTGCCAAATGGCAAAACTGTGGGCGTGGGCGATGAGGTGCTGACCTTTGTGAACCGCAATTTAGAACCCTATCGCGGCTATCACATCTTTATGCGCGCCCTGCCCGAAGTGATGCGCGCGCGCCCTAATGCCGAGGTTATCTTGGTTGGCGGCGATGAGGTGTCCTATGGCCCGCCCGCCCCCGATGGTAAGAAATGGAAAGACATTTTTCTGGACGAGGTGAAGGATAGGATTGATCTGTCGCGGGTGCATTTCATGGGGAAAATCCCCTATCCTAATTTTGTGAACCTGCTGCATGTCAGCCGCGCCCATGCCTATTTGACCTATCCTTTCGTGCTCAGCTGGTCATCGATCGAGGCGATGGCCGCAGGCTGCCATATCGTCGCCTCTAACACAGCGCCCGTGCGCGAGGCGATGACTCATGGCAAAACCGCGACCATGGTTGATTTCTTTGATGTGGCGGGCTGGTCAAAAACACTGATCGAGGCGCTGGCACATCCCGAAAAATACCAGCCTTTGCGCGATGCTGCCCGCGCCCATGCTGTTGCGCGCTATGATCTGCGCAGCTATTGCCTGCCGCAAATGATCGCCTTTGTCGAAAGTTTTGAACCGCAGGTTACAGCGTAACAGACAGGAGTCGCTATGAACCCCCTTCTTGCCCCTTGGACGGGCGCCTTCGCTCTGCCGCCGTTTGATGCGATTGACGATGCCCATTTTGCCCCCGCCTTCGAGGCAGGTCTGGCCGAGGCCCGCGCCAATATCGCCGCCATCGCCACCAATCCAGAAGCGCCAAGTTTCGCCAATACGATCGAGGCGATGGAACAGGCCGAGGCCACGTTAGACCGCGTTTCTGGCCTGTTTTTCAACCTTGCCAGCGCCGACAGCACCGATGCGCGCGAAGATTTGCAGCGCGATTTGGCCCCCAAACTTTCGGCCTTTGCATCCGAAGTCACCAATAACAAGGCGCTGTTTGCGCGTATCGAGACCCTCTGGGCCGCCCGCGACGATCTGGGCCTGACGGCCGAGCAGGCGCGTGTTTTGTATTTGTACCACCAAATGTTCGTGCGATCTGGCGCGCAGCTTTCTGGCGATGCCGCCGCACGCTTGACCGAGGTAAAATCGCGCCTTGCCGTTTTGGGCACGGCCTTTGCGCAGAATGTTCTGGCCGAAGAACGCAACTGGTCTATGCCGCTGACCGATACAACTGGGCTGCCCGATTACCTGATTGATGCCGCGCAGGCGGCAGGGGCCGCGATAGGGGCCGCTGGCCCTGTCATTACGCTGAACAGGTCTTTGATCGTGCCGTTTTTGGAATATTGCCCCAACCGCGCCCAGCGCCAGCAGGCCTTTACCGCGTGGACATTGCGCGGCGCGAATGGCAATGCCCATGACAACCGCGCCATCGCCGCCGAAATGCTGGCCCTGCGGCATGAACGCGCCCGCGCTTTGGGTTATGCCAGCTTTGCCGATTACAAACTGGCCCCAGAAATGGCCAAAACCCCTGCCCGCGTGCGCGATTTGCTGATGGCTGTTTGGGCCCCTGCCCGTGAAAAGGCGGTGCAAGATGCCGCGGTCTTAGAAACCATGCTGCACAAAGATGGCGCAACTGGCCCGCTAGAGCCTTGGGATTGGCGATATTATTCGCGCATCCGCAAGGCGCAAGAACACGATCTGGACGAGGCGGCGCTGAAATCTTACTTCTCGCTGGATGCGATGCTGGCCGCACAGTTTGATTGCGCCACGCGCCTGTTTGGGCTGGAATTTGCGCCGCTGGACATCGCCCTCTACCACCCCGATGCCCGCGCATGGGAGGTCACGCGCGGCGGACAGCACGTCGCCGTCTTTATTGGTGATTATTTTGCGCGGCCCTCAAAAAGGTCTGGCGCGTGGTGTTCGGCCTTACGATCCCAGCGCAAACTGGGCGGTGATCAGCGCCCTGTGGTGATCAACGTGTGCAATTTTGCCAAAGGCGCGCCTGCGCTGCTAAGCCATGACGATGCCCGCACCTTGTTTCACGAATTCGGCCATGCGCTGCATCAAATGCTGTCGAATGTGACCTATGGCTTTATTTCGGGCACATCAGTGGCGCGCGATTTTGTCGAATTGCCCAGCCAGTTGTATGAACATTGGCTGGACGTGCCCGAAGTGCTGGAAAAACATGCGCGCCATGTGGGTACGGGCCAACCGATGCCGCGCGCGATGCTGGGCCGCCTGCTGGAGGCAGGCAGCTATGACCAAGGCTTTGCTACAGTAGAGTTCATCGCCAGCGCGATGGTTGACCTTGCCTTCCACGAAGGGGACGCGCCTGCCGACCCTATGCAAATGCAGGCGCAGGTGCTGGACAGTTTGGGAATGCCCCGCGCCATCGTGATGCGCCACGCCACGCCGCATTTCGCCCATGTCTTCACAGGGGACGGGTATTCCAGCGGCTATTACAGCTATATGTGGTCAGAGGTGATGGATGCCGATGCCTTTGCCGCATTTGAAGAGGCGGGCGACGCCTTTGACAGCGAAACCGCAGCGCGGCTGGAAAAGTTTATCTTGTCTGCAGGTGGCAGCGAAGAGGCCGATGTATTGTACACCAAGTTTCGCGGCAAAATGCCTGGGGTAGAGCCGCTGCTGAAAGGGCGCGGCCTACTGGTGGCGTGATGCAGCGCGCGATGATCACCGATGTGGCAGATTACTTTCGCGATGGCTGCGGGCGCTGCGACCGCTTTGCCACCGCCGACTGTTCGACCAAATTTTGGGCGGCAGGTCTGGCCGATTTGCGCGCGCTGTGCCTTGGCGCAGGGCTAGAGGAAGTGGCCAAATGGGGCCATCCCACCTATATGTTTGCAGGCCGCAATGTGGCGATTTTCGGGGCATTTCGCGCCGATTTTCGCCTAACCTTTTTCAACGCCGCCCTGCTGCGCAACGAAGCGAGTCTGCTGGAAAGGCAGGGGCCAAATACGCAAAACCCCGACATGATCCGCTTTCGCGCCAACAGCGAAGTGGCCGAAAAAGCCCCCCTTATCACCGCCTATCTGACCGAGGCGATGGGCTATGCTGCGGCAGGTATCCTGCCTGCCAAAACTGCGCGCGAGGTTGATATGCCCGCCGAGTTAATCGAGGCATTGGATTTTGATCCAGAACTTGCCGAAGCCTTTGCTGCCCTGACACAAGGGCGGCAAAAATCTTGGGCCTTTCATTTGAACACCACCCAAAACCCCGCCACACGGATCGCGCGCATCGCGCGCGCTCGCGATAAGATTCTGGCAGGCAAAGGCGCGTTAGAGCGGTAAAGGGGGCAGCCCCCTCGCCGCGCTCACCCCCGCGATATGCGCCCCAATGTGAAAGGGCCTGCATGTGCAATGGAACATGCGGCGGCGGGCAGAGAAGGGCGGTCTTGCTTTAGGCGGGGTCGACCAGCCGCCCCAGCACGCGCCCACCCATGATGTGCAAATGATAATGCGGCACTTCTTGCATGCCATGGGCCCCTGCATTGGTGATGCAGCGATAGCCATGGGTTTCCAGCCCCAGCATCTGGCAGACGCGGGCGCAGCTGCGGTGGAAGTCGGTGATTTCTGCCTCGCTTGCGCGGGCGGCGAAATCGGAAAAATCCACATAGGCCCCTTTGGGAATGGCCAAAACATGCACGGGGGCGGCTGGGTTGATGTCGTGAAACACAAGGGTATGGGCCGTATCCAGCACGGTTTTGTTGGGGATTTCACCGCGCAGGATGCGGGCGAAAATGTTCTGCGCGTCATAGGGTTTTTGCATGTCAGTGTCAGTCCACAAATAGGTGATCCAGCGCCAATATCTCGCGGCTGGTGTCATAGTCTATATCCAAAAACGCCGCCAAAGCGCGGGCGTTTTCATCGGCGCGGCCATTTTGGCGCAATTTGTAATGCTGATCAAACCCAACCTCTTTGATCTGGTCAGATTCAAAGCGCACATCATAGCGAATGGTCGGAAGCAGCCGCGCCAATGTTTCGGGCGGGGTTTTATCGGTGGCAAGGCCAACGCGTTTGGCGTGGCCGATCAGATAGTCATCGGTAAACTCGCATTCAATTTCCAAAAGCCGCGTTGTGCCCGCATCGTTGTAAAAGTCTTTGATCAGGTCAACATTGGCAGGATCGATGCAAATCACCAGCTTATCGCTGTGCCAATTGGCAAACAGCATCTGCACCAAGGCGCGGCGGTGGCGGGTGCGTTTGTCCAGCGTGGTTTGAATGCCTCCCAAATCGGGCAATTCTGTCGAGGCTTCGTTAAACAGATATTCAATCGCAGGAATCGATGTGGCGCTGCGAATACGGCCAAGCAGCCGCTTGGCGATATGCCATTTCTTGCAGGTCACAATCATCAGGCTGTAATCACGCCCAAGGCTTTGGTCAGTTTCCCAAAATCGGGGTGCAAAGCGGCGGCCAATACGGCCCCGCGCCGTGAGGAACCGAAACAAAGACTTGCCTTCGTTCGATATGGAAAAGCGCTGCTGATCATTGCCATACAGCGCGCCAAGGCGGGCTTTCAGATCGCTGGCCATGGGGCTGATTTTGCGGGCAAACAGATAATCTTGCGACAAAAGCAGATCATAGTGATCGTTGTAGAACACCACAGGCATGCCGTAATCGGTGAACAGCAAAAAGGTCAGCGTGCGGGTGCGCACCTCGTGATCGGGCACGAGATGGCGGACAAGCGTTTGAAAAAACGTCTCATCGGGGATCCATGTTGTGCGGAAAAACCGCATCACATCGCGGCGCTTTTTGATGAAATCCAGCAGCCATTCAATGGTGCGCCGCCGCAAGCACCACCATTGGCTGCCGATTTGCATGGCAATATCGGAAGGGATTTCGCGCTGTAACCCAAGGCGTTTTTGCAGGTTCATCGCGGCGTAGAACAGCGATTTATGGCTGCGCTCGTTAAACCAATGGCGGTAGATCAGCCGTTCTTCCTTTAGCCCGACTTTGATCCAATCGGATGCAAAAAAGTCAAAACTTTCAATGTAATCCACATCCTCGCGGTCAAGAAATTCATGCACATGGCGGGCTGATTTGATGGGCATACAATCGCCCGACAGCATGTAGAAATGGCTGGCCGAGGGAAACTGATGCACGGCGGCTTTCACAGCCTCTAGCGTGGCCTCAACAAGGCTCCATTCCCCCCAACCGCATTTGATGCGCCGTTTGGTAAAGACCACATTCGGGTTACCCTTTAGCGCGGCGGTGATCTGGGCAAAATCCCCCGCATTGGCGCGCCTGTCAAAATGGATGGCAACAAAATCGCCCGCCTCGGTCAGACGCTGGGCCTGCGCGATGATGCCCGCGGGGTCTTTGTGACACAACAGAATATATGCGATTCGCGCCATTTTGGCCTGTTAACCTGATGTTTACGTCGATTGTTTCCAAAATAGCGCCAAAGCGCATTGAAAAGACAGAGCTTCTTTGCGATTTATGCGCAAGGCCGCCCAGATACATCAGTTTGCCTATATCGGAGTTAACAATGCCTTTCCCTGGAACATGGATGACCACTTCTGAAAGCATGGTCTATCGCGTGGTGCCCAAATGCGCCTGTTCGACCATTGGGCAGATCATGTATTACTCTGACAACGGGCGGTTTTTTGATGGCGACATCCATGATGCCCAAGACGGCATGCATAAATGGTCGATGGAGGCCAGCCAGCCCCTGATTGAAAAGAATGCGCAAAGCCACGCCTCTTTTGCCTTTACCTGCGTGCGCAACCCTTACACGCGGATTCTGTCCAGCTTTTTCGACAAGATTTGCGGGGTGCAGCGCAATGGCAAACGCTATCGCGGCAACCTTGTGCCACTGTTGATTGCCAAATATGGCGTGCAGGTGGGCGGCGATGATGGCAAGGGCGAGTTTGACCAGATCGCCAGCTTTCGCCGTTTTCTTTTGTTCGTGCGCGATACCATCCGCTTTCGCAAACCGATGGACCCCGATATTCACTGGTCGGCGATGGCGGGGCATGTCTCGACCTTTGTGGTGAATGGCGGGCGCTACGATCATATTTTCTTTACCGAAAAGTTTAACGAAGGCATGCAGGTGGTTTTGGACAAAACCCCGCAAAACCATCCGATTGATCTGGCCAAAATCCCGCGCTTCAACGAAAGTTCGGGCCACGGGCCAGAACGGGCGCATCCCGTAGAAGATTACTTTGACGATCTGTCACGGCATTTGATGTGGGAAATCTACAAGCGCGATTTCCAACTGTTCAAATATGATTTCGACAACCCCGCCAACAAAATGCCAATTGGCGAGGTGGATTTGGCCGAAGTGCATGCAAAACTGGGGGATTAGCGCAGCCCCCTAGCGCGCCTTCGCATCAGCCAAAATCAACTCGGCCCCGCGCCAGCCGATCATCATGGCTGGGGCATTGGTATTGCCAGCAATCAGGTTGGGAAAGGCCGATGCATCAATCACCCGCAGCCCCTGCATGCCATGCACGCGCAGGCGGGCATCAACCACCGATGTGGCAGGATCATCGCCCATCCGCGCTGTACAGGACGGATGATAGACTGTGCCTGACCGCTGGCGGAAATCGGCGATGATATCTTCGTCGCGGCTCACCGCAGGGCCGGGCCGCAATTCGGCCTTGATCAGGCGCGCCATGGGGGGCTGGGCGGCGATTTTGCGCAGAAACTTCACCGCCTCTAGCATTTCGGCCACGTCATGGTTGGTGCTATAGGCATTGGCGGTGATAATTGGATGCGCCATTGGATCGCTTGAGGCCAGCCGAATATGCCCGCGCGAGGTGGGGCGGCAATTTGACAGGCCAATCGACAGCCCGTTGAACGGGTCGGGGGTCAGCAAGGGGCGCTCGCCCGCCTTTGGCAGCAGCGTGGAAAAGGCCTGAAAATACAGCTGCATATTGGGGCGGTCTAAATCGGGGCGCGTGCGGAAAAACCCGCCGCCGTGGTTGATGGATTTGGCCAGCGGCCCGCCGCCTGTCAGCAGATACTGCGCGCCTACAATCGCCTTGCCCCACCATGGGCGCAAAATGGCGTTATAGGTGGGCACGTTCATCTCCCACGTATAGTTCAGCCCCTGATGGTCGGACAGATGCGCGCCGACATTGGGGTTATCCAGCACAACGGGCAGGCCCAGTGCGGCCAAATCTGCGCCCTTGCCAATGCCCGACAATTGCAAAAGCTGCGGGCTGTTGATGGCCCCGCCAGACAAGATCACTTCGGCATTACAGCGCAATTGGCGGGTTTGCCCGCCTTGCATATATTCCACACCCACGGCGCGGCGACCTTCCAGCAGCACGCGGGTGACCTGTGCGCGGGTGATAACGCGCAAATTCTTGCGCCCCTTGGCAGGGGTCAAAAACGCCCGCGCCGCCGAATTGCGCCGCGCGGATTTGATGGTCATTTGGTAAATGCCCGCGCCCTCTTGGACCGCGCCGTTGAAATCGGGGTTATGGGGCAGGCCTGCGGCCTCGCATGCGGCGATATAGCTGCCAACCAGCGGATGCAGCCCGCTTTTATTGGCGCTGATGAACAAAGGCCCGCCTGCGCCGCGCCACTCATCTGCGCCTGCTTCGGTATCTTCCATCGCCTTATAGGCATTCAGGCAGGTGTCCCAACCCCAACCCTGCGCGGTTTTGCCCCATTCGTCATAATCGGCGCGGTGGCCGCGAATATAGACCATCGCATTGATCGAGGAAGACCCGCCCAGCACTCTGCCGCGCGGCCAAAAATCGCGCTGGCCTGCAAGGCCCTCGTCAGGTTCGGTCTGGTACATCCAATTGACGGCAGGGTTATAGAACAGCTTGCCATAGCCCAGCGGCATATGGATGAAAAACCGTGCATCGCTGCCGCCTGCTTCGATCAAGGCAACCTTATGCGCGCCGCTTTCCGTTAGGCGGTTGGCCAAAACGCTGCCCGCGCTGCCCGCGCCGACGATGATGTAATCTGGTTGAAAATCCATACCACTCTCCTACGGCAACCCTAGCGCGGGATGGCAGGGCTGCCCGATTCTGCCCGACATGAAATGTCGCATATTGGCAGTTATACCCGCGAAACTGCGGCAGATTTGGTTTACCTTTCGGTAACATGGGCGGCTTATGCTGGCGGCAGGATGAATGTGCAGGGCAGCCATGGCAGAACCTTTAGACGCAACGAAATCGACCCTTTCAGATGTGACATTGGACGCATCGCAGTTGTTTTACTCGCGCACCGATAAGCGCGGCATTATCAAGGCGGGTAATTCGGTTTTTCAAAGGATTTCAGGGTTTGATTGGGCCCAGCTTTTGGATGCGCCGCACCGCATTGTGCGCAATTTTGATACGCCGCGCGCCGTTTTTCGGGTGGTCTGGGCGCTGATCGAGGCGAATTCAGTCGCCGTCGCCTATATCCGCAACAAAACCGCCGAAGGGCGCGGGTATTGGGTTTTGGCCATGATCTTGCCCACAGCAGATGGCTATCTGTCCATTCGGATCAAACCGACATCCCCGCTGTTTGCCCAGATCAAAGAGATGTATCGCAGCATATCCGCGGCCGAGCAGGGCGAATCGCTGGATGTAGAGGAAAGCGAAGCGCGCCTGCTGGGCCAGATCGATGCGCTGGGCTATCCCAGTTATGAGGCATTCCAGATTGCCGCGCTGATGGACGAATTTCGCGCGCGCTCTGCGACCCTTTCGCCAAAGCTCAAGGGCTTTTTCACCGATATTGACCGCATCAAAAAGGGGCTGCAGGCCATCAAATCCGCGCAGGTTGATTTGATGGCGGCGGTTGAATCGCTGCGCGATCTGCCCACGAATATGCGCATTGTCGCCTCGCGGCTGGAACCTTCGGGTGGCCCGCTGTCGGCCATGTCGGATATTTACAATTCGACATCTGCAGTTTTGTTCCAAGAAATCACCGATTTTGCCTTGGGCCAAACCAGCATCAGCAAACTTATGGACGAAGCTTTTGAAAAGGCCTGTTTTTTCAAGGCCGCCACCCTGCTGATCGAAGAATGCATTGCCGTCACAGCGCAGGATGATTTGGGCGAATATGGGGTAGATCGTGCTGTCGAGATGTCTTTTCTGACCAATGCCTTGGCCCAGTATAGCGTGATCGAACGCGAATCTTTGCAAAATGCTGAACGGCTGGCACAGGATTTGAACCGCGCCGCCTATGATTTGCGCCGTTCGATGCTGGGCCTTGATACCATTCGCGTCATGGGCCTTGTCGAAAGCGGGCGTTTGGGCAGCGAAGGCAGCCGCATCGGTGCCACGATGGAACAGATTGGCGGCTGCCATGGCGCGATCATCACGCTGTTGCAAAGCATCAAGGACAACGCTGCAATTGTAAATGCAGGCGTCGCAGGGCTGCGGATGCATTTCCAAAAACGCGGCGCTTTGGCGGCAGGTTAGATCAGCGCCCTTTCCAGACAGGGTCGCGCTTTTCCGCAAAGGCGCGCGCGCCTTCTAGCTGATCTTCGGAAGAATACAGCCGATCCACGCTGGGAAGCTGGCGCTTGGTGATGCGGCTCAGCGCGTCTTGAAAGCGCATGTTTTCGGCCTCGCGCACCACTTCTTTGATGGCGGCATAGACAAGGGGCGGGCCAGATTCCAGCAGCCGCGCCAAGTCCCATGCCTTGTCCAGCAGGCTGTCTGGCGTGCAGACTTCCTTTACGATGCCCCAGCGATGGGCTTCCTCGGCGTCAAACCAGCGCCCTGTCAGCAGCAAATCCATGGCCACATGATAGGGAATCCGCTTTGGCAATTTGATGCTGGCGGCATCGGCAACCGTGCCAGATCGGATTTCGGGCAGCGCGAAGGTTGCATTATCCGAACACAGGATCAAATCAGCCGACAGAGCCAGTTCCAAACCACCGCCGCAGCAAATGCCGTTCACAGCCGCGATCACGGGTTTGTTCAGGTTTGGCAATTCCTGCAACCCGCCAAAGCCGCCCACCCCATAATCACCATCCACCGCATCGCCGCCCGCAGCCGCCTTTAAATCCCATCCGGGGCAAAAAAACTTCTCGCCCGCCGCGCGCAGGATGCACACGCGCAGACTGTCATCATCGCGAAAGTCACGAAAGGTCAGCCCCATGATGCGGCTGGTCGCCAAATCAATCGCATTGGCCTTGGGACGATCCAGCGTCACCTCTAATATCGCGCCCGCGCGGCGGGTTTTGATTGGGCCTTCGGTTGTCATCTGCATCGGCATGGTCATACCTTTCTGATCAGCGCATCCACCGCCACTGCGCCTGTCTCGCGCAGCAGGATGGGGTTTATTTCAATTTCCTCAAGGCTTTGGTCAGCCTGCATCAGCGCGCCCAAGGCAAGCGCCACCTCAACCAGCGCGCCAATATCTGCCTTGGCGCGCCCGCGATAGCCATCCAGCAGCGGCCACAGGCGCAAACGGCGCAGGGCAGTTTCAATTTCTGGCGCAGTGGCGGGCAGCACCAAAGTGACGGTGTCGGCCAAAACCTCGGCCGCAACGCCGCCCATGCCAAGGGTCAGCGTGATGCCATAAATCGGGTCGCGCGCAAGGCCCAGCAGCATCTCGGCCACAGCGCCCGTGACCATTTCTTCGGCCAAATAGCCCTGCGCGCCTGCCATTTCGGCCTGCCCGTCTAAGGAGGCGAGGTTCAACCGCACCGCGCCACTTTCGGTTTTATGGGCAAAACCCAGCCCTTTCAGGGCCAAGGGCGCGGTCAAACTGCGCGCCTTTTCGGCCAGTTCCTGTATCGTGCCAGCGGTTTGTGAACGCGGCACCGCCACCCCTGCGGCGCGCAAGATTTCTTTGGCCTTATGTTCGCTGAGCATTTGCGCCGCGCGGATGGGCAGGGCGGGGACAGGCCGCCAGCCACTGGCACCCGCAGGCGTCTGCGCCGTCGCAATCGCCGCCAGCGCCGTTTCCAGCCCCATCAAGGTGCAAATGCCCTGATCCATCAAACGGATGGCCATCTGCTCGTCAAAATTTTCGGGCAGCGAGGCGACGGGAAAGGCAATTTTTCCCGTTGTGTTTTGCGCCGCCACAATCGCATCCAGCGCAGGCTGATAGCCCGCAGGATCGCAGCGGTCACCCCGCGGTGGATCGATGATGTAAATCCCCGCGTCATATCCTGCCAGCATCGATGTAAAAACATCCGTCGTGCGCGGCCCATCGCCCCAGATAAAGGTATGATAATCCAGTGGGTTAGATATGGTCACAATCGGCCCCAGCACTTCGGCCAAATGGCTGTGGATGGCAGGCGGCACAGGCGGAAAGTCAATGCCAAAGGGCGCGGCCAGATCGGCGACCAGACCCGCCTCACCGCCCGAACAGGACAGCGAACAGATGCGCGCGCCCAAATCAGGGCCATGGGTGTGAAATATCTTTAGGGTTTCAATCAATTCTGATGGGCTATTCACCTCGGCCACGCCAATCTGGCGCAGAAATGCCGAACTGGCCGCACCGCCCCCCGCAAGCGATGCCGTATGCGAGGCGGCGGCGCTGCGCGACATTTCCGTTTTGCCCGATTTGATGCACACAATCCCCTTGCCCGCCGCCCGCGCTGCCTGCGCAAGGGCCGCAAAAGCGGGGGCATCATCAATGCCTTCGATGTAAAGGCCCAGCGCGGTGACGCGCGGATCGTCCAGCAGCGCACCCGCCAAATCGGCCAATCCCACCATAGCCGCATTGCCCAAACAGGCGACATAGGCCACAGGCAGCGCGCGCTTTTGCATCCCCAAATTGATGACAATATTCGACGACTGGCTGACCAGCGCCACCCCGCGATCCACCGCCACCCCGCCATGCTGGTCGGGCCACAAAAGCGCGCCGTCCAGATAATTGATCACACCATAACAATTTGGCCCAAGGATCGGCATATCCCCCGCCGCCGCAACCAGTTGCGCCTGCAATTCGGGCGCGCCCGCCTCGGTCCAGCCCGAGGCAAAGCATACCGCCCCGCCCGCGCCCATAGCCGATAGCGTGGCCACCACATCAATCGTTGCATGACGGTTGACGCCAATAAACGTGGCATCGGGGGCATGGGGCAAATCAGACAGGCTGGCATAGGCGCGCAGGCCGCCGATGTCGGTCTTGGTCGGATGCACGGGCCAGATCGGGCCTTCGAACCCCATCTTCTGGCATTGTTCAATCACATTCAGCGCCCAACCCGCGCCAAGAACGGCAATCGATTTTGGCCGCAGCAGGCGCGAAAGGTCACGCATGGCCCCACCCTCCACAGGGGGCGCCCGCGCCCCCATCGCTAAAGCGTGCTTTAGCGATTCCCCCTGGGGATATTTGGAAAAAGAAGAAGCCCGCAGGCGCAGACCCTGCCCTATGCGCATAAGGCAGGGCCGCTTCTCCTTTTACGGTCATCGGCTTCCCAGCCTGTACCGTGACATCTTTTTCGACCATTAAAGTTAACATTTCGTTTCTTCTTTTCGCAAATATCCTCGGGGGGAATCGCTAAAGCGTGCTTTAGCGATGGGGGGCGGAAAGCCCCCCTAGCCGCCGACAGACCGCAAGAGTTCACGGCTGATGATGTGGCGCTGAATCTCGGAGGTGCCTTCCCAAATCCGCTCTACACGGGCATCGCGCCAGATGCGTTCCAAGGGCAGATCATCCATCAATCCCATACCGCCATGGATTTGTATCGCCTCATCCGCGATCATCGCCAGCACTTCGCTGGCCTTAAGCTTGGCCATCGCCATATCGCCATCGGTCACGGTGCCCGCGTCATATTTCCATGCCGCCTCGCGCGTTAGCAGATCGGCGGCTTTCAGTTCCATCGCCATATCCGCAAGTTTAAAGGAAATGCCCTGAAACTTGCCGATTTGCTGGCCAAATTGCTTGCGCTCGGCGGCGTAGGAAATGGCCAATGCCAGCGCGCGATCGGCGCGGCCAAGGCAGGTAGAGGCGACTTGCAACCGCGTGGCCCCCAGCCATTTACCAGCCACTTCAAAGCCTTTATGCACCTCGCCCAGCACGTTTTCGGCGGGGATGCGGCAATCGTCAAATTCCAAAATGCAATTGGTATAGCCGCGATGCGAGACGTTCTTATACCCTTCGCGCACGGAAAAGCCCTTGGTGCCCTTATCCACGAAAAACGCGGTGATCAGCTTTTTGGGGCCGCGCGGGGTATCTTCCTCGCCCGTGGCCATGAAGGCAATGGTAAAGCCTGCGATATCGGCATGAGAGATGAAATGTTTCGTGCCGTTCAGCACAAAATCGCCCCCGTCTTGGCGGGCCGAGGCCTTCATCCCGCGCAGGTCAGACCCCGCGCCAGGTTCGGTCATGGCAAGGCAATCCCATGTCTCGCCACGGATGCAGGGCATCAAATACCGCTCGCGCTGGGCGGCGTTGCCTGCCAGCAGAATATTCGACGGGCGCGCAACGCATGTCCAATGCAGCGCGTAATTGGCGCGGCCCAATTCCTTTTCATACAGCAGCCACGCCATTGTGTCCAAACCCGCGCCGCCCACTTCGGCGGGCATATTTGCGGCGTAAAGCCCTGCTTGCATGGCCTTTTTCTGCACATCGCGCACAATTTCCATTGGCAGATGGTTGGTGCGTTCGACCAGCGCTTCATGCGGATATAGCTCTGCCTCTACAAAGGCGCGGGTGGTGTCCACGATCATCTTTTGTTCGTCAGTCAGGCCAAAATGCATGTCATACCTGTGGGTCTGGGTTGATGGTGAATCCGTCGATGGTGATGGTTTGGCCCGAAATCAGCCGCCCCCCGTCCGAGGCAAGGAATACCGCCATATTGGCCACATCCTGTGCATCGACAAGGCTGCGCAGGGCGGTGCCTGCCTCGTATCCTGCGCGCACGGCCTGCGGGGTCATGCCTTTGGCGGCGGCCTCATCGGCAAAGACGCGGTCAATGCGCGGGCCATTGACCGAACCTGGCAAGATCGCATTGGCGCGAATACCTTGGGGCCCAAGTTCCATCGCAAGCGTCTTCATCAGCCCAATCACCGCCCATTTCGCCGCCGCATAGGGGCTGCGATAGGGAAAGCCATAGATGCCAGCAGTGGACGAGGTGAACAAAACGCAAGACCCGCGCGAGAGCAGCGGAATAGAGTGTTTGGCCGTAAGAAATGCGCCATCTAGATTGACCGCAAGGCAATCGCGCCAGCCGTCTAGCGGCATATCGGCGATGCTGGCGGTTGGCCCTTTGATCCCCGCATTGGCGCAGACCACATCCAGCCCGCCCCATTCGCGCGCGATATCGCCTGCCAGCACCTGCATCTGCGCCTCGTCCCGCACATCTGCCAGCGTGGCGCGGTGGGGGCTGGCGGCCACGGCGGCAGCGTCCACATCTGTCACCCAAACGCGGTAGCCTGCACCCGCAAAGGCATCTGCCATCACTGCGCCAATGCCATTTGCGCCAGCGGTGATCAGCACAGATTTCATCTGGGCTGCCCCACGGCGCGGCCTGCGCCATCGGGGGCGGGCAGGCCAGCATGGGCGGCGACCAGCGGCATCAGACGTTCCAAAACATCGCTTGCTGCGGGGCAGGTTTTGCCCAATTTCATATCCACATGCAGGCACATCTGTTCAACTGTGGCAATCAGATCATCGCCGCGCATGATGCGCGTGAATACGCGGATGCGCTTTTCGTCGGCGGATAGGATTTGCAGCGTGCAGGTCAGCCTGTCGCCCAGTTTTGCCTCGCCCAGATGGCGGATATGGGTTTCGGCGGTGTAGTAGCTGTGCCCGCCTGCCACATAATCCATCCCCGCGCCGATCAGCCGCAAGAAATTGTCCACTGCTTCGGAATTGGCAAACAAATAGCGGCTTTCGGTCATATGGCCGTTATAATCGATCCAAGCGGGCAGCACTTGCAAATGGGCCATGACCAAGGGCTGCGATTTTGGCCCCATATCGGTTTGCGCATGAAAGGTGGCCGCGCGCGCTGCGTCATGCTCGCGCAGAACTTTGCCCGCGCCCCAATTGCGATCTTTCAAGGTGCGCAGAAAGCCCACCAGATTCTGGTCGCGGATGCGTTCCAATTCGCGGATCGTATACATGCCCGATTGCGCATCGGATTGGCCCGCAACCAGATCAACCAATTCTTCGTTAAACTCTGGCACATCCATCAGTTTTGACCATGGCCATTTCAGCGTTGGGCCAAATTGGGCCATGAAATGGCGCATCCCCGCCTCGCCGCCCGCAATGCGATAGGTTTCAAACAGGCCCATTTGCCCCCAGCGCAGGCCAAAGCCCATGCGAATGGCCTCGTCAATTTCGGTGGTTGTGGCGATGCCGTCTTTTAGCATCCACAGGGCCTCGCGCCAGACCGCCTCGAGAAACCGATTGCCGATAAAGGCGTCAATCTCGTGGCGGATCACCAGCGGGAACATGCCGATGTCTTTCATAATTTGCACAGTGCGTTCCACCACTTTGGGCGGATTGGCAGGGCTGCCTGATATTTCCGACAGCGGCAAAAGATAGACAGGGTTGAACGGGTGGGCGACGATGATATTGGCAGGGTTTGGCGCGCCTGCCTGCAAATCGGTGGCCTTGAAGCCCGATGTGGATGATCCGATCAGCACATCGGGGTTGGCCTGTTGCAACTGCGCATAGACGCGCTGTTTCAACTCGATCCGCTCGGACACGGATTCTTGCACATATTCTGCGCCCTCCACCGCCTCGCCAATGGTGCCGTGAAAGGTCAGCTTTCCCTCTAGCGGCATTGGCACATCGGACAGGGCAGGCAGGGCAAGGCGGGCATTGGCCAGCACGGCTGCGATTTTGCGCTCGGCCTCTGGGTCGGGGTCAAAGACGCCCACATCCCAGCCGTTCAGCAAAAACCGTGCTGTCCAACCGCCGCCAATCACCCCGCCGCCAATAATCGCTGCCTTACGTGCCATGTCCTGCCCCTATCTTGCCGTTACTGCTGAACCCATTCCAACTGGGTCGTGTCATATCCATTGGCCGCAAATACCTTTAGCGCGCGGTCTTTATCGGCCTTGGAAAGGGTTGGTTTGCGCGCCAGAATCCAGCCAAACCCGCCTTTTGGCGCGCCCACAACGGCCATGGAATAATTGGATTTCACATCCAAAATCCAATAATCGCCCGCCGCGATGTCGCCCAGCCACGGCACAAAGGTGACCTTCAGCTTTGACGGCCCAACAACCCAAGCCTTGCCTTGGGCAACTTCGGTTGCGCCGCCTTTGGTGCAGGCATTGGCCACGCTAAGATCGCCATCCGCAAGCAGCGCATAGGTGGCTGTCACCTTGGTGCAGCCCGCCTCAAAGCGGTTGGGGAAGCGGGCGATTTCATACCATTTGCCCATATAGCGGTTCAGATCAACCTTTGGGGCCACTTGCATAGCGACAGATGCATCGCGCACCTCGGCCTGCGCGGCACATGGCGACAGGGCCAGCAGGGCGGCAAGGGTTAGGGATTTTAGGGTCATAATTTACCTCGGTAGGGGTGCCCGCTTTTCCAATTTCAGTTTAGCGCGCACCTCGGCGGGGGTGATCACGCGCGCGCCGAGATTAGAGATAATGCTGACCGCCCGTTCGACCAGTTGCGCATTGGTGGCCAGAACACCCTTGTCCAGCCATAGGTTATCTTCCAGCCCAACGCGCACATTGCCCCCCGCAAGCACGGCGGCGGCAACATAGGGCATTTGGTTACGGCCAATGGCAAAGGCGCTCCAATGCCAATGGGACGGCACATTGTTGACCATGGCCATAAAGGTGTTCAGATCATCAGGCGCGCCCCATGGCACGCCCATGCACAGTTGCACCAGAACGGGGTCGGGGATGATACCTTCGCTGGCCAGTTGCTTGGCAAACCACAAATGACCCGTATCAAAGGCCTCAATTTCAATCCGCGCGCCCGCGGCAACCATGCGCGCGGCCATATCGCGCAAAAGGCCAGGCGTGTTGACCATGACATAGTCAGCCTCGTTGAAATTCATCGTGCCGCAATCAAGCGTGCAAATCTCGGGGCGGCAGTCCACCACATGGGCCACGCGTTCGGTGGCCCCCGCCATATCGGATTTGGCCGACATGCGGTTCATGGATTCTGTGCCGTCAAACAGCATATCGCCGCCCATGCCAGCAGTCAGGTTTAGCACCACATCGGTGCCAGAATCGCGGATACGCTCGGTCACTTCGCGGTATAGCGCGCCGTCGCGGCTGGGCTTGCCTGTTTCAGGATCGCGCACATGGCAATGCACCACGGCGGCCCCTGCCTTGGCCGCGTCAAGGGCCGATGCGGCAATCTGGGCTGGGCTGCGCGGCACATGAGGGCTGCGGTCTTGCGTGCCGCCCGATCCCGTTACGGCGCAGGTGATAAAAACATCGCGGTTCATCGCAAGTGGCATGGCATCCTCCCTAAGCTGCGCCGCCCACCATAAGCCGCTTGCAGGGGCATGCTTGCCCGTTTACGAAACAGATATGACAAAAAGCGAAACAATTTTTGCCCCCGCAAACGCGCCCCTGACGCTGGCGATTTTGGTGCTGCCGCAGTCGTCTATCCTAGAGGTGGCATCCACCCTTGATCCGATGCGCGCGGCCAATCGGCATTTGGGGCGCGATGCCTTTCGCTGGCGGATCGTCTCGCCCGATGGGGCGGCAGTGCCGCTGACCTGCGGCATTGAACTGCCCAGCCATGGCGGGCTGGCGCAGGCCAAAGGGGCCGATGCACTGGTGGTGATTGCAGGCTTTGCGCAGTGGCAGGGGGCAGGGCGCGATGTGATCCGCGATCTGTCGCGCATGGGGCCGCGCTTTGCGGCTGTGGGCGGGATTGACGCGGGCGCATGGGTGCTGGCGCGGGCGGGGCTGCTGGGGGGCTACCGCGCCACAGTCCATTGGGAAGATGCCGAAGATTTCGCCGCCGCCCATCCCGAAACCGAAGTTGTCCCTGACCGATTTGTCATTGATCGCAACCGCTTTACCGCAGGCGGCGCTGCCCCCGCCGCCGATCTGATGCTGCATCTGATCCGCGCGCGCCATGGCGCGGCTTTGGCGCTGCAAGTGGCGGCCAGTTTCATCACCTCGGCCCGCGCGGGGGCAGAGCCGCAAGTGGCGCAGACCTCGGGCAGATCGGGGCTAGACCCGCGCGTGGCCAGTGCCATCGCACGGATGGAGGCGCATCTGGACAGCCGCGAACCCGCCGCCCAGATCGCGCGGCACTGCGGCCTGACTGCCCGCAGGTTAGAACAACTCTTCCAAGCGGCCTTGGGCGTTAGCCCTGCCGCCTATGCCCAATCTTTGCGCTTGCAAGCGGCCAAACGCATGGTGACGGACACGCGCCACCCTTTGGCCGAGGTCGCGCTGCGCTGCGGCTTTTCCTCGGCCTCGGCCCTGTCGCGCGCCTTTCAGCGCCATTATGGCAAACCGCCCAGCCATATGCGCACCTCTCCTGTGCCATTGGCGCGCAGATTTAGCACGCAGTAAATGGGGCTGCAAATGGGGCTGTAAATTGGGCTGGGCGGCAGGCTAGCGGCGAAAGGGTTTTGGGCGTTGGCCTTGGGCGGCGCTGGCCACCACATCGGCGATGCGCGCGGCGCGGGTGGCGGCGGTTTTGGCGGTTTTGATCCATTCCAGCGTGCCGCGCTGGACAGATTTGGGATAGGCCTCATAGGCGGGGCGCGCATCGCCCAAGGCCTGCAACAAATCATCAGGGGCAATCAGCGCATCGACATCGTTTAGAAAATCCCACATGCCATTGGCCATGGCGGCAGAGATCTTTGCCTCGCCCGCCGCTGTCATCGCACCGCTGGCGCGGGCGCGGGCCACATGGGCCTTGTTGATGGCCGACCAGCCTGATTTGGGGTTGCGCGGCGCGATCAAGATCATGCTGCGATCTGCGTCCAGCGCGCGGGTCATCGAATCTATCCAGCCCCAGCATAGCAATTCTTCGACCTGCGCCTCGTAGGGCAGATAATCGCGGTGGTGGCGTTTGTAGCTGGCCAGCCAATGGCTGGCGGCGCTGGCATGATGTTCGGCCAGCCATGCGCGCAAATCGGCGCGGCTGCGGATGGTCACAATCGGCATATCAGGCGCGGCAGGCATCAGATGATTGTCTTTCCTTGCTGCAGTTTTTCCAAAAATTCCGCCATACGTTTGGCGCGCGTCTCTGCGCGTTTGGCCGCGTTCAAGCGATAGTAAATTGCAAAGCGATTGGCCGCGTTCAGCCTGTCAAACCCCGCCTGCGTTGCAGGATTTTCCGCCACCAAGGCCAAGAAATCGCTGGGCACTTGCGCGCCTGCACCCGCGCCATAGGCCCGATCCCACGCGCCATTCGCGCGTGCAATTTCCACCTGCGCCAGCCCGCGCGGCGTCATCCGCCCATCTGCGATCAGCTTTTCCACATGGGCCACGTTCTTTTGGCTCCAGACACTGCCATGGCGGCGGGGGGTGAAACGTTGGATGAAACTGGTCTTGGTGTAAGATTTTCTGATTCCGTCAATCCAGCCATGGGCCAGCGCCTCGATCACCGCCTCTTCCCATGTGATCGACGGCAGGCCGCTGGCCTTTTTGTGCATCAAGACCCAGACCTCGTCCGCATCGGGATTTGCCGCCAGCCAAGCGTTCCAGTCTGCGGGCGTGGCAAAGGGCAGCGGGGTCAATGTGCGGCTGCCCAGTTTGGCCCCTGCCCTGCCTCGACGATCAAATCCACATCCATCGTCACGGCGGGGGCGCTGGCGGTTTGCATGATGTCTTTGGCCACCGCGATCAGGTCGCCTGCCGCGGCTTCCTCGACCTCGAACAAAAGTTCGTCATGCACTTGCAGCAACATTTTGGCGGGCAGATGGGCGATGGCTGCGTCCATCCGTATCATCGCGCGGCGGATCACATCTGCAGCCGTGCCCTGAATGGGCGCATTGATGGCCGCGCGTTTGGCAAAGCCCGCGCCCGGCCCTTTGGCATTGATTTCGGGCGTGTGGATTTTGCGGCCAAACAGGGTTTGGACATAGCCGTGATCTTGGGCAAATTTCACTGTCGCGGTCATGTACTCCTTGATACCCGGAAAGCGTTCAAAATAGCGGTCGATGAATCCCTGTGCCTCGGCCCTTGGAATACGCAAATTGCGCGCAAGGCCAAAGCCTGAAATGCCATAAATCACCCCGAAATTGATCGCCTTGGCCCTGCGGCGGATATCAGATGTCATCTGATCCAGCGGCACGCCAAACATTTCCGATGCCGTCATCGCGTGAATATCAATGCCGTTCTTGAACGCCGCCTTCAGCGCGGGCAGATCGGCCATATGGGCCAAGATGCGCAGTTCAATCTGGCTATAGTCCAGCGACACCAACACCTTGCCTTTTGGCGCGACAAAAGCCTCGCGGATGCGGCGGCCTTCTTCGCTGCGGATCGGGATGTTTTGCAGGTTCGGGTCGGTCGAGGCAAGCCGCCCCGTAATCGCCCCTGATATGGAATAGCTGGTATGCACGCGGCCCGTGTCTGGGTTGATATGGTCTTGCAGCGCGTCAGTATAGGTGGATTTCAGTTTGGCAAGCTGGCGCCAATCCAGCACCAAGCCGGGCAATTTATGCTCGGTCGCCAAATCTTCCAAAATATCCGCACCCGTGCCATAGGCCCCTGTTTTGCCTTTTTCACCGCCCGGCAGGCCCAGCTTATCAAACAGAATCTCGCCCAGTTGCTTGGGGCTGCCGACGTTGAACGGCTGACCTGCGGCGGATTGAATCTCGTCCTCCAATTGCGCCATTTTCTGCGCAAAGGCGTTGGACATGCGCGAGAGCGTGTCGCGGTTCACTTCGATTCCCGTCATTTCCATGCGGGCCAGAACGGGCACAAGCGGGCGCTCTAGGGTTTCGTAAACGCGGGTGACGCGGGCGCGGTGAAGCTGGGGTTTGAACATTTGCCACAGGCGCAGCGTGATATCGGCATCTTCAGCGGCATATTTGACCGCCGTGTCAATCGCCACGCGGTCAAAGGTGATCTGCGCCTTGCCGCTGCCGATCAAGTCTTTGATTGGAATGGGATTATGGCCCAGATACTTTTCGGACAGCGCATCCATACCATGCCCATTCAGCCCCGCCTGCATGGCATAAGACATCAGCATCGTGTCATCGAAAGGCGTAATCTCGATGCCGTGGCGGGCAAAGATTTTCCAATCATATTTCATGTTTTGCCCGATTTTCAGCACTGCATCATCGGTCAGAACAGGCGTGAGCGCGGCCAGAACATCGGCCAGCGGCAATTGCCCCGCCGCCAGATCATTGCCGCCGAACAAATCATCGCCCCCCGCCTTATGCCCCAGCGGGATATAGGCGGCGCGGCCAGCCTGCACGGCCAGTGAAATGCCCACCAGTTCGGCGCGCATTTCATCCAGAGATGTGGTTTCCGTATCCACCGCGACATGGCCGATGGCATGGATTTCGGCAATCCATTTGGCCAGTTGATCCATAGAGGTGATACATTCATAGGCGGCATGGTCAAAGGGCGGCTGATCGGGTTGGGCCGCGGCCTCTTCATGCGCGCCCACCACCTGATAGCCCTGCGTGGGGGCAATCGCGGGGGCCTCTACCCCCAGCTTTTCCGCCACGCGGCGCGTTAGGGTGTTAAACTCCATCTCGCGCAGAAAACCCATGATCGTGTCTGGATCGGGCTTGGCGATGGCGTAATCGTCCAAAGGTGGCAGGCCCTGCACATGGGCGTCAAGGCTGACCAACTGGCGCGAGATGCGGATCAGGTCGGCATTTTCCACCAGCGCCTCGCGCCGCTTTGGCTGTTTAATTTCGCCCGCGCGGGCCAGCAGCGCATCCAAATCGCCGTATTCGTTGATCAGCAGGGCGGCGGTTTTCAGACCAATCCCCGGCGCGCCGGGCACATTATCCACCGAATCGCCTGCCAGTGCCTGCACGTCCACCACGCGGTTGGGGGCCACGCCAAATTTTTCCGCCACATCGTCAAGGGTCAGGCGTTTGTTTTTCATCGGGTCGAGCATATCGATGCCATCGCCCATCAGTTGCATCAGATCTTTGTCAGATGAGATGATCGTTGCCGTGCCGCCTGCCTGCCGCGCCATACGGGCATAGGTGGCGATGATATCGTCGGCCTCGAACCCGTCGATTTCGATGCACGGCACGTTAAAGGCGCGGGAGGCCGTGCGGGTATAGGCGAATTGCGGGCGCAGATCTTCGGGCAATTCGGGGCGGTTGGCCTTATAGGCGGGATAGATCTGGTTGCGAAAGGTCTTTGAGCCTGCATCAAAGATCACGGCCAGATGCGTGGGTGCATTCTCGCGCCGCGTGGCGGTGATCTCTCCCCACAAAAGGTTGCAAAACCCCGCCACTGCGCCCACAGGCAGACCATCCGATTTGCGCGTCAGCGGCGGCAGCGCGTGATAGGCGCGAAAGATAAACGCCGATCCGTCGATCAGATGCAGATGGCTGCCTGTGCCGAATGTCATAGTCTCTCTCCTGCCACGATGGGCCAAGTTTGCCACGATGCGCGCGCCAATGCCAGCGGGTGAAAGCGGCAGGTGACTGCCCGCCCCCCCGCGCGGCCTAGCCGCGCACATATCAAGAAAACGCGGCTTGGCCGCGCAAATAGAAAAAAAGCGGCCCGCCCGCGCAGATGGCAAGACGCGGGGGTTTCACACCCCCGCAGCCCCCGTGGGATATTTGTGAAAAAGAGAAGCGGTTCGGCGCGGTTAGTGATCGTCCGCCGCATGGGCGCGGTCGATGCGGAAGATTTTGTCGCAATAGCCGCAGGTGATTTCGCCCGTGTCTTGCGGGATCGAAAGCCAGACGCGCGGGTGGCCCAAGGGGCCTTCGCCGCCATCGCAGGCCACTTTCCATGTGGTGACCATCGCCACATCTTGCGAGGCGGCGTTTGAAGGTGCAGGGGCGGATTTTTTGGCGGCTTTGCTCATGTTTTATCCCTTTGCGGCTGGGCATTTTTTACTGCGGCCCAAGGGCAAGGGCAAGCGTGAATGCACGATGGCGCGCGCAGTTAGGCGCGGGCGGCTGCGTTCTGATCGATCAGGTAGCGCTGCGAAAGCGGGATGGCGGCTGCGCCCAAAGATCGTGCCTCGGCGCCCACAGTGCCTTCGCGGATGGCGGGCGGGGTGATGCCTGAAAGGTCAAGCGCCGCCAAAGCAATCTGCGTGCGGCGCGTCAATTCGGCGCGCACATGGACGGGCATCCAGCCATCGATCAGCACCGCCTCGATTTCCAAGAGCGTGGCGGCGGTCAGCGCGGCCCATGCCAGCCCTTCGGCGGCCTCGTCCAGCCATGCCGACAAAATCGCGGGCGAGACGTTCCAGTGCTGATGCTGTTCCCACAAATGGGTGCTGTCTTCGCCTGCGGCCTCCATCGCCTCGGCCAATTTCGACATAGAGGCCGTGGCAATCAGGCGGCGCATGTCGCCTGCCGCGCTGGGCACGGGCAAGGGGCCAACCCCCGCCGCATTTCCCGTGCGGCCCAGCATCAATTGCCCGTTCAGCACCAGCCCACCGCCGATGAAATAGCCAAAGTAGAAATACAGAAAATCACGCGGGCGATCCCCTGTGCCAAAGACCAGTTCGGCCCCACAGGCCGAGGTTGCATCGTTTTGCACATAGACGGGAATGCCCGTGGCGGCGGCCAATTCGGCCTGAATATCGCGGGTGCGCCATGCGTCCAGTTCGGCCTGCGGCGCGCCGATCAGCTGCACCCAAGACCACAGTTGAAACGGCATCGCCACCCCAAGGCCCGAAATACGCGCGCCATGGCCAGCAGGCAGGGTGCGCGCCAGTGCGGGCATGGCGGCGCGCACAAAATCCACCACCCCGTCAGGGGTGGGATAGCGGTATACTTGGCGGCGCGCGGCGCGCACTTGGCCTGCAAAATCCACCAGCGCCAAATCGACCGAGCGGCGGCCAATTTTCAACCCCAGAAAATAGGCCCCATCTGCGGCCAAATACATCGGCACGGAAGGCTGACCGATTCGCCCACGAATAGGTTCGCCCCGTTCCAAAAGCCCGTCCTGTTCCAAGCCGCGCATAATCACCGACACGGTCTGCGCCGACAGGCCCGTGATGCGCGCAATATCCGATTTTGACAGCCCGCCCTGCGCGCGCACCAAAGACAGCACAAGCCGTTCGTTATGGTCGCGCATGCCCGATTGGTTCGACCCGCGCAGCCCAAGATCTTCGGCGGCCTGCTTATCTTGGGGTAGGTCTGCGTCCATCGTTTGCATTTTTACCTAAGCGGGGGCTGTCAGCGCGGCCTTGCGCAAGATCACATTGGCATAAAGCGCAGTTTCCGATGTGGCCACAATAGCATAGGCGGCCTTCACACGCGGATATAGCGCCTCGCCCGCCAGCGGGGTCAGGGTAAAGCTTTGCCCGCAGCCCGCGCACAGCGCGTCAATTTCGGCATGGATTGCGCCTTTTTGTGCAGGATCATTCATCAGCGATGCCCGCCCTGCCGCCTCGACGGGCAGCACCGATAGCACGGCGCGCAGCATCGGCAGCAGCATAATGCCATCCGCCCGTATCAGGCGGCGCGCATGTTCGGCGGCGGGATAGTTGCCATCCACCAGCGCAATTTCATCGCCATGCCCCATTGCCCGCAAGGTATGCAGCAAATCTGGGCCCAAAAGGGGCGAAAGTCCGATCAACATTTTCCCTGCTTTCACTGTGCACAATCGCCATGCAGCCTGCGCAGGGAATAGGCATCTGTCAATACTAAATCAATCTGATTTATTTATCTTGACGAAAGCCAGCGAATCGGATTGTCTGCACACACCGCCCAACATGTTGTTTGGGCGCGTAGCATTCAAATGGGGCGCTTTGCCCTGATCCTTGGGAGGACCACCGAATGAAACTTAAGACCCTCGCCCTGTCCAGCGCAGCGGCTTTGGCTGTGATGGCAGGCTCGGCTTCGGCTGCTGATCTGGCGTGCTTGATCACCAAAAACAACACCAACCCCTTCTTCGTGAAAATGAAAGAAGGCGCCGAGGCTGCTGCAAAAGCTGCTGGCCTTGATTTCCAAGCTTATGCTGGCGAAAAAGATGGCGACGCTGCACCACAGATCACCGCCATTGAAAACTGCGTGGCTGCTGGCGCTAAGGGCATCCTGATCACCCCATCGAACGATTCGGTTGGGCCAGCCCTGAAGGATGCGCGCGCTGCTGGCATTTTGGTTATCGCTTTGGACACCCCCTTGGCTGATGCCGAAGCACAGGACATCACCTTTGCAACCGACAACTTTGAAGCTGGCGTTCTGATCGGCAAATGGGCGGCTGCAACCATGGGTGAAGGCGCAGCGACTGCAAAGATCGCGATGCTGAACATCAACAAAGACAACATCTCGGTTGACGTACAGCGCAACACGGGCTTCTTGACGGGCTTTGGCATCACCGTTCCTGATCTGACTGTGATGGATTCGGAAGATGACCCACGCGTCATCGGCCATGAATCGTCGGATGCAAACCCAGAAGGCGGTCTGCGCGCGATGGAAACCCTGCTGGCCAAAGACCCAGACATCAACGTGGTTTACACCATCAACGAGCCTGCTGCTGAAGGTGCCTATCAGGCGC
Source organism: Rhodobacter sp. (assembly GCA_027490955.1). Classification (GTDB taxonomy): domain Bacteria; phylum Pseudomonadota; class Alphaproteobacteria; order Rhodobacterales; family Rhodobacteraceae; genus Cypionkella. The sequence goes on from JAIXXB010000042.1 coordinate 78,995, forward strand.
TGAAAAACGCTGGCAAAGAAGGCCAAGCATTGATCGTGTCGGTTGACGGCGGCTGCCCTGGCGTGGCTTCGGTCAAGTCGGGCGTGATCGGCGCAACCTCGCAGCAGTACCCTCTGCTGATGGCATCCAAAGGCATCGAAGCCATCGTGGCTTTCGCCAAGGATGGCACCAAGCCAACGGTTACCGAAGGTCTGTCCTTCTTCAACACGGGTGTGAACTTGGTCACCGACAAGCCAGTGGATGGCGTGCCTTCGATCGACACCACCAAAGGCACCGAGCTGTGCTGGGGCTAAGCCTCGCATAACTTTGTCTTGATTATGGGAAGGGCGGCTTTAATGTCGCCCTTCTTCATAACTGAAATGCACAATTTTACGAATGCGGGGGGATACGCCGATGAGCGCGGATGACGCACCAACCAAAACCATATCAGATTACGAAGCCACCTTGGCGCGTGCCGATGCTGCCGTGGCCAGCTTTGAAAAAGATGACAATGGGTTCATCCCCCGTCTGCGCGGTTTTCTGCGCGACTATCCCACCACGATTCCCGCCCTTGTGCTTTTGTTGTCGATCATCGCCTTTTCTATCGTGGCCCCGCGCTTTTTGGGGCTTGGCGCGTTGTCGACCATTCTAAAGCAGGTCACTGTCACGGGTTTTGTCGCCATGGCGCAAACCTTGATTATTCTGACCGCTGGTATTGATCTGTCTGTGGGCGCGATTTTGGTGCTGTCGTCGCTGATTATGGGCAATCTGGCAGTGGGCCTTGGCGTGCCTGTGGGCATTGCCATTATCATCGGTATTTTTGCAGGCGGCGTGATGGGGCTGATCAATGGCCTTCTGGTCACCAAAATGCGCCTGCCGCCCTTTATTGTGACGCTGGGCACGCTGTCGATTTTTGAATCGATCAAGCTGTGGTATTCGCAATCAGAATCCATCCGCAATGTCGATATCGAGGCGCAGGCCCCCTTCCTTTTGTGGTTTGGCCAAGGGTTTAACTTTGGCGGCGCATCGATCAGTTACGGCGGGATCGCGCTGATTATTCTGGCGGCGGTGCTGTGGTATGTGCTGAACCACACCGCATGGGGGCGGCATGTGCATGCCATTGGCGATGATCCTGATGCGGCCATGTTGTCGGGTATTCAGGTGAACCGCGTGCTGACATCGGTCTATGTTGTGGCGGGGGTGATCTGCGGGCTTGCGGCATGGGTCGCCATTGGCCGCGTTGGGTCTATTTCGCCGATCGCGTTTTCGGATGTGAACCTTGCCTCGATCACCGCTGTGGTGATTGGCGGCACCTCGCTGTTTGGCGGGCGTGGCAGCATCGTGGGCAGTGTTTTGGGGGCCATGATTGTGGGGGTGTTCATCACGGGCCTGTCGCTGGCGGGCGTGGATGACTATTGGCAAAAATTCGCGGCGGGCTGTCTTGTGATCATCGCCGTCGCGCTGGATCAATGGCTGCGGAGGGCAACACAATGACCGTTTCCACCACTGGCACCCCTATTTTGCGGGCCACAAATTTGATGAAGCGGTATGGCACAGTTGTGGCCATGAATGGTGCGGATTTTGATCTGTATCCGGGCGAGATTGTCGCCGTGATTGGCGATAACGGCGCGGGCAAATCCACCTTGATCAAGGCGCTGTCGGGCGCAGTTGTGCCCGATCATGGCGTGATCGAATTGGACGGGCAGCCCGTGCATTTCCGCAGCCCCGAAGATGCCCGCGCTTTGGGCATTGAAACTGTGTATCAAAACCTTGCCATGTCGCCTGCCTTGTCGATTGCTGACAACATGTTTTTGGGCCGCGAATGGCGCAAGCCTGGCATCATGGGCCGCGTGTTTCGCCAAATGGATCGCCCAAGGATGGAGCAGTTCGCCCGCGATAAGCTGTCCGAATTGGGGCTGATGACGATTCAGAACATCAACCAAGCGGTCGAATCCCTGTCAGGTGGGCAGCGTCAGGGCGTGGCCGTGGCCCGCGCGGCGGCCTTTGGCAGCAAGGTGGTGATTTTGGACGAACCCACCGCTGCGCTGGGGGTCAAGGAATCGCGCCGCGTGCTGGAACTGATCCGCGATGTGCGCGCCCGAGGCATTCCGATTATTCTGATCTCGCATAACATGCCCCATGTGTTCGAGGTGGCCGATCGCATTCACATCCACCGCCTTGGCAAGCGGCTGTGCGTGATTGATCCCAAACAATATTCCATGTCCGATGCTGTGGCCTTTATGACGGGGGCCAAGGTTCCCGAAGGCGTGGCAGAGCAAGCATGACCCCCGCCGCGCTGGCCGATCTGATCAAGGCCCGCGCGGCAGCCACGCAGGGGCGGTTTATTGCCGCCCTTGCTGGCCCTCCCGCCGCAGGGAAATCCACCCTTGCGGCCCAATTGGCCGCCCAGATTGGCACGGGGGCCAAAGTCGTGCCGATGGATGGCTTTCACTATGATGACGCCGTTCTGCATGCGCGCGGCGCGCGCGATCGTAAAGGCGCGCCCGATACCTTTGACGCGCAGGGCTTTTTCCACCTGCTGCGCCGCCTAAAGGCCGAGGAAGAGGTCGCCATCCCCCTGTTTGACCGCAGCCTAGAGATTTCTCGCGCTGGTGCAGATATTGTGGGGCCGCAGGACAAAATCCTGATTGTCGAAGGCAACTATCTGCTGCTGAACGAGGCCCCTTGGCCAAATGCCCTGCCGCTATATGATCTGACCATCTGGATTGATGTGCCGCAGGCAGAGCTGGTTGCGCGGCTGATGGATCGCTGGGCGGGCTATGGCAAGACTACGGCACAGGCGCAGGCGTGGATAGAGGGGAACGATCTGCCCAATATCCGCCGCGTGGTGGCAGGCAGTGGCGCGGCGGATGTGGTGCTTCGTTAGGCGGCCTTGATCGCATCCAAAAAGGCGCGCACATCGCTGTCCAATCCTTCGGCCTGCTGCGACAAAACCATCGACGCCGACAAGATTTGCTGCGTGGCCGAAGAGGTGCTTTGCGTTGACCCTTGGATATTGGTGATGTTGACGTTGATCTGCTCGACCCCCGAGGCGGCCGTGCTCATATTGCCTGCAATATTCATCGTGGCCGAGGCCTGCTGGCGCACCGCCGCCGAGATACTGGCCGAAACGCGATCCACCTCTTCCACGGACTCGCCCAGCCGCGCCAAGGCTTCGGCTGATTCTTCGGCCAATCCCTGCACCCGCACCAACTGGTCTGTGATCTTTTCTGTGGCTTCGGTGGTTTGCGCGGCCAAATTCTTGATCTCATTGGCGACCACGGAAAATCCCTTGCCTGGCTCGCCCGCGCGCACCGCTTCGATCGTGGCATTTAGCGCCAGCAGATTGATTTGATTGGCGATTCCATCAATCAACGAGGCGACCTGCCCAATAGATTGCGTGGCCTCTAGCATTTTGCCAGAGGAGTCGCGCGCAACACCTGCTTCGGCTGTGGCTTCACGGGCGATATCGGCAGATTTCGCCACTTGGCGCGAAATTTCACTGGCCGCCGCCGACATCTGCTCGACCGCCGCCGCGACGGCCTGCACATTGCCCGCCGTCTGTATCGAGGCCACCACCGCGCCCTTGGCCGCGTCATTGGTCGAATTGGCCACTTCCGTAATCGCGGTGGCCGCCTGCGACAATTCCGTTGCCGCCGAGGCCACAGAACTGACCGCGCTGGATGCTGCAATGTCAAATTGATGCACCAAATCGACAATGCGCTGCTGCTGGTCTAGTTTTTCCTGCATTTCGGCAAGCTGTTTTTGGTTTTCGGCGTTTTTCTTGGCTTCCAAACTTTGGTGGAAAGATTGGATAGATTTTGCAATCTGGCCAAACTCATCATTTTGGCCCGCCAAAGGCACCTCATAGGCGTAATTCTCTGCCTCTAGGGCGGCCACATAGGTTTTAACCGCCCGAACGGGGCCAGAGATCGCTTTGTTCAGCGCATAGATGATAATCACAGCAAATAGAACAGATCCCGCCAGCATAATGCGGCCAAATATCACCTGATCTTTGAATATTTCCTCAGCCTCAGCCTTGGCGTTTTCGGCGCCTTGGTTATTCATTTTGATCCCTGCCAATAAGGCCCCGCTGGCATCGTTAAAGGCGGTCAACATTTTGCCATACAACAGGCCAGCGGCGGCATCATTCTGGTTTGAACGCGACAAGGTCAAAAACTCTTGATGCTGGTCTTGATAGGATTGCCATTGCGTCACAAAACTGTCCCAAAGCTGCTTTTCTTCCTTTGTAACAATCAATGTTGCATAAGATTTTTGGTTGGCCTCAATCGCGGCGTCCAAATCTGTCATCGCCTTTTCGGCAACCTCCATCACGGCGCTGTCCGTGGTTCCCACATGTTGCAACTGCGCAATGCGAAAATCGCTGGTTTGTGTGTTCAATTCGCCCAATATTCGCACCGATGTCAGCCAATTGTCAGCTATCATTACCGATTGATCGTTCACTTTACTGATTCCATTTGACAGGCTCAGCATGGCAAACACATTGGCCAGCACGAGAATCGCCATCGCCAAGCCAATTTTGGCTGTTATGGGAATATTTTTCATGCGACTGCACACCTTTTGCATGTTGATTGGCAAAAGCCTAGCCGCGCAAATGTTAAAGAATCATAAAATCAATCATGGCTTTAGATGAAAGGGGCCAGAATTATACCTTTGTGCAGGATCACTTGTGCCAAAGTGCATATAGGGGGGATCGGCCGCCAAATCTGCGCGCGCCAAGGGGGTTAGGCAACGCTCTCTTTTAGCCCAAGGCGTCTTTCGCGCCAGATAATCAGCACCCCCGCCAGCACCACCAGCGCCGCGCCCGACAGCATCGCGCCGCTGGGCACTTCGGCAAAGACCACATAGCCAATGCCCAGCGCGAATAGGATCGAGGCATATTCAAACGGCGCAACGACCGAGGCATCCGCCCAGCGATAGCTAGAGGTCAGCAAGATCTGCCCCAGCCCGCCCAACAGCCCCGCGCCCACCAGCATCACCCCATGCCACGCTGATGGCATGACCCAGCCAAAGGGCAGGCTGGCCAGCCCCAGAACGGTAGAGGTGATCGAAAAGTAAAAAACAATCGCGGGTGTCTTTTCCACCTGCACCAAGCGCCGAATGGTGATCTGCGCCAGTGCCGAAAACACCGCACCCACCAGCACCAATATCGCCCCCAGCGCCGCGCCATCGCTGGCGGCATGGCCCAGATTGGGCCACAGCACAATCACCACCCCCGTCATGCCCAGAGCCACCATCGAATAGCGAAACAGGCGCACTTTTTCGCCCAAAATTGCTGCGGCAAAGACCACCGTCAACAGCGGCGCAGCATAGCCCAGCGCCGTGGCATCGGGCAGGGGCAAATACAACAGCCCCGCAAAGCCCAGCCCCATCGCCGTGCTGCCCATCACCCCGCGCAGCACATGGCCCCAAGGGTTGATCACGGCAAAGCCCGTGGCCAACTCGCCGCGCAGGGCCAGCCATGCCACGATAACAGGTATGGCAAAGAAACTGCGAAAGAACACCGCTTGCCCCGCGGGCACCCCCGCCGCCTTGATCAGCGAGGCCATGGTGATGAACACCACGACCGATCCAAGTTTCAGGGCAATGCCCTTTAGGGGATTTTGCAGCATTTTGCACCTCGTCCCCCTTCTGTCCCCATTCCCCTTTGCCCGCAACCCGCTATCATGGCCAAAAGCTAGGGAGACGCGCATGAGCCATCTTAAAACCAGCATTGAAAGCCGCATCGACCAAGGTCGCGGCATCACCCCCGCTGATATCGTTCTAAAGGGCGGGGCTGTGTTTGATCTGATCACGGGCGATGTGATGGCATCTGATGTTGCCATCTGCGGCGATCGGATTGTGGGGGTTTTTGGCAGCTATTCAGGGCAGGTGGAAATTGACGTGTCCGGCAAAATCCTTGTGCCTGGGTTTATCGACACGCATTTGCATATCGAATCCTCGCTGGTGACCCCGTTCGAATTTGACCGCTGCGTCTCCCCGCATGGCGTGACCACCGCCATTTGCGACCCGCACGAAATTGCCAATGTCTGCGGGTTGGAAGGGATCGAATATTTCCTGAATGCCTCGGCGCGCACGCTGATGGATATTCGCGTGCAGCTTTCCTCCTGCGTGCCGTCCACCCATATGGAAACCACAGGCGCGCGGCTGGAGGCGCAGCATATCGCCCCGTTGATGAACCACCCGCGCGTCATTGGTCTGGCCGAGTTTATGAATTATCCGGGTGTTTTGTTCAAAGATGCGGGCTGTATGGCGAAACTGAACGCCTTTGCGGGCCGCCATATCGATGGGCATGCGCCCCTTTTGCGCGGCAATGATCTGAACGGCTATATCGCCGCAGGTATCCGCACCGAACATGAGGCGACCTCTTATGACGAGGCACTGGAAAAACTGCGCAAAGGGATGCGGGTGCTGATCCGCGAAGGGTCGGTGTCCAAAGATTTGCGCGCGCTGGCGGGGCTGATTACAGAGCGCCATTCGCCCTATATCGCCTTTTGCACCGATGATCGAAACCCGCTTGATATCGCCGAACATGGGCATTTGGATTATCTGATCCGCACCGCCATCGCGCTTGGCGCGCCGCCCTTGGCGGTGTATCGCGCGGCCAGCCTGTCTGCGGCCGAGGCATTTGGTTTGAAAGACCGCGGGTTGATCGCACCGGGCCTGCGCGCCGATATCGCCGTGCTGGATAGTTTGGAAGACTGCCGCGTGTCACAGGTGTTTGCAGGCGGGGTGCAGATCACCGATGCGGCCTTTGCTGCGCGCGACATTATCCCCCCCGTCGCGCGCCATTCTGTCATAGCGCCGCGCGTGAGCGCCCAGCACTTTCGCACGGGTGGCAATCGCGTGGACACGCCTGTGATTGGCATTATCGAAGGTAAGATCATCACCCAGCATCTGACCTTTGACATCGCCCCGCAAGATGGCGACAAACGCCCCGATCCTGCGCGCGATTTGATGAAAATCGCCGTGATCGAACGCTATGGCAAGAACGGCAATATCGCCACGGGATTTGTGCAGGGGTTTGGCATGCAGGCAGGGGCCATTGCCAGCACTGTGTGCCACGATCATCACAATATCGCCGTGGTCGGGTCCGATTATGCCGATATGGCGCTGGCTGCGAACCGCCTTAGCGAGATTGAGGGCGGTTTTGTGGTGGTGCGCGGCGGGGTGATTTTGGCCGAACTGGCCTTGCCCGTGGCAGGGTTGATGAGCCTGAAATCCTTTGAGGAGGTGCACCGCGAATTAACCGCCCTGCGCGCTGCGGCCAAATCACTGGGCGTGGTGCTGGAAGAGCCGTTCTTGCAACTGGCCTTTTTGTGCCTGCCTGTAATTCCGCATTTGAAGATCACCGATCATGGCATGGTCGATGTCGATAAATTCGAAGTCATGCCCTAGCGCATCGGCCAAGACGGGGCGCTGCCCCGCGCGGCTGCGCCGCTGCCCCGGGATATTTGGGAAAAAGAGAAGCAGTTGGGCGGGGGTTATCGCCCCGTCAATTCGGCCGTGATATTGACTGGGCCTGCCTGCCCCTTGAGGCGCGCGCGATAGATCAGCGTACTTTCGGCCACGCGCATCACATAGGTGCGGGTTTCTGTGAAGGGGATGGTTTCGATCCAATCGATCACATCCACACCGCCGCGCGGGTCGCCATATTCCTCGATCCAACGGGCGGGGCGCGAGGGGCCTGCATTATAGCCAGCGGCCACCAGCGCAATGGCAGGGCCAAATTTATCCACCAAATCGGCCAGATAGGCGCTGCCCATACGCAGGTTGAAGGCAGGGTCGGTGATCAGGCGGCTGGCAGAGGACGTCTCGCCCAGTTTTCGCGCCACTTCGGCGGCGGTTTCGGGCATCACCTGCATCAAGCCGCGCGCGCCCACGGCAGATTGCGCGGCAGGGTCAAATTCAGATTCCCGCCGCGTGATGGCCAAGGCCAATGCGCGCGAGACGGGCAGGTTATCGGGCACAAAATCGGGCAGCGGATAATAGGCGCGCGGCAAAATCACGCCGCGTTCTGCCGCCTGTTTGGCAATGATCAGCGCCAAATGCGGCTGTTCTAGCCGCAGGGCCAAATCGGCCAGCGCGCTAAGGTTGGCTGCGTCCATACCTTCGGAAAGATGCACCAAAAAGCGTTTGGCCAGCGTAAGATCGCCCGCCTCTAGCAGCAAGCGCGCGGCAGCCAGCACCGAAGAATTGGCCCAAGGCGCAGATTTCCATGTGGGCTGCGCCTGCCCCACATCGACCAAGGCAGGGTCAAGCGATGCGCCCAGACGTTCAGCGGCCAGCAGGCCGTAAAAGGCGGTTTGATGTTGGGCGGCGCGTTCATAGCGCGCGCGCGCGCCCGCCCCATCGCCTGCCGCCTCATAGCTGCGGGCCATCCAATATTGCGCGCGCGCTTGGCTGATCGGGGTGACAACCGCGCCTTCCATCGCCGCAAAATGCGGCAAGGCGGCGGCAGGATCGTTCAGTTTGCGCAGGGCGATGAACCCCGCCAGAAAGGACAAATCGACAAATTCATCGCCGCCCGTCAGATGATGGCTGGCCGCCACGCGGTAAGCGGTTTGATATTGCCCTTGCCGCATTAAGATTCGCGCCAAATCGGCGCGCCTTTTGCCCCATTTTTGCGGATCGCCCAGACTGTCTGCACTGGCCGAACGGGAAAGGATCATCTCGGCCGCATCGTCATAGCGGCTGGCGCGCATGCGATAATCATATCTGTCAAAGGCAAGCCCTGCATCTTGCGCCAAGGGCTCTGGGACAGCTTTGACCAAGGCTGGCGCATCCGCGCTATCGGCCTGCAAGGCCGCGCGGGCGCGGGCCAAGGCTGCATCAGCGGCACCCAAGCGGGGCAAAAGGCGCTGCAATTCGTCCTTGCGCGTGCCATCCCACAAGATACGGTCCATCCGCGCGGCGTTTTCAGCATCTACCACTGCGCCCGCAAAGGCCAGCATCGCGGCCTCGCTTTCGGCATCAAACTTGAGCTCGCGCCAACCGCGCAGCGCCTCGGCGCGCGCCTCGTCTTGGCGGCCAAGGGCGGCCAGCGCGCGCGCAAGCGCCAATGACCCCACGCCCGATCGCGGTTTATCCGCGCCGAAATAGGCCAGAACGCGGTTTGCATCGTCGCTGCGGGCCGCAGCATTTTCGCCCTTTTCTTTCAGCAGCGGCAGGCCGGGCCAATCGGGGCGGCGGGCCAGAAAGGCCTCGTAATCGCCAAGCTTGCCCTCGCCCGCGCGCAGCCAGTGCCACAAGATGATATCGCCGCCAATGGCCCCTGCGCCCTGCGCCGCGCTCAGCGCGCCTTGCCAATCGCCCGCAGCGCTGGCCGAAAGGGCCGTGCGCAATGCCCCTGCCTCATCCGCGCGGGCGGCGGGGGCAGCGGCCCATGACGCGCCGATCAGGAAGATTGAAATCGCTTTTGCGATGAATGTTTTTCTGCTCATACACGCCAATCTGCCGCAAGCCCGCCCAGCGTTCAAGGCCCGCGCGGCATTTTGGCAATTTCCTGCCCGCGCTTGGCAAATGCGCTTGGCCCCGTTAGAACAACGCCGAAACCATTGGGGCGGAATCATAAGCCGCCAAGAACAGGAGACGCGCACCATGATCAAGGGGTCTATTCCCGCCCTCGTCACGCCGTTCAAGGACGGCGCATTGGATCTGGTGACGCTGAAGAAATTGGTCGAATGGCATATTGCCGAAGGCTCCAGCGGCCTTGTTCCTGTGGGCACAACGGGCGAAAGCCCAACCTTAAGCCATGAAGAACACCGCAAAGTGATCGAAGTGGTGGTCGAGGTGGCTGCAGGGCGCGTGCCTGTGATTGCGGGCGCTGGGTCGAACAACACTGCCGAAGGGATTGACCTGATCCGCCATGCCGAAAAGGTGGGCGCGGATGCGGCGCTGGTGGTCACGCCCTATTATAACAAGCCGACGCAGGCGGGCATGATCGCCCATTACACCGCGCTGCACGATTGCTGCACTTTGCCGATTATCATTTACAATATCCCAGGCCGTTCTGTGGTGGATATGACCCCCGACACGATGGGCCAGCTTGCCAAATTGCCGCGCATCATTGGTGTGAAAGATGCCACGGGCAAGATCGAGCGTGTGTCACAGCAGCGCGCCTCTTGTGGCAAAGATTTTATCCAATTGTCGGGCGAAGATGCAACAGCGCTGGGCTTTAACGCCCATGGCGGGGTGGGCTGCATTTCCGTCACTGCCAATGTCGCGCCGCGCCTATGCGCCGACTTTCAGGCAGCGACACTGGCAGGCGATTACGCCAAAGCCTTGGAATATCAAGACCGCCTGATGCCCCTGCACGAAGCCATCTTCATCGAACCGGGTCTTGCGGGGGCCAAATATGGCCTGTCGCTGCTGGGCCTGTGCAGCCCAGAGGTGCGCCTGCCCTTGGTGGGCCTGACAGATTCGACCCGCGCGCGGATCAAAGCGGCCATGGAATATGCTGGCTTGATATGAGGGTAAGCGGGCGCACGAAGGCTGTGGTTTTGGCCATGCTGGGCGGCATTGGCCTTTTGAATGCCATCGGCAAATGGGAGCCGAACCTTGGCCATAAATTCGCCGCAGCCTCGCCAGAGAGCGCGCCAATTGACCGCGCCAAAACCATGGCCCTTTTGTTTGAAGAATTCTGCATCGGCGCGCTGCACAATATGCCGCATGATCCGCGCAGCCAGTTAGAGCGCAGCGTGATCGCAGGCGTGCCTGCTTGGGTCGATACGCCAGCACGCCTGTCGCTGTTTATCAGCCAAGTGCCGCCCAAAACCTGTGTGCTGACCGATAATCTACAGCATTTGACCGCCTCCGAGCAGGCCGAACTGGCCCAGATCGTCGCGCAGAAAATGCCGCAATGGGCGCCCGAATTGGTGCGCCGCGATCCGCCCGATCAGGCAGAGGCGGTGCAGCACGCATGGGTGCATGACGGGCTTGGTTCATGGGGAATCACCCTAAAGCAAAAGGCGCAAGCAGGGCAGGACGCCGCCACTTTGCTGACCTTGAAGGCCCCTGCAAATTAAACCACAGCCCGTCCCCTTGTCGCCCAATCTGCGGGGCAGCGCCTTTATGGTGGCCTCTATGGCCGCCTTTGCGCTGGAAGATGCGCTGATCAAACAGGCGGCGTCTGGCATGGCCGTGGGGCAGATCATGCTGTTCATCGGCCTGTTCGGCATGGCGGCGTTTTCGCTGCAATCGCTGCGCGCGGGCCAATCGCCCCTGCCGCCTGCGCTGATCACCCGCGTGATGGTGCTGCGTTCTGGATTCGAGATTTTTGGCCGTGTCTTTTATGCGCTGGCCATCACGCTGACCCCGCTGACCAGCGCCTCTGCCATATTGCAGGCCACGCCCCTGCTGGTGGTGGGCGGCGCGGCGCTGATATTTGGCGAAAAGGTGGGGGCAAAGCGCTGGGCGCTGATTGTGCTGGGCCTTGCGGGTGTGATGCTGATCATCCGCCCTGCGGCATCTGATTTCACCCCCCTGTCGCTGCTGGCTGTGGCGGGCATGATTGGCTTTGCGGGCCGTGATTTGGCCACAAGGGCGGCGCGGCCAAACCTGTCGAACGCGCAACTGGGCAGCGCGGGGTTTTTGATGCTGACCTTGGCGGGGCTGATCGTATCGGCAGCCCAGCACAGCGCCATGGCCCTGCCTGCGGCCCATGCCCTGCCCGCCCTTCTTGGCGCGGCCATTTTCGCCACCCTTGGCTATGGCGCGCTGACCAATGCCATGCGCTCGGGCGATGTGGCCGTGGTCACGCCGTTCCGCTATTCTCGGCTGATCTTCGCGCTGATTCTTGGCACGCTGTTCTTTGCCGAGATGCCCGACACCCTGACCCTGTGCGGCGCGGGCCTGATTGTGGGCTGCGGCGTGCTGCTGATGCGGCGCTGACCCCGTCTGGACAAGCCCCCCTGCACAGCTTATCTGCACCCTATCATGGCCGAAAGATCTGACCCTAATTCCAAGCTGATTGCCGAAAACCGCCGCGCGCGGTTTGATTTTGCCATCGAATATGATCTTGAGGCAGGCATCATGCTGCACGGATCCGAGGTGAAATCCTTGCGCAAGGGCGGCAGCAACATTGCCGAAAGCTATGCCAGCGTCGAGGGCGGCGAGTTATGGCTGATCAACGGCTATATCGCGCCCTATCTTCAGGCCAATCTGTTCCCGCACGAAGAACGCAGGCGGCGCAAATTGCTGGTGTCGAAAAAAGAACTCTCGCGCCTGCACAGCGCTGTGGGCCGCGAAGGCATGACCATCGTGCCGATGAAGTGGTATTTCAACGACAAAGGCATCGTGAAGGTCAAGCTGGCCGTGGCCAAGGGCAAAAAGGCCGCCGACAAGCGCGAGACTTCTGCCAAACGCGACTGGGATCGCCAGAAATCGCGCATTATGAAGCAGGGCGTGAAGGGCATGTTGTAACGCAGGCTTGATCGAGGCTGCAAGTTTGACTAGGTGCTATCCATGCAAAGGAGCGCGCCATGACCACCCCCAAAGACGATCTCCGCGATGACCCCAAAACGCTGGTCTCGACAGCTTGGCTTGCCGCGCATCTGAACGACCCCGATCTGCGGATTCTGGACGCAAGCTGGTATTTGCCCGCCATGCAGCGCGATGCGCGCGCCGAATATGCCGCCGCCCATATCGCAGGGGCGCGGTTTTTTGATATTGACGAGATATCCGACAGCCGTTCGCCCCTGCCCCATATGGCCCCGCCGCCCGAAAAGTTTATTTCGAAAATGCGCGCGATGGGGGTGGGGGATGGTCACCAAGTGGTGATCTATGACGGGATGGGCATCTTTTCCGCCCCGCGCGTGTGGTGGACATTCCGCCTGATGGGCAAAACCGATGTTGCCGTGCTCGATGGCGGCCTGCCCAAATGGCTTGCCGAAGGCCGCCCGACCGAGGATATGCCCCCCATCCTGCGTGACCGCCACATGACAGTCTCGCGGCAAAATCATCTGGTCAAAGATGTCACCCAAGTGGCCCATGCCGCCAAATTGGGCCATGCCGAGATTATCGATGCCCGCCCTGCCGCCCGTTTTCGCGGCGAGGCCCCTGAACCGCGCCCGGGTTTGCGCCTGGGCCATATTCCTGGGGCCAAAAACCTGCCCTATGCCATGGTGCTGAACGCAGACGGCACGATGAAAGACGCAACCAGTTTGCGCGCGGCCTTTGCCGAAGCGGGGGTAGATCTGACCAAACCCGCAATCACATCCTGCGGGTCTGGCGTGTCGGCGGCGATCTTGTCGCTGGCGCTTGAACGTATCGGCCACCGCGACCATGCCCTTTACGATGGCTCTTGGGCCGAATGGGGCATGTATGACGATTTGGACGTGGCCAAAGGGTAATTCATGTTTGAACAGCTAACCCCCATCGCGCAGGACAAAATCCTGCAACTGATTGCGCTGTATCGTGACGATCCAAGGCCCGACAAGATAGATCTGGGCGTGGGCGTGTATAAAGATGCCTCTGGCCTGACCCCTGTGATGCGCGCCGTCAAAGCCGCCGAGCGGCAGCTGTGGGAAGCCGAGACGACCAAGACCTACACCACCCTTGCAGGCGATCCTGCCTTTGGCGCGGCGATGGTCGATCTGATCTTGGGCGCGGGCTTTGCCAGCCGCGCGGCCGCCATCGCCACACCCGGCGGCACGGGGGCCATTCGCCAAGCCTTGGAACTTATCCGCATGGCAAACCCTGCGGCCAAAGTCTGGCTGTCTCACCCCACTTGGCCGAACCATCCGTCGATTATCAAGTATCTAGGCATGCAAATGGCCGAATACCGTTATTTCGATACCGCCACAGGCGGGGTCGATTTTGACGGGCTGCTGGCCGATTTGGGCCGCGTGGCGGCGGGTGATGTCGTGTTGCTGCATGGCTGCTGCCACAACCCCACAGGTGCAAACCTGACGGGCTCGCAATGGGAACAGCTTGCCGCCCTGCTGGCCCAGCGCGGGGCAGTGCCCTTTGTTGACCTTGCCTATCAGGGCTTTGGCGATGGGCTTACCGCCGATGCCGCCGCTACCCGCCTGATTGCGGGCGCATTTCCCGAAGTGCTGATTGCCGCATCATGCAGCAAGAATTTCGGCATTTACCGCGAACGCACGGGGGTGCTGATTGCCCTCACGCAGCCTGCCCGCACAGATGTGATGCAAGGCAATCTGAACTTTCTAAACCGCCAAAACTACAGCTTTCCGCCCGACCACGGCGCGCGACTGGTCACGATGATTTTGGGCGATGCCAGCCTGCGCGTCGATTGGATGCGCGAATTGGAAGAGCTGCGCCAAAACATGCTGTCCCTGCGCCAAGGGCTGGCGGATGCCCTGCGCAGTGCGACCAATTCTGACCGCTTTGATTTTGTGGCGCGCCATCGCGGCATGTTCAGCCGCCTTGGCCTGTCCGAGGCCGAGGTGCTGCGCCTGCGCCAAGACTTTGGCATCTATATGGTGGGTGATAGCCGCATCAACATCGCAGGGCTGAACGCCGCCAGCGTGCCAATTCTGGCCCGCGCCATAGCGCAGGTTGTGGGGTAAACAATCGCGCAGAGACCTTGCACCGCAAGCCGCCCGATAAGCCGCCCAGCACGCCACCAGACCTTTGGCGGCGCCAAGACCTGCATCTGTTCATATGGCCCTGTCCATCGCGCCCGCCGCAGGTAAATGCAACGCCGCTGGGGCAGCCATACCCAAGATGGCAATGCCAGATTTACAAAAACACCAATGTATCACAGCCCAAATGCAAAAGGCCCCAGAGATGGTTCTGGGGCCTTTTGGCATGTCGCATGGGCAATCAGCGCCGCTTTTTGCGGCCGCCATCCTCGTCTTCGTCGTCGTCCTCATCACCTGCGGGCAGGTTAAAGAAGCTTTCCGCATCTTTGAAATCTGATGCGGATTGATCGCGCGGATCAATGGCATCGGGTGCAAAAGCATCCAGCCCATTGCCAATTTTCGCATCTGTCCCCAGCGCCAGCGACACTTCGGTGGATACCAGTTTGCGCCGCTCATCATCGCTCATCACAACGCCTTCCGAGGCCTTTTTGCGCGCTGCGGCTTGCACGGCGGCGTCCAGTTCGGATTGGCGGCACAGGCCCAGCGCCACGGGGTCAATGGGCGTGATATTGTTGATGTTCCAATGGCTGCGCGAGCGGATGGCCTGAATGGTCGGCTTGGTCGTGCCGACCAGCTTGCCAATGGCCCCATCCGACAATTCGGGGTGAAACTTTACCAGCCACAAAATCGACGCAGGGCGATCTTGGCGTTTGGACAGCGGCGTGTAGCGCGGCCCGCGCCGCTTTTCCTCGCCCACGGCGGATGGGTTATATTTCAGCTTTAGGTTATACATCGGGTCTTTTTCGGCCCGTTCGATTTCAATCGCATCCAATTGGTTATTGGCCACGGGATCAAATCCCTTCACCCCTGCTGCGACATCGCCATCGGCAATGCCTTGCACTTCCAATTCGTGCAATCCGCAGAATTCGGCCACCTGACGAAAGGTCAGCGTGGTGTTATCCACCAGCCAAACCGCCGTGGCCTTGGACATCAATGGCTTGTTCATCTGCAATCCCTTTCGCCCCCACGCGCAAAGCGCGTTTCAATTTCAAAACTGCGCAAAGCGCGTTACGTCGACCGACCTGCGCAAAGCGCTTTACAATTCTTTCCCATGCCGAGAAAACGGTTGCGGCGCTGGCCGCGATTTCCACGATGTCGGGTAATCACAGACGCTATAGCGCCAATTCGCGCAAAGGGAAAGTGCAAATGCGTAAAGTGATTGTGACGGGTCTGGCCCTGTTTCTTGCCGCCCCCGCCCCCAGCCCTGCCAATGCCGAGGGCGAGGCGGCTGGCGATTTTGACTATTACGTGATGTCACTGTCATGGTCATCAAATTGGTGCGCGCTGCAGGGAGATGCGCGCGACGATCCGCAATGCGATGCAGGGCGGGGCCTGACATGGGTGCTGCACGGGCTTTGGCCGCAGTATGAAGACGGCTGGCCCAGCTTTTGCCGCACGCCGCACACAGACCCGAGCCGCACCGAAACCGCAGCCATGGCCGATATCATGGGCGGGGCGGGGCTTGCCTTTTATCAATGGAAAAAACATGGGCGCTGTGCGGGCCTGCCTGCGACTGAGTATTTCAAAATCGCCCGCGCCGCCTATGCGGGCATCACCCTGCCAGAGGTTTTCGAATCCATCACCCGCGATCTAACCCTGCCCGCATCGGTGGTTGAGGATGCCTTTATCGATGCCAATCCAAATCTAACGCGCGACCAAATCACCATCACCTGTAAGGCAGACATGATCCAAGAGGCGCGGATTTGCCTGACCAAATCCCTACAGCCCCGCCGCTGCGGCGACGACGTGATCCGCGATTGCAGGCTGCAAGATGCAGAGCTGGGCGCGGTACGGTAGTCTTTCGCTGGGGCGTATAACTCTGCAACGGCGCGGCCAAGCCGCAGTTAGATTATATGATGAAAACCGATGCCGTTGCAGGGCAAGGGCCGTATGGGGGCATTGAATGCAGGGGCAGCATTTAGCCAGTGTTTTTGTGGTGAATTTTGGCCAGTGCATTAAAGTCGCACGGCACGTGGAAAAACCTAATGCGGCACTTGCGCCGCCTTCCGCTCTCGCATCGCTTTGGATATCAGAACTGCAATTATCGAAAGCATCCCGCCTAGGATCAGCGAAATAGCAGCGGTCAAGACCAATCTCACATTGGATTTCACTTCCGCCGAGGCAAGGTTCACGTCAACCCAATTCTCAACTTTGTTATCTTTCACAGAGGAGACAAATTCAGAAATGGTGGCGGGCAGGGCTTCCAACTCCAGTTGCACTCTCTTTTGATCTGACACGGCTTGAACATACTCAGGAATTTTTCGCAGCATATCCTGCTGCGTTTCTGATTCCAATAATTCAATTTCTTTATTTATGGCCTTGAAACCACGCATGTATTCCTTGCGTTCAGAACCAACCAAGTATTGTGCGGCAGGGATTTGGTTTTTAGCTGTTAATTGATCATCAGACATTCCCAACTCTTGGGCGATTGCAGACTGCTGTCTAAGAAACAAAACCTCTCGTTCTTTCGTGTTGTTCGCCTGCTCTAGGGTCAGAACCCATTAAAGTTCTTGTCATGGCCAGTTTTCACTGATTCATTTGTGTCACCTTGGGGGTGTCAAATGAGTGATCTTTACTGGCTTACGGACGAACAAATGGCGCGG
>JAIXXB010000034.1 GCA_027490955.1 Rhodobacter sp.
ATCATTTATGTAGCCCCATTTTCTGCCAAATTGAACGGGTGCAAGGCCGCCTGAAAATCGCTGGTTAAAGCCATCGCTGAACGGTACTTGCATTGCCCCGTTCTCATTAACGTATCCACGTTTCCGACCCCTACTAACACTCGCAAGACCTTCGGCGAAGCTGTCTGCAAAATCAAACTGCGGCTCAATCACCCAGCAGTGGTCTTTGTTAACAAAGCCCCACATGCCATCGCTGCGCTTAAAGGGAAAGGTATCAAGCGCGAAGGCAGCTGTGCCTAGCGTGAAGGCCATCAGCAGTATGGAAGCAAAGACACGCATAGGACCTCCACAGATGGCATGCCAGCGACAGTAACGCTTGACTATGCATGCCACAACGCTTGCCCAGCGCCCAAGACTGCATCAGAAGGATAGGAATTGCCCCATTCTGTCAGCTTTGTTTCGGGGCTTGGGAAGCGGTGCGGGGAAAGGTCACTGGAAGTCTTGGGGTTAGTGCGGCCCAATCCCCAGTGAGATTGTTCCGTTCGGGAAATCATCCAACAAAAGGACTTGCAGCCACGGCCCCCACCAATCGCCCTGCCTCGACCAAACCCGTCACACCCAACCCGCCAATAGCATCGTTTTTGGTATCGGGGGTTGATTCAGGGGTAGACTTCCAAAATCCATAGATTATTCAATGATTTCAAGGATAAATGGCGGAGGAGGTGGGATTCGAACCCACGGTAGGCTTCCACCTACGTCGGTTTTCAAGACCGGTGCGTTAAACCACTCCGCCACTCCTCCGACATTGGGCGTGATAGGGGGGATTTGCTGATTCTGGAAGGGCTTTGCGCAAAATGCTGTGACGGCGGGTGAAGTTTGCTCTTTGCCTGTGCGGTTCAATGCGATTGGGCGCAGGCAGGGGATGGATTTATCGGCAAACCCGGCGGCGCATGGGGGCTTTGCCGCGCGCTGCCGCCGCAAAGCTGCGGGCAGGGAATTGCCGATCTGGCCTGCTCCAATCCCCCGCCTATGGGCGGGGCTTTGCAGGGGCGTCTTTTCGCTGTATAAGGCGGTCAACGCGAAGGTTGCGCGCTTTGGCCCGCAGCAAGCGCATAAATGTCGGGCGCAGACCCGCATCAAAAACAAAAGCGCGGCACGACAACCGCGCAAGCAGGAGCAGAGCATGGGATACGCAAAAACAGGTCGCATTTGGGGGGTGTTGGCGCTGGGTCTGCTGGCCGCCTGCCAGCCTGGGCAAAATCCATTTCAGCGCAACAGCGACCCGCCTTCTGATACCTCGGTCGCCACGGCCAAATCGGTCAAGCTGGTCGACCGCGATGTTGAGGCCCCCGATGTGTTTCAAGTGGCCGACAGCGCCCTGTGGGATGGCCGCCCCAGCCTTGGCGGCGTTTGGGTTGCATCGCCCGATGCGGTTGATCCAGAACGGGTGATCATGCGCAACCCTGCCAATGGCAAGTTTGTGATCGGCGCTTTGTTTAAGCGCGAGCGCGACAATCCCGGCCCCAGTCTGCAAATCAGTTCGGATGCAGCGGCGGCATTGGGCCTGCTGGCGGGCCAACCCGCGCAAATCAGCGTGACAGCCTTGCGCCGAGAAGAGGCCCCCGCCGAGGTAAACGCCAGCGCGCCCATTCTGGATGCGGCTGAAACAGTGCAGCCTGAAACAGTGGCGGGGGGTGCGGCCAATGCACCTGCGCCGCAACCTTTGGCATCTCAGTCTGCTGGCGCAGGCACTGTTGCCACCACCACCTTGGCCCCTGCGGGCGCTGAAGTCGCGGCGGCAACGGCGGCGGCTTTGGCCCCTGCTGCGCCCAGCGCCCCTGCCGCCCCTGTGATTAATACGGCCACTGGCCCCTACATCCAAATTGGCATCTTCTCGGTCGAAGATAACGCCAAACGCGCCGTCGCCACGTTGAATGCGGCAGGCGTTGCCGCCCAAATGCGCACCGAAACCTCTAATGGCAAAACCTATTGGAGCGTGGGCGCGCGCGGCGATGGCAGCGTTTTGGCAAAGGTCAAAGCCGCTGGTTTCAAAGATGCATATGTTGTGAAAGGCTAACCTTACATGTTGCGCCGCCCCCTTCTGACGCTTGGCTTACTGGCAGCCCTTGTCTTGCCGCATCTGGCATTTGCGCAGGGGTTTGAAACTTCGGCGCGCGAGGCATGGGTTTATGATGCCACAACCCATACTGTGCTGCTGGACAAAAACGGCGAGGCCCCCGTGCCGCCTGCCTCTATGTCCAAACTGATGACGATCTTCATGCTGTTCGAGGCGCTGAAAGATGGGCGCGTGACGATGGAGACCGAGTTTTCCGTTTCGGCCAATGCCGTGGCTTTGACGGCGGCAGGCGGATCGACCATGTATCTGCAAGAGGGTGACCGCCCCACGGTGCGCGATTTGATCCATGGCATGATCGTCAATTCGGGCAATGATGCCTGCGTTGTTGTGGCCGAAGGGCTGGCAGGCAGCGAGGCGGCGTTTTCGGTGAAAATGACCGAACGCGGCCGTGCTATTGGGCTGGAACATTCCTTCTTTGCCAATTCCAGCGGCTGGCCCGACCCGCGCCACCGCATGAGCATGAAGGACCTTGGCCTTCTCAGCCTGCGTCTGATCGAAGATTTCCCCGAATATTACCCGATTTTTTCTGAAACCAGCTACAATTACAAGGACCGCGCCCCAGCCAACGCGTCCAATCGCAACCCGCTGTTGCGGCTGGGGATTGGCGCAGATGGGTTGAAAACGGGCCATACCCAAGAGGCGGGCTATGGTCTGGCAGGATCGGTTCTGCAAAATGGCCGCCGCATTGTTTTTGCCTTTTCGGGAACCGAATCTGATGCGGCCCGCGCGGCGGAGGCAGAACGTATTTCGTCTTGGGCCTTTCGCAATTTCGCGCTGAAAACTGTGTCCAAAGCGGGCGAAGTTTTGGGCGAGGCTCCTGTATTCTTGGGTTCGCAATACACTGTGGGCCTGACCACAGCCGAGGATCTTGCCGCCCTTGTGCCCGCCCTTGACCGCGATGGGCTAAAGGGCGAGATCACCTTTAACGCGCCCATTCCTGCGCCGATCGTGGCAGGTCAAGAACTGGCAACGCTGACCCTTCGCGCCACGGGCCTGCCTGACCGTATTGTGCCTTTGGTCGCCGCCAGCGATGTGCCGCAGGCAGGCGTGTTTGGCCGCGTTCGCGCAGCGGCGGTGCATCTATACCAGCGCCTGTTCGGCATTGACCCTGCTGCGGCCAGCTAGTCGCGGCGTGGCGGGTTTGTTTATCAGCTTTGAAGGCATTGATGGGTCGGGCAAATCCACCCAAGCGCGGCTGCTCTTTGACGCGCTGATCGCGGGTGGCAGGCGCGCCCATCTGACCCGCGAACCAGGTGGCAGCGCAGGGGCCGAAGATATCCGCGCGCTGGTGCTGAATGGCGCGGCAGACCGCTGGTCGCCTGAAACCGAACTTTTGCTGTTTACCGCCGCGCGGCGTGACCATTTGGAAAAAACCATACGGCCAAGGCTGGCTGCGGGCGAGGTGGTGATCTGCGACCGCTTTGCCGACAGCACACGTATTTATCAGGGCCTCACGCGCGGTGATCTGCGCGAATCGGTTGATGCGCTGCACAGCCTGATGGTCGGGATCGAGCCTGACCTGACGGTGCTGATCGATATCCCCGCCGAGGCTGGCCTTGCCCGCGCCACCGCCCGCGCGGGGGCGGATATGCGCTTCGAAGGCATGGGGCTGGCCGTGCAACAGGCTGCGCGGGCAGGGTTTTTGGCCCTTGCCGCTGCCCATCCCGCCCGCTTTGCGGTGATTGATGGCGCGCGCGATCAGGCCAGCGTGGCCCGCGATGTTTGGGATTTGGCCCGCGCCCGCATGGCCGCCGCCCCATGACCGAGTTGCCCCCGCAGCCCGACCAAACCCAAGGCGCGCCGCACCCACGGCAGGCGCGGCTGATCGGCCATCTGGCCGCACAATCCGCCTTTCTTGACGCTTATACCAGCGCCCGCTTGCACCATGCATGGATGATCTGTGGCCCGCGCGGCGTGGGAAAAGCCACCCTTGCTTGGAAAATCGCGCGCTTTCTTTTGGCCACCCCCGATGAAGATGACGGCGGCATGTTCGCCCCGCCCCCACCTGCCAATCTGGACATCGCCGATGATCACCCCGTCGCGCGCCGCCTGATCGCCTTGTCCGAACCGCGCCTGTTTTTGCTGCGCCGCCCCTATGACGAAAAAGCCGAGCGCCTGAAAACCGACATCACCGTTGACGAAGTGCGCCGCATGAAATCGTTCTTTTCGCTGTCTGCCGCAGATGGGGGCCGCCGCGTGGCCATTGTGGATAGTTTAGACGAGATGAACCCCTCTGCCGCCAATGCCCTGTTGAAATTGCTGGAAGAACCGCCGCCAAAGGTCACGTTTTTGCTGATCTCCCATCAACCCGCGCGTCTTTTGCCCACCATCCGTTCGCGCTGCCGCGAATTGCGCCTTGGCCCACTGGACGCAGATGATCTGTCAGATGCGCTGACTGCGGCAGGCGGCGATGTCGCCCCCGAACAGCGCGTGGCCTTGGCGGAACTGGCGGGCGGTTCGGTTGGCCGTGCGTTTGAACTGACCAATCTTGATGGGCTGCGTCTGTATCAATCGCTGATCGATTTGCTGGGCGGCCTGCCGCGCCTTGACCGCAGCCGCATGCAATCGCTGGCCGAGGCCGCATCGGGCAAAGGGGCCGAGGCGCAGTTTGACCTGATCATCGCGCTGATTGATCTGTTTTTGGCCCGCACCGCCCGCGCTGCGGCATTGAACGGACTTGCCGCAGATGCGGCGCAGGGCGAAGGCGCGCTGATTGGGCGGCTGGCGGCCAATCCAGCTGCCGCGCGACCTTGGGCCGAACTTGCGCAGGCTTTGGGCAATAAGGCGCGGCGCGGGCGGGCGGTAAACCTTGACCCTGCCGCGCTGGTAATGGATATGCTACTGGCAATCGAGGCTGGCGCGCAATCTATGCCGCGCGCCGCAAGCTAGGCAGATATGACAGACGCAAAACCCATTCTGGTCGACAGCCACTGCCATCTGGATTTCCCCGATTTCGCAGATGAATTGCCGCAAGTGATTGCCCGCGCGCAAGATGCTGGCGTGGCCCGCATGGTGACGATTTGCACCCGCCTGCGCAATGAGCCCGCCGTGCGCGCCATTGCCGAAGCGCACCCTTCAGTCTATTATGCGGCAGGCACACATCCCATGTCTGCCGCGACTGAACCCCTTGCCACATTGGCCGAATTGATCGGCCTTGCCCAGCACCCCAAAATGGTCGGCATTGGCGAGACAGGGCTGGATTACCACTATTCCGCCGCCAGCGCCGAGGTGCAGAAAACCTCGCTGCGCATCCATATTCAGGCCGCCCAAGAAACGGGCCTGCCGCTGATCATCCACGCCCGCGATGCCGATGACGATGTGGCGCAGATACTGGCCGAAGGTCTGGCCCGCGCGCCCTATTCTTGCGTGATGCACTGCTTTTCCTCTGGCCCCCAGCTTGCCGCCGCCGCCCTTGAAATGGGGTTTTATCTGTCGATGTCGGGTATCACCGCCTTTCCCAAAAGCAGCGATTTGAGGGATATTTTCAAAACCGCACCCCTTGATCGTATCTTGCTGGAAACTGACAGCCCCTATTTGGCGCCGCCGCCCCATCGCGGACGCCGTAATGAACCTGCCTATACCGCCTTCACGGCCCGCGCAGGGGCGGCACTGTTTGGTCTGTCAGAGGCGGATTTTGCCGCGCAAACCACCGCCAATTTCAACCGCCTCTTTGCCAAGGCGGCGCTGCCATGACCGCCCAGTTGCGCCTGACCATCCTTGGCTGCGGATCATCAGGCGGTGTGCCGCGCCTGTCGCCAAATGGCACGGGCGATTGGGGCGATTGCGATGCCAACAACCCCAAAAACCGCCGCCGCAGGTGCAGCCTTTTGGTCGAGAAAATCAGCGGCAGTGCCATCACCCGCGCCCTGATCGACACTTCCCCCGATATGCGCGATCAACTGCTTTCTGCCGCAGTCGGTCAGTTGGATGGGGTGGTCTATACCCATTCGCATGCCGATCATGTCCACGGGCTGGATGATCTGCGCCAAGTCGTGTTCAACATCCGCCGCCGCCTGCCCGTCTGGGCCGATCGTGCCACCTCCGAAGACCTTCTTCACCGCTTTGCCTATGCCTTCGAGCAAGAGACAGGCTCGCCCTACCCCGCCATCTTGGACTTGCGCACCATAGATGGCACTTTCGCGGTCGATGGCCCCGCTGGCCCCATCACCTTTACGCCGTTCAGCGTCACCCATGGCAGTATCGACGCGCTGGGCTTTCGCATCGGCAATGCCGCCTATCTGCCCGATGTATCCGATATCCCGCCCGCCGCATGGCATGTCTTGCAGGGGCTAGACCTGTGGATTTTGGACGCGCTGCGCCGCACGCCGCATCCCAGCCACGCCCATCTTGCACAATCGCTGGAATGGATCACCCGCGCCGCGCCGCGCCGCGCCGTGCTGACCAATATGCACCTAGATATGGATTACGCCGCCCTTTGTGCCGAACTGCCCGCCCATATCACCCCCGCCTATGACGGGCTAACCCTGACGCTGGCGGAATGAGCGCGCTTCTTGACGTCATCCTGCCTGTGTTTCTGTTGATCGGGGCAGGCTATCTTGCCGCCCGCTTTGGCGCGCTCAGTGCCAGCGCTGTCGATGGAATCATGACCTATGCGCAAAGCTTTGCCCTGCCCGTGCTGCTGTTTCGCGCCATCGCAACACTCGACCTGAGCGCCGCCTATAACATCGGCCTCATGGCATCTTTCTACATCGGCGCATTTGCGTCCTTTGCCGCCATTTTCGCCGCCGCCCGCTGGGGCTTTGGCCGCAATCTGCCCGAATCTGTGGCCGCGGGCTTTGCGGCCTATTTTTCAAATACCCTGCTTTTGGGCGTGCCAATCACCGAACGCGCCTATGGGGCAGAGGCGCTGGCAGGAAATTTCGCGATTATCTCTATCCATGCGCCGCTGCTATACACCTGCGGAATTGTGGCCATGGTGCTGGCACAGGCCAAAGATACCCCTGCACAAGGCGCAATCGCCTTGGCCCAAAGCGCAGTCAAGAACATCTTCACCCAACCGCTGGTCATCGGCATCCTATGCGGCTTTGCGCTGAACCTGTCAGGCTTGCCCATGCCAAATGTCTTGGACAGCGCCACAGAAATGCTTGCCCGATCTGGCATTCCTGCCGCCCTATTCGGCCTTGGCGGTGTCTTGCTGCGCTTTTCCCCCCAAGGCGAGGCGCGGCTCATCGCGCTGGTCGTCGCGGCCTCGCTGATCCTGCACCCCGCCATCACCTACGCCCTTGCGCGCGGCATCTTCGCGCTCGACACCGCCGCCCTGCGCTCGGCCACGCTGACGGCGGCCATGGCCCCTGGCGTGAACGCCTATATGTTCGCCCATATGTTCGGGCTTGGGCGGCGCGTTGCCGCCTCGGCCGTGCTGATCGGCACCGCTGGCGCGCTGGTCTCGGTTTGGGTCTGGCTACATATCCTGCCCTAACCCCTTTCACTTTGGTATAAATATCCCGCAGGGGGAGCCTGCTTTGCGCGGCAAAGCAGGTGGGGGGCGCAGCCCAGCGCCAACAAAAAAGGCCGCACCCTTGGGTGCAGCCCATTTGATATTTGGTGCGGATGAAAGGACTCGAACCTTCACTCCGGTTAAGGAACAGCGACCTCAACGCTGCGCGTCTACCAATTCCGCCACATCCGCACTCTTGGTATGGCGGCTTGTCTAGCGGCTAGGGCGGCTAAAGAAAAGGGGGATTTTGCGCAATCCTGCACCCTGCAACGCGATGGCACGCGACAATGTGGGGTGAAACCAAATCACTGCCATCACCAACGCGCCCACAACCGCCGCAGCCCAAAACACCGCCATATCTTGCCCAACTGAAAAGACCGCATTCATCCGCCGCCCTGGCAAAAACGTAAACACACCCGGAATAATCAGAGCCTGCGCATAAAGCGCGCGCATCGCGCGGCCATGGGCGATGGTATCGCGCCTTAGCGCCGCGCGCAGCGCATAGGTCAGCCCCAGCAAGGTGATGGCATTTAAGACATGAATGGGCGAAAACGGCCCCAGCACGGGTGTTTCCGAAAAGAACATCGAGGACAGCGCCGTGCCATACATCGCGGCCACCCAGACATATCCCGCCGCCTTGTGCCAGTTATCCCGCCGCTTGCGCAGCAGGGCAAAGGGGCCAAGCGCAAAAGACACGATCGCCATATAGGCATGAAATTGGATCAGCGCGGGGGCTTCGGTCAGGGCAGCAAGGGACATGATCTTTCCTTTCCATACAGACGGGTCAAGCGGGCTGGGTCAAGCCGCTTAGGCTTGGGCGCTTTGCCGATGCGCCCGATCTGTGCTAACCCTGCGAAATGGCGGGCCGCGCCCGCAAGGTCAGTTACGCAAACACAAGGGTTTCTTCGTGAACGGCGGGCATTTGCATTTGGCGCTGCGTGAATTGCGGGGCGAATTTTCGCATCCTGTCACCCTTGCCGCGCTGGCGGGGGTGGCGGTGATCCTTGGCATCTCTGGCCCCTTTGGCACGATTGAATCTTTTGCCCTATTGCCGCGCCTTGGCTATTGGGCGCTGGTCGTGCCAACAACCTATGGCGCGGGGTTTTTGGGCACGCGGATCGCGCATCCCTTTCTGCCGCGCGGCCCTCGCGCCCTGCGCATTGCGCTGGCGGCGCTGGGCTCTGCCATTGCGGTCACGCTGGTTCTGGGGGTTTTGAATGCAGGGCTGGGTCTGAGCCTTGGCGGGCCGCGCGATTTGGCCTTGGGTTTTGCGGCGGTTTACGTGATTTGCCTTGTGATCGAGGCGGTGGGCAGCGTGCTGCAAACCCATGCGCGCGCCGCTGCCGCCACTGCCCAAACCTCCGCACAACCCACTGCCCAAGCCCCCGCCCTCCTTGCCCGCCTGCCGCTGGAAAAACGCGGCGCGCTGCTGGCGCTTTCGGCAGAGGATCATTATATCACTGTCGTCACTACACGCGGGCGCGACATGCTGCTGCTGCGCCTTGCCGATGCCATTGCCGAATCTGCCCCCGTGGCAGGCGTGCAAATTCATCGCTCTCATTGGGTGGCTT
This sequence comes from Rhodobacter sp., assembly GCA_027490955.1. Taxonomy (GTDB): domain Bacteria; phylum Pseudomonadota; class Alphaproteobacteria; order Rhodobacterales; family Rhodobacteraceae; genus Cypionkella. The sequence goes on from JAIXXB010000034.1 coordinate 9,146, forward strand.
TGGCGGGGGTCGCCTCTGTAACGCGGATGAAAGAAGGGGCCGAGGCCATGTTGATCAACGGCGACCGCCTGCCCATCGCCCGCGCGCGCATGAACGCCGCCCGCGCCGCAGGGCTGCTGCCGCGCAAAGGGAACTGAGATGGAGATCAAACATATCAGCGGGCTTGCCCCCTATGCCGAAACCTTGGCCGCGATGGAGACTCGCGTGGCGCATATCGCGGCAGGCACGGCGGCAGAGGCGATTTGGCTGCTGGAACATCCCCCCCTGTATACGGCAGGCACATCCACCAACCCCGCCGATCTGACCGACCCGCACCGCTTTCCCGTGCATGTCGCAGGGCGCGGCGGGCAATATACCTATCACGGGCCAGGCCAGCGGGTGGTCTATGTGATGCTGGATTTGAACAAGCGCGGGCGCGATGTGCGCCGCTTTGTCTGCGCGCTGGAAGATTGGATCATCGCCAGCCTTGCTGCCTTTAATGTGCGCGGCGAAAGGCGCACAGGCCGCGTTGGCGTTTGGGTGGTGCGGCCTGATCGCAAAGGCGCGGGCGGCGCAGCTGCCGAAGACAAAATCGCCGCCATCGGGGTGAAACTGCGCCGCTGGGTCAGCTTTCATGGCATTTCGATCAATGTCGAACCCGATCTGTCGCATTTCAGCGGCATTGTGCCCTGCGGGATCAAAGACCATGGTGTGACCAGCCTTGTCGATTTGGGCCTGCCTGTGACCTTGGCCGATTTGGACGCAGCCTTGCTGGCTGAACTGCCGCAGATGCTGTCGCGGCTTTCAAATGGCGGGGCGGACGCGGGGCCTGCGGCCTGCTCTGCCTGACGGGCACTGCGACATTGCTTGCTATTGCATATCACTGGCCTAAGTATTCAAATACACCCGTCCAAGGCGACTCGAGCCTTGGCAACAGAGTCACGCCAAAAAAGAGGGCAAGATGAAAAAGACACTATTGGTAACAAGTCTGGCGATTGCGGCACTGGCGGCCCCTGCCTTGGCCCAAGATGCCGCGGCTGGCGAGAAAGAGTTTAACAAATGCAAGGCCTGCCATTCGATCATCGCAGATGATGGCACAGCCATTGTCAAAGGTGGCAAAACGGGGCCAAACCTGTACGGCGTGATCGGCCGTCCCGTGGCCAGCATCGCCGATTTCAAATACGGCGAATCGATCTTGGCCGTAGGTGCAGCTGGCGTGGTCTGGGACGAGGCATTGCTGGCCGCCTATGTCGCCGATCCTGCTGCTTGGTTGAAAGAGCAAACAGGCGACAGCGCCGCAAAATCGAAAATGTCGTTCAAACTGGCCAAAGGCGGGGCCGATGTGGCCGCCTATCTGGCATCCGTTGCGCAATAAACCGCGCAGCTATTGCTGCGCCGCACAGGGCGGGCCGCAAGGCCTGCCCTTTTTGCTGGCTGGGGGGCGCAGCGGGGCTGTCCTGCGTCAATTTGACCATAAATTATGGGTTCAGATCAAAGTCTGCGATTGCGCAAAAACCATGTCCAATCTAAACAAGGGCCATTGGCGCGCGCCATCTGCGCGCCCATTTTGTAATTTAGCGGGAGATGCCAATGGCCGACGCAGCCATCCACGGCGACCATGATGACCACCGCGGGTTCTTTACCCGCTGGTTCATGTCGACCAACCACAAAGATATCGGGATCATCTATCTGTTCACCTCGGGCTTTGTTGGCCTGCTGGCGGTGATATTCACGGTCTATATGCGCCTTGAATTGATGCATCCGGGCGTTCAATACATGTGCCAAGAAGGTTTGCGCTTTGTCGCCGATGCGGCGGCGGAATGCACACCCAACGGGCATATCTGGAACGTGACCATCACGGCACATGGCATCTTGATGATGTTCTTTGTGGTGATCCCCGCGCTGTTTGGCGGCTTTGGCAATTATTTCATGCCGCTGCAAATTGGGGCGCCAGATATGGCCTTTCCGCGCATGAACAACCTGTCGTTCTGGCTGTATGTCGCAGGCACCTCGCTGGCGATTGCATCGGTTGTGGCCCCCGGCGGCGATGACCAAATCGGCACGGGCGTCGGCTGGGTTCTGTATCCGCCTTTGTCCACGAACGAGCCTGGCTATTCGATGGATTTGGCGATTTTCGCGGTTCACCTGTCGGGCGCCTCGTCGATCCTTGGCGCGATTAACATGATCACCACCTTCTTGAACATGCGCGCGCCTGGCATGACCATGCACAAGGTTCCGCTGTTTGCATGGTCGATCTTTGTAACGGCTTGGCTGATCTTGCTGGCCTTGCCAGTGCTGGCTGGCGCCATCACCATGCTGCTGACCGACCGCAATTTTGGCACCACCTTCTTTAACCCCGCAGGTGGCGGCGATCCGATCTTGTATCAGCACATTCTGTGGTTCTTTGGTCATCCAGAGGTGTATATCATCGTGATCCCCGCCTTTGGCATCATCAGCCAAGTCATTTCGACCTTCTCGCGCAAGCCGATCTTTGGCTATCTGCCCATGGTCTATGCTATGGTGGCCATCGGTGTACTGGGTTTCGTCGTGTGGGCGCACCACATGTACACTGTGGGCATGTCTGTGACGCAGCAAAGCTATTTCATGCTGGCCACGATGGTGATTGCCGTGCCTACGGGCATCAAGATCTTTTCGTGGATTGCCACCATGTGGGGCGGCTCGCTGACGTTTGAGACGCCAATGCTGTTTTCCATTGGCTTTATCTTCCTGTTCACAGTGGGCGGGGTGACGGGCATTGTCCTATCCCAAGCGCCCGTGGATCGCGCCTATCATGACACCTACTACGTGATCGCGCATTTCCACTATGTGATGAGCCTTGGTGCGGTGTTCGGCATCTTTGCGGGGATATATTTCTACATCGGCAAAATGTCGGGCCGCCAATATCCTGAATGGGCAGGCAAGCTGCATTTCTGGGCGATGTTCATCGGTGCGAACATCACCTTCTTCCCGCAGCATTTCTTGGGCCGTCAGGGTATGCCACGCCGCTACATCGACTATCCCGAAGCCTATGCGTTCTGGAACCTGATCTCGTCTTGGGGGGCGTTCTTGTCCTTTGCCTCTTTCGTGTTCTTTATTGGCATCGTGTTCTACACCCTGTTTGCTGGCAAACGTGTGACCCAGAACAACTATTGGAACGAGCACGCCGATACGCTGGAATGGACTCTGCCTTGCCCTCCGCCCGAACATACGTTCGAAACGCTGCCCAAGCAGTCCGATTGGGACAAGGGCCACGCGCACTGATCCTGCGATTGGAAACTGAACAACAAGGCCGCAGAGTGATCTGCGGCCTTTTGCTTTGCGCAGGTGGGGCGCTAGGGCGCGGCGGGCAATAACCCGCGCAGCGCGGCAGGCAAGGCGGCCTCGTCGATGCGGCGCAAATCATAGGTCACTGTGCCCATCGGTGGTGGCGTGTCGACCATGATGCGCAGCGTGCCATCGCCGCAGGCATAGCGCATCACAGGGGCGACCCCCATTGCGCCCATAGCGGGCACGCTGCCCGATTCACTCATGCCGCCGCCCGACATGGTGAAATTGGCCATGCCCGTGGCGGCACAGAACGACAATCGATCCGCCCCCGCCGCATAGATGCGCCCTGTGCTGCCTGTGGTCGTGACGTCAATCTGCATCGCAGCAGAGCCCGCATCGCCAGAAAACACCGCCTCGGCGCTTTGGTTCAAAGGCGATGCCACATACTGCCCCGCAGCGCCCACCTGCAAAAACAACGACTGGCCCGCAGGCGTGGTCACCATGGCGCGTACATCTTCAGGCAGCGTCGCAAAAAACGCCTCTAGCCGCGCGGCCATATCGCTGTCACCCGCCCAAGCCCCCACCATACAGGCAGGCGGCGCGCCCGTTACAGCAGGATCACATGGTGCCTGCGCCTGCACCATCGGCGCAGCCAAAACGGCTGCCAATGCCAGATAAAATCTATTCTTGCGCATTCCAATCTCCTCTTGCAAAGGGCTAGCCGCGCCACCTTTGCGCAAAAGCGGCGCAGATGCGGACAGTTTGCCGCATTTTGCGATCTTTTCAAACAGTCCTCTTTGGCCTAGCTTTGCCCTATGCCTTATGAATGGACACAGGCCCAAACGGGCATTGCAGAATTGCACCTATGGCCCTATCGGTCGCTGCCTCGGCGCGGGATGGTGTGGTTTTTGGGCATAACGGCAGCTTTTCTGGGCCTGCCCGCCATAGTCTTGGTCGGCTCGCCCGTGTTATGGGGGCTGTTGCCGTTTTTGCTGGGGGCGATTTGGGCAGTTTGGGCGGCGCTAAACCGCAGCTTCCGCGATGGCGAAATTGTCGAAGTGCTGCGCCTGTCGCCTGACACCGCCCAATTGACGCGCCACGGCCCCCGTGGGCGGCGGGCCGATTGGCAGGCCAACCCGCATTGGGTGCAGGTCACGCTGCATGCCACAGGCGGGCCTGTGCCAAACTACCTGACCCTGCGCGGCGCGGGGCGCGAGGTGGAATTGGGTGCGTTTTTGACCGAGGGCGAACGTATCACCCTAGAGCGCGAGTTGCGCCGCGCCCTGAGTAACCCGCAGTAAAACCATCCGTAAAATCGTCAGTAAAGCTGCCAATTCTCTTCCGAATATAAGGCGCCAATCGCGATCCAATCCACCCGCATCCGCGCAATGCGCGTATCGCCCCATGTGCGAAAGACCACGTCAAACCCTTTGGTCGTGATTTTTTCGGCGGTGATATCAGCGCGGATATTGTGTTTGTGATCCATATCCCACAGGCCAATGGACACATGGACAATGGGCACGCGCGCGAATTCTTCGGCAAATTTGATCGTGCTGCGCGTTTCGCGGTCGCCCTGCCCCGCCCACATCGGGCCGTCATCAATGTAATCAGAAAACAGCATGCGACTGCCCTGAGTGATACCTAGGGTCAGAACCCATTAAAGTTCTTGTCATGGCCAGTTTTCACTGATTCATTTGTGTCACCTTGGGGGTGTCAAATGAGTGATCTTTACTGGCTTACGGACGAACAAATGGCGCG
>JAIXXB010000001.1 GCA_027490955.1 Rhodobacter sp.
CGCGCCATTTGTTCGTCCGTAAGCCAGTAAAGATCACTCATTTGACACCCCCAAGGTGACACAAATGAATCAGTGAAAACTGGCCATGACAAGAACTTTAATGGGTTCTGACCCTAGAATTCATTTCGATTTCCCTTGGCATCGCAATACTTGCATAACAGAGCTATCCCCACTATACGCCCCCAATGCCCGCCTATGGGCATAGAATCAACAATCGCCGTGTTTGCCCCGCCGTCGCAGTGGGTGCAGTTCCGGCATAGGAGTATGCGACATGAAACTGAATGAACTGGCCGACAATCCCGGCGCGGCCAAGAAACAAAAGCGCGTGGCGCGTGGCCCAGGTTCGGGCAAGGGCAAAACCGCAGGTCGCGGGATCAAGGGGCAGAAATCCCGTTCGGGCGTTGCGATTGGTGGCTACGAAGGCGGGCAAATGCCCCTGTATCGCCGCCTGCCAAAGCGCGGCTTTAACAAGCCGAACCAACTGCGTTTTGCTGTTATCAACCTTGGCCTGATTGAAAAGTTCATCGGTCTGGGCAAGCTGGACGCCAAGGGCGAGATCACCGAAGATGCGCTGGTTGCAGCGGGCCTAACAGGCCACAAGCGTGACGGCATCCGTATTTTGAACAAGGGCGAGATCAATTCCAAGGTCAATCTGGTGGTGGCTGGCGCCTCGGCAGCGGCGATTGAAGCGATCAAGGCAGCGGGCGGCAGCATCACGCTGCGCGAGCCAAAGCCAGCGGCTGAGTAAACTAAACGCAAAAACGGGTTGTGAGCGGGCGCAAGACCGCTTACATCACCTATAGTTTTCCCGCGCCGCCGACCGGAAAACGGTTAGGCGGCGCTGTCATAAAGAAAGATCTGATATGGCATCGGCAGCAGAACAGATGGCCGCAAACCTTTCATGGGGCGCGCTGGGTAAGGCAACGGATCTTCGGAGCCGCATTTTCTTTACCATTGGTCTTTTGATGGTTTACCGATTGGGGACATATATCCCCGTTCCGGGCATTGATGGCACAGCGCTGGCCAATTTTATGGAAGATGCGGGCGCGGGCATTGGCGGGATGCTGAATATGTTCACTGGCGGCGCGATCAGCCGCATGGGCATTTTCGCCTTGGGAATCATGCCGTATATTTCTGCCTCGATCATCGTGCAATTGATGACCACCATGGTGCCCGCGCTAGAGCAATTGAAAAAAGAGGGCGAACAGGGCCGCAAGAAAATCAATCAGTGGACGCGCTACGGCACTGTCGCGCTGGCCACTTTGCAAGGCTATGGCATCGCGCAATCGATCCAAGCAGGCGGTTTGGCCCATAGCCCGGGCATGTTCTTTGTCATCTCGGCTGTGGTCACGCTGGTGGGCGGCACGATGTTCTTGATGTGGCTGGGCGAACAAATCACCGCCCGCGGCATCGGCAACGGCATTTCGCTGATTATCTTTACTGGCATCGTGGCCGAGATTCCCCGCGCCTTGGCGCAATTCTTCAGCCAAGGCCGCGCGGGTGTGATTTCGCCCATGGTGATGCTGGCCGTGGTGGTGATGGTTGTGGCCGTGATCGCCTTTGTGGTGTTCATGGAACGCGCGCTGCGCAAAATCAATATTCAATACCCACGCCGCACAGTGGGCATGAAGGTTTATGATGGTGGCAGCTCGCATCTGCCGATCAAGGTCAACCCAGCGGGCGTTATCCCTGCCATCTTTGCCTCTAGCCTTTTGCTGTTGCCCGTCACCATCTCGACCTTTTCTGGGTCGGCAGGCACGGGGCCGATCATGTCAACCATTCTGGCCTATTTTGGCCATGGCCAACCGCTGTATCTGGCGTTTTTGGTGCTGATGATCGTGTTCTTCACCTATTTCTACACGCAGAATGTGGCGTTCAAAACCGACGAGGTTGCCGAAAATCTGCGCAGTCAAGGCGGATTTATTCCCGGTATCCGCCCCGGCAAGAAGACCCAAGATTATCTGGATTACGTGGTCTCGCGCGTTTTGGTGCTGGGGTCGGCCTATTTGGCGGCGGTTTGCTTGTTGCCAGAAATCCTAATCTCGGAATTCTCGATTCCGTTCTATTTTGGCGGCACCTCGGTGCTTATCGTGGTGTCAGTAACGATGGATACGATTCAACAAATTCAGTCCCATCTTTTGGCCCACCAATACGAAGGTCTGATCGAAAAGTCGCAATTGCGCGGGAAGAAACGCCCAGCAACTGCAAAACCCCCAGCCCGTCGTTGAGGCCCGAATGACCAATATCATCCTACTTGGCCCGCCAGGTGCGGGAAAAGGCACGCAGGCAAAACGTCTGGTGGACGAACGCGCGATGGTGCAACTGTCCACGGGCGATATGCTGCGCGAGGCAAAGACCAGCGGCACGGAAATGGGCAACCGCGTTGCCGCCGTGATGGAACGCGGCGAGCTGGTGACGGATGAGATTGTCATTGGCCTGATTCGTGAAAAGCTGACCAGCGGCGGTGCCAAGGGCGGCTATATTTTCGACGGCTTCCCCCGCACGCTGAAACAAGCGGATGCTTTGGGCGATTTGATGCAAGAGCTGGGTCAGAAAATTGATTTTGTGATCGAATTGCAGGTCAAGGACGAGGTTTTGGTAGACCGCATAGTTGGCCGCGCCGAAGAGGCCCGCCGTGCTGGCCAACCCGTCCGCGCCGATGACAATGCCGAAAGTTTGAAGACGCGCCTGATGGCCTATTACAAGCAAACCTCGCCTTTGATTGGCTATTACTATGCCAAGGGCGGGCTTTTGGCGGTGGATGGGCTGAACGATATGGATCAGGTCGCCGCCGATATCGCTAAGATTTTGGATAGGCGATAGAATCTACCAAATCGCCCTGTTCTCACCCTTGACGGGTGGTGCAAAAGCCCTTAAGGCACGGCATCCCGCAATGGAATCGCCGTTGTCGGGCCTCCCATTATTGGGAAAACCCCTTTGTTGCGAAGATATATCGTGATTGCGGGGTGTCGTGTGCAGGGGCGCCGCCCTTGCATTGTTGTGAAAAAAGGTTCTGGCACTACGGAACCGCAACCAAAAAGGAACACGTCTTGGCACGTATTGCTGGCGTAAACATCCCGACGAACAAACGGGTGCCCATCGCATTGACCTATATCACTGGGATCGGCCCCCATATTGCAGAGCAAATTTGCGAATCCGTAAAAATTGATCGCGCCCGCCGCGTGAACCAGCTGTCTGACGCTGAAGTTCTGGCGATTCGCGAATATATCGACGCCAACCTAACGGTTGAAGGCGATTTGCGCCGCGAAGTGTCGATGAACATCAAGCGTTTGATGGATTTGGGCTGCTATCGCGGCCTGCGTCACCGCAAAGGTCTGCCAGTGCGCGGTCAGCGCACGCATACCAACGCTCGCACCCGCAAGGGCCCCGCAAAAGCCATTGCTGGCAAAAAGAAATAAGGGGAGCGAGATATGGCACGCGATACAAAATCGACCCGCACCAAGAAAAAAGAACGCAAAAACATCGCCGCTGGCGTGGTGCATGTGAATTCGTCGTTCAACAACACCAAAATCCTGATCTCGGACGTTCAGGGCAATGCGATTTCGTGGTCGTCTTCGGGCACCATGGGCTTTAAAGGCTCGCGCAAATCGACGCCTTACGCAGCCCAAATGGCCGCCGAGGATGCAGCCCGCAAGGCGCAAGAACACGGTATGAAAACCGTTGAAGTCGAAGTGCAAGGCCCAGGTTCGGGCCGCGAATCGGCTTTGCGCGCCTTGGCTGCTGTGGGCCTGAACGTCACCTCGATCCGTGATGTCACGCCACTGGCACATAACGGCTGCCGCCCACCAAAGCGCCGCCGCGTCTAACATCTTTACTATCGTCGGGCTGCGTGGTTCCGCGCGGCCCGATTTCGTCATTTTGACCCTCGGGAGTTTCCTGCTTACGGGACATCGGCAGGCAACAAGTATGGAGGCGGAAGCATGATCCACAAAAATTGGCTAGAACTGATCAAACCATCGCAATTGGTTGTTAAGGCGGGCGCAGATGCGCAGCGCACCGCAACGCTGGTCGCCGAACCGCTGGAACGCGGCTTTGGTCTGACATTGGGCAACGCGCTGCGCCGCGTTTTGCTTTCGTCTTTGCAGGGCGGGGCTATCACCTCGGTGCAAATCGACAATGTGCTGCACGAATTTTCCTCGGTCGCTGGCGTGCGCGAAGATGTGACCGACATCATCCTCAACCTAAAGGGCGTTGCCCTGCGGATGAGCGTTGAAGGCCCAAAGCGGCTGTCCATCTCGGCCAAAGGGCCAGGTGTGGTGACGGCAGGCGACATTTCCGAATCCAGCGGCATCGATGTTTTGAACAAAGATCACGTCATCTGCCATTTGGATGACGGCGCGGATGTGTTCATGGAACTGACTGTCAACACAGGCAAAGGCTATGTTTCCGCCGATAAGAACAAGCCAGAAGATGCGCCCATTGGCCTTATTCCAATCGATGCGGTGTTTTCGCCTGTCAAGAAAGTGTCCTACGAAGTCACCCCCACCCGCGAGGGGCAGGTGCTGGATTATGACAAGCTGACGATGAAAATCGAAACCAATGGCGCGCTGACCCCCGAAGATGCCGTGGCCTATGCTGCGCGCATTTTGCAGGATCAGCTGGGCGTCTTCGTGAACTTTGACGAGCCTGAATCGGCTGGCAAGGGCATGGAAGATGCAGGGTTGGAATTCAACCCGCTGCTGCTCAAGAAAGTGGACGAATTGGAATTGTCGGTGCGTTCGGCAAACTGCCTGAAGAACGACAATATCGTCTATATCGGCGATCTGATCCAAAAGACCGAAGCAGAAATGCTGCGCACGCCAAACTTTGGCCGCAAATCTTTGAACGAAATCAAAGAAGTGCTGTCGGGCATGGGCCTGCATCTGGGTATGGAAGTGGAAGAGTGGCCACCAGAAAACATCGAAGATCTGGCCAAGCGCTTCGAAGATCAATTCTAATGTAGGGTGCGTGCTTGCACGCACCTTTACAAAAATGCCCGCACTGGCGGGGAACAACTGGCGTAAGCCCAAGGTGAGCAGGCCATTCGAGGCACTGCCGGACAAAGTAGAAACATAGGCTTAGGAGACTATCATGCGTCACGCTCGCGGCTATCGCCGCCTCAACCGCACCCACGAACACCGCAAGGCGCTGTTTGCCAATATGGCAGGCAGCCTGATCGAACACGAGCAAATCAAAACCACCTTGCCAAAGGCCAAAGAACTGCGCCCGATCATCGAAAAGCTGATCACGTTGGCCAAGCGTGGCGATTTGCACGCCCGCCGTCAGGCCCATGCGCAGCTTAAGCAAGACATGCACACCGCGCGCCTGTTTGAAATTCTGGGCCCCCGCTACAAAGATCGTCAGGGCGGCTATGTGCGCGTGCTGAAGGCGGGCTTCCGTTTTGGCGATATGGCCCCAATGGCCATCATCGAATTTGTTGACCGCGATCCGAACGCGAAAGGCGCGGCAGACCATGCCCGCACCGCCGCTGGCGACGAATAAGGCTAAAGACATTTCGCACAAGGCCCGCCCCAAAGGCGGGCCTTTTTCTTTTGCCCAATCGCGCGTAACCTTTGCCTATGGCTGACCTGTTCGATACCGCCGCCGCGTCCCCACCTGCAGGCAACCGCCCGCTGGCAGATCGCCTGCGCCCCAAAACGCTGGCCGAGGTGATCGGGCAAGGCCATGTGCTTGGCCCCAATGGCCCGCTTGGCGCGATGATTGCCGCGCGCAGCCTATCCTCTATCATCCTTTGGGGGCCGCCAGGCGTGGGCAAAACCACCATCGCGCGGCTGCTGGCAGATGCCACCGATCTGGCCTTTGTGCAAATCTCGGCCATTTTCACAGGCGTTCCTGACCTGCGCAAAGTGTTCGAGGCCGCGCGCCTGCGCCGCCAAAACGGGGGCAGCGAAAAAGGGCGGGGAACACTTTTGTTCGTCGATGAAATCCACCGCTTTAACAAAGCCCAGCAAGATGGCTTTCTGCCCTATATGGAGGATGGCACCATCCTGCTGGTCGGGGCCACCACGGAAAATCCCAGCTTTGAATTGAACGCTGCGCTTTTGTCGCGCGCCCAAGTGATCGTGCTGGAGCGTCTGTCGCTGGCCGATCTGGAACTGCTGACCCAGCGCGCTGAACGCGAGATGGGCCGCGCCCTGCCGCTGAACGGCGAGGCGCGTGAGGCGCTGATTGACATGGCCGATGGCGATGGCCGCGCCTTGCTGAACCTGATTGAACAGGTCGCCGCATGGACGATTGCCAAACCGCTAAGCCGCGAAGATCTTTCCACCCGCCTGATGCGCCGCGCCAGCAAATACGACAAATCAGGCGAAGAGCATTACAACCTGATCTCGGCGCTGCACAAATCGGTGCGCGGATCAGACCCTGACGCAGCGCTGTATTGGTTTGCGCGCATGCTTGAGGGCGGCGAAGACCCGCGCTTTCTGGCGCGCCGCATCACCCGCATGGCGGTGGAAGATATCGGCCTTGCCGACCCGCAGGCGCAAACCTATTGCCTTGATGCGTGGAACACATACGAACGCCTCGGCTCGCCCGAAGGTGAACTTGCCCTTGCGCAGGCGGTGGTCTACCTTGCGCTCGCCCCCAAATCGAACGCCGTCTACTGCGCCTATAAGGCTGCCCGAACCGCTGCCCGCGACACAGGCAGCCAACCGCCGCCCCTGCATATCCGCAACGCGCCGACCAAGCTGATGAAAGACATCGGCTATGGCGCGGATTACGCCTATGACCATGACGCGCCCGATGGATTTTCAGGGCAAAACTACTTCCCCGATGGTATGAAACGCCCTGTTTACTACGCCCCATACGAACGCGGCTTTGAACGCGAACTTAAAAAACGTATCGACTATTTCGCCAAACTGCGCGAACGGCGCAAAACCTAGGCAGGCGCCGCCTGCTTCTCTTTTTTTTAAAGATCCTCGGGGGGTGAATTGGCCGCAGGCCAAGAGGGGGGCGACGCGCCCCCTAATGCGCCCTCCCCGTTGCCCCAGTCGTTGTCCCCCACTCGCGCTGCCGCTTGACAAACCGCCCCTTGCCCCGCAAGGGAAGGGGATGATGATGACCCTTTTTCAAGTGGCCCTTGGCGGCGCAATCGGATCAGTGCTGCGCTATGGGACTGTGGCAGCCATCGGCGCGCCTTGGGGCACGCTGGTGGTCAATGTCTTGGGCAGTTTTGTGATGGGGGTTTTCTACATCCTCCTGACTGCGCGCGCGGGCCTGTCGCCCCTGCTGATGGCGGGCATCTTGGGCGGCTTCACCACCTTTTCTGCCTTTTCGCTCGACACGCTGAAACTGTGGCAGGCAGGGCAGGTTTTGCCCGCGCTGGCCTATGTCGGCGCTTCGATGATCTTGTCGCTGGGCGCAGTGGCCATTGGGGCCGCATTGGCCAAAGGAGTGCTGGCATGAGCGGCGTGCAAACCCTAACCATCGGCGCGGATGAGGGCGAGCAGCGCCTTGACCGCTGGTTCAAAAAACGTTTCCCGCAGCTTACTCAGGGTGCGGTGGAAAAGATGTGCCGCACGGGGCAGGTGCGCGTTGATGGTGCGCGCTGCAAAGGGTCTGACCGCATCGTCGCGGGCCAAATCGTGCGTGTGCCGCCCTTGCCCGATGGGGCCGCCCCCGCGCCGCGCCAATCCAAAATCAGCCATGCGGATGAGAAGATGATCCAAGACGCGGTGCTGTGGAAGGATGAGCATATCATCATCCTGAACAAACCCGCAGGCCTGCCCAGCCAAGGCGGCTCTGGCCAAGGCGAACGTCATGTCGATGGTCTGACCGAGGCGCTGAAGTTTGGTTACAAAGACCGCCCCAAACTGGTGCATCGGCTGGACAAAGACACCTCTGGCCTTTTGATGCTGGCCCGCACCGACCGCGTGGCGCGTGGCCTGTCCGAAAGCCTGCGCCATCATCTGACGCGCAAAATTTATTGGGCGGCCGTTGCAGGCGTGCCCAACCCGCGCAAGGGCAGCGTGAAATACGGGCTGATGAAAGCCCCTGGTGGCGGCCGCGGCGAGGGCGAGAAGATGATCTGCATCCATCCCGCCAAGATGGGCGAATACCCCGATGCCAAACGCGCGCAGACGGATTTCTTTACCCTGTGGTTTCTGGGAACGCGCCTGTCGTGGATGGCGCTGGAACCCATTACGGGCCGCACCCACCAATTGCGCGCGCATATGGCGGAAATGGGCCACCCTATTTTGGGTGATGGCAAATATGGCGGCTCTGACACCGACAATATGGGCGATGGTTGGGGGGCGGGCATTGGCGGCGACATCTCGCGCAAGCTGCATTTGCATGCGCGGATGCTGAAATTTGAACACCCGATCACCAAAGAAATGCTTACCTTTACGGCGCCCTTGCCCGACCATATGGCGCGCACGTGGAAAACGCTGGATTGGGGCGTGAACGATGTGCCGCTAGACCCGTTCAGAGGCGAGGCATGAACAGGCTTTTGGCATGAGCGTTTGGGCCGCAAAGCGCTTTTGGAAAGCTGCCAGCGTGGTGCAGCTTGAATCGGGTTATACTGTGCATTTGGACGGGCGGGCGGTGAAAACCCCTGCAAAAAACCCGCTGATCCTGCCCACGCGACAGCTGGCCGATATGATCGCATCAGAATGGGATGCGCAAACGGGCAAAGTGAACCCCGAAACCATGCCCATGACACGGCGCGCCAATTCGGCATTGGAAAAAGTGGCCCCGAATCGCAGCGCGGTGATTGCCGAACTGGCAGGCTATGGGGCCAGCGATTTGCTGTGTTATCGCAGCCATTCCCCCGCCGAACTGGTCGCACGGCAGGCGGCAGGCTGGCAACCTTGGCTAAACTGGGCCGCGCGCGATTTGGCCGCCCCCTTGCATGTGACCGCGGGCATTGTGCATGTCACCCAGCCCGCCGAAAGCCTGTCCAATCTGCAGGCCCATGTCGCAGCCTTTGACGCATTTGCGCTGGCAGGTTTGCATGATTTGGTGGCGATCACGGGCAGTTTGGTGCTGGGGCTGGCCATGGCCAAAGGGCATTTATCCCCCGATGATGGCTTTGCCATCTCGCGCATAGACGAGATATGGCAGGCCGAACAATGGGGTGTGGACGAGACTGCCGCCGCGCTCGAATCAGCCAAAGCCGCCGCTTTGCGCGACGCGCATCGTTTTATGGCCGCCTGCGCCTAAGATTGTTCCGCAGTCGATGCCTAAAAATTGCGCAAATTGCAGGCACTTAGCCGAAACTTATATAACAGCCGAAACAAAACTGCTGGACGATGTTTTTTCTTGACCTAAGTTTAATGGGTAGCCAAGAGTGGCTGACACTGCCCTTTGTGCGTCTTGCGCGCATCAGGCATGCAAAAGGTGCGGAATTGTCACAGGTTTCGCGCAACAAACGGCCCTTACACGGGCGCAACAGGAAGAGGTTCCTATGAAAAAATCAGTATTCCTTGGCACGCTGGCTGCCACCACAGTCTTGTCGGGCGCGGTTTTCGCCGCCACACTGGATGACGTGAAGGCGCGCGGCGAATTGATCTGCGGCGCGAATACCGGCCTGACGGGCTTTGCTGCCCCTGATGCCAATGGCGAATACCAAGGCTTTGACGCAGCGCTGTGCAAGGCCGTTGCTGCCGCCGTATTGGGCGACCCAACCAAAGTGAAATTCGTACCCCTGACGGGCGAGACCCGCTTTACCGCGCTGGCCTCGGGCGAAGTTGACCTTTTGGTGCGCAACTCGACTTGGACCTATTCGCGCGATACCGACCTGAAGTTCGATTTCGTGGCCGTGAACTACTACGATGGTCAGGGCTTTATGGTAAAGAAAGATCTGGGCGTGGCTTCGGCCAAGGAACTGGATGGCGCAACGGTTTGCATTCAAACAGGCACCACGACCGAATTGAACTTGGCTGACTTCTTCAAATCGAACAACATCACCTACACCCCTGTGACCGTGGTCGATGATACCGAAGCGGCGAACCAGTATCTGGCAGGCGCTTGCGATGCCTATACCACTGACGCATCGGGCCTTGCAGCCACCCGCGCCACCTTGGCAGACGCTGAAAACCACATCATTCTGCCTGAAATCATCTCGAAAGAGCCTTTGGGCCCAGTTGTGCGCCACGGCGACAATAACTGGGGCGACATCGTGCGCTGGACCTATTACGCGCTGCTGATCGCCGAAGAAAAAGGCATCACCAAAGCCAATCTGGAAGAAGTGGCCGCATCGACCACCGATCCAGAAACCCGCCGTTTGCTGGGTCTTGAGGGCGAAATGGGCGTGATGATGGGTCTGGATAACAACTGGGCCAAGAACGCCATTGCCGTTTCGGGCAACTATGGCGAGATTTTCGAAGCCAACCTCGGCACCTCGACCCCCATCGGTCTGGCACGCGGCCTGAACGCGCTGTGGACCCAAGGCGGCCTGCAATACGCGCCACCCGTGCGCTAAACCCACTGGGCGCGGGGCAACCCGCGCCCTTTTTCCACCAAAACAAGCACTCCGTGATGGGGCATGACCCCGATAAGATTGGCCAAAGGTCAGCACGCGGCAGCGGCAGGGGGTTAAGATATGGCTATGGTAAGTGATGCTCCGAAAGGCAACTTTCGGCTGTCTATGCTGGTTTATGATACGCGCTATCGTTCCTTCACCATTCAGGTGATCGTTCTGGGGCTGTTCATCGCCTTTGTCGCGTGGCTGCTCTTGAACTTGCAGGCCAATTTGGCCGCCAAAGACAAAGACATCAGCTATAGCTTTTTGTTCAACCGCGCAGGCTATGACATTGATCAGCAACTGATCCCTTACACCAATGACAGCACCCATGGCCGCGCGCTGTTTGTCGGGCTGTTCAACACTTTGGCGGTCTCAATCGCGGCCTGTTTTGCAGCCACGCTGATTGGCGTGACGGCGGGTGTGCTGCGCCTGTCAAAAAACTGGATCGTGGGCCGCCTGATGACGGTCTATATCGAGGTTTTTCGCAACGTGCCCTTGCTGCTGTGGATTTTGCTGGCCTTTTCCATTTTCGCCCAAGTCATGCCCGAGCCGAAAGATTTCAAAGTCACGCAAGAGATGGTTGATCAGGGCCTAGAGCCGCCCGCGCAGAAGATTTTCTTTGACAGCATCGCCATCACCAACCGCGGCACCAATGTGCCAGCGCCCCTGCTTGACCGCCCCTTAGGCAGCGTTTCGGTGCTGGATGTGCCAATCAACCTTTCGGTTCTGGCCGCGATTGCGGTAATTTGGGGCAGTTTTTGGGTGAATGGCCGCATTCGCGCCAGTGCCAAGGCCATTCAAGAAGATACGGGCATTCGCCCTGTCACGTGGTGGAAATCCCTGCTGGTGCTGATCGTGCCCACCACAGCGCTGCTTTTGGCGCTGGGGTTCCATCTGGAAGTTCCCGCCTTTGCCGCCGATGAAAATGGCGTGTCCAAAGGGTTTAACTTTGTGGGCGGCATCAGCCTTGCCCACAGCTTTACCGCGCTGTTTTTGGCCCTGTCGATCTATCACGGCACCTATATTGCCGAGGCGGTGCGCGGCGGCATTTTGGCCATTTCGCGCGGCCAGACCGAGGCCGCCTATGCGCTGGGCCTGCGCCCCAACCGCACGATGAACCTGATCATTCTGCCCCAAGCGCTGCGCGTCATCGTGCCGCCGCTGATCAGCCAATATCTGAACATCACCAAAAACTCGACCCTTGGTATGGCCATCAGCTATCTGGATTTGAAGGGCACTTTGGGCGGCATCACGCTGAACCAAACAGGGCGCGAGTTGGAATGTATGCTGCTGATGATGCTGATTTATTTGATCTTGTCGCTGACCATCTCGCTGGGCATGAATATTTTCAACAATTCGGTCAAGTTGAAGGAGCGGTAAGATGAGCAATTCGCATTTCGTCCGCACCCAAATGCTGCCCCCGCAAAAGCCGCCCGTGGGCGAGACGGGCGTGATCAAATGGATGCGGGAAAACCTGTTTTCCAACTGGTTTAACACGTTGCTGACCTTCTTAGGATTATGGGCGGTCTATGCGCTGGTCAGCGGATCGGCCCCATGGTTTTTGAACGGGGTTTGGACGGCCAGTTCGGTGGACGAATGCCGCGCCATCATCGCTGCCTCGGCGGGCGAGGGGGCATCGGGGGCCTGCTGGGCCATGATCAATGAACGCTGGCATCAATTCATGTTCGGCTTTTTTGACCGCGAAGAATATTGGCGCCCATTGCTGGCCTTTGGCCTGCTGTTCGTGGCGCTTTCTCCAGTGCTGTATTTCAACCTGCGCCGGCCCACGATGATTATGACGGCGGGCGCGGGCGTGGTGCTGGTAATGCTGCTTTGGGCCGTGGGAACCGATGGCTGGCATTTGTCCCTCGCCGCCGTTCTGATGGCCGCGTTGGCGGCCCTTGCATGGGTTGCACCCAAAAAACTGCTTTGGGTCACTTTGGCCTTTCCCGCCACGGCATTTTTCCTGCTTTGGGGCGGATCTGTTTGGGCGCCAATTGGCGTGATGCTGGGCTTTGGCATTGCCGTGCTGGTCTGGCGCAGCCTTGTCAGCGTGATTGGCGTGAGCCCTGCCGCGGGTGTGGCCGCGCTGACAGCCCTGATCTGGTGGGGCTTTGTGCAAGGCCATGTCACGGGCTTTTTGGCCAATGCCTTGCCATTTTTCAGCCTGCCCGCCGAAGACAGCGATCGTTTTGGCGGGTTCCTTTTGTCTTTCGTCATTGGCGTGTCGGCCATTTCCGCATCTCTCCCAATCGGTATTCTTCTGGCGCTGGGGCGGCGGTCGGATATGTTTTTGATTAAAACCTTGTCGGTGGGTTTTATCGAATTTGTGCGCGGCGTGCCGTTGATTACAATGCTATTCACCGCCAGCCTTTTGCTGCAATATTTCCTGCCCCCCCAAACCAATTTCGATTTGATCTTGCGGGTGATCATCCTCGTCTCGCTATTCGCATCGGCCTATATTGCCGAAGTGATCCGTGGCGGGCTGGCCGCTTTGCCGCGCGGGCAGCAAGAGGCGGCGGATAGTTTGGGTCTGGATTATTGGCAGGCGCAGCGGCTGATTATTATGCCGCAGGCGCTAAAGGTCGCGATTCCGGGTATTGTTTCGTCCTTCATCGGCCTGTTCAAAGACACCACCCTTGTCGCGCTGGTGGGCCTTGCCGACCCGCTGCAAGGCGTTACCAAAGTTGTCAAAGCCGATATTGCATGGAAGGCCGCCTATTGGGAGCCGTTCATCTTTGTGGGCGCTATTTTCTTTATCTTCTGCTTTAGCATGTCCAGATACTCGATGTATCTAGAGCAAAAGCTGAAAACCGATCACCGATAGGAGCAAGCCATGGCAAATGCCGCGAAAATGCAAGTCACGGATGAAGTGGCCATTCAAATCACTGCCATGAATAAATGGTACGGGCAGTTCCATGTGCTGCGCGATATCAACATGACAGTGAATAGGGGCGAACGAATTGTGGTATGCGGCCCATCGGGCAGTGGCAAATCCACCCTTATCCGCTGCATCAATCGCCTAGAAGAACATCAGGCAGGCACCATTATGGTAGATGGAACCGAACTGACATCCGATTTAAAAAATATCGACAAGGTGCGTTCAGAAGTGGGGATGGTGTTTCAACATTTTAATCTATTCCCCCATTTGACCATTTTAGAAAACCTGACGCTGGCCCCAATTTGGGTGCGCAAAACACCCAAGCGTGAGGCCGAAGAAACCGCGATGTATTTTCTGGAAAAGGTGAAAATCCCTGAACAGGCGCTGAAATATCCAGGCCAATTATCGGGCGGGCAGCAGCAGCGCGTGGCCATTGCCCGCAGCCTGTGCATGAAGCCGCGCATCATGTTGTTTGACGAACCGACCTCGGCGCTGGACCCTGAAATGATCAAAGAGGTCTTGGATACTATGATCAGCCTTGCCGAAGATGGCATGACGATGATCTGCGTCACCCATGAGATGGGCTTTGCCCAAGCGGTCGCCAACCGCGTGGTGTTTATGGATCAGGGCCAGATTGTCGAGCAGAACGAGCCGAAAGAATTCTTTGCCAACCCCAAATCCGAACGCACCAAACTGTTCCTAAGCCAGATTTTGGGGCATTAAGCGGCCGTTTTTAGCCGCCCAAAACGCCCCTTTTAGGGGCGTTTTTTCATCACAAAACCTTGAACTGGTGCGGGCGCACCCCATATCAGACGCATCAATCCGGGCCCCTCTGGCGATGCGGTGTCGTGATGTCGGATTGAACCAAGCGTTTTGGCGGGGCCTGACAACGTTTTTGCCCCGTATGATGTTTGCAACAGACGAGGCAAAATTGGACTTTCTTGTAACAGTATTTCTTGGGCAACCGCTGTGGCTGTGGTTTGCCTTTGTCGCCATTGTGATCACGCTGTTGGTTCTTGACCTTGGGGTTTTGAACAAAACCGATCACGAAATTGGCGTTGCCGAAAGCCTAAAGCTATCGGCGCTGTATATCGGGCTGGGCGTCGCCTTTGGCGGCTTTGTTTGGTATCAAATCGGGCAACAGGCGGCGGCTGAATATATGACCGCCTTTGTCGTGGAAAAAACATTGGCGCTGGACAATGTTTTTGTGATCGCGCTGATTTTCACCTATTTCGCCGTGCCGCGCATTTATCAGCACCGCGTGCTGTTTTGGGGCATTTTGGGCGTGATCGTGCTGCGCGGTATCATGATTGGCCTAGGGGCCACGCTGGTATCGCAATACAGTTGGGTGCTGTATATCTTTGCCGTTTTTCTCATCGCCACAGGCGTCAAGATGCTGCTGATCAAAGACAAAGAGATGGATTTGGACAGCAATATCATTTTGCGTTTCATGAAACGGCGGTTCAATATCACAGATAAACTGCATGGCAATGCGTTTTTCGTGCGCCAAGCGCATCCCAAAACGGGCAAAATGGTGCAATTCATGACGCCGTTGTTTTTGGCTCTGGTGTTGGTGGAATTTGCCGATTTGGTCTTTGCGGTAGATTCGGTTCCTGCGGTATTTGCGATTACGACCGATCCTTATATCGTTTACACCTCGAATATCTTTGCCATTCTGGGCCTGCGGGCGCTGTATTTCGCCTTGGCTGCGGTTTTGCACCGCTTTCATTATTTGAAATATGCGCTGTCGGTGCTGTTGATTTTTATCGGATCAAAGATTTTTATCGCTGATCTGATGGGATGGGAGAAGTTCCCCGCCGCATGGTCGCTGGGCATTACCTTTGGCATTTTGGGTGCGGGGATCGCCTATTCGCTGTGGCGCAGCCGCGATCAGAAAGCTGTGACATAGGGGCAAAATTGGGGGCTGGTGCGCGTCCAGCATCCGTATGGCCCGCGTATGGCATCTGTATGGCACAGGAATGACGTGCCGCCTGCCCAAAGTGAGGGGGCCAGCCCGTGGCTGGCCCTGTTTTTTTGTTATGCGTCAATCTCGCGCGGGATGACAAAATCCACCACGGCGCCCACGCCAAACCCAACTTCGGCCCAATCATCTGCGATGAAATCCACCACCAAAGTGGCCCCTGTGGGATAGCGGTGAAATTCAGGGTTCAGCGGCGGCGCTGTGATAAGGCGGGCGGCAAATTCCGCAATGCCGGGATTGTGGCCAATCATCATCACTGTATCGGCCTTGGCATGTTTCAGCACCGCCAGCATTACATCTGGCCCTGCGTGATAGAGGGCGGGCTTTAATTCCAACACGGGGGTGCCGGGCAGGGCGGGGGCAATCCCGCTCCATGTTTTGCGGGTGCGCAGCGCGTCCGAGCAGAACACCTCGTCCGGCACATAGCCGCGAGAGGCCAGCCATTGCCCCAAATCCGCCGCAGCCGCCTTGCCGCGGTCGTTCAAAGGGCGGTCATGGTCGGCCATGGTGGGATCGTCCCAAGCAGATTTCGCGTGCCGTGTCAGGATCAAGCGTTTCATCGGTGGAACTGCCTCATATGATATGCCGAATGTTCGGGCAGTCTTGCATAGGCGGCCCCTGCGGGGCAAGCGCGACGAGAGGCGCAGCCAAGATTCATACAGTCTTTCCCCGCATCCAGCATGGCGTGGCAAGAGGGCAGGTCATAGCCCGCCGTCGACAGGGCAGGGCAGGTGGTGGTGCAAGGGGCGGGGCAGGTATCGCAGGGCCGCTGGCTGGGCGCGGGCAGGTCGATATGCTGTTTCAGCGCCAAGGCCCCGCGAAAGCTGACCATCAGGCCTTGGGTGTCATGCACCAGCAGTTTGATCGGGCTTTCCCAAATGCGCCCCGTGCGCAGCGCCCAAGAATAGAACGGATGATAGGGCGGGCCGCCAAAGGGGAACAGTGCCTTGGCCCCCAAATCGCAGGCCAAGCGGCCGATGACGCGGCGCGACCAGCGATCTATCGGGTCGGCAGCGCCATCTTGCCATTCGGCAGAGGCGGTGACATGCGCCCAAAACCCATCGGCAGGGCCCAGCATCAGCAGGGTTTGCGTGCCATTGGGCAGGCTTGGGTCTGCGCCATGGAAGCCGCCCAAAATGGCCAGATGATGGGCAGCGGCCTGCTGCGCAATCTTGGACAGGCTGTCCATTTCTAGCGTTTACGCGGGGTCACGCGCGGCGCAGTGGCCCTGATCTGGCTGCCCGCGCCATGGTCGGTGAACAGTTCCAAAAGGCAGGCATTGGGAATGCGCCCATCAAGAATGGTCACGGCGCGGGTGCCTGCCTCGACTGCGGCGATGGCGGTTTCGGTTTTGGGAATCATCCCGCCTGCGATCACCCCATCCTTGATCATTTGGCGCAGTTCATCAGGGGAAATCTGCGTCATCACCTCGCCCTTGGCGTTTTTCACGCCCGACACATCGGTCAGCAGCAGCAAGCGATCTGCCTGCAGCGCGCCCGCGATGGCCCCTGCCGCCGTATCACCGTTCACATTAAAGGTTTCATTATCGGCCATGCCTGTGGCCACGGGAGCAACCACGGGGATAATCCCCGCGCCATACAAATCGCGCAAAACCTGCACATTCATTTCCACAGGGCGGCCCACATAGCCCAGTTCAGGATCATCGGCCACGCAGACCATCAGGTCATCATCCTTGCCCGAAATGCCCACAGCGCGCCCGCCTGCATCCATAATCGCCTGCACGATCCGCTTATTCACAAGGCCCGACAGGATCATCTCGACCACCTGCACTGTGGCCTTATCCGTCACCCGCTTGCCGCGCACAAATTCCGATTTGATGCCCAGCTTGTCCAGCATCTGGTTGATCATCGGCCCGCCGCCATGCACCACAACGGGGTTCACCCCCACTTGGCGCATCAGCACGATATCGCGGGCAAATTCGGCCATAGCCGCATCATCGCCCATGGCATTGCCGCCAAATTTCACCACAACCACTGCGCCCGTAAAGCGCTGCAAATAGGGCAGCGCCTCGGACAGCATTTTGGCGGTGCTGATTGCATCGGCCATGTTCAAATTTTGCTCTTTCATAACAACCTCCGCGCCGTGTTAAACCAGTGTCGCAATAATCGCGCGCAGGGTTTCTATCCCGTCACCTTTTTCCGATGAGGTGACCACAATTTCGGGATAGGCGGCAGGGTGCGCTGCCAGTGCCGCCATGGTTTGGGCGATATTCGCATCCGCCTCGGCCTTTGACACTTTGTCGGACTTGGTCATCACCACCTGAAAGGTCACGGCGGATCGGTCAAGCAAGGTCATAATCTCTTCGTCCACGTCTTTGACCCCGTGGCGCGTGTCAATCAACACAAAGGCGCGGCGCAGGGTTTGGCGGCCCGCAAGATAAGATTTCAACAGCGCCTGCCATTTGGCCACCACGGGGCGCGGGGCCTCGGCATAGCCATAGCCGGGCAGGTCAACCAAAAAGCGGTTCATCTCGCCCAAGGCGAAATAGTTGATTTCCTGCGTGCGCCCCGGTGTGTTAGAGGCGCGGGCCAGATTCTTGCGCCCCGTCAGCGCATTGATCAGGCTGGATTTCCCCACATTCGAGCGGCCTGCAAAGCAAACCTCTAACCTGTCTGGCGGCGGCAGGCCCGACATGGCCACCACGCCTTTGACAAAATCAACAGGGCCTGCAAACAGCAAACGGCCTGCCTCGCGGTCGGGCATATCGGGCGGTGGAGCAAGGGTGAAGGTCATTGTCATAGCAGGCTCCAGCTTTGGCCAACAGCGATGCCGCCGCCCTGTTCTACCACCGCATAAAGGCCAAAGTCGCTGTGGCCGAAATGCTGGTCTAATGCGTCCAATGTCGGGGCATTGCTGCGGCCCGTCACAGGATCGACAGTTGTTGCGCTGCAGCGGGTGATACGCTCTTCAATGCGCAAAATAGCATCGCCAATGGCAATGCGGCGGCCAATCCAATTCCATTCATCCCAAGGCGCACTGCCCGCCAGCCACAGGTTACCGCGCCAGCGGTCAATGGACAAATCTTGCCCCATGCGGGCAGACAAATCTTGCAGCGATGCCAAAGACAAAAGCGACAGCGCAGGCAGTGGCGTATCGGTCATCCCGCGCCCTGCGCTGACGATTTGGGCAGGCAAAGCGCGCCCTTGGGCATTCAATGGGCGCACCCATTCCAAAAAGCGCGGCAGATCTTCGGGCGTATCAGGGCAAAAAGTGATGCTGCCGCGATCTGGGTGGTGCAGCGTGACGTGGCGCGTGGCCTCGTTTAAGGTGCAGGTGATTGCCATCAATTGCGGCGATTTTGCCCCGCGCGTGAAATTGGCGCAGGGGTTCCAGCCCGCGGTCAGCTGTGCCGCCTCGTGCGCGACGGCCCAATGGCGATCCCAAGGCAGGCACTGATCGGGCGAAAGCAGAACGGACGCGAGATACTCGCGTCCGTGCCCCTTGATCGGGTGGCGGCAAATATGCGCCAGCGTCCCTGTCATTTCTTTTTGGCAGGCGCAGGCGGCGTGGCGGGCTTTTTGCCAAAGCTGGACCGAATATTGCCAAAGATATCGGGCGTATGCCCATGGCTGCGCATGATCAGATATTGCTGCACAAAGGTGATGGTGTTGTTGGTGATCCAATACACAACCAGACCGCTGGCAAAACTGCCCAGCATGAACATGAATATCCACGGCATCCATGCAAAGACCTGCTGCTGCACTGGGTCAGTCGGCGCTGGGTTCAGCTTTTGCTGCAACCACATCGACACACCCAGCAAAATGGGCAAAATCCCAATGAAAATCAGCGCAAGGATCGAGCCCTGTGCAGGCGCGCTCCACGGCAGCAGGCCAAACAGGTTGAACAGGCTAGAGGTATCGGGTGCAGACAGGTCTTTCAGCCAGCCAAAGAACGGCGCGTGGCGCAATTCGATGGTGACAAAAATCACCTTATACAGGGCAAAGAAAATGGGAATCTGGATCAAAATCGGCAGGCACCCCGCAGCGGGGTTTACCTTTTTGGTTTTGTACAGGTTCATCATTTCTTTTTGCATGCCCGCGCGGTCATCGCCGAAACGCTCTTTCAGCGCCTCCATCTCGGGCTGCAATTCCTTCATCCGCGCCATCGAGACATAGGATTTATAGGCCAGCGGCAGAACCAGCGTTTTCAAAACAAAGGTCAGCGCGATGATCGCAAGGCCCATATTGCCGATATGCGCGTTCAGCCAATGCAGCACGGCGAAAATCGGTTTAGTGAAGAAATAGAACCAACCCCAATCGATCGAATCGATAAAGCCCGCAATCACGGGTTGGTCGGGATTGGCCCGCGCCCCAAACAGGCGCGGCAGCAGGCTTGGGCTGTTTTCATAGCGCTGGATGGTGGCCCATTCTTTGGCCCCCGCAAACAGGCGGGTGGTCGAACTGGTGCTTTGCCCTGCGGGAATGGTCACAAGAGGCATGCGCAATTCGGCCTGATAGATATTGGCAGAGGGCAGGAATTTGCTGGCGGCGGTAAACGCCTCGCCCTGCTGCGGGATCAAGGTGGCCATCCAGTAATGGTCGGTAAAGCCGATCCAGCCATCGGTGGTGGCGGGGGCGGTTTCAACCAAGGCTTGCTCGGCCTCATTGACGGGCAGGTCGGCAAATTCGCTGTAATTGGCCTCGTGATAAATACCATCAGTGCGGCGGATCAGGCCTTCGTGCACGACATAGATGTTGACCATGTTATCGGGCAGACCGTGGCGGGCGACGATGCCGTATTTCGACAGATTCGCATCGGCAGTGCCTGCGTTTTTCACATCGTCCGTGACTGTGAACATGAAATCGGCGTCAACCGCGATGGTGCGGGTAAAGGTCAGGCCCTTGGTGTTTTTCCATTCCAAAACCACGGGCGAATCGGGGGTGAGCGTGCCGCCCGATTTAATGGCCCAAACTGTGGTGGCGCTGGGCACATCGGCAGCATCCAGACCCGCGCCATTGGCCCAGCCAAACACCGCGTAATAGGGCGTGCCTTCGCCCACGGGTGACAGCAGCTTTACCTCGGGCGAATCGACATCCAGCGTTTCGCGGTAGGTTTTCAGCGACAGATCGTCAATGCGCCCGCCATAGGTGGAAATCGAACCCGAAAGTTTGGGCGTGTCGATTTGGATGCGCGGGGCATCGGATGCGGCCGCGCTGGCGGTATCGGCAGGGGCGGCAGGCGTTGGCGTGGTGGCAGGCGCTGCGGGGGCGGATGTGCCCAAAGCTGCGGCATCGGGTGCGGCCAATTCGCTTTGCTGCGCATTTGGATCGGGGAACCATTGCGGAAACAGCATCGGGCCGCCCACAAACCAGACAAGGATCACCCCAAGGCTTAGCGCTGTGGCAAGGATAAGGTTCTTATTTTGATCGTCCATTTGGACCACCGCCTATTGTTCAAAACTTTGCGCAGGTTCAACGATAGGGGGCGGCAAAGGTCAAGCGGTTTTCCCTGTTTCACCCTGCCGTTCAGCGCATTTCTTGGCTGATTCGCGGCAGTTTGCCGATTTTGCGCCGCTCGGCCGCGATCCAGCCGCTGGTATCTTCAATCGGCATGGGGCGGGCAATGCCAAAGCCCTGCACATCGTTGCAGCCAAGCTGTGCCAGCATCGCATGTTCGGCAGCGGTTTCCACGCCTTCGGCAAGGGTGGACAGCTCTAACCGTTCGGCCATGGACAAAATGGCGGCAATCATGCGCTGCTGGCCGCGATCTTCGTCAACGCGGGTGACAAAACTGCGGTCAATCTTCAGGCGGCGAATGGCAAAGCGCCGTATGGATGTGATCGACGCATGGCCTGTGCCAAAATCATCCAAATCAATGCCGCAGCCAAGGCGGGCGAGGGCGGCGATATTGGCCACGATCACATCGTTATCAGTGGTGGCCACGACATTTTCCAGCACCTCGACACAAAGGCGATTTGGATTCAGGTCAAAGCGGTCAAGTTCCCATTTGATTTTATCGGCAAGGCGGGGGTTGCGCAGCTCTTCTGCCGAAAGATTGACCGACACAGTGGGAATATCCAAATGCGATTTGTCCCAACGGACAAGGGCGGCAAGGGCATTTTGCAGCATCACCTCGCCCAAACGTTCCGACAGGCCAGCGGCCTCGATCATGGGCAAAAACACTGCGGGGCCAAGCAGGCCCTTGCTGGGATGATACCACCGCGCCAGCGCCTCGAACCCAGTGATGGCCCCCGTATCGGTGGAAATCTGCGGTTGAAAATGGGCGCGGATCTGGCCTTCGTCCAGTGCGGCCTCTAGCTCGTGGCGCAGCGCGTCATGGTCGGCGCGGGTGCGGGCCATTTCGGGGGCAAAAACGCGCAGCGCCCCCGGCCCATTGCGGCGCGCCTCATCTGCGGCGACTTGCGCCGCCTCTAGCAGGGCGGTGCCTGTTTCATTGGGCGCACGTTCGGCCAGACAAATCCCGACAGAGCAGGTGACATAGAGGCGCACGGCATCAATTTCCACAGGGGCGGCAATGGCCGCTTGCAGGCGCGCGGCCAGTTGCACGGCAGTTTCCAAATCCAGCCGCCGAGCAGGGGCCAAGGCCACAGCAAACCCGCCCCCTTCCAGCCGCGCGACCACATCGCCCTCGCGCAGCGCGGCGCAAATCCGTTCGGCAGACCGCGTCAGAACCTTATTCTCAGCCCCGCGGCCATGGCGCTGCAGCAACTGATCAGACCCATCAAATTGCAGCACAAGGCAGGCTGTGGTTTTGCCGTGAAAGGGGCGATCGGCCAAAATGTCATCCAGACGTTCGACAACATGGTTGCGCAGGGCAAGCTGATCTTCGCGCGGCGCTGTGCGGCGCTGATCGCCCGTCTCTTGGCCCAGACGCAACGCGCCAAGCAGCCCTAACGCCAGCGGTAGGCCCAGCGCGGTGGCCAAAAGGCTGACCTCGCCGCCCAGCCAAAAGGCGGCAAGGCTGATTGCGGGGATAAACACCATCCATTCTGGCCTGCGAATCAGCGTCACTGTGGCATAACCCATGCCCGAAATCTTGCTGCGCAAGCTGCTGAACATTGCCAAACTCTCCCCTACAGGGGGGCGCAATCGCCCCGTTGGGGACAAGCTAGGCAAAGGGTCTAACAGAGTGGTTAATCTGCCCGAGGTCGATCTGACTGATTTTCTTTAAACTTTTCACCATCTGTCCCGCCCAAGGCCAAACCCATAAAATCAAACAATGTTGGGTCGGCCAGATGCGACGGGCGCACATGCATCAAGGCGCGGGCCATGATGCCGCGCCGCCCGGGGCTGCGCGCCTCCCATTCATCAAGAATTTTCTTGACCTGCACGCGCTGCAACCCCTCTTGGCTGCCGCACAGATCGCAAGGGATGATGGGAAATTCCATGGCGCGGGCAAAGGCATCACAATCAGCCTCTGATACAAAGGCCAGCGGGCGATAGACAAACAAATCACCCTCTTCATTCACCAGTTTTGGCGGCATGGTGGCAAGGCGACCGCCGTGAAACAGGTTCATAAAGAAGGTTTCCAGCATGTCATCGCGGTGATGGCCCAGCACCACGGCGCTGCAGCCTTCTTCGCGGGCGATGCGATACAAATTGCCCCGCCGCAGGCGCGAACACAGCGCGCAATAGGTGCGCCCTTGCGGCACTTTTTCAACCACAATCGAATAGGTGTCTTGATATTCGATGCGGTGCGCAATGCCCATTTTTGTTAGAAATTCGGGCAGCACAGTGGCGGGAAAATTCGGCTGGCCTTGGTCAAGGTTGCAGGCCAGCAAATCCACAGGCAGCAGGCCGCGCCATTTCAAATCCTGCAGCACGGCCAGCAAGGTGTAACTGTCCTTGCCGCCCGACAGGCAAACCAGCCAGCGCGCGCCGCGCTGGATCATGCCATAGGTGTCGATGGCATCGCGCACCTGCTGCAAAATCTGCTTGTGCAGGCGGCGAAACTCGTCCGTCTGGGGGGCGTTTTGCAAGATCAGAGGAATGTCAGCGTCCAGCATGGCGGGCCTAATCGTGCGAATGGGGGGGGACGGGATCATATCCACTGCCGCCCCAAGGATGGCAGCGCAGCAGGCGGCGGATGGTTAGATAACTGCCCTTAAAGGCCCCATGTTTTTCCAGCGCCTCCAGCGCATAGGCGCTGCAGGTGGGCTGATAGCGGCAACTGTGCCCCACCCAAGGCGACAAGAGCAGGCGATAGGCGCGCACAGGCAGGGCGACGATATGGGCAAGGGGGCTCATGCTTTGGCCTTTTCGGCATGGATTTGCGCCAAGGCGCGGCGCAGATCGGCCAGCAAATCCGCAAAGTCGCGCGCAATGGTCGCCTGCGGTTTGGCAACCAAGACATAATCCCAGCCTGCCTGCCCAAGTTCGGGCAAAACCGCGCGCACCACCGCGCGCATGCGCCGCTTGGCGCGGTTGCGCGCCACGGCATTGCCGATTTTCTTGCTGGCGGTAAAACCGATGCGGATGGCGGGCGTGTCATCGTGACGCGGGCGCGCTTGCAATAGGAAACTGCCCGTTCCCATGCGCCGCGCAGACGAGGCACGCAGAAAATCCGCGCGCTGGGTAAGGGTGGCAATGCTGGGCTGCGCGCAAAGCAAAACCGCCGCGGCATTTTCAAAGGCGCTGTTTTCGCCCTGATCCGATGCCTTCGGCGGTTCCATATCTTGCCCCTTTATCCGCCCCAAGACAGGGCGGCAAAAGCGTTCTTAGATAGATTTAGATTTAGGCAGACAGTTTTTTGCGGCCCTTGGCGCGGCGCGCTGCCAGCACAAGGCGGCCGCCTTTGGTGGCCATGCGCGCACGGAACCCGTGGCGGCGGGCGCGAACAAGGTTCGAAGGTTGAAAAGTGCGCTTCATCGCGGTCTCCATCAGACGTATGCTGCAAATCGGACAGATTCGTCAGCCGTAAACTTGAAGCTGTCGTTTAGGCGGGGATTTGGGCCAAGTCAACGGCGCAATGCGCCTTTTGTCCAAGAATTTGCGCCAGTTTCGCGCGAAACAAAGCCAGCCTTGGCAAGAAAGCGCCATAGCACTCGCAGATGGGCCTGCAAACTGCTAAGATTTTGGCACACAGTGCACTGCGCCTGCAACAAGGAACGCCCAGATCGTGCGAGACGGCAGCGAAATAGATCAGGCCGAACAGATCAGCCCCCCAGCCCCGCGCGAGGCATGGACAGGGGGGTTTTGGCGCACGCTGTCGGGCCGTTTTCTGATTTTGACAGTGGTCTTTGTCATGGTGGCCGAAGTGCTGATCTTTGTGCCATCCATCGCGCGGTTTCGGGCCGATTTTCTGAATATGCGGCTGGAAAAGGCGCAGATCGCCGCCCTTGCCCAACTGGCTGCGCCCGATATGGTCACGCCCGAATTGGAACGCGAATTGCTGGCCAATGCCGAGGTGTTCAACGTGGTCTTGCGCCGCAATGAGGTGCGCGAATTGGTGCTGTCATCGCAACTGCCGCAGCCCATTTCGCAAACCTTTGATCTGCGCGGCGCGGGGCCGATGGCGCTGATTGGCGATGCCTTTGCCGCGCTGACGGGGCGTACAGGCGGCATTATCCGCGTGATCGGCCAGCCCGTGCAAGATGCGGGGCTGCTGATTGAAATCACAATGGATGCCGCCCCCCTGCGCGCGGCGCTGATTGATTATGGCGCGCGGATTTTGGTGCTGTCGGCGGTGATTTCGGCGATCACGGCGCTGGCGCTGTTTTGGGCGGTGCAGCGGCTGATGGTGGCCCCCATTCGGCGCGTGGTGCTGCATATGCAATCTTATGCCGAAGCGCCCGAAGATGCCCGCCGTGTGATTGCGCCCACCTCGCGCGTGGATGAATTGCGCCGCGCCGAAGAGGCGATGGCAGTGATGCAAACGCAACTGACATCGGCCCTGCGGCAAAAGGAACGCTTGGCGCAACTGGGCGGGGCGGTGGCCAAAATCTCGCATGATTTGCGCAATATCCTGACCTCGGCGCAGCTGTTTGTGGATCGGATTGAGGGCAGCCAAGACCCCGCCGTGGCGCGCGCTGCGCCCAAACTGGTGGGCAGCATATCGCGCGCGGTGGCGCTGTGCGAATCCACCCTGACCTTTGGCCGCGCCGAAGAGGCCGCCCCCCAACCGCGCCCTGTGGACATTGCCCTGCTGGCGCGCGATGTGGCCGAGGCAGATGGGATTGACCCAGATGCGCCCAACGCCCCGCATCCCGTTACCTTGCATATCGATGCGCCGCAGGGCCTGCTGATTTGGGCTGATCCTGAACAGCTATACCGCGTGCTGTCCAACCTGATCCGCAATGCGCGCCAAGCCATCGAGGCGCAGGGCAAAGCGGGGCAGATCACCATTTCGGCAGGGCAAAGCCCCGTGGAATATTGGGTGATGGTGTCCGATACAGGGCCTGGCCTGCCCGAGCGCGCCCGCGCGCATTTGTTCGAGGCGTTTTCAGGTTCGGCCCGCAAGGGCGGCACGGGGCTGGGCCTTGCCATTGCGGCGGAATTGGTGCGCGGCCATGGCGGGCGGCTGGAACTGTTGCGCAGCACAGCCCAAGGCACGGCCTTTATCCTGCATCTGCCAAAGTCACCCACATTGTCATAGCCGCCCCATTTTCACCCTTGCATCCCTGCGCACACAAGGCTATTTGCCCACCTAACGGACCCATAGCTCAGCTGGATAGAGCATCAGACTACGAATCTGAGGGTCGGGCGTTCGAATCGCTCTGGGTCCGCCATTTTCCCCTAAACCTTGATAACCATACCCCATGTCCCAAACATGGCTACGCACAACAGCCCGCAGTTTGGCTGCGGGCTGCGGGCTGTCGGGAGTGGGCGCTGGGTTAGGCCCTGCTTTGGCGTAAGGTTTAGCTGCCAAAGACCGAAGGGTAATGCAGCGGCAAACCTGCGCAGGGCACGTCAAGGCGCTCGATCTGCCCTTTGGAGACTTCGGTGACCAAGATTGCCTTGCCGTCTTTTGCAAAGCACAGGTTGGTCGGGCAGGCACCATCCAGCATCAGCCGATCAACCACAGCGCCTTTGGCATCCAAAACGGTGACGTTCTGCTGGCCATAAACTGTGCAATACAGCCGCCCATCCGTGCCGAATTTCATCCCATCGGGGCCTTTGAACCCAGTTTGGGTGTCTGGCTGCAGCACATTGCCAAACACCTCGCGGCGCGGGGCGGCGGTGGAAAACACGTCATAGCGATAGACTTCGCCCGTAAAAGACGCATTGGCGTAAAGCCTGTTTTGCCCATCAAAGGCAATTCCGTTGGTAAAGCGGATCGCGCGGTCGATGATGCGGATGACCTTATTCTTTTTGGGGTCAATTTCATAGACGCGGCCATCCCAGCCCAGATCCATGAAATTGGGCACGAAATTCTGGCCTTCTAGAAAATCAACCATCGGCAGGCCAGAATCGGTCATATACAAATGCCCGTCAGGCCCAAAGGCCAGATCATTGGGAAACAAGAAAGGGCCGTTTTCGTCATCGCCATGCAGGGTTGCCAGAACCTTCCCGCTGGGCGAGACGCAGATCAATTGCCGCAAAAGAGCCTCGGCGATCCAGATATTGCCATCGCCATCTACGGCCAGCCCATTGGGCCGCCCACCCGTTTTATGCACGACCTGCCTTTTGCCCGATGGCGAGACATGGGTGACGCAGGCCGTGGCAGAGGTCATCTCGGTCACATACATCGACCCATCGGCCAGCGATATCGGGCCTTCGGGTGCGGCGATGCCAGTGGCAAAATGCGGGCGAGTCATGGTATCCTCCTTTGGTCTAGAGCCAAGATTTGACAGTTGCAACGACGGCGCTGGTGGAAATGCCATAGCGGTCATGCAGCGTGGGCAAAGCACCTGCGTCCAAAAACTCATCTGGCAGGCCGATGTGGCGGAAACGCCCGCCATGGCCGCCCTTAAGCAAGGCGGCGGCCACAGCCTCGCCCAGACCGCCGATGACCGAGTGGTTTTCAGCCACCACGATCAGGCGGCCATGGCGCGCGGCCTCGGCAAGGATCGTCTGGGTATCAAGCGGCTTGATCGTGGGCACATGCAGCACGCCCGCCCGCACCCCATCGCTGGCCAAACGATCCGCCGCTTCGATCACGCGCATGGTCATCAGCCCAGAGGAGATGAACAGCACATCCTGCCCATCCATCAGCAGCTTTGCCTTGCCGATTTGAAACCGATAATCAAAACGATCCAGCACCAAAGGCACTTTGCCGCGCAAAAGGCGCATATAGACAGGCCCCTGGTGATCGGCCATGGCATGCACCGCCTGTTCGGTATCCAGCGCATCGCAGGGGTCAAGAATTGTCAAATTGGGCAGGCCCCGAAAAATGGCCAAATCTTCGGTGGCCTGATGGCTGGGGCCATAGCCCGTGGTCAGGCCGGGCAAGGCGCAGGCGATGCGCACATTCAGCCCCTCTTCGGCGATGGCCATGCAGATGAAATCATAGGCCCGACGGGCGGCAAAAACGGCATAGGTGGTGACAAAGGGCATAAAGCCTTCGCGCGCCATGCCTGCCGCCGCGCCCATCAGCAACTGTTCGGCCATGCCCATTTGGTAAAAGCGATCAGGATAGGCCTGTGCAAAGATATGCAGATCGGTGTATTTGGCCAGATCGGCCGACATGCCCACAATATCGGTGCGGCGGCGCGCCAGATCAACCAAAGCATGGCCAAAAGGGGCCATGCGGGTGGGTTGATCTTCGCCCGCGATCGAGGCGATCATGGCCGATGTTTTCAGCCGCTGCCCCTGCGTGGCGCGAACGGGCCGCTTATACTTGTCGCGGATCATACTGGCTTTCCTTGTTCCAGACGCTCTAGGGCGCGCACCCATTCGTCAGGCTCGACTCGCAGAAAATGATTGCGCTCGCGCTCTTCTAAAAAGTCTACGCCCTTGCCCATGCGGGTGTCGCAGATCACGATGCGCGGCTTTGGCTCGGTGCTGGCCTTTGCGCGGCGCAAGGCCTCTGCCACCGCAGCAATATCGTTGCCATTCACGCGCTGCACATGCCAGCCAAAGGCCGCAAACTTTGCGTCCAGCGGTTCGAAATCCAGCACCCCGCGCGATGGGCCATCGGCCTGCATATTGTTCACATCGACCAGCGCGATCAGGTTATCCAAATGATAAGACGAGGCCGACATGGCGGCTTCCCATGTTGATCCCTCGTCCAACTCGCCATCGGAGAGCAGGTTATAGACAAAGCGGTCAGAGCCTTTACGCTTGAGCCCCAGACACATGCCGACCGCGATGGGCAGGCCCTGACCCAGCGATCCGCCTGTGATTTCCATACCCGGCGTATAGGCGGCCATGCCCGACATCGGCAGGCGGCTGTCATCCGAGCCATAGGTTTCAATCTCGTCCTCGGGCAGGATGCCCGCCTCGATCAGCGCGGCGTAAAGGGCGATGGCATAATGCCCAATCGACAGCAAAAAGCGGTCGCGCCCCTCCCATTCGGGATCGTCGGGCCGATAGACCATCGAATCAAAATAGGCCACAGCCAGCACATCGGCGATGCCCAGCGCCTGCGCGATATAGCCTTGGCCCTGCACTTCGGCCATGCGCAGGGCGTGGCGGCGAATGTTATGGGCGCGCAGGGGCAGGCTGACATTGGACAGGCGATCTTGCATCTTAGATCACCTTGTCGGTTGAAGGGTCGATCAAGATGGCGCGGGCCATGTCCAGCGCATAGGCAATGCGCCCTTCGGAATTGTCCACATCATGGGCCGCCAATTCCGCCGTGACGGCAACCCCACCAATGTGCGAGGTGACAAAGGTGCGCGTGCCTGTGGGCTGGATCAGATCGGCATTCGCCTCGATTCGGGCATGGCCAGCCGCCAGCGTGCCTGCGGCGCGCGTTAGATATTGCGGACGAATCCCCAGCAGAATCGGGCGTTCGCCATCGTCCAGTTTGGCCCGCTGTGCAGGCAGATCAAGGCTTTCGCCCGTGTCTAAAACCACCGCCGAACGCCCGCTGCGCGTGACAAGCCGCCCTGGAATCAGGTTAATTGTGGGCGAGCCAAGGAAACTGGCCACAAAGCCAGTCGATGGGCGTTCAAACAGATCAAGCGGCGCGCCTTCTTGTTCGATGCGCCCATCGCGCAGCAACATGATCCGATCGGCCAATGTCATAGCTTCGACCTGATCGTGGGTCACATAGACCATGGTTTTGCCGATTTCTTTATGCAGGCGCTTAATCTCGCCCCGCATCTCGTCGCGCAGTTTGGCATCCAAATTGGACAGGGGCTCATCAAACAAGAACAGCTTTGCCTGCCGCACAATCGCCCGACCAATGGCCACACGCT
Organism: Rhodobacter sp.; assembly: GCA_027490955.1. Classification (GTDB taxonomy): domain Bacteria; phylum Pseudomonadota; class Alphaproteobacteria; order Rhodobacterales; family Rhodobacteraceae; genus Cypionkella. Next base: position 29,633 of record JAIXXB010000001.1, read on the forward strand.
GGCGCTGCCCGCCCGATAGATGCCGTGGCAAACGATCCAACAGCGCGGTGATCCCCAAAATCTCTGCCGCCTCGCCAACGCGGCGCCGAATCTCGGTTTCGGGGAATTTGCGCGACCGCAGACCAAAGGCGATGTTTTCGAATACGGTCAAATAGGGGTAGAGCGCATAGTTTTGGAACACCATGGCGATGTCGCGGTCACGTGGGCGCAGGTCGGTTACATCTTCGCCGCCAATGGCGATCTTGCCTTCGTCCACATCTTCTAGCCCCGCGATCGAGCGAAGCAGCGTGCTTTTGCCACAGCCAGATGGGCCGACAAACACGGCAAAGCTGCCGTCTTGGATCGTTAGATCAATGCCCTTTAGGGCGTGAAAGCCGCCATAGCGCTTGTGCAAACCAGTGATTGTCAGACCTGCCACGACACGAACCTTAACCTTTCACGGCGCCCAGCGAAATGCCGCGCACCAGATAGCGTTGCATGAAGGCGACTGTCAGCATCACGGGCAGGCTGCCCAAAACTGACATCGCCGCGATCTTTCCCCAAAAATTGGACTGCCCGCCCATGTAATGGGTCAATTGCACGGGGAATGTGATAACCTCGGTGCGCGTCATCACCAGCGCGAACAGAAAATCGTTCCACGCGAAGATAAAGGTGAACACCGCTGTGGCCATCAGCCCCGACCGCGCCATGGGAACAACCACGCGCCAGAACACCTGCCAACGGCTGCAGCCATCGACCAGCGCGCTTTCTTCCAATTCGAGGGGGATATCCTCGATATAGCCGCGCATCATCCAGATCACATAGGGCAGGTTAAAGGCCGTATACAGCAAGATCAGCCCCGCATGGGTATCGACAAGCCCTGCCCAAACGTAAATCAGAAACAGCGGAAAGACGATGGCGATGGGCGGCATCATACGCTGGGAAATGATCCACATGGCCAGATTCTCGCCGCCCGTTTTGAACCGCGCCAAGGCATAGGCGCATAGCGTGCCCAGCGTCATGGCGATGGCGGTTGATGCAAAGGAAACGGTGATACTGTTCCAAATCGCAATCACATCGCCATCTTTGAACAAGACCGCATAGTTGCCAAACTGTATCTGCCCTGGCCACCATTTGGGAGGAGAGGAAAAGATTTCATCGGGTGTTTTGAACGAAATCATAAACAGCCAATAAACGGGAAACAGGAACACGATCAGGACAAGCGCGATGGCAAGATAGCGCAGGGTCAAACGCAATTGGCGGCGCGAACGGCTTTTCATTTCAGGGCCTCGACGCGGCGCAGGGCCCAAGTCAGCGCGATGGTCAGCGCCAACACAACCATAATCGAAATTGCGGCTGTATAGCTGGTGTCAAACTGCACAAAGCCGATTTGATAGGTAAAGATGGACAAAGTTTCGGTCATCGTGCCCGGCCCCCCTTCGGTCAGCACCCAGATCACGTCAAAGATGCGGAAAATGTCTAAGCCGCGGATCAATATGGCAATCACCAAAACAGGGCGGATCGCAGGCAGGATGATTTTGCTGAACACACGCCAGCCAGATGCCCCGTCAAGTTCGGCCGCCTCAAGCTGCCCTTGATCGACATTCGACAGCGCCGCGAGCAGCAGCAAGAACATGAATGGTGTCCATTGCCACACCTCACAAATCAAAATGGCGGGGTAGACCAAGGTGGGATTGACTGTCCACAGCATGGTGACAGGTTCGCCCACCAACCACGAAACGATCTGGCCAACTGGGCCAAAGCGCACATCAAACATCAGCCGCCATGTTGCGCCCGCCACAATTGGCGACAGCACTGTGGGCAGCACCAGCAGCGCCACGAAAACCTGTCGCCCCGGCAATTGTTCCAAAAACAGGCGGGCCAGCACATAGCCCAAGATGATTTCCAGCGGCAATGCAATCACAAGGATCAGCGTTGTATGGCCCAGCGCGGCCCAAAGCCGCGTGTCAAAAAGGGCGGCGCGATAATGCATAAAGCCCTGAAAACTGGTATCGCTGTCCAGCATGGTCAGGTTCTGAAAGCTGACAACAATCGTATAAATCAAAGGAAACAGGCTGACCGCCAGCAAGACCGCTATCGCAGGTGCGGCCGCTATCCGCCCAAAATTGCGGTCTATTAGGGTGGAAAGGCGGTTATAGCGTGCAGTCACGGCGCATGTCTCTTGTACCTAGCGGAGGGGGCCGGATTGGCCGGCCCCCCTGTTGGGTGTCTTGCGTTTGCGTTAGGCGGGATAGGCACCGGGCTTGGCTGCCCAAGCGCTGTAGATTTCCTTTTGCTTGTCCACGCCCACCTTTTGGGTGATCGCATCAAACTCTGCCGCCAGCGCATCGATGGATGCTTTGGCATCGCCCGTGGCCCACAGGTTGGTAATCGCCTGCACCATGGCGGTGTCATATTTGTCCTGCTGAAGCAGCGACAAATCAAGTAGGCCTTTTTCGCCAGAGGTCTTGATCGTGTCCAGATAGGCAGGTGCATCTGGCCACAGGGCGCGGTATTCGGCGCTTTCGTAATGCGAGGTGCGGAAGGGGTCACGCAGCGTATAGGGCAGCATCACGCGCTGTAGGCTGGTTTCCTTGCTGTTCAGCCACTGGATGAACAGATAGGCGGCTTCTTTGTTCTTCGAGGTCGAAGACACGCCCAAAGCAAAGCCCACACCCAGTTCTGGACGGCCCAGCGGTGTCAGCGCATAGCCCACCTTGCCTGCCACCTGCGTTTTGGGAACCCAGTTCAGCGCCTCTTCGCCCGACCCATAGCCTGCGGCCCAGCGCCCATAGGGCGGCCAAGAGATGGTCATCGCCGTCAGGCCCTGCAAGAAGTTTGCAAGGTTGTCGACAAAGTTCCACTGCTCGACGCCAGGTGGCATGAACTTGTTCTCGGCCAGCATCATTTCAAAGACTTTCTGGCCAACCTCGCTGTTCACGGTGCAGGCCATGCTGCCTGCATCAAAGAACTTGCCGCCTTCCATGCGGAAACGCTCTTGGAACATGTAATGGTTGTATGGGGCCGACCGGAAGAAGCCCGCGCCATAGGTGGTGGGTGCCATTTTGTCGGTGATGAATTGGCCGATTTGGGCGAATTGCGTCCAATCTGTGGGCGGGGCAAGGTCATAGCCATGCTTGGCCTTGAACTCTTCTTGCATCGCTGGGTCTTCGAAGATGTCTTTGCGATAATACAGCAGCATCACATCGCCATCATCGGGGAAGCCGTAGATCTTTTCGTCAACCTTCATCTGGTTGTCGCGGTAAGCGGCGGCAATGTCCTGCAACTCGTCACGATAGCCATACTGATCGACAAAAGCGTCCAGCGGTTCCATTGCGCCCGCTTTCACCAAATCTGGCATCCATGATGGGATCACGTTCAGCGCATCATAGGCGGCGGCGCCCGAACGATAATCTTGCATGATCTTGGTGAACATTTGGTCGGTCGGAACTTCGACCACATTCACCTTGATCCCCGTCAATTCTTCCCACTTTGGCCCCGAAAAATTCAGCGGGTCAAGCGATTGCAGACCTGCTTCCCACACGATGCTGATTTCGGTTCCAGCATATTTCTTGGCCGCCTCTACGGCGGTGGCTGCAGCATTCGCGCCTTGCGCAAAGGCAAACCGCGGGGCAAGGGCGAAAAGCGACGCCGTGCCGATCAGTTCCCGTCTAGTGATCATCATTTCCTCCCATTTCATCTATTGTTCATGCGCGTTTCGGTTGAAACACTTTTTTGCCAATCAGTGGATCAGCATCCCTCCATTCACGTCAATCACAGCGCCAGTGACATATGCAGACAGGTCAGATGCCAGAAAAACATAAATCCCCGCCACATCTTTGGCCGCACCAAGACGCCCAAGGGGAATACCCTTGATGATGTCGGCCTTCATCGCCACTGTCAGCTTATCGCCAGTGATGTCGGTTTCGATCAACCCTGGGGCGACGCAGTTGACGCGTATCCCATCAGGGCCAAATTCGCGGGCCATGGCCTTGGCCAGACCAAGAACCCCTGCCTTGGCGGCCGAATAATGCGGCCCGCCAAAAATCCCCCCGCCCCGCAAAGCCGAGACCGAGGACATGCAAATGATCGACCCTTTTTGGCGTGCCTTCATATGCGGGATGCAGGTTTGGCTGAGATGCAGCGTGCCGCGCAGGTTCACGTTCATGATCCGATCCCATCCCGCAGCGGTGATATCCAACGTGCGGACAGGTTCTGTAACCCCCGCATTATTGACCAGAATGTCAATCTGGCCAAAGCGGTCGATCACGGCGGCAACGGCGCTTTTGCAGGCGGCCATATCGGTGACATCGCATCTAAGCCCGACATGCCCCGCCCCCAGCGAGGCTGCCGCCTCATGTGCTGCATTCAAGTCAAGATCAAGAATTACGACGCGCGCACCCTGTTCTGCAAAGGCGCGGGCGGTCGAAAGGCCGATCCCGCGCGGGCTGGCAGCGCCAGAAATCACAGCGGTTTTCCCCTCCAGCAGCAAGATTTCCTCCCCAGAACCTGTGCTTCACTGGGCCTATCTTGCGGCAAGGCTTAAGCGTGGGGCAAACGCGATCTTTACAATCACAGGTGAATCCTGTTCACTTGTCGCATGCAGGTGTCCATTTCCCTTTTGCGGGCATTTGAGGCCGCAGCGCGCACCGGCTCCTTTCAGGATGCCGCCGCTGATCTGCATCTTTCGGCCAGCGCAGTCAGCCATGCGATCCGCAAATTAGAAAGCTCTTTGGGCGTGACTTTGTTCGAACGCGATGGCAAGGGCGTGCGGCTTTCGCCCGATGGGCAGTCGCTGATGCGCCATGTGGGGCCTGCCTTTGACCATATCCGGCAGGGGCTGGATTCGCTGTCGCCCAAGGGGCCAAAGGCGCTGCGCCTGCATTCGGCCCCGTCCTTTGCGGCGCAATGGCTGACCCCGCGCTTGCCGCAATTCCTTGCCGAACATCCCGATATTGATATTCGCCTGTCGGCGGGTGTCGATTACACGCGCTTTACCACCGATGAATTTGACGCAGATATCGTCTATGGCCGCCCGCGTCAGGACGGGATCATCGTGCTGCCCCTTGGCGAAGAGGTTGTCACCCCGCTTTGCGCACCGCGATTGCAGGGCCTGATCCAAGCGCCGCTAGATTTGCTGCGGTTCACGCTGATTGACAGCAACAACAAACAAATCCGCTGGCCCGATTGGTTTGCCGCCAACGGGCTTTCGGCGCAGCCGCCCCTTGGCATGCGGTTTGACCGCAGCTTTTTGGCCCTATCTGCGGCGGCCAATGGCCTTGGCATCGCGCTGGAATCGATGCGGCTGGCCGAGGCAGAGCTGGCCAGTGGCCGTTTGGTGCCCGTTTTGCAGGGGCAGGCCAATGACATCAGATATGTCGGCCACCATCTGGTCTTTCCCCGCGCAGCCTTTCGCCGCGCCCCATTGCAAGCCTTTATCCGCTGGATCTCGCGCGAGATGAAACTCGACACGACCGAGCAGCTGGCATAGGGGCGCTGCGCGTTATACTTATAGGCTAAGCGCCACAATCGCCACGTTCAGCACCACATAGCCAATGCCAATCACCGCCATGGCCCGCGCGTCCAAACGTTCAGATTGGTCATCTTTGCCCAAATAGCACAGCCGCAGCGAAAAAATACTCATCGCAACGCAAAGGAAGATCGTGCCAATGGCCAAAAAGTTAATCTGTTCGGCCATGGTGATCACGGTGCTTTGCGGCAGGCTGTCAGATATCACAAAGGCATTGGCGCTGGCGGCAAAAATCGAGCCCACCCCAAGGCCAAAGCGCGCATCCAAATCTGTGGCCCTGACCTTAAAGGCCAAAAGGCCCAGCAAAACCGAAAGGCCCGCAATCCAAAACTGTTTGAACAGGGGGCCAAAGCCTTCGCGGTGCAATTCCACGTTGAAATTCAGTTGCGAATAGCTGGATGCCGCAGCACTGCTGAGCAGGCCGTAATTGGTGGGATAGACGTGATCTAACACAGTTGGCGCAGCCAGTTTCACCGCCCAACCGGGCACATTCACACCCGGATCCATCGCCGTATTCGGATCGGGCGCATACACGATCTGGTCAATCGTGGCCATTTGATCTTCGATGCTGATGGCCAGAAAATGATCGTCCATCGGGTAGTGCTTGACATCGTAATCATGGAATACAGTCGCCTCAACGCGCAAGCTGGCATAGTTCATATCGCCATCGCGGGCCAAGGATACCTCTGACTTATTCTCGATCCGCCCGTTCGAAATTTCGAAGGTTTCATAGGGTTTCACATTGCCGTCTTTCCAGCGAAACCATGTCCACATATCAACAGTAAAGCTGCCATCTTTCTGCACCACATCCTTGATGCGCAGAATATAGGCCCCCACCTGCACAGTGACGGGGCCGGCGGGGACGGCAGGGGCCGCCTGCACAGCGGGTGTGGCCGCATCTTGGGCCAGCGCGGATGGGGCCAAGGCGATTTGGGTGGGCAAAAGGCTGGCGATGATGACCAGAGCAAGGCGAAGAAACCGCATGTGAAATCCTAAACTTATCGTTTCAAAATGGATAGCCGTGTTTGTGCTGCATCTTTCTGCGCACTATGCTTAGCCCTTGGACAGGGCCATGTAAATCTATCCCGTGTAAATCTATTCCCGCGGCGCTGCGGCGTTATTCATCTTTCAGTAGCAGCGCCAATGCAAATGCAGTCAGGCCCACGCCGCCCAGCACATTCATGGGCGGCACATCATGGCCAAGGGCCAGTTCCCACAAAATCACCCATGTTGGCACCAGATAGGTATAGGCCATCACCTTGGCCGAGGGCAGGCGCATCGAGGAAAACTGCATCAAGACAAAGGTGATCGCACTGGCCGCGACCGAGATATAAATCAGGCAAATCCACACGATGGCGGGCAAGGCCGCCCAATCGGTTTTCAGCACATCGCCCCCGCCCCACATGGTCAAAATCACCAGACCCGCCATCATCATCCCAAAGGTCGATACTAAGGCAGGCTCACCTCTGTTCAGTTTGCGCAACAGCGGGGTATAGGCGGCATGGGCGACGCAGCCTATGAAATAGACGCCTTCCCCAAAACCCACCTCAAGACGCATCAGCGCGCCGATATCGCCGCGAAAGATCACCCACAGCGCGCCCGCCGCGCCAATGCCCAGCGCCACGCCCATGCGCGGCGTGGTGATCTGGCCCAAAAACAACCAGCCAAACCCAGCCGACAGCACAGGCGTCAGGGTAAACACCGCTGCAATGGGCACTGCATGGGCCGTTTGCAGCCCCCAGAACATCATCACAAAGTAAACCGCCATCAGCGCGCCCATGATGCCATACCGCCACGGCGCGCGCCACGCACTGCGCGGCAGGCCCACGCTGAGATAGGCAACTGCACCCACCAGCACCCCCGCCAGCGCAAAGCGCAGCACAGTCAGTGCCGAGGGTGACACAAATGGCGCGGCCATTGCCCCCAGCGAAAACGACCCCGCCACCAGTGCGGAAAAGGCCAGCATACCCAAATGCCCCTGCATATGGCGGGGCAGGCGTGCCACAGAGCCGCTTAGGACAGATCCCATATTTTTGCCTTTGCTTTCAAAAAGGTCAGCAACCCCTGCACTTTGGCAGTGCGGTGCAAATCAACATGGGTGATCAACAGAAAATCGGTTGCCCAATGCGGCCTAGGGGCCAGAATCTTTACCAAATGCGGATGCTGCCGCATGTGGTATTTGGGCATAAACCCAATGCCCGCGCCCGCCACGATGGCATCGCGCATCGCGGCAGATTCGTCCACACGGAAGGTGACGCGATTGGCAGGCACAACCTCGGCCAGCCAATCGTTAAACGGCGCGGTCGAGGATTCCAGACCCACGAAATAATGATGGGCAAGATCCGCCTCTGATTGCGGCATCCCGTGTCGGTCGATATAGGATTGCGCCGCCACAAGCCCTGTGGTGGTGCGGGCAAAGGGCTGCACCACATTATCGGGCTGCTCGGCACGCGCACCTTGCCGCATGGCCCGAATGGCCACATGCGCCTCGCCATATTCCAACCGAAACAGCCGCCCCCCCGTCAGAAAACGCACTGTGACATCTGGGTGCTGGGCCTGAAACTCGGCCAAGGCGGGGGTGATGAAGGGCGAAAGTTCGACAATAGACGTCACCACCAATTCGCCCGAAATAGACCCTGTTTGCCCCTTGATACGGCTGGCCAAACCCGAAAACTGCTCTTGCGTCGTTTGCGCAACCGACAGCAATTCGCGCCCTGCCTCGGTGGGGGTGTAACCGCGGGCATGGCGCTGAAACAGCTTGACACCCAGCCGCGCCTCTAGCGCGTCGATGTGGCGGATGACAGTGGCATGATGCACCGCCATCACCTCGGCCGCGCCCGAAACTGTGCCGCGCTGGGCCACATGCATGGCGGTGCGAATTTCATCCCAGTTTTCCATAAGCCCCCCCGTGAAGCCCCCTGTGCCAAATTCGCGCAATCTTACGCGCAGCAAACCCAAATCCACCCGCAGGCGCAAGGGAATAAACACTGCGGCAAACCCCATTTACCGCCCGTTTAGACCAAGGGCTTTAGAATTGCATTGTTTCCGCGGCTTCACCAATCTTGCATGGGGTGGCGCGGTCTGATTTAAAACAAGAAAAGCGAGTTTTGGGAGCGCGGCCAAGTGTTTGAAACGCGAGACATCTATTGCCACATTCGGTTTTCGTTTTTCGGCCAAACCGACACGCGCATGAAACCCGAAGATCACGACGCAGCCCAAGTGCAGCTTTATGACGAAACCCGCATGGCGCGGCGCTTTTTTCTGTTTGAAAACCTGACCTTACCCAGCCTGCGCGCCCAAACGGATCGCGACTTTAAGGTGGTGGTTATGTCATCGGACATCATGCCCGATAGGTTCAAAGACCGCCTGCGCGCCATCACCGCGCAAGACAGCAATATCGTGCTTGATTTCTCGACCCGCCGCAACGGGGCCTTTGCCTTTCGCCAACATATCGAAGACAGCCTTGGCGCGGGGTTTTACAAGAGCGCGGTGCATTTTCGCCTAGACGATGATGACGCGCTTGCCAGCAATTACATCGCCCGTCTTCGGGCGGTCAGCTATGGGCTAAGTGTTGGAACTCACATAACTTTTCCCTCTGGCCTGACGCTGTTTCCCACCCAAGCGGGCGGCCATATCGGGGCGGTTTTGCCGCATCGGCAAATGCTGATCGGCCTAGGTCTGGCCGTGGTCTGCGGCGCAAGCTTTCGCAAAAACCCCTTTCAGATGATGCATGGCAATGTCTGGCAGCGCTGGCCCGTGGTGTCCGACCCCACCTTCATCGCCTATATCCGCACACATCATCATGACAATGACACGCTAGAGGCACAAGATCGTGTGTTAGAGGAAAACCGCCGCATGCTGACAGGGCGCAAGGCGGGGGGCATTGCCCTGCGCATGGATGATGTGCTGGCGCAAAGCTTTGCCTTTACCGACCAGACGCGATTGTGCGGGCTGATCGGGGGCGTCAAAGCGGTGCAAAGCCTGTCGGATTTGCCGTCTGTTTAGCGTATGGCATCCGTATGGTTTGCGTATGGCATCCGTAGGGGCACGGCGCGCGGCGCGGTAACGCGGGGTTAGATGGGCGCGGTTAGACTGGCGGCGTTCCACACAGCGGGGCCGCCATGACACCCAAACAGAAGAAAGAGGCCAGCTTTCACCAACTGGCCCATGTGATGCGCAGTTTAGAGGCCGACCTGTGCTGGAAGCTGCAAGACAGCCCCCGCATCCCCGCCGCTTGGCACGAGATTGCGCAACAACGCTATCAGCCGCTAAAGCAAAAAGTCACCCTGCGGCTGGACGAAGACGTGCTGCGGTTTTTCCGCAGCATGGGGCAGGGCCACCTAACGCGGATGAACGACGTGCTGCGGACGTTCATGCTGGCAAGGCTGGCCGAGGTGGTGAAGGAAAAGGAGGAATTCACACCCCCGATCGCGAAGGAAGAGGAGTATCGGCAGAAAATGAAGATGTTTTCTGAGATGCTGCTGGAAAGGTTGTGGGAGGAGGAGAGGTAGGGGGGGATTGCATATTGTGAAGATGGGAAGTTAACTTAGGAAACAATCCCAAGGAGATTTCGGAGTGAAGCGACTACTCGATCTGAGCGCAGCAGAAGCAAAGTCTCACTTCCTGAAGGGAAGTAGTTATTTCAATGGCGATTTTCCAGATTACATCAGTTTTGAGCCAATTTTGCAAAACGTGGCTTCTGAGTTAAAGGGGGGAGACTTCAAGTCCTGTAAATCTTCAAATCCAGATTTGTTGGCGGATGTCAATTATAGTTTCGTTGCAAATAAAGATGGGAGATTTGCATGGCGGCCATATGAGCTGATGCATCCCGTAATTTATGTCTCATTAGTAAATCTCATATGCTCTGACGAAAATTGGCCACAAGTAACTGCCAGATTGGCAGCTTTTGGTAGTGGGGTCGTTCACTGCTGCAGCTCGCCAGTCATCTCTGATGACAATCAAAAAGATCAAGCGACACAAGTGCGCAATTGGTGGCAGGCGGTTGAGCAACGTTCACTGGAGCTGTCACTAGAGTATACTCACGTGCTTCACACTGATGTGACAGACTGTTATGGCGCTCTCTATACTCATAGCATCGCATGGGCGATGCACGGCAAAGAGAAGGCAAAAAAAGCAAAGGGTAAAGGTAGCCTGTTAGGTGACAAAATAGACGAATTCATTCGTGCTGGTCGCTATGGGCAAACAAATGGCATTTCACAAGGCTCTGTTTTGATGGACTTCATCGCAGAAATGATTCTTGGCTACGTTGATCAATTAATTTCCGAGCGGTTAGGGGAAGCTAACGACTTTGCCATTCTGCGTTATCGCGACGATTATAGAATTTTCACTCATAGCGATGTGCGGGCAGAGGAAATTCTAAAGATTGTTAGTGATGAGCTTCGTTCGATGGGAATGAAGTTGGGCGTTTCAAAGACATTTATCAGCACAAATGTCGTCGAGGGTTCCATTAAGGCAGACAAGCTGGCTGGAATTGATCTTCAGGATTTGGGAGACACAAATGCAAAGACACTACAAAAACAGTTATTGCGGCTTCACTCTTTTGGAAGACGTCACCCAAATAGCGGCGCCCTTCGGCGCCTTGTCGGAGAGCTTCACTCAAAAGTAGCCAAACAAGATGTGCCCCCAGATGACTTGGCTGTTCAAGTTGCTATTGCGACGGACATTGCTGTTGTATCACCACTTACTTTTCCAGCGATTGCTGGCATCCTTAGCCATATGATTTCACTTGCTGGAAAAGACGAAAAATTATCGCTTTGGCAAAGGGTTCATCGAAAGATGAGTAAAGTCCCTTACAATGGGTATCTTGAAATTTGGCTTCAACGCGTAACGAAACCGAAAGCTGTTGGAATTAACTACGCAAGCTCTGAAAGTATTTGCAAGATTGTAAACGGTGAAAAAGAAATCTTGTGGAATAACAGCTGGATAAACAACTCTAAGATGCTTGCCGCTTTGGATGTTTCGCAGATTGTCGTAAAGGCGGCATCTGATGCACCAGAAGTCATGTCGCCTAACGAAGTTGAGCTTTTCAAAAAGAATGCTTGGCAATATTAGGCGGTATTAGGCTGAACTCAAGATAGAGTCCCCCCACCCTTGACTCCCCGCCCCTTTTCCTCTACCCGCACCTGAAATCCCCAGAGGCATAGCGCTTCTGGTCCTACGGCCCAAGCCAAGGATCACCACCTGTCAGCGCGTTGCGCCCACAGGTGTTTTTGTGCTTTGGGTCTTGGGTGCAACAACCGCCGCCCCATATTGGGGCAAAACAGGAGTGGGCGATGTTTGAAAACCTATCCGAACGCCTTGGCGGTGTGTTTGACCGTTTGACCAAGGCGGGGGCGCTGTCTGAGGCGGATGTGGATGCCGCGCTGCGCGAGGTGCGCACGGCGCTGCTGGAGGCCGATGTCTCGCTGGAAGTGGCGCGCAGCTTTATTCGTGCGGTGCGGGTCAAGGCGACGGGGCAGGCGGTCACACGCTCGATCACGCCTGGTCAGCAGGTCGTCAAGATTGTGCACGACGAATTGGTGCGCGTGCTGGCGGGCGATGGCGAGGCAGAGGCCCTGAAAATCGACAACCCGCCTGCTGCGGTGTTGATGGTGGGTTTGCAAGGCTCGGGTAAGACGACGACCACCGCCAAACTGGCCAAGCGGTTCAAGGAAAAGCTGGGCAAGCGGGTGCTGCTGGCCAGCCTTGACACCAATCGCCCTGCCGCGATGGAGCAGCTTGCGATTTTGGCAGGCCAGATCGGCGTGGACAGCCTGCCGATTGTCAAAGGCGAGAGCGCGGTGCAGATCGCAAAGCGCGCGAAAACCCAAGGTGCGATGGGCGGCTATGATGTGGTCTTTCTGGATACCGCAGGCCGTTTGCACATTGACGACGTGTTGATGGATGAAATCACCGCCGTGCGCGACATTGCCCAGCCGCGCGAGACGCTGTTGGTTGTCGATGGTCTGACGGGCCAAGATGCGGTCAATGTCGCGGCCGAGTTTGACGGCAAGGTTGGCATTTCGGGCGTTGTGCTGACGCGCATGGATGGCGATGGGCGCGGCGGTGCGGCGCTGTCGATGCGGGCCATCACGGGCAAGCCTATTCGCTTTGTCGGGCTTGGCGAAAAGATGGACGCGCTGGAAACCTTTGAGGCCGAGCGCGTGGCGGGCCGTATCCTTGGCATGGGCGATATCGTGGCGCTGGTAGAGCGCGCGCGCGAGACCTTCGAGGCAGAGCAAGCCGAACGTATGGCCAAGCGGTTCGCCAAGGGTCTGTTCAATATGAACGATATGAAAGCCCAGCTAGAGCAGATGGTCAAAATGGGCGGTCTGGCGGGGCTGATGGGGATGATGCCCGGCATGGGCGGCATGGCGAAAAAGGCCGAGGCCGCAGGGATCAATGATCGCATGCTGGTGCGCCAGATCGCGCTGATCCAGTCGATGACGAAAAAGGAACGCGCGAACCCCGATGTGCTGGCCGCCAGCCGCAAGAAACGCATCGCGGCGGGCGCGGGGCTGGAAGTGTCTGATCTGAATAAGCTGCTGAAACAGCATCAGCAAATGGCTGATATGATGAAGAAAATGGGCAAAGGCGGCGGCATGAAACAGGCCATTGCCCAGATGATGGGCAAGGGCGGTATGCCCGATATGTCCAAACTCACCCCCGAAGAAATGGCCGAGGCCGCAAAAGGCATGGGCCAAGGCATGAATATGGGCGGCGGTTTCCCCGGAATGCCGCGCGGGCTGACCCTGCCTGCGGGCCTGTCGGGGATGATGAAAAAGAAATGATGGCACAGGGCAATCATCCCGCGCCAGCGCAGGGCTGGCTGCATGCCCCGACTGGCCGCGCGCGCGACATGGCCCGCGCCATCTGTGCCCCCGTGCCAAGTTTTACCACCGCGCGCCTGCATCTGCGCGCGCCCCAGATCACCGATTACCCCGCCTATGAGGCGGTGTTCACCTCGGATCGTGCCAAATACATGGGCGGGCCTTTTACCGCCGAAGCCGCCTTTGCAGATTTTTGTCAGGGCGTGGCGGGATGGGCGCTGCGCGGGGCGGGAATGTGGACAATAACAGCGCGGGGCGGCGATGATGCGCCGCTTGGCTGGATCTATCTGTGGCAAGAAATGGGGGACCCCGAGCCAGAACTGGGCTGGGTTTTGACCGCCATGGCCGAGGGCAAAGGATTTGCCCGCGAAGCGGCTTTTGCCGTTTTGCCCCATGCGGTGCAGGTTTTTGGCCCGCAGCGCTTTGTCAGCTATATCGATGCAGGCAATGACCGTTCGGCCCGTTTGGCGCGCGATTTGGGCGCGCTGCGCGACCCCATCGCCGAGGCGCAGATGGCCGAACTGGGCGAGGTTGATCTGCATGTCTATCGCCATTCAGGGGCGGGGGTGGCGCGGCAATGATCCCCCCAACCCTAACAACCCCACGCCTTACCCTGCGCGCGCCTGTGATGGGCGATTTCGCGCAGTATGCCGCGTTTTTGGCGGGGCCGCGGTCGGGTGGGGTGGATGGGCCTTTGGATACGCGCGGGGCTTGGGCCTATTTCACATCCGATGTGGCGCTGTGGTCGCTGATGGGTGTTGGCGGGTTTATGATGCAGCAAAAGGGCGGCGGCGAGGTGGTGGGGCTGATCGCCGTGAACGTCGGCCCCCTGTTTGCCGAACCCGAATTGGGCTGGATGGTCTATGACGGCTATCAGGGCCAAGGCTTTGCCCGCGAGGGCGCAAGTGCGGTGCGCGATTGGGCGCTGGAGCAACCTGTTATCACCTCGCTGGTCAGCTATGTGGGGCGCGATAACGCCCCCTCGCGCCGCTTGGCCGAAGCCTTGGGCGCGGTGGTGGACGAAGATGCCGCCAGCCATGGCCCTGAAACTTTGGTGTATCGCTATCAGATGGGCAGGGTGCAATGACAGACCCTGCCCTAAACACGGCGTTTTTTGCGATGCCCGTTGTGGACAGACCAAGGCTGCGGCTGGTTGCCCCTTTGGCGCGCCATATCGCCGCCTATCAGGGCTTTATCGCGTCCGATCGCGCCATATCGCGCGGATGGGGGGCTATGCCGCATCAGGCGTGGCGCAATTTTGCCGCGCTGCTGGAACACTGGATTTTGCGCGGCTTTGGCCCCTTTGTCGCCGAGGCGAAATCGGATGGGCGTGCGACTGGCCTGTTTGGCCCTTGGCATCCCGAGGGCCAAGCCGAGCGCGAAGTGAAATGGGCGAACTGCTCTGGGGCAGATGCAGGGCAGGGATGTGCATTCAAGGCAGCAAGCGCCATGTTGGGCCATGTGTTTGGCACCTTGGGCTGGGAAACCGCTGCCAGCTATAAATCCTACGATAATGACAGATCCGCCGCACTGGCCCGCCGTTTGGGCGCGGCGCAAGATGGGGTTTGGACAACACCACGCGGCACTGAGCTGCGCGTTTTTCGCCATAGGGGACAGGCATGAGTGACGCAACCACCCGCGCAGCCGCCTTGTTGGCCGAACATCGCGCGAGTATCGACCGCCTTGACGCGCTGCTGGTGTACACGCTGGCCGAGCGGTTCAAGCAAACGCAGGCGGTGGGGCGGCTGAAGGCCGAGCATAGCCTGCCCCCCAGCGACCCTGCCCGCGAGGCGCAGCAAATGGCGCGGTTGGAACAATTGGCCCGCGAGGCCGATCTTGACCCCGAACTTGCCAAGAAATTCCTGACCTTCATCATTTCCGAAGTCATCAGGCATCACGAGAAACTACAGAAATAACGCAAAACGATGCGTGAGATCACGCATCCTACACAACCCAAGGAGACTATCCAATGTCGATGAAAATCCGTTTGGCCCGTGGCGGCAGCAAAAAGCGCCCGTTCTATTCGATCGTGGCGACCGACAGCCGCAACCCACGCGATGGCCGCTTTTTGGAAAAGCTGGGCACCTATAACCCGCTTTTGGCCAAAGACAGCGAAGATCGCGTGAAAATGAATATGGAACGTGTAAAGCATTGGCTGGGTCTGGGTGCGCAGCCCACCGACCGCATTGCCCGCATGTTGGAAGCCGCAGGCGTGATGCCAAAGAAAGCGCGCAGCAACCCCAAAGCCGCCGTTCCAGGCAAGCGGATGACCGAACTCGCCGCCAAGAAAGCCGCGCGCAATGCTGCGCCTGCAGAGGCTGCTTCGGAATAATCTTTCCGCGTGATGATGCGGCCCCCGCATGGCGTGGGGGCCGTTTTCCCAAAACACAGGCGCGATATGCCACAGCTTGATTTGATCTGCGTGGGGGCTATTGCAGGCTCTTATGGCGTGGCGGGCGAGGCGCGCATCAAAAGCTTTTGCGCCGAGCCTTCTGCCATAGGCGATTATGGCCCTTTATACACCGAAGATGGCAGCCGCAGCTTTGCCATTACGCTGACGCGCCCTGTGACGGGGGGCTTTGGCGCGCGCATTGCGGGGGTTGCCACGAAAGAACAGGCGGATGATTTGCGCGGGGTGTCGTTGTTCGCGCCGCGCGCGGTGTTGCCCGCCTTGCCAGATGATGAGTTTTACTATGCCGATTTGATCGGTTTGGATGTGGTCGATACGGGCGGCGCGGCGCTGGGCAAGGTGGCTGCGGTGCATAACCATGGCGCGGGCGACATTCTAGAGGTGGGCGCGCAGGGTTTGTTGATTCCCTTCACCCGCGCGGCGGTGCCAACGGTTGATCTGGCGGCAAAGCGCGTGGTGGTTGATCTGCCTGCCGAACGCGAGGGCGATATCGGGGCCATGCCATGAGCGCGGATAGCCCTGCAGATCCGCCCTCAGATCCGCCCGCCCCCACGCGCAGCCATGGCCGTATTTCGGTGCGCCCCAGCCTAAAGCCGCGCGATTTGATGGAAGACCCGCTTGTGCAAAAGGGGGCATGGCGGGCCAAGGTAATTACCCTATTTCCAGATGCCTTTCCGGGTGTACTGGGCCTGTCGCTGATTGGCCGCGCGCTGGATATGGGCCTTTGGGCGCTGGAGTGTTTGGATTTACGCGGCTTTGGTCAGGGCAAACACCGCGATGTGGATGACACGCCTGCGGGCGGCGGCGCAGGTATGGTGCTGCGCGCCGATGTGCTGGAATTGGCGCTGACGGCGGCGGCTGTGGACACCCCGCGCGATATCACCCGCTGGCCCGTGATTTACCTCTCGCCGCGCGGGCGGCCGATGACGCAGGCCCTGCTGCGGCAGTTGGCGGGCTGTGATGGGGTGACGCTTTTATGTGGGCGGTTCGAAGGGGTGGATCAGCGCGTGCTGGATCATTTCGATATCGAAGAAGTCTCGCTGGGGGATTTTGTGATGACAGGCGGCGAGATCGCCGCGCAGGCGCTGATTGACGGCGTGGTGCGGCTGTTGCCGAATGTGCTGGGCAATGCCGAAAGCGTGGTGGAAGAAAGTTTTTCGAGCGGCCTGCTGGAACATCCCCAATACACCCGCCCAGCAGTGTGGCAGGGGCGAGAGATTCCCGCCGTGCTGACATCGGGCAACCATGCCGAGGTAGCGAAATGGCGCAAGGAACAGGCCGAGGAAGTGACCCGCGCGCGTAGGCCCGATTTGTGGGCGGCATGGCTGCGTCGCAAGGGTTAATGCGGTGGGGTTAGGACAAACCCGCCGCCTTGCGCAGGGCGGCGTTGATGCGGCTTTGCCAGCCTGATCCTTCTGCCTTGAACGCAGCGACCACGTCTGCATCCAGCCGAATGGTGGTGGAAACCTTTGGCGCAGCCACGCGCGGGCGGCCCCGCTGGATGGGGGCTGCTGCGATTTTGGCCGCCCAATAGGGGGTGGTTAGATCGGGGATGTCGTCGTCGAACTCGTCAGCCAAATCTGGGGCCGTAAAGGGTTTGCTCTCGTTCATTTGCTTTCCTCATACTGATAATGCGGCGCGTGTCGCCGCGCTGTGTCCAGGCCACAAAAACCATACGACCTGCAAGGTGGCCGATGCTGATATACCGCGTCTCGCCATAATCCTTTCGGTCATCAACAAAGGTCACATGCGGGCCATCGAAAATTGTGCCTGCATCGGCCATATCCAAACCACGCATTTCCAAGGTTACCGCGCGTTTGGCAGGGTCGTA
The DNA here is from genome assembly GCA_027490955.1 of Rhodobacter sp. Lineage (GTDB taxonomy): Bacteria > Pseudomonadota > Alphaproteobacteria > Rhodobacterales > Rhodobacteraceae > Cypionkella. Next base: position 47,212 of record JAIXXB010000001.1, read on the forward strand.
GGTGATGTTCATGCACTCAGTATATGAACCTTTGCAGCGAAAATCAATATTTGTTACTACAAATAATCGCTGGCCCTTCCTGCCCCCCCATCCCCCTTGACCCCCGCCCCCCTTTCCCCCTATACGGCCCCCGTCTGGGGCTGTGCCCATCAGGCCCGATTCTTTATGTCTGGCCCTGTTGCTTTGGCAGGGTGATGCGGCGGCGGGATCGGTCATCAAGAAGCTGACACCATCTGGGGCGGAGTGGGGGTTTTCCCTCGCGATCCGATCAAAGACCCAAGCTCTGGCGCGGCCACATGTCGGGGATAACCCCGCTGCAAAAAGGATATGCGATGAACCTAATCGCCCAACTGGAAGCCGAGCAAATTGCGGCTTTGAACAAGACCATCCCAGATTTCAAGGCTGGGGACACGATTCGCGTTGGCTACAAGGTCACCGAAGGCACCCGTTCGCGCGTGCAAAACTATGAAGGCGTTGTGATTTCCCGCAAGGGTGGCGCCACCATTTCGGCCAGCTTTACGGTGCGCAAAATCTCGTTCGGCGAAGGTGTCGAGCGCGTGTTCCCGCTGTATTCGACCAATATCGCCACCATCGAAGTGGTGCGCCGTGGCCGCGTGCGCCGCGCCAAGCTGTATTACCTGCGCGATCGTCGCGGTAAATCGGCGCGTATTGTCGAAGACACCACTTACAAAGCGATGGAAGAATAGGAGCGCGGGCCATGAAAGCAGATACCCATCCCGATTATCACATGATCGACGTCAAAATGACGGACGGCACTGTGTTCAAAACCAAAACCACTTGGGGCAAAGAGGGCGACCAAATGGCGCTGGATATTGACCCGCTGGCGCATCCCGCATGGACGGGCGGCAATGCCAAGCTGATGGACACAGGCGGCCGCGTGTCCAAGTTCAAGAACAAATACGCAGGTTTGGGGTTCTGATTTCGCCCAACCGCGACCAAAGCAAAGGCGCAGCGCAGGCTGCGCCTTTTTTCATGGCGGCGGCGCAGAATCTTTTTGACGCGGCGCGCGCGGCGCGCTTTACTCAACCTATGCGATCTGCCTTGACCCTTGCCCTGCTTTGCCTGCTTGCCCGCCCTGCCTTTGGGCAGGAGGGGATGGATTTGCTGCAAGGCAAGTTTGGCAGCGCCGATGATCCTGCTGCCTCTTGTGCGGCCAACCCGCACACGCTGGCCATTATCGACAGCCGCCCCCATCTGGCGCGCATTTGGGAAAAACCCTATCAGGGCAGCGCGGGTAGCGAGAGGCTGCGCGAAGTATACGATCTGGAAGCCGCCGAAGGCATGGCGCTGACCCTATCAGAGGAAGCGCCCTATCACGCCGATCCCGAAGGCACGGGCGGCAATTGGGTGATGCAATTCACCCAATCGCCGCAGGGCTATTGCTGGCGCCGCCCCGATTGGCCCATCACCCGCTGCATCGACCAACAATTGCGCTGTGACCCTGCCACATCGTAGCTGCGCGCGGTTTTTGCTTTCCTAGTCGGGTTTGGAGCCGTATAGCAGAAGTCAGACAAGACGGGGACGGTGATCATGGCCCATATCATTGTAGTTGGAAACGAAAAAGGCGGATCGGGCAAATCGACCACCGCGATGCATGTGGCCACGGCGCTGGTGCGCATGGGCCAACGGGTGGGCGCGCTGGACCTTGACCTGCGCCAACGCTCTTTCGCGCGCTATGTCGAAAACCGCGAGGCTTATATGGCGCGCGCAGGGCTGACCTTGCCCAGCCCGAATTACATATCCTTGCCCGAATTTGAACCTGCCAAGCTGAACCCAGGGGAGAACCCCTTTGACCAGCGCCTTGGCGCGGCCATGGCGCAGTTGCAGGGCACATCTGATTTCATTGTCATCGACTGTCCAGGCAGCCATACGCGCCTGTCCCAAGTGGCCCATTCGCTGGCCGATACGCTGATCACGCCGCTGAATGACAGCTTTGTTGATTTTGATCTGCTTGCGCGGCTTGATGCGGAAACAGGGGCGGTCCTGGGCCCGTCGATCTATGCCGAAATGGTGTGGAATGCGCGGCAGTTGCGCGCGCAGGCGGGCCGACCGCCGATTGATTGGATTGTCTTGCGCAACCGCCTTGGCGCGCAGCAAATGCACAACAAGCGTAAGGTCGGCGAAGCCTTGGTTGATCTGTCAAAGCGGATTGGTTTTCGCATCGCTTCGGGTTTTTCCGAACGGGTGATCTTTCGCGAATTGTTCCCGCGCGGGCTGACCTTGTTGGATTTGAAAGATACTGGGGTCGATGCGCTGAATATGTCGAACGTCGCCGCCAGACAAGAATTGCGCGATATGATGAAGACGCTGAACCTGCCCGATGTGGCGGTGGATATTTAAGGCTGGCACAGGCGTATGGCCAATCCGTTGTATGACGCGCTGTTTGCGCCTCTGCGCCAGCAGACATGGACGTTTCTGCATCTGCCCGATGGGGCAGTGATGTCGGGCGCGGCCTTTCACGACATGATCGCCCAGTTGGCGCAGGCGTTGCGCGCGGCGGGGGTGGTTCAGGGCGACCGCGTGGCGGTGCAGGCGGCAAAATCGCCGCGGGCGCTGGCGCTTTATGCCGCCTGCGTGTCGATCGGCGCGGTCTATCTGCCGCTGAATCCCGCCTATACCCCCGCTGAAGTGGCGTATTTCATCGGCAATGCCACGCCGCGCCTGATTTTCTGTGACCCCAGCGCGCAGGCGGTTTTGGCCCCGATAGCAACCCGCCATCAGGCAAGGCTAGAGACGCTGGCGGCGAATGGGGCGGTTAGCCTGCCTTTGGCAAATGGCGATGGGTTTGCCCCCAGCCCCTGCGCGGGGGCAGATTTGGCGGCGATACTTTACACATCAGGGACAACGGGGCGCAGCAAGGGCGCGATGCTGTCGCATCATAATTTGCTGTCAAACGCGCAGGTGCTGGCCCAGATGTGGCAATTCACCGATGGCGATGTGCTGCTGCATGCTTTGCCCATTTTCCACACGCATGGGCTGTTTGTGGCCACAAACACGGTGCTGGTGGCGCGGGCCAGTATGATCTTTTTGCCCAGTTTCGATCTGGGGGCGGTGCTGGCCGCCTTGCCGCAATCGACTGTGATGATGGGGGTTCCAACATTCTATACGCGGCTATTGGACAGCGCGCAAATCACCCGCCAAAGCACACAGCATATGCGGCTGTTCGTATCAGGCTCGGCCCCGCTGCGCGCCGAAACCCATAGCGCGTTTTTGGCGCGCACGGGCCATGCGATTTTGGAACGCTATGGGATGACGGAAACCAATATGAACACCTCGAACCCCTATGCGGGCGCGCGGCGGGCGGGGACTGTGGGCATGCCCCTGCCAAGTGTAGAGCTGCGCATCACCGAAGGCGGGGCAGAGCTGCCCCAAGGCGCGGTTGGCATGATCGAGGTGCGCGGGCCGAATGTGTTTTCGGGATATTGGCAGATGCCCGAAAAAACCGCCGAGGATTTGTCTGCCGATGGTTGGTTTCGCACGGGCGATTTGGGCATGATCGACGATCAGGGCTATGTGCAGATCGTGGGCCGCGCGAAGGATTTGATTATTTCGGGCGGGTTTAACGTTTATCCCAAAGAGGTGGAATTGCTGCTGGACGCAGCCCATGGGGTGCAGGAAAGCGCGGTCATCGGCCTGCCGCATCCCGATTTTGGCGAAGCGGTCTTTGCCGTGCTGACGCCGCAACAGGGCGCGGTTTTGGACACGGGCGCGGTGCTGGCCAGCCTGCAGGGGCAATTGGCGCGATACAAACAGCCCAAAGCCGCCGTGGTGCTGCCAGACCTGCCGCGCAATGCGATGGGCAAGGTGCAAAAGGCGCAGCTTCGCAAAGATTACGCCGATTGGTTTTCCAAATCGTCGTGATCGCCTTGCGCATCGGCGGTTTGCAAAAACGCCTCGAAGGCGTCTAAATCCATCACATCCATCTGGCCAAAGCCCTGCATCCAGACCGATGCTGCGCGCAGGCCATCTGGCTCTAGCTTGCACCAGATCACACGGCCACGCCGTTCGCGGGCAATCAAACCCGCATCGGCCAAAATGCCCAGATGTTTGGAAATGGCGGCAAGCGACATGGCAAAGGGCGCGGCCACATCGGTGACGGCCATGTCATCTTCCAGCAGCATCGCCAAAATGGCGCGGCGGGTGGGGTCGGCAAGGGCCGCAAAGATGGCGTCCAGTTTATGCTCCATAGCGCCACTATGCGCGCGCGGGCGCGATCGTCAACCATTTGGTTGAATATGCAGATTGCCCGCTGTGGGCCAGTTGGGGCGCAAATGCCGCAGGGGCATTTCATTTTATATCGCAAAATCAGATATTTGACCGCGTGCCTGCTTGCTTGACGAAGTGTGCTGCGCCCGCTAAACACCCTTCAAACCTAGGAGATTGCCGCCTATGGCAGATCAGGCTGATGATGACAGGCTAAAGGCGCTGGACGCGCGGATAGCTGCCGCCAAAGCCGCTGTTCATGGGCCGCGCCGCGAGACGACAGACGGGCATAAGCAGGCCCAACTGGCATGGCGTATGGTGATTGAATTGGTGGCCGGTTTGGGCATCGGCTTTGGCATTGGATATGGTTTGGATGCCCTGTTTGGCACCCTGCCGATTTTTCTGGTGCTGTTTATTTTGCTTGGCTTTGCAGCGGGGGTGAAAACCATGCTGCGATCGGCCAACGAGGCGCAATCCCGCATTATTGCGGGTCAAGATCAGACCAAGGTGGCGCGCGCCACCGATGACGAAGAGGACGACTGACGTGGCAGGGGAAGCACATAGCGAAGGCGGATTGGTTTTTCACCCGCTGGATCAGTTCAAAGTTACCCCGTTGTTTGGCGATGGGCCGGTTGAATGGTATACCATCACCAATGTGACGCTGTGGATGGCGCTGGCCGCCTTGGTTATCACGCTGGTTTTCGCCGTTGGCTCGCGCGGACGTGCGTTGGTGCCTTCGCGCCTCCAATCGGTGGGCGAGATGGCCTATGGCTTTATCCATAACATGATCGAAGAAGTGGCGGGCCATGACGGGGTCAAGTATTTCCCCATCATCATGACGCTGTTTTTGTTCATCCTTTCGGCCAATTTTCTGGGCCTGATCCCGATGTCTTTCACCCCCACATCGCATATTGCGGTATCGGCGGTGCTGGGCTTTGGCGTGTTCTTTTTCGTCACGCTTTTGGGCCTGTATAAGCACGGGCTGCATTTTCTGGGTATGTTCTGGATGTCGGATGCGCCGCTGGTTTTGCGCCCGATCATCGCCATCATCGAGGTGATTTCCTATTTCGTGCGCCCTGTCAGCCATTCGATCCGTTTGGCGGGCAACATCATGGCAGGCCATGCGGTGATTAAGGTGTTCGCAGGCTTTGCCGCGATTGCGGCGATCAGCCCCGTATCGGTTTTGGCCATCACCGCCATCTATGGGCTAGAGGTGCTGGTCGCCTTTATCCAAGCTTACGTCTTCACCATTCTGACCTGTGTCTATCTGAAAGATGCCCTGCATCCAGGGCACTAAGGCGCAGTCAGTTTCCCATCTAACCTGTTACATCTTTAGGAGAATATCATGGAAGGCAATATCGCAGCTATGGGTCAGTTCATCGGCGCTGGCCTTGCCGCAATCGGTTCGGGCGCGGCAGCTATTGGCGTGGGCCACGTGGCGGGCAATTTCTTGGCAGGCGCATTGCGCAACCCATCGGCAGCAGGTTCGCAAACCGCCACGCTGTTCATCGGTTTGGCCTTTGCCGAAGCTTTGGGGATCTTCTCGTTCCTTGTCGCTTTGCTGTTGATGTTCGCGGTCTAACCTTTCGACGTATCCTGAACGCGGGGAAGGGGCGGATTGCCCCTTCTTCGGTTTCCCATAGGGTCGGCGGAGGAATAGATGACCACGACAACCACAACCGAAGTTGCGGGCGAAGCCGCTAAGGCGGGCATGCCTCAGCTAGACTTTTCGACATTCCCCAACCAGATTTTCTGGCTGTTGGTGACGCTGACGGTGATTTATCTGGTGCTCTCGCGCGTGGCCCTGCCGCGCATTGGCGGCACGATTGCAAATCGCAAAGGCACGATCACCGCAGATTTGTCGGCGGCCGAAGAGCTAAAGCAAAAGGCCGTGGCGGCAGAGGCCGCCTATAACGAAGCGCTGGCCAATGCCCGCAGCGAAGCGGCCAAGATTATCGCGGCAGCCAAGGCGGATATTCAGGCCGATTTGGCCAAAGCCGGCGCCAAGGCCGATGCGGAAATCGCGGCGAAGGCGGCAGAGTCGTCCAAGCGGATCGACGAGATCAAGCAAGGCGCAGTGGCGGCCGTGGAAACGGTGGCCAAAGATACCGCTGCCGAATTGGTCGGCGCTTTGGGCGGCAAGGCGGATGCAGCGGCCATCTCGGCGGCGGTTGCTGCGCGTTTGAAAGGGTAATGCGATGAAACTGAAACTTGCCCTTGGCCTGTCGGTTTGTGCCAGCCCCGCGCTGGCCGCCTCTGGGCCGTTCTTCTCGCTTTACAACACCAATTTCGTGGTGCTGCTGGGCTTTTTGGTTTTTGTCGGCATTTTGCTGTGGAAAAAGGTTCCTGCCGTGTTGGGCGGGGTTTTGGACAAGCGTGCGGCGCAGATCAAATCTGATCTGGACGAGGCGCGCGCCCTGCGGGACGAGGCAAAGGCGCTGCTGGCCAGCTATGAGCAAAAGCAAAAAGATGTGGCCGAGCAGTCGGCGCGTATCATTGCCAATGCCAAAGACGAGGCCCATGCCGCCGCAGCAACCGCCAAGGATGATTTGGCCCAATCCATCGCGCGCCGTATGGCTGCGGCCAGCGATCAAATCACTTCGGCCGAAGCGGCGGCAATTGCGGCGGTGCGCAACCAAGCGATCAGTGTGGCCGTTGCGGCTGCAGGCGAAGTCTTGGCCAAGCAATCCAGCCCCGCCAGCGCCAGCGCGTCGATTGATGCGGCCATTGCTGTGGTAGAAGCGAAGTTTCACTAAAGCTGCACTCAGGCTGTGACCCAAAATTGCAAAAGGCCCAAGGAAAACCTTGGGCCTTTTTCTTTGGGTGGGGCGCTTGCCTGCGCTGCGCCGCCCTTATTGGGTGGGGCGAATGATGATTTCGACGCGGCGGTTTTGCGCGCGCCCTGCATCTGTCAGGTTCGAGGCAATCGGCGCATCTTCGCCGCGCCCCATAGTGACCACGCGGCCAGCAGGCACGCCATTATTGACCAGAACAGTGGCAACCGATGCTGCGCGGCGCTGCGACAAATCTTGGTTCAGCGCGGCATTGCCGACATTGTCGGTATGGCCAATCACTTCGATACGGCTGGCGGGATAGTCGATCAGGTTGCGGGCCACAGCGCGCAAATCGGATGTCAGGTCAGGGCGCAGGGCGGCGCTGCCCGTGGCAAACAGCACGTCCTGCGGCATGTTCACAATCAACCGATCCCCCGCATTGGTGACGGAGATATTCGAATTGCCGATCGAGTTGCGCAAAGCGGCGGCTTGTTTATCTAATGTTGCGCCAATGGCTGCGCCCACTGCGCTGCCAAATGCACCGCCAATGACTGTGTTTTTCAGGCGGTCGTCCTTGCTGGTCGCGCCAATGAACGCGCCAATCATGCCGCCCAAAACCGCGCCATTTGCCGTGCGGGTTTGCCCGTTGCTGGGTTCGGGGCCGGGGCTGCAGGCGGTCAGCCCGACGGCGGATGCCAAGGTAAGCGCGATTACGGAACGTGTGGTCATTTTCTGCCTCTGATTGTCGCGGGCGTTTTGCCCTGCGGGCAGAATACACCCGCAGGCTGCCACGGGGCCAGTGGTTTAGCGCGGCGCGGCGATTTCTTGCGCATGGGCGGGGTCTGGGCCGCGCGCCTCGGCGCGGGCAGATTCCCATCCCAGCATGGCGCGCTTTAGCGGCAGGCCCCAGTGATAGCCGCCCAATTCCCCCGTGCTGCGCAAGACGCGGTGGCATGGGATCAGCAGGGAAATGGGGTTGCGCCCCACAGCAGTTGCGGCGGCACGCACAGCGCGGGGCGCACCTGCGGCGGCGGCAATCTGGCTATAGCTGGTGACATGGGCGGGCGGAATGCGCAAAAGCGCTTCCCACACTTTGATGTTCAGCGGGCTGCCCATCAGATGCAGCGCGCCGCCACGGCCAGCAAGTGCGCTGCGCCCCAAATCGCCCGCGCGGGCATCGGCGGCAAACTGCGCCTTGGGCCAGCGGGCCTGCAAGTCGGCCATAGCCCAATCTTGCCCTTTTTCAGCGGCAAAACCCAACCCGCAAATGCCGCGCTCAGTGGCCATCACCAAGGCAGGGCCAAAGGCGCTGTCCACCCAGTCCCAGCCAATGCGCAGGCCAGCGCCGCCGCGCGCATATTCGCCAGGGCGCATCGCCTCCCATGTCAGGAACAGATCATGCAGGCGCGATGTGCCCGACAGGCCCACATCTTGCGCCACCGCAAGGGTGGTAAAGCGCTGCGCCAGCAGGCTGCGGGCATGGCCCAGCGCCAGATATTGCTGATAGCGCTGGGGCGAGACGCCGACCCATGCGGAAAACACCCGCTGAAAATGCGCCTCGGACAGGCCCATCTGCGCAGAGATTTCCGCCAAGGTCAGCGCGCGCGGGGCGGCATCGATAACGGCCAATGCGCGGGCGATCAGGGCATAATGATAAGGGGTGTCATGCGGGCTCATGGTGCAAAGGTAGCGGCAGGCGCAGGCAAAAGCGATCCGAAACTTGCGCAAAACCCTTGCGCGGGCGGGCAGGGCGGGGCAAAAGATGCCATGGTCAAACAGCTTGATTACGCCACGCTGACGCGGATTTTTGAAACCTTCGCAGCGGGCGAGCCGCAGCCGAAGGGCGAGTTGCACCACACCAATGCCTATACGCTGCTGGTGGCGGTCGCGCTGTCGGCGCAGGCCACGGATGTGGGGGTTAACAAGGCCACCCGTGCGCTGTTTGACAGTGTCGATACCCCGCAAAAGATGCTGGATTTGGGCGAAGAGGGGTTGATCCAGCATATCAAAACCATTGGCCTGTTCCGCGCCAAGGCGCGCAATGTGATGAAAATGGCGCAGGCATTGGTGCAGGACTATGGCGGGGAAGTGCCGTCATCACGCGCAGCGCTGACCTCGCTTGCAGGGGTGGGGCGCAAAACGGCGAATGTGGTGCTGAATATGTGGTTCCATCTGCCCGCGCAGGCGGTGGATACCCATATCTTTCGCGTGGGCAACCGCACAGGCATTGCCGTGGGGCGCGACGAGACAGCGGTCGAGCGCGCAATTGAAGATCATGTCCCTGCCCGCTTTCAACAGCACGCGCACCACTGGCTAATTCTGCACGGGCGGTATATCTGCACCGCACGCGCGCCCAAATGCAGCATCTGCCCCATTGCAGCTGACTGCCTGTTTACGGAGAAAACCCTATGAAGCGGTATCAGGTTGTCGGCATCGGCAATGCGATTGTTGATGTGTTCACGCAGGCGGATGACACCTTTCTAGAAATGATGGGCATTGAAAAAGGCATCATGCAGCTTGTGGAACGCGAGCGCGGCGAAATGCTGTATGGCGCGATGCAAAACCGTGTGCAGGCGGCAGGCGGATCGGTGGCCAATACGCTGGCAGGGCTGGGCAGCCTTGGGCTGACCACGGGTTTTATCGGCCGTGTGCATGATGATGCGCTGGGGCGGTTTTATGCGCAAACCATGGCAGATGGCGGCACAGATTTTGTCAATGCCCCCGTCGCGGGCGGAGAGTTGCCAACCTCGCGCAGCATGATTTTTGTCGCCCCCGATGGCGAGAGGTCGATGAACACCTATCTTGGGATTTCCTCGGAATTGGGGCCTGATGATGTGGCCGATAGCGTGGCCGGAAACTGCGATTACTTGTTCCTTGAAGGGTATCTGTACGACAAGCCCAAGGGAAAACAGGCGTTCGAACGCGCCGCCAAACTGTGCCGCGCGGCGGGGGGGCAGGCGGGAATTGCCCTGTCAGACCCGTTCTGCGTGGATCGCCACCGCGCCGATTTTCGCAGGCTTGTGCGGGATTTGGACTATGTGATCGGCAATGAACATGAATGGTCTAGCCTGTATGAATGTGATCTGGACAGCGCGCTGACACAGGCCGCGGCGGATGCGGGCACAGTGGTGTGCACGCGCTCGGGCGACGAGGTGATCGTGCTGCGCGGCGATGAAAAGGTGCATGTGCCCGTGCGCCGCGTGGTGCCTGTCGATGCCACAGGCGCGGGCGATCAATTTGCCGCAGGGTTCCTGTTTGGGCTGGCCACTGGCCGCGATTTGGCCACGGCAGGCCGCATGGGCTGCGTGGCGGCAGCAGAGGTGATCAGCCATTTCGGCGCGCGGCCCGAAGCGGACATGCGCGCGCTATTTGCCGCGCAAAATTTGATTTAAGGGGAACGCGATGGACTATAGCAAATCGGGCAATGCCAAGGCTGTGAAAGGCCAACCCAAACATAAAGTGGGCATCAAAGGGCTGGGCGCCGAGAAAAGCCCAACGGGCGGGCGGCCCAGTAAGGAAGAACTGGTCGCAAAGTTGAAAGCGGCGGCAGAGGCGAAGAAGGCCGAATAATCACCGCCTTTTTGATGCCCAGTATTGGTCAATTCTTTGCAAAGTTTTGGCAACGAATTGATGCGCAGAAAATAGACTGTTTTTATCTGCTATAAATTTTGGTATTATTTATACGCGGAAATACTGTATAAATTCAGCAGTGCCTCCACGCTTGCCAATTTCCAGCCGTCCAAGCTATAGCTTGGGCACAAAACCGTATTGCGGTTTTATGGATTTATGGGAGCACTCTTCATGTCTGACATCCGCCAATCCGCAGATGATGAAATTGACCTCCTTGAACTGTTTGGCACGATTTGGGATGCAAAATGGACAATCCTGCTGGGCACAGTATCGGCCTTGGCCGTTGGTTTGGCGGCATCTTTTGCGATTCCAAAAACATATACGCTGTCAACACCAATTAAACCTGCCGCTGATTCGGTTTTTATCGATTTATTGCCGATTGCATCATTTAAAAAGAAGTTGACGGTTGCATTGGATTTGGGCGACGCGAAGGCTGATGATGTTGGCGTGGTTGATGGTAAGTATGTCTTTGATGCGTTCGTATCCGAATTCAATGATTATGAGGAAATAGTTGAAGTCATCAAATCCACGTCTGTGGTTGCAGATATTTCAAAAGAACTTACGGCTGATGAAAAAAATGAATTACTTTTGAAGTTGGCGAAGCAGTTTAAGTTAACGCCACCATCAAAAGCTGAAGGCTTTTGGGATGCCTCTTTCAAATGGCGTGATGCTGACGAGGGCATAGAAATTTTGCAAAATGCTATGCTAATGGCTTTACAGAATACCAAGGAAAAAATAATAAACGAAGCAGAGACTACGTCAGATGTTTTGCAAAAAGCCTACCGAAAAGAATTAGAAGACATTCAAATCAGCGTAGATGTTTTTCTAGGCTCAGGACTCATAGCCAGAACAATACGATTGCGGCAAGTGCGCCGGCGGACAGGAAGATTTCTGGGCGTCGGTCGAACCGCATGGCGACCCTACGCCAATCCTTGATGCGCCC
>JAIXXB010000002.1 GCA_027490955.1 Rhodobacter sp.
CGCCATTTGTTCGTCCGTAAGCCAGTAAAGATCACTCATTTGACACCCCCAAGGTGACACAAATGAATCAGTGAAAACTGGCCATGACAAGAACTTTAATGGGTTCTGACCCTAGATGATGCCCAAGGCCTGATCTATGGCGCAGCCATGGCCGCATTTGGCGTGGTGATTTTGTCGCATTTGGGGCTGATCACGGGGCAAACGGCGGGGCTGGCGCTGCTGATTTCTTATGCCACGGGCTGGGGCTTTGGCCCTGTGTTCTTTGCCCTGAACCTGCCGTTTTACTATCTGGGCTACATTCGCATGGGGGCGGCATTTGTGGCCAAAACCTTTGTGGCGGTGGCACTGGTTTCGGCCCTGTCCATCATCTTGCCGCACCAGATCCAATTTGACAGGCTGAACCCTGCCATCGGTGCGGTGCTGTTTGGCTTTGCCACAGGCTCGGCGCTGCTGGCGCTGTTTCGCCACGGGGCAAGCCTTGGCGGCATTGGGATTGTCGCGCTATGGCTGCAAGACAAAACAGGGTTTCGCGCGGGCTATACGCAAATCATGGTCGATGCCGGTATTTTTGCGGCCGCTTTGTGGATGTTGCCCTTGCCATTGGTTGCCTATTCGGCGCTGGGGGCGCTGGTGGTGAATATGGTGATTGCGCTGAATCATTCGCGTGATCGCTATATCGCGCGCTAGGCTTAGTTTTGCAGGGGGGCTGGCAATTCGCCCCGCGCCCGTGTAAGGCGCTCGCAACCGCAGAAACTGGAAAAGAGAACGCCCGATGGAGCTTCGCAACATCGCCATTATCGCACACGTCGACCATGGCAAAACCACCCTCGTCGATGAACTGCTGAAACAATCGGGGTCTTTCCGCGAAAATCAGGCCGTATCCGAACGCGCCATGGACAGCAATGATATCGAGCGCGAGCGCGGCATCACCATTTTGGCCAAGTGCACCTCGCTGGAATGGGATGGTTATCGCATCAATATCGTCGACACCCCCGGCCACGCCGATTTTGGCGGCGAGGTGGAACGGATATTGTCGATGGTCGATGGTGTGGTGCTGCTGGTCGATGCCGCCGAAGGGCCGATGCCGCAAACCAAATTTGTGACATCCAAGGCGCTGGCCTTGGGTCTGCGCCCGATCGTGGTGCTCAATAAGGTGGATAAGCCCGATGCAGAACCCGCCCGCGCGCTGAACGAAGTGTTTGATTTGTTCGCCAATTTGGGCGCAACGGACGAACAGCTTGATTTCCCGCATCTTTATGCCTCGGGTCGGTCGGGCTGGGCGGATGCAGATTTGGATGGCCCGCGCAAAGATCTGCGCGCGCTCTATGATCTGGTGATCAAGCACGTCCCCCAGCCTGCGCAAGTGGCGCGCCGCAGCGAGCCGTTTCAGATGCTGGCGACCACCCTATCGGCAGACCCGTTCATTGGCCGCATTTTGACGGGCCGTGTCGAATCGGGCACGTTGAAGGCAGGCGAGACGATCAAGGCCCTGTCGCGGACGGGTGAAAAACTGGAACAATTCCGCGTGTCCAAAGTGTTGGCCTACCGCGGGCTGGTGCAAACCCCGATCGAGGTTGCCGAGGCGGGCGATATCGTCACCCTTGCGGGCATGACCAAGGCAACTGTGGCCGATACGCTGTGCGCGCTGGAATTGGACGTGCCTTTGCCCGCGCAACCCATTGATCCGCCCACCATTTCGGTGACTTTTGGCATCAATGACAGCCCGCTTGCAGGCAAAGAAGGCACCAAGGTGCAAAGCCGCGTCATCCGCGAGCGTCTGATGCGCGAGGCCGAGGTGAACGTGGCGATCAAGGTCACCGATACCCCCGGCGGCGATGCCTTCGATGTCGCGGGGCGCGGCGAATTGCAGATGGGCGTTTTGATTGAAAACATGCGCCGCGAAGGGTTCGAATTGTCCATTTCCCGCCCGCGCGTGCTGTTTCAGGAAATTGACGGCGTGCGCCACGAACCTATCGAAGAGGTCACCATCGATGTGGATGATGATTACACAGGCCCCGTGATTGAAAAAATCACAGGCCCGCGCAAGGGCGAATTGGTGGAAATGAAGCCTGCAGGTGCGGGCAAGACGCGCATCATCGCGCATGTGCCGTCGCGCGGGCTGATCGGCTATCATGGCCAATTCATGACCGATACGCGCGGTACGGGGGTGCTCAATCGCGTGTTCCATGGCTGGGCGCCGCATAAAGGCCCCATCGAAGGCCGCCGTCAGGGCGTGTTGATTTCGATGGAAACGGGCCAATCGGTGGCCTATGCGATGTGGAAGCTAGAAGATCGCGGCCATTTCTTTATTGGCGTGCAGGAAAATGTCTATACGGGCATGATTATTGGCGAACATTCCCGCGATAACGATTTGGAAGTGAACCCGCTAAAGGGCAAGCAACTGACCAACGTGCGCGCCAGCGGCACCGACGAAGCGGTGCGCCTGACCACGCCTGTGAAACTGTCGCTGGAGCAGTGCATTTCCTATATCGATGACGATGAATTGGTGGAGGTCACGCCAAAATCGGTGCGGATGCGCAAGCGCTGGCTTGACCCCAATGATCGCAAGCGCAACACGCGCAAAGGCGATTAAACACAAAAAACCAGCCGAAAGGCTGGTTTTTTTCATGGGTGATGTTCGGTTATGGTAAGGGTTTATTCACCAATTTCCTCGACCACCATCAAATCACGGGTGCTGGCCCCTTTGGCATGAACCAGCGCGGCTTGGTATTGGGGCGAATTGTAGCAATCCACCGCCGCCTGAAGGGACGGAAACCGCGCCACCACATTGCGCGGGCGATCGCGCCCTTCAAGCTGCACATATTTGCCGCCGCGGGCCAGAAAGACACCGCCATGGGCGGCGATCGCCACAGTCGCGCCTTTGGCATATTCGGCGTAAGCCTCGGCATTTGTCACCTCGACATGGGCAATCCACAAAGCAGTCGGCATGATTTATCCTTTCATCGCGGCGCGCACGGCGGCAAGGGCGGCATCGGCCAAGGCAAAATCATTGCCCCCCGCTTGCGCCAGATCGGGGCGGCCACCGCCGCCTTTGCCGCCCAAAGCCTCGGCAGCGGCTTTGACCAAAGTCACAGCCGAAATCTTATCGGTTAGATCGCTTGTCACCCCCGCCGCCACGGCAGGTTTGCCCCCCGTATCGGCAATCAGCACCACAGCGCCCGACCCGATTTGCGATTTGAATTGGTCGATCAGCGCGGGCAGGTCTTTGCCCGACACGCCCGATAGGGTTTGCGCGATCAGCTTGATGCCGTTGATTGTTTCAGCTTCGGCCCCGCCTTTTGTGCCCCCGCCCATGGCCAGATCACGGCGCAGTTGGGCGACCTCATTGGCCAGCGCGCGGCGTTCTTCGGCAAGGGCCGTCACCCGCGCCAGCACATCGCCCGCATGGGTTTTCAGCGCCGTCGCCACATCTGACAGGCGTTTGTCTTGCGCGCGCAGATACTCCAGCGCCACCTGCCCTGTCAGCGCCTCGATCCGGCGCACCCCTGCTGACGATGCGGAATCGGACAATAGTACAAATGCACCAATATCCCCCGTGCGCGCCACATGCGTGCCGCCGCACAGTTCCAGCGAATAGGTCGCCCCATCGCTGCCCTTGCCCGACCCTGCCAATCGGCCCATCGAGACAACGCGCACTTCCTCGCCGTATTTCTCGCCAAACAGGGCCTGCGCCCCCAAAGCGCGGGCATCGTCTGGTGTCATGATGCGGGTTTCCACAGCGGTGTTTTGGCGGATAAAGGCGTTCACCTCGGCCTCGACTGTGTGCTGATCGGCCTCGGACATGGCGGCGGAATGCGAAAAGTCAAAGCGCAGGCGGCCATCGGCGTTCAAGCTGCCTTTTTGCGCCACATGTTCGCCCAAAGCGCGGCGCAATGCCTCGTGGAGCAGGTGCGTGGCCGAATGGGCAGCGCGAATGGCACTGCGGCGCGCATGGTCGACAGTCAGTTTTGCGCCCTGCTGGGGCTTTATCACCCCTTCGCGCACGCGGGCGATATGTTGAAACACGCCTTGCGCTTTGCGCGTGTCGGTCACCTCGGCGCGGCCTGTTGCGGTTTGGATCGTTCCAATGTCGCCCACCTGCCCGCCGCTTTCGGCATAGAACGGGGTTTGATTGACCGTGATGATCACCTCATCACCCAGTTTCGCCTCGGCCAATGCAGCGCCATCTTTGACAAGGGCCAGCACTTGGCCCTCGGCCTCTTCTAGATCATAGCCCAGAAACTCGGTCGCGCCATGGCTTTGCGCCAGTTCGAACCAAATCGCCGCATCCGCCGCCCCGCCAGCGCCCGACCACGAGGCGCGGGCCTTGGCGCGTTGTTCATCCATCGCGGCCTCGAACCCTGCGGTATCCACGCCGCGCCCCTTTTCGCGCAGCGCGTCTTGGGTCAGATCCAGCGGGAAGCCATAGGTGTCATAAAGTTTGAACGCGGCGGCGCCGGGCAAATCGGCCCCTTCGGGGATGCGGGCCAACTCGTCATCCAACAGGCGAAGGCCGCGGTCAAGCGTGGTGCGGAAGCGGGTTTCTTCCAGCCGCAGCGTTTCTTCGATCATGCCTTGCGCGCGGGTCAGTTCGGGATAGGCCGCGCCCATTTGGCTGACCAGCGCCGGCACAAGGCGGTGCATCACAGGATCGGCCGCCCCCAACATATGCGCGTGGCGCATGGCGCGGCGCATGATACGGCGCAGCACATAACCGCGTCCCTCGTTGGATGGGGTCACGCCATCGGCAATCAGGAATGACGTGCTGCGCAAATGGTCGGCAATCACGCGGTGATGGGTTTTGCCCGGCCCGTCAGGGTCGGCGTTTGTGACATGGGCCGAAGCCTCGATCAGCGCGCGTATCAGATCGGTGTCATAATTGTCATGCTTGCCTTGCAAAAGCGCGCCGATCCGTTCCAGCCCCATGCCCGTGTCGATGCTTTGCATATCCAAGGGTTTTAGCGTGCCATCGGCAAACTGTTCGTTCTGCATGAAGACGTTGTTCCAAATTTCGATGAAACGATCGCCGTCTTCCTCTGCGCTGCCGGGCGGGCCGCCCCAGATTTTATCGCCGTGGTCATAGAAAATCTCGGTGCAAGGGCCGCAAGGCCCCGTCGGCCCCATGCGCCAAAAGTTATCGTCAGATGCGATGCGGATGATCCGATCTTCGGGCAGACCTGCTATTTTCTTCCACAGCCCTGCCGCCTCGTCATCGGTGTGATACACGGTGACCGTCAGTTTGCTGGGGGGCAGGGCAAAATCGCGGGTCAGCAATTCCCATGCAAAGGCAATCGCCTGTTCTTTGAAATAATCGCCAAAGCTGAAATTGCCCAGCATTTCGAAAAACGTGTGGTGGCGCGCGGTATAGCCGACATTGTCCAGATCATTATGCTTGCCGCCCGCCCGCACGCATTTCTGCGCGGTGGTGGCGCGTTTGTAGGGGCGGGTTTCCACCCCTGTGAAACAGTTTTTGAACTGCACCATGCCCGAATTTGTGAACATCAAAGTCGGGTCGTTGCGCGGCACCAGCGGGCTGCTGTCCACCCGCGCATGGCCATTGCGTTCAAAGAAATTCAAATAGGTCGAGCGGATGTCGTTCAGCGAGGCCATGGGCTACTCCAGCAAAAAATCTGTGCATGGTTTAGCGGCGCAAGGGGGGGCTGTCCACGGCCCAGCCCAAATTTTCCAACAAAAAGGGCCAGATCCCTGCGGATCTGGCCCTAAATGCGATGGGTTTTCGATCATTCGTCCAAAATCGGGGTGTCTTCTGGGGCGATGGCAAAATCCAGCCCATTGGCACCGCGAATTTTGTCTTCGATATCTTGGGCCACGGCGGGGTTTTGCTTGAGAAATGACTTGGCATTCTCGCGCCCTTGGCCAATGCGCTCGTCCTTATAGGAATACCAGCTGCCCGATTTTTCAACCACGCCTGCCTTTACGCCAATATCGACCAGTTCGCCCACTTTGGAAATGCCCTGACCATACATGATGTCAAATTCCACTTCGCGGAAGGGCGGCGAGACTTTGTTTTTCACCACTTTGACGCGGGTCGAGTTGCCGATCACCTCGTCGCGGTCTTTGATCGCGCCGATGCGGCGGATGTCCAGACGCACCGAGGCATAGAATTTCAGCGCATTGCCGCCTGTGGTGGTTTCGGGGCTGCCGAACATCACGCCGATTTTCATGCGGATTTGGTTGATGAAAATCACCATCGTGTTGCTGCGGCCAATCGATGCGGTCAGCTTGCGCATGGCCTGCGACATCAGGCGCGCTTGGCTGCCCATTTGCATATCGCCCATGTCGCCTTCGATTTCTGATTTTGGCACCAAAGCTGCCACCGAATCGACCACGATCACATTCACCGCGCCCGAGCGCACCAAAGTGTCGACAATTTCCAGCGCCTGTTCGCCCGTATCGGGTTGGCTGATCAGGAGTTCGTCCAGATTGACGCCCAGCTTTTTGGCATATTGCGGATCAAGCGCGTGTTCGGCATCGACAAAGGCGCAAACCCCGCCTTTTTTCTGCGCTTCGGCCACGACATGCAGCGTCAGCGTGGTTTTGCCCGATGATTCTGGCCCGTAGATTTCGATGATCCGCCCTTGGGGAAGCCCGCCGATCCCCAGCGCAATATCCAGACCCAAGCTGCCTGTCGATGTCGCCTCGATATCCATAACAGGGTTATCGGCCCCCAGCTTCATAATCGAGCCTTTGCCAAACTGCCGCTCGATCTGCGCCAGCGCCGATTCCAGCGCCTTTTGCTTTTCAGGGTTGCCCTTATCCATGCCGTGTTTTCCCGTAAATTCCAAAAGATTTGCAACTGCCATCATGTTTCCCTTTTGACAAGGCCGCAAGGGCATTCCCCCTGCCGCGTTCTGCGCCAATGTTCCGCCTTTGTTTCCAATTCATGCCTGATTTTGGAATACAAAACAAGAACATTTTATGAAAATTAGTAGAATCACCTTGGCGCAGGTCTGGTTAATTTTTTCTAAACAGATCGGCAGGCTGCGGCGGGTTTGCACAAGAATTATTGCAAATTGTCAAAGATTTTTCAGCTTGCCGTGCTCGGTTGCAGCTTTTCCTGCACGGCGACTGTCAACTCGGCCAGCGAAAAGGGCTTGGGCAGGAAGGTGGCATTGTGAATGCGGGCCTGATGTTCGCTCATCACATCTTCGGCATAGCCCGAGACGAAGATCACAGGCACATGCGGCAGCGACTCTTGCGCCTCGCGCACCCAAGTTGGCCCATCAATGCCAGGCATGATGACATCCGAGATGAACAAATCCACCTGAACACCGCCCCGCCGCAGCATGTCCAAAGCCTGCTCGCCCGATTCCGCCTCTAGCACTGTATAGCCGCGCAGGCGCAGGGCGCGGGCGGCAAAGGCGCGCACGGGCGATTCATCTTCGACCAGCAGCACCACGCCTTCGCCTTGGCGCAGGGCGGCAGGTTTGCCAGCGGGGGCGGCAGATTCGGTCAAAGGGCGGGTATGAATGGGGAAATACAGCGTAAAGGTGGTGCCCTGCCCCAAAACACTGTCGACAAAGATAAAGCCGCCCGATTGTTTGACAATGCCATAGGCGGTTGACAGGCCCAGCCCCGTCCCCTCGCCCGCGCGCTTGGTGGTGAAGAAGGGTTCAAAGATTTTCTCTTGGATATCTTCTGCCATGCCAATGCCCGTATCGGCCACTGTGATTTTGGCGTAATCGCCCTGCGGTACATTGGCGCGGTTGCGCGCCAGATCGCTGCCCAGATGCACCGCCTCGGTGGTCAGGGTGATCGTGCCACCCATCGGCATGGCATCGCGGGCATTGACCACAAGGTTCATAATCACCTGTTCCAACTGCCGCTTATCGGCGCGGATATGGCCAATGCCACTGCCATGCTGCAAGACCAGCCGCAGTTTTTCGCCCATCAACCGATTTAACAAATGCGTCAAATCCGAAAACACATCCTGCAAATCCAGATATTCGGGCTGTAGGTTTTGCTTGCGCGAAAAGGCCAAAAGCTGCGCAACCAGCGCGGCGGCGCGATTGGCGTTTTGGCGGATCTGCATCAGATCGGGGGTGCTGGGGTCATCGCCCGAATGGCGCAGCAGCAGCAAATCACAATTGCCCGAAATCGCCGTCAGCAGGTTATTGAAATCATGCGCGACCCCGCCTGCAAGCTGGCCAATGGCCTGCATCTTTTGGCTTTGCACAAACTGCGCCTCTAGGGTTTTGATCGCATTGCCATCTTGGATCACAGCCAGCACGGCAGGGCGCGCTTGATCGACCATGCGGCGCAAAGACACTTGCACAAAATTGTTCTTTTCCGACCTTCCGTTCAAACGCAGAAACTGCGTGTCTTGCGGCAGGCGCCCTTCGGCCACATCCGACAGCCAATCGGACACAGGGCGGCCCAAAAAATCGAACATATCATGCACATAGGCATCGCTGCGATAGCTGGGCCCCAAAATCTCGCGCGCGGCATGGTTGGCGGCGCGCAGCGCACCATCGGGGGCGAAAATTGCCAATGGAACGGGGATGATTTCGAAATCGGTGCGCAGCGAGGCAGGGCTTTGCGCATCTGGCAGGGGGGCAAGGTAAATCTCGCGCCGCTCTCCACGAGAGGGCAATTCCACCAGCATCACCGATACAGGGCCGCGTTCAGACAAGATCACCAATTCCTCGCCGCTGCGCCAAATTTCGGCAGGTGAGATATCAGACAAATGCTTGGGCCTTTTGCCCAGCAACTTGCGCAAGGCTTGGTTGGAATACAGCACAACCCCCGCCTTATTGGCGGTCAGCATGGGTAATGACAGCGTATCGGCCCCCACCGCGCCGCCAGCCGAGGGGGCCAAACTGTCAATCCGCCACAGTTTTGGGCCGCCCCCTTGGGCATAGAGCATGATGCGCACCGCCCCGTCACGCGTGGCAATATCATCATGGGCGCTGCCATGGGTTTTTGCGCGGGCCGACAAGCGCGCAATCAAAGCATAGGGGCTGGCGGTGAACTTGGTCAGCACTTGCGCGATATGGCTTTGCTGATCGCGCGGCACATCGGCCAGCAGGGCGGTGGCTGCCGCATTCATCTGCACAATCGCCCCCGACTCCTGCGCCACCAAAACCGCCGACACATCGCGCATCATCAGCGCCACAAAATCGGGTGACAGCGCCTGCCCGCTGTGCCGCGTTTTGTTGATTTGCTGAAAGCTGCGCCCCAGACCATAGGTCAGCAAACCCGATCCCAAGAACAACGAGGCGTTCAGGATGACAGGGTCGTGAAACCACGCGGCCGCAAACAGAACCAGCCCCCCCGCCAGCGCCACAGCAAGATGCGCCGAGATCGATCGCACATGCGCTGCGCCTTCGCCAAAAGCTTTTGGAAAACTTTTCGCAAGCTTTAGGGTTTGCGTCACAGAGCGCTCCTTGCACGCAAGACAATTTCGGCCACGCTATTGGGAAATAGTTAATTAACTCCTAACCGACGCGCTGTGCCGCACTATGCCACATGCCAAGGGCCACTTGCAACTTAAGGCTGCATATGCGCCGATGTAAAACCGCCCCGATTTAGCGGGGGTGGTTTTTGGATAAGACGGCCAGAAAAAATCCGTCGCCGTCATCGGGATGGTTCAGGCCAAAGCGCTGCTGTTTGCGCAGCGAGAATTCGGGCTGGCGTGCCAAAAAGGCGGTGACCTGCGCCTCATTCTCGCGGGTCAAGACCGAACAGGTGGCATAGGCCAAGGTGCCGTTTTCCGCGACAAGGGCGGCGGCGCTGTCCATGATCTGGCTTTGCAGCGTGATGGTCTCGGCCAGCTTGGCAGGGGTCAAGGCCCATTTGCCCTGTGGGTCCCGCCGCCAAGAGCCAGAGCCTGAACAGGGAACGTCTGTTAGGACAAGATCGTAAAGTTGCGATTTCGAATGATTATTCAAGACAGTTAAAGTAACACCTGAACGTGCCGCGCGGGCGGGCAGATCGGCCATGCGATGGGCCAGCGCATCATAGGCGAATACAGAAACTTGTTTATTATCATATACTTGAGATGCAATGCTGAGAGTTTTTCCGCCGCCACCTGCGCAATAATCTAAAATGCGGCCTGACTTTGGCAGATCGATGTTTTCGATCACGCTTTGCGATGCGGCGTCCTGCAGTTCAATCCAGCCCGAATTATAGGCGAATGTATTTGCAATTTTTCGTTCATTTTTAATAACTTGAAGGCAATACTTCATGTTTAACATTAACTTTGTTTCCACCCCTTCCTCGGCCAATTTGGCCTGTGCTGCGGCCACAGTGGCACGCACAGGGTTGACCCGCACAAAGACAGGCGCACGGCGGGTTAAGACTGTCAGCACGCGGGCGTGATCTGCCCCCAAATCCTGATGCATAACATCGATCAGCCAGTCTGGGGCATCGAGCGCCTCGGCCGCGCTGGGGATGCGCGGCTGATCGGCGGGGCCGATCACAGGCGGGGCATGGCCCTGCCCGTTGAACAGCGCTTCCACATCGCCGCCACTGGCGCGCAGCTGCCCCAAAATCACCCCGCGCCCCGTCATCGCGCCGCCCATTGCCGCATAAGATCGTTTGCGGCGCAGCGCATCAAAGACCAAATCGCGGATCGCATAGCGGTCCCCCGCCCCCGCAAAACGATGCGCGCGGCCCCATGCGGTGAGGGCGGATTCAGCGGTCTGGCCTGCGAAAATGGCGTCTAGCACCTCGATGGCGGCAGAGAGGCGGGCTGCGGGAATCATGAAAGCTCCTGACAGGAAAAGGTTCGAAAATGACGCGGTATTGCGATTTCCCTCTACACAAAGCTGCGCGCGTACCCCATTTATCAGCCATGACATCAGATCGCCATAGCGCCCCGCCCCTTTCGCATATGCTGACCGACGCTGCCCAGCAAAGCAGCGGCGATTACATTACCATTGCGCAGTTGGTTGCGGGCCTGAAAACCCAAGCCTTGGCGCTGCTGCTGATTTTATTTGCCCTGCCCAATATTCTGCCCAGCCCGCCGGGCACAACGGCCATCTTTGGCGCGCCCTTGGTGCTGTTGACGTTGCAAATGGCGCTGGGGCGCGATCTGTGGCTGCCGCGGGTGGTGCTGGATCGCGCCATGCCGCGCGCGGGGCTGCTCAGCCTATTGGCCAAGGCGCAGCCCTATTTCGCGCGCGTCGAGCGGTTGCTGCGCCCGCGCCTGTTGGTGCTGACCTCCCCCAGCGCGCAGCGCGCTTTGGGCGCGGTGATGGTGCTGCTGAGCGTGATGATCATGCTGCCGATCCCGCTGGCCAATACGGGGCCATCCATCGCCATCACCTTAATGGCCATTGGCATGGTTGAACGCGATGGCGCGTTTATTCTGGCAGGGATTGCCGCCGCCATTGGGGCGACGTTGCTGGTGGTCACAATCTACTGGGCGCTGATCGCGCTGGCGCTGGCGCAAGTCACCGCATGGCTTGCGCCCTAGCCCGTTTTAGCCCGCGCGATAGTTCGGGCTTTCGCGGGTGATCTGCACATCATGCACATGGCTTTCCTTTAGCCCCGCACCCGTAATTCGTACAAAAGTGCAATTTTCCCGCATCTGCGCCACAGTGCGATTGCCCGTATAGCCCATCGCCGCGCGCAGGCCGCCGACCATTTGGTGAATAACCGCTGCGGCAGAGCCTTTGTAGGGAACCTGCCCCTCGATCCCTTCGGGAACCAATTTGTCAGAGGCCGCATCCTTTTGGAAATAGCGGTCGGCACTGCCGCGGGCCATGGCCCCCAAACTGCCCATCCCGCGATAGGCCTTGAACGAGCGGCCTTGCCACAAAATCACCTCTCCGGGGGATTCGTCCGTGCCTGCAATGGCGCTGCCCACCATGGCGCAGGATGCGCCTGCCGCAATCGCCTTGGCAAAATCGCCCGAATATTTGATGCCGCCATCGGCAATCACAGGAATGTCGCCCGCGGCCAGAGCGCTGTCCATAATGGCGGTCAGTTGCGGCACGCCCACACCTGCAACAATGCGCGTGGTGCAAATGCTGCCTGGCCCAATGCCAACCTTGACCGCATCGGCCCCCGCGCCAATCAGGGCGCGCGTCGCCTCGCCCGTGGCAACATTGCCCGCGATCACTTGGACTTTGTTGGATAATTTCTTAATGCGCTCGACCGCCTTGGCCACGCCTTCGGAATGGCCATGGGCGGTATCTATCACCACCAAATCCACCCCTGCATCGATCAGCGCCTGCGATCGGTCAAAGCCCGCATCACCCACTGTCGTGGCTGCAGCCACGCGCAGGCGGCCCATTTCATCTTTGCACGCCTGCGGGTTCAGCACAGCTTTTTCCGTATCTTTCAGCGTGAGCAAACCTGTCAGCTTGCCCCCGCCATCGGTGACCAGCAGCTTTTCGATGCGGCGCGATTTCATCATGGCAATCGCTGCCTCGCGGTCGACAGGTTCGCGCAGCACCGCCAGATTGTCCTGCGTCATCATCACCGACACGGGGGTCTTGTCATCAGAGGCAAAGCGCATATCGCGGTTGGTCACAATTCCCACAACGCGCCCGCCGCCATCCACCACGGGAAAACCAGTGATCTGATAGCGCTCCATCAGCGCCTTGGCATCGGCCAAGGTCTGTTCGGGGCGCAAGGTGATGGGCTGATACACAACGCCGCTTTCAAAGCGTTTGACGCGCGAGACTTCGCGCGCCTGTGCGGCGGTGTCTAAATTGCGGTGAATCACCCCAATCCCGCCCGCCTGCGCCATGGCGATGGCCATGCGCGCCTCGGTCACTGTATCCATGGCCGAGGACAAAAGCGGGATGTTCATGCGCACCGATTTGGTGACATAGGTCGATGTGTCAGCCTCTGACGGCAGCACAGAGCTGGCCGCAGGCACAAGCAGAACATCATCAAAGGTAAGCGCCTCGCGAATTTCCATGGGGGCCTCCATCGGGCTGGAAAGGTTCGTTTGACAGTGCCCTGTTTCACCATTTTGGCCGATGTGCAAGGGGGGCGATTGAAGGGGCGCGCAGAATAGGCCAGATTGCAGGCAAACGGGGGGCGGAGATGCGCGTAGCACTGGTCGAAAATACGAAGGTGACCCATCACGGGCAGGTGGGCGTGGCCCTGCACGAGGCGGGGGCGGTGATTGATCTGTATCGCCCATTTGCCCAAGGGGTTTTGCCGCGCCTTGGCAGCTATGACGCGCTGGTGGTATTTGGCGGCGAGCAGAACGCGCGCGATGATGCCAGCCATCCTTATTTGCCACGGCTGGCCGACCATATGGCGCAAGCAGCCCAAGATGGCGTGGCAGTTTTGGGCATTTGTCTGGGCAGCCAGATTTTTGCCCGCGGTTTAGGGGCGCAAAACCATATTGGCACGGCCCCTGAATTTGGTTGGTGCGCGCTAGGCAAGATGGGCGAGGATGGCATGTTCGCCGCCCTGCCCGCGCAGTTTCGCGCCTTTCAATGGCATTCAGATACATTCACCCTGCCGCAAGGGGCCACAGCACTGGCACAGGGCGGGCGCGCCTTGGTGCAGGCCTTTCGCTTTGGCCGCGCGGGCTATGGCACGCAGTTTCATTTCGAAGCGAACCGCGCCGTGGTGGCCGATTGGGCGCACCGCTTTCCTGATCTGATCGCGGGGATGGATCCTGAATGGGCGCAAAGCTATCGCGCGCAAGAGGCGGCCCATGGCGCAGAGGCCGATGCAGCAGGTCTGGCCTTGGCACGCGCATGGGTGGCAATGATCTAGCCGTTCAGGTCTTGAGTTTGGGGGCAAAGCCGTTAGAAGCGTGGCAGCGCAACCATAGGAGCGGATCATGGCTTTGGCCCTGCTGGCAGATATTGGCGGAACCAACACGCGGGTGGCTTTGGCCGATGGCAAAGCCGTGCGGCCTGCCAGTATCCGCCGCTATGGCAATGCCGAGTTTACCGATTTGGGCGCAGTGCTGCGCCGCTATCTGGCGGATGAGGGCGCAAGCGGCGTCGAAGGTGTATGCGTGGCCGCAGCAGGCCCCGTGCGCGACGGCGTGGCGGTGATGACCAATCTAGATTGGACAATTGACGCGCCGCTGCTGACGGCGGCAACAGGCGCGCGCCGCACGGCGATATTGAACGATTTGCAGGCGCAGGGCCATGCTTTGGGCTTTATCGCGCCGCGCGATTTGAAAGATGTGATCGCAGGGCCCGTGCAATCGGGCGCGGCGATGCTGGTCGTGGGTGTGGGCACGGGCATGAACGCCGCCCCCGTGCATGGATCGGGCGCGGCCCGTCTGGTTGCGCCATCGGAATGTGGCCATATCTCGATGCCCATCCGCACCGAGCGCGATTTTCGCCTCTCGCAGTTTTTGTCCAGCACAGGCCCACATGCCCATGGCTTTGCAGGGGTCGAAGATGTTTTGGCAGGCCGCGGGTTGGAAAGGCTATACGCCTTTGTCACCGCCGAAGCGGGGGCTGAAATCAGCCTCTCTGCCGCCGAGATCATGGAACGCTTGGCCAAGGGCGAGGCCGCAGCCCAAGACTGCGCGCGCCTGTACGTGGGTATTCTTGGGGCCGAACTTGGCAATTTGGCGCTGGTCCATTTGCCCTTTGGCGGCATTTATTTGATCGGCGGCGTGGCCCGCGCCATGGCCCCATATTTTGCGCAAATGGGTCTGGCGGCGGCCTTTTGCGACAAGGGACGATTTGCAGATTTCATGCAAAGCTTCCGTCTGCAAATTGTCGAAGATGATTTTGCCGCCCTGACGGGCTGCGCCGCCTATTTGGACAGTTTAGGCTAGGGCCAAACGCTGCGCCATAAAGGCCAGCGCCACTTGTAACCCATCGGGGGAAATGCCGTGGCCCATGCCTTGCATGACATGGGCATAGGCGGCAAACCCCGCCTCTTGCAAGGCTTGGCCTGCCAGATGCATCTCGCCAAAGGGGACAACATCATCGCGGTCGCCGTGGATCAGCATCACTTCAGGCTTTACCTTTGCCTCGGCGCGCAAGGCCATGGGATCAATCAATCTTCCTGATATGGCCACCACCCCCGCAACGGGCGCATCGCGGCGTGGGGCGATATGCAGCGCCATCATCGCGCCTTGCGAAAAGCCCAGCAAGATCAAGCGGTCGGCAGTCAAAGCTTCTGCAGCCAAAATGTGATCGATAAATCCGTTCAGATCGGCTGCGGCCGCATCGCGCCCTGCGCGCGACTGCGCCTCTGTGCTGCCATCAAAACGCGGAATGGGGAACCATTGGCGGCCAAAAGGATTGCCTTTGCACGGCTCTGGCGCATCGGGGGCATAGAAGGCCGTGGCAGGCATATGCGGGCCAAGTGGGTCGGATAGCGAGAGCAAATCCGCCCCATCTGCACCATAGCCATGCAGAAAAACCACCACCTGCTTGGCTTGGCCAAGGGCCACACCCGCGCGGCCATGTTGCAATTTTCTGATCATCTGATCCCCTCGCGCGATTTGATGATGTGGTAATAAGACCAAAGCAGCCGCGCTGCAACGCCGCGCCAAGGGGCCCAGTTTTCCGCCAGTTTGCGCAGGGCGCGCTCGTTGGGGCGCCCGTCCAATTCAAACAAAACCCGCGCCGATTCTTGCAGCGCCAAATCGCCTGCCGCAAAGGCATCGGCGCGGCCAAGGGCGAACATGGCGTAAATCTCGGCCGTCCAAACGCCAATGCCTTTCACCGCTGTCAGGGTTTGGATCACCCCCTCGGTGGGGGCGGTTTCCAGCGCGTCAAAATCTATCCCCGCGCTGGCCAAAGCCTGCGCATAGGATGCCTTTTGCCGCGACAGGCCCACGGCGCGCATATCTTCCACGCTTGCCGCCATGATGCCGTGGATCGTGGTCAGCCCCGCCGCCTGCATCCGCCGCCAGATCGCATCGCCTGCAGCGACCGAAACTTGCTGGCCCACAATCGCATCCAACAGCGCGGTAAATCCCCCCGCTTGGCGGCGCAGCGGCAAAGGCCCCGTTTGCGCCAGCGCCACGGCAAAGCGCGGCTCGATGGCGGCAAGATAGGCCGCACCTTCGGCGATGCAGCCATCGGTTTCCAAAATGCGCCCAACCATCATCCCGCCCCTTTCTTGCGCCGCAGCGCCAAGCCCGCGCGCAGATTTAACCCAATCTTGGCCAAATCTTGGCCCCGCTTTAGCCTCTTGCAGGCAGGCCCCCTTCGGCCTAACCCTGCGCTATGAATGAAACAGATACCATCGCCCGCCGCAATGTTGCCGTTCTGGTCGCCTCTCAGGCGGTTTTGGGTGCGCAAATGCCCATTATCTTTACCATCGCGGGGCTGGCGGGGCAAAGCCTTGCCAGCAATGCCTGCTGGGCGACCTTGCCAATTTCGGCCATGGTGATTGGATCGATGCTGACGGCCACGCCCCTATCGAGCTTTATGGCGCGCTATGGGCGGCGCGCGGGCTTTTACATGGGCACGCTGGGCGGGGCGATGGGCGCGGCTGTGGGCGCATTTGCCTTATACAATTCCAACTTTTGGCTGTTTGTTTTTGGCGGGCTATTGTCGGGCATATATATGTCGGCCCAAGGCTACTATCGCTTTGCCGCAGCCGATATGGCATCGGACTCCTATCGGCCAAAGGCCATATCGGCCGTGATGGCGGGCGGGCTTTTATCAGCAATCGTTGGGCCGCAGATCGTAAAACTAACAGCGCAGTCTATGGTAGTGCCTTTTTTGGGCAGCTACCTGGCGGTGATTGGGCTGAACTTTGCGGGGGTTTTTCTCTTTGCATTTTTGAACATTCCCAAATTGCCAAAGCCTGCGTCCGATGCGCCGATTGGACGCTCGCGCCGCGCGCTGTTGGCATCGCCCAATGTTGCGGTCGCGGTGGTTGTGGCGACCGTATCCTATGCGTTGATGAATTTGGTGATGACCTCGTCACCCTTGGCGGTGGTGGGCTGCGGCTTTCACACGGCGGATGCGGCCAATGTGGTGACCGCCCATGTGCTGGCCATGTATGCGCCCAGTTTCATCACAGGCCATGTCATTGCCCGCTTTGGCGCGCCGCGCGTGATGGCGCTGGGGCTGACCATTTTGGCGGCGGCAGGGGCGGTGGCGATTTCGGGGGTGCAGCTGATGCAGTTTTTCGCGGCGCTGATGCTGCTGGGCGTGGGATGGAATTTCGGCTTTATCGGGGCGACGACGCTGTTGACCACCTCGATTGCGCCGCATGAACGCGGGCGGATGCAGGGGCTGAATGATTTGATCGTCTTTGGCGGCGTGACTGTGGCCAGCCTGTCCTCTGGCGGGTTGATGAATTGTTCGGGCAGTTCGGCGCAGGCGGGATGGTCGGCGGTGAATATGGCGATGCTGCCGTTTTTGGTGCTGGCAGGTGGGGCGCTGGTCTGGCTTTTGCTGCGGCCAAAGGAGATCTAGGATGGAGATCCGCCCAGTGACCCCTGCCGATCTGCCACAGCTTTTGCTGTTGCTGCAAGCATTGGCCAAGCATCACGGCGATCAGGCCGAGGCCAGCCTTGACAGCCTGAGGCGCGATTTGTTTGGGCCAGTGCCATGGGCGCAGGGGTTGATCGCCCAAGAGGGCGGGGTGCTGCAGGCCTATGCTTTGCTGCTGCCCTTGATGCGCGCGCAGTTAGGGCAGCGCGGCATGGATTTGCATCATTTGTTCGTGGCCGAAAGCGCGCGGGGCAGCGGCCTTGGCACGGCGATGATCCGCGCCGTGCGCGCGCATGTTTTGGGCCAAGGCTGCAGCTATCTGACCGTCTCGACAACCGAAGAAAATGCCGAAGCGCGCGATTTCTACATTCACCACGGCTTTAGCGCCGCGCCGCCGTCGCCATGGCGCTTTGCGATGGATCTTTCGCGCGGCTGATGGCGCGGCCAAAGCGCGCGGGTCAAACTCGGCCCGTCATGGCGGCCCAAATCAGCCGCGCCCGCGCCTGCATGGGGGCAAGATGCAATGCGCCTGCCCGCACCAGATGCGGGGCGCGCGCCGCCCTGCGCAAAATCGCCCCCGCCTGCACCCCCGCCAAAAGCGCGGGCCATGCCTGCCCCAAAGCGCGGCGCTGGGCGCGCGCCGCCGTCCAAGCATCAAGGGCAGAGCGCGCCAGCGCCGCGATAGCCAGATCGCCCTCATCGAGCAAAGGGCGGCGTCCGCGCGCGGCCAGTTCTGGCACGGCGCGCAAATAGGCGGCAAGGCCCGCGGCGGTGCCATATGCCTGCGCCGCAGCCAAGGCATCGGCGCCCCTTGCACCCAAGGCCTGCGCCGTTGCCCCCATCAGCCCGCCCGCCGTTTGCGACAGGTAGGTTTGGAAATGATCGGCCGATTCAAACGGGTCAGAATACACATCCCAAACGCGCGCCGCGACCATCGCATCCAGCAGCGCCACATCCACCCTGCCCTGCTGGGCCAAATCATACAGCGGGCCTGCCACCTCATGCGCGGGGCGCGCGGGCGCAACCAAAACATCGCGCCACCATTGCAGCCGCATCTCGCAAATCAGGCTTTGGGACGAGACCCAAGGCGCGCGCGCGATTTCGATGTTATAGGCATACAGCACAATCAAGGGCGCGCGGGCCGCAAGGGGCGCTGCCAGCACCGCCGCCCAGCGGTCGGGATCGGCGCGGGCAACCAGCGCGGCGCAGGCATCAACGCTCACGCATCTGCCCCCACTTGCGCGCCATCGCGCACCAGTTTCCAATTGATCGCATCCAAAAGCGCCTCGAAACTGGCATCTACGATGTTGGCCGATACCCCCACAGTCGACCAGCGCCGCCCCTGCCCATCTTCGGAATCGATGATCACCCGCGTGACAGCTTCGGTGCCGCCTTGGGTGATGCGCACTTTGAAATCGACCAGCCGCATATCAGCGATAGCGTCTTGATAGGGGCCAAGATCCTTGGCCAGCGCTTTGGCCAGCGCGTTGACGGGGCCGCGGTCACTGCCATCCTCGTCCATACTGTCGGACACGGACATCTTCTTTTCACCGCCAATTTTCACCACCACCACCGCTTCGGACAGCGAGATCATCTGATCATAGCGGTTCTTGCGCCGTTCAATCGTCACGCGATAGCGTTTGACCTCGAAGAACACAGGCAGCAGGCCCAAGGCGCGGCGGGCCAGAATCTCAAAACTCGCCTGTGCGCCGTCATAGGCATAGCCCTGATCTTCGCGGTCTTTGATCGCATCCAATATCCCCGCAAGGCGCGCATCGCCAGCCGCCACATCGATACCCGCCGCGGCAAGGCGCGCACGCAGGTTGGATTGGCCCGCTTGGTTTGACATGGGGATCACGCGGGCATTGCCCACGGCTTCGGGCGGGATATGCTCGTATGTGGTAGGGTCTTTCAAAATGGCCGAGGCATGCAGCCCCGCCTTATGCGCAAAGGCCGATGCGCCCACATAGGGGGCCGACCGCAGCGGCACGCGGTTCAAGATATCATCCAATTGCCGCGACAGGCGCAGCAGGCTGGCCAGCCCGTCACGCGTGATGCCCGTCTCCAGCGTGCTGGCAAAAGGCTCTTTCAGCAGCAGAGTGGGGATCAGAGTGACCAGATTGGCATTGCCGCAACGCTCGCCCAGACCATTCAGCGTGCCCTGTATTTGCCGCGCGCCCGCCCGCACTGCGGCCAAGGAATTGGCCACAGCATTGCCCGTATCATCATGGCAATGAATGCCAAGGCGCGCGCCATCAATGCCGCTGGCGATCACCTCGGCGGTGATGCGGTGAATGTCTTCGGGCAAAGTGCCGCCATTGGTGTCGCACAAAACCACCCAGCGCGCGCCCGCATCATAGGCCGCGCGCAGGCAGTGCAAAGCATAGGCGGGGTTGCTGCGATAGCCGTCAAAGAAATGCTCGGCATCAAACAGGGCCTCGCGCCCCTGCGCCACCAGATGGGCGATGCTGGCGCGGATATTGTCGATGTTTTCAGATAGCGGAATGTCCAGCGCAGTGCGCACATGGAAATCATGGCATTTGCCCACAAGGCAAACCGCAGCTGTGCGGGCGTTCAGAACGCCCGCCAGAACATCATCATTTTCCGCACTGCGGCCCGAGCGTTTGGTCATGCCAAAGGCCGTCATCGTGGCGCGGGTTTTGGGGGCATGGGCGAAAAAATCGCTGTCCGTTGGGTTCGCGCCGGGCCAGCCACCTTCGATGTAATCCACGCCAAGCGCATCCAGCGCGCCTGCGATCTGCATCTTCTCGGCGCTGGAAAACTGCACGCCTTGCGTCTGCTGGCCGTCCCGCAGGGTGGTGTCAAACAGGTAGAGGCGGTCTTTTTGGGGCGCGGTCATGGCTGGGCCTCTGGGGCAGAAGTGTTTCGTAGGGCGGCAAATCTTAACGCATTATTCAACATAATTATGCCAAAAAGGCGGAAAGTCTTGCGGTTTTGCAACATTTGGCGCGTCAAAGTAGGGCGTCGAGTTTGGAGGGGTCGAAGCCAGCGCTAGGAGTTAACTCCACCCCCGCCTTCGACATGCGCACCTCCACGCCTGCGGAGATGAGGGCGGATTTAAAGGCATCAACTTCGGTGAAGTCTTTGGTAGATTGGGCGGCTTCGCGGATGCGCGCGAGTTTCTCTGCGAATTGATGCAGGTCGGGCAGCGCCGCCCAACCTGCAAGTTCACCTGTCAATATCCCAATCAGATTCAGCGAGGCAACAAACTCCCCCGCCAAGGACACCCATTCATCGTTGGTCGAACCAGCGTCGAATGTCCAAGATGAATTGTTCTTTTGGAAAAGTGCTTGGCCCAAGTGCAAAAGAAAATCCAAAGCACCAACTGTATTTAGGTCATCCGACAAGAATTGCATCACTTCTTTCGCTGGCGATGTTGGCTTTACTTGGCCAAAAAGTCGCCACCAACGGCGCAAAGTGCGTTCAACATTCTTTGCCTTCGCCTCTGTCCAATCCATTGGCTTGCGATAATGCGTGGACAGCATCACGAAGCGGATCACCTCGCCCGCATAGCCCTTGTCCAGCAAATCGCGCACAGTAAAGAAATTGCCCAAAGACTTGGACATTTTCTTGCCCTCTACTTGCAGCATCTCGTTATGCATCCAAACCTGCGCAAAGCCGCCATGGGGGTGGGCGCAGGCGCTTTGGGCGATTTCATTTTCGTGATGCGGAAATTGCAAATCCAGCCCGCCGCCGTGAATGTCAAAGGTATCGCCCAGCAACTCGTAACTCATGGCGCTGCATTCGATATGCCAGCCAGGGCGGCCGCGGCCCCAAGGGCTGGCCCAACCTGGTTCCTGATCAGAGGACGGTTTCCACAGCACAAAGTCGAGAGGGTCTTCTTTGAACGGGGCCACCTCTACCCGCGCGCCTGCGATCATATCATCCACCGACCGCCCCGAGAGCGCGCCATAATTTTGATAGGCGCGCACGCGAAACAGAACATGGCCGCGGGCCTCATAGGCGTGACCGCTGGCGATCAGCTTTTCAATCATCGCCACCATCGGGGCGATAAAACCAGTGGCGCGGGGTTCATGATTGGGCCGCAGCGCGCCCAAAGCATCCATATCGGCGTGATACCATGCGATGGTCTCCTCGGTGCGTTCGGCAATCAGCGCCTCTAGCGGGCGGGTGTCACCCGCCTGCTGGCGGGCCAATGCGCTGGCGTTGATCTTATCATCCACATCCGTAAAATTGCGCACATAGGTGACATGGGCATCGCCGTAAACATGTCGCAGCAGGCGATACAGCACATCAAACACCAAGACAGGGCGCGCATTGCCCAAATGGGCGCGGTCATAAACCGTGGGGCCGCAAACATACATCCGCACATTGGATGGGTCCAACGGCGTGAAAACCTGCTTTTCGCGGGTTTTGCTGTTATAGAGTTTGATCGTCATGGCCTTAACCCCAAAGTCGCGCGCCGCGCGGGTCGCCTCTGTTCGGGTTAGGAAAAGATGACAGCCCGCGTGACCAATGTCAGCAGGTAATGCAGCAAATAATGGTGCAAATCTGTCTCATGGGGCGTTGATAGCAGGGGATGGGGCCGATGGGAAGGGGGGAAGTTTCACACGTTCAGGTTGACATAATTAAGTTACTTGGGCACCATCAACTAGGCTCAGGACTCATAGCCAGAACAATACGATTGCGGCAAGTGCGCAGGCGGACAGGAAGATTTCTGGGCGTCGGTCGAACCGCATGGCGACCCTACGCCAATCCTTGATGCGCC
>JAIXXB010000033.1 GCA_027490955.1 Rhodobacter sp.
GGGCGCATCAAGGATTGGCGTAGGGTCGCCATGCGGTTCGACCGACGCCCAGAAATCTTCCTGTCCGCCTGCGCACTTGCCGCAATCGTATTGTTCTGGCTATGAGTCCTGAGCCTAACTTTGCCGGTGGGCATATGACCGTAAATGACTACCACTTCGGAAGCTCCGCTAAATTAGAACCAATTTGAGACTGGTGTTAATGGGCAGATGGCGGGCATTTAAGAAAACATTTTGGCGATAATTATCTTTGAGGATGGTTTGATTGGGAAACAGGTGGAGGAGGGTTTTGCTGCTGACACAATGCAGCCATATGTGCCCTATGCAGCGCGCATCTGTCCAAGGGGGTGGCCCTGCGATTCAATGCCATGATGAGGTGTAAGCAGCGCGCTTGCCGACCTGCCGCTTTTTCATTTTGGCCTGCAAATGCCGTAATCTGCGCCTGCCAAAGGGTTGCGCGCTGTCAATGGATGGGCGGGGAGCAGATCAAGATGTCACAGGGGGCAAGCAGACAAGTCCATCCCGTTCGCCCCAAGCACATTAGCCGCCGAGTGGCGCATCTGCCAGAAGGCTACTCATGCAGATTGGCGGTAAACGACTGCGCAAATCCGATTTCCAGTCGGACAGAACAGCACTGAGGTATGCAGTTTCAACTGCTCCAAGCGGCGCATAACAAGATCGACGCAATTAGCCACAACTTTGACGCAACCGCATCAAACCATTTGGTGATTTCCAGAATGTTTTGGCAGCCCGTAGGGGAGTCGAACCCCTCTTGCCTGGTTGAAAACCAGATGTCCTAACCGATAGACGAACGGGCCACGCTGTCTGTGCCGCGTCTCTAAATGGGTGGGCATTTGAGTGCAAGAGGAAAAATGCAGATTGTGCTTAGGATTTTTATCAGCCGTCTGCGGCGCGGCGCGGATGCGCTTTGCGAACTGGCATTCAAGCCCGTGCTGCGTCTTCGAGACGCAATTGCACACGCGATCGCCCGCCCCACATGTTGACTTCGATCCGCCCTGCCAGATGGAAGCGGCCCGCGCCGCCCGCCAGCAGCGCATCGCCCATCGGGGTTTGAAACGCGCCAAACAGCACCGCCTCTAGTTTTGGTCCCTGCCCATCGCCAAAGGACAAGCGCAGATGCCCTTCGCCCATGGGGCGCGCGCTGACCGCCATATCGGCAAAGGCAAAACGGGGGGCGGGGGCCGATGCGCCAAAGGGGCCAGCATCGTCGATTTGCGCGACCAATTCGGGCGAGGCCGCGCTGGGGGCCAGCAGGGCATCAATGCGCAAATCGTTTGCTTCGCCAGCGCCAGACCCCTGCCGTGCCAGCAATTCGGACAACCGTTCCATCGCTGCGCTCAACTGAGGGCGCGCCACAGTCAGGCCAGCGGCCATTTTGTGGCCGCCACCTTTGATCAGCAGCCCTTCGCTGGCCAAACGCTGCACGGCGGCCCCCAAATCGACGCCCGAAATCGAACGAGCCGAGCCTTTGCCAATATCGCCGTCAAACCCAATTACCACAGCGGGGCGGCGTGCGGCCTCTTTCAAGCGGGCGGCGACGATGCCGACCACACCGGGATGCCAGCCGTCACCTGCCGCCCACACAAGGGGCGCATCAAGGCCGCGCGCCTCGGCCTGTGCCAAGGCTTCGGCGCGCACGGCCGCTTCGATATCGCGCCTTTCCGTGTTCAGAACGTCCAGCCGTTCGGCCAAGGCGGCCGCCTCGGACTCGCTGTCGGTGGCCAGCAAGCGCGCGCCCAAATCGGCCTGCCCAATGCGCCCGCCTGCATTGATACGCGGGCCCAGCACAAAGCCCAGCGCATAGGCGGTGGGGGCTGCGTCCATGCGTGCGATATCGGCCAATGCGCGCAGCCCAACCCTATCGCGCCGCGCCATAACCTTCAGCCCTTGGCGCACAAAGGCGCGGTTCAGGCCAATCAGGGGCGCAACATCGGCCACTGTGGCCAGCGCGACAAGATCGAGAAATCCCATCAAATCAGGCACAGCACCGCCTTGGGCGCGCAGTTGGCGGTTGGCTTCGACCAGCAGCAAAAACACCACCCCCGCCGCGCAAAGATAGGCCAAATCGCCGCTTTCATCCATGCGGTTGGGGTTCACCACGGCCAAAGCGGGGGGCAGGGTTTCTATGCTAAGATGATGATCTAAAACGATAACATCGCAGCCAGCCGCCGCGATGGGGCCGTGGGAAAGCGTGCCGCAATCCACGCAAATGATCAGATCGTGACCCGCGCCGAGTTGCGCCATAGCCGCCTCGTTCGGGCCATAGCCTTCGTCGATGCGGTCTGGAATATACAGCGTTGCAGGCAGGCCCTGTGCGCGCAGATAGGTCAGCAGCAGCGCCGCCGATGCGCCACCATCCACATCATAATCGGCAAAAATCGCAATGCGCTGGCGGGCCGCAATCGCCCCCAAAAACCGCGCCGCCGCCTTATCCATATCCCTAAGCGTCAAGGGGTTAGGCATCAAATCGCGCAGGGCAGGGGCAAGGAAAGCTGCAGCATTTTCAGGGGCAACGCCGCGCTGTGCAAGGATTTGGCACAGCGCTGGCGGCAGGGCGGTGATCTGGGCCATCGCCTCGGC
The DNA here is from genome assembly GCA_027490955.1 of Rhodobacter sp. Lineage (GTDB taxonomy): Bacteria > Pseudomonadota > Alphaproteobacteria > Rhodobacterales > Rhodobacteraceae > Cypionkella. Next base: position 2,599 of record JAIXXB010000033.1, read on the forward strand.
CAAGCGGCGTTCTTCGGGCAGCGGGCCAACCCAGCGCCGCCCTGTTAGCGAGGAGTCCACATTCAAAAAGGCGCGGTCGGTCATGATGCTGTGATGCCAGACGCGGGGGCAGGGGGCAAGGGTCATCCCCACAGACATCCCCAAAAACACAAGGCCCAAGCGTCTGGTTCGCGTCTGGTTCACGTCTGGTCTGCGTATGGCATCCGTCCCTACGCCCTTCCGACAGCCCCAGCCCAACCAACCTAAAGGCCGAAGATCAAACGCGCAGCGGCGCGCGATAGCTGACGCGGCGCACAGAACCTGTCTTGCTGCGCATCAGCACAGTTTCACTTTCCACCCAGCCAAGGCCCAGCCTGATGCCGCGCAACAGCGAGCCTTCCGTCACCCCCGTTGCAGCAAAAATCACATCGCCGCGCACCATATCATCGCGCGCATAAACGCGGTTGAAATCGGTGATGCCCGCCTTGGCCGCGCGGGCGCGTTCAGCGTCATCGCGAAACAAAAGCCGCCCATAGATTTGCCCGCCCATGCATTTCAACGCCGAGGCTGCAAGCACCCCTTCGGGTGCACCACCAGAACCCATATACATATCAATGCCCGTCACCTCGGGCTGGGCGCAGTGCATCACACCTGCCACATCGCCATCGGTGATCAGCCGAATGGCCGCGCCCGTGGCCCGCACCTCGGCAATCATGGCGGCATGGCGCGGGCGGTCTAGGATGCAGACGGCAATTTCATCGGCGGCCACGCCCTTGGCGCGGGCCAAAGCGCGCACGCGGGCGGCGGGGGGCATATCAAGGCTGACAATGCCCGGCGCATAGGCGGGGCCGATGGCCAATTTGTCCATATAGACATCGGGCGCATGCAGCAGCGTGCCGCGCGGGGCCATCGCGATGACTGTCAGCGCATTGGGCATATCTTTGGCCGTCAGCGTCGTGCCTTCCAGCGGGTCTAGCGCGATATCCACCGCAGGGCCGCGCCCTGTGCCCACCTCTTCGCCGATATAGAGCATGGGTGCGGCGTCTCGCTCGCCCTCGCCAATCACCACAACGCCTGCAATGTCCAAAAGGTTAAGCTGTTCGCGCATGGCGGTGACGGCGGCCTGATCGGCGGCCTTTTCATCGCCGCGCCCAATCAGCCGCGCCGATGCAATGGCGGCGGCTTCGGACACGCGCGCCAGACCCAAAGACAGCAAGCGGTCTTGAAATTCAGATACATCGCCCATGACACGGCCCCCCTGCGCTGCACACCACCCGCCCTTAGCGGGCCAAATGCGGGGCGACAATCCTGCTTGCGCTAACAGGGGCGCAGAATCTTCGCGCCCTTAGCGCGCAGCGATGGCGGCGTATTTGGCGGGTGCAGAGGGGAAAATGCGGATCACAGGTGCAGGCTGCGCGGGCGCAGGGTGCAGGGGCGCAGGGTGGATCGGCGCAGGGTGGATCGGCGCGGGGCGCGATATGCGTTTTGCCGCCCAAGGCAAAAGGATTTCTTCGCTTTGCGCGGCCAAAATCGCAGATTTCAACCAGCGGCGGTTGGTTTTTAACGCAATACTCATTACTCACTCCTTCTAAGTGGTAGACAGATCCATGTCTTGAGGCGAGGATGCGCAAGGATTGGGGCGCAAAATGGGCAGTGATGTGATGGTTTTGGGCCATTTGCGCGCCCCGCATGTGGCAGGTTTGGCCGCTTGGCGCGCCCGTTTTGCGCGCAGGCTGCGCTGTGCTTTGCCTGCGGCGCTGCTGGTTATGGGGCAGATGGCAGGCATGGCGCAGGGCCAAGATATTGGTCCATCGCAAGATGATGGGATCTGGGGGCGCAGCCGTTTGGTTGATTTGACCATGGGCGGGTTAAACTCGGATCTGGTGCGATCGGCGGCCGCGTCAGGGTTTGAGTTGAGCGGCGGCGAAGCGGTTGATCTGCAACGCTGGTACGCGCCAGAGTTGCCCAACCTTTCGGCGACATTTGTTACAGAACTGTCGCCCAATGTTGGCGTGATTTGGGGCGGCGCGCTGGGCGAGCGCGGGGAGAAATACAATTTGGGGCCGACGGCGACACTTGGGGTTGTTTTTCGCACATCTATTACCCATAACTTAACCATCGAGATGGAGATGTCGGGCATTTACGGCGGACGTCTGCGCGAAAGGGCATGTATTGGCGATTTTGGCGCAGTTGGGGGGGTGCAGCGGGTGAATTGCCGCCTTGCCGCCTCGTTCTTGCCGCCGAAAGAGACGCTCGAGTATTTATGGGACGAGCCTGCACGGGCTGTGGGCGTGCTGCGTTTGGTGCTGCGTTGGACATTTTAGGAGAGATGGGATGCAAATGAAACCTGCGAAAACGGCCCTAGCGGTTGCCTGCGGATTGGTTTTGGCCGCGCTGGCACTGCCCGCCCCTGCCGCGGCCCAAAGCCGCGAAGCATGGATGAGTGCGGATGTCTCGCTGGCATGGGCGCGCGGATTTAAGGGGCAGGGCGTGTCTATCTCGGTGGTGGATGATTACACTTACGATCCGTTTTCGGGCAATTTGACAGGCCGCACCGAGCGTAAAACGCATGGCCAATGGACATCGCAGCAGGCAGGTTTGATTGCGCCGCGCGCCACAGTGTATCGGCGCAGCTATTACAATGAGGCCAGCGCCTTGCCGCTGCGCGCGGGGCTTGATGTGATCAACCTGTCCTATGGTATTTCGGCGGCCCCCGGATTGGGCGGGCTTGATTATGAACCGCTAGAGGATTCGATCATCAATTACGCGCAAACCTCGCAGGCGGTGGTGGTGAAGGCGGCGGGCAATGAATCGGTGCGCATTGGCGGCGTAGATGCCTATGGCGAGGTGGATTATTTCAACGTCGATCTGATCGGGGCGGAATCTGCGATTTTTGTGGGTGCGTTGAACCGCAATGGCACAACCAGTTCAAAGGCCAGTTTGGCCAGCTATTCCAACCGACCTGGCACCAATACCACAGTGCAGGGCCAGTTTTTGGTGGTGGGCGTGAATGAATCGCAGATGAAAATGGCAGGCACATCTTTTGCCGCGCCCATTGTGTCGGGCTATGCGGCGATTTTGGGCAGCAAATTCAAAACAGCCACGCCCGACCAGATTGTCGATCAACTGCTGTCGACGGCGCGAAAGGATACGATTGCCAATTACCGCGCCTCTGTGCATGGGCAGGGCGAGGCGAGTTTGCGTCGCGCCTTGGCACCTTCATCGCTGAATTAGGCTAAACCTCTTCGATCCGCAGAACCACGGGCGCGCCCACCATCACGCCCGTGGGCGCAAAGCGTGCCACCGCGGCGTTGATATCGGCGCGGGTGGCCTTGTGGGTGACGATCAGCACTGTCGCCTCGGATCCTTCGTGGCTGTATTGGCGCATTTGGTCGATGGACACGCCTGCCTCGCCCAAAGCCGTGGCGATTTTTGCCAAGGCTCCGGGTTTGTCCAGCAGTGTCATGCGCAGGTAATGGGCCGCGGCGGTGGCCGATGTGGCGGGGATGGGGGTGCGCAAGGTAGCGGCCGCTTGGCCAAAGGTGGGCAGGCGCAGGCCGCGCGCGATATCAATCACATCGCCCATCACTGCGCTGGCCGTGGGGCCTGCCCCCGCGCCCGCGCCGCGCATGACGATTTGGCCCACGCGGTCGCCTTCCAGCACAACCATATTCGTGCCGCCCACCAACTGCCCCAAAGGCGAGGTAGAGGGCACAAGGCAGGGCGTCATGCGCTGCTCTAACCCGCGGCCCGACATTTGCGCCACGCCCAAGAGTTTGATTTTATAACCCATATCTTCGGCAAGGCGGATATCATCGATGGAAATCGCGCCGATGCCTTCCAGTTCGACCGCGTCAAAGGCCACTTGCGTGCCAAAGGCAATCGCGGCCAGCAGCGACAGCTTATGACCCGCATCAATGCCGCCTACGTCCAAATTTGGGTCTGCTTCCAAATAGCCAAGCTGGCGCGCCTCTTCGAACACTGTCTCATAGGGCAAGCCCGCGCTTTGCATCCGCGTGAGGATATAGTTGCACGTGCCATTCATCACGCCCATCACGCGGCGGATTTGATTGCCTGCCAGCCCTTCGGTCAGCGCCTTGATCACGGGGATACCGCCTGCAACTGCCGCCTCGAACCGGATCACACGGCCCGCAGATTCGGCTGCCAGTGCAAGGGCTTGGCCGTGATGGGCCAGCAGCGCCTTATTGGCGGTGACCACGTCCTTGCCTGCGGCAATGGCGGCAAGGGTGGCGTCATAGGCAGCACCTTCATGCCCGCCCATCACCTCGACAAAGACATCGACATCATCGCGGCGCGCAAGGGCTGTAGGGTCGGACTCCCATGCGTAAGCGGACAGATCGGCATCGCGGTTGCGGGTGCGGTCGCGCGCACTGACGGCGGTGATTTGCACCGCGCGGCCTGTGCGGGCGGCGATCACATCTGCATGATCTTGGACAATCTTGACCACGCCAATGCCCACAGTGCCCAGCCCCGCAAGGCCAAGGCGCAAGGGGGTATTTTGTGCGGGGGATGTTGACATAGCTGGCCCTTTCAAACTTGTCCCCCTGTTAGCGCATGGCGGGACAGGGTGCAACGGCGGTGGGTGAAGGAGATGGGCGCAAAAGGGAGGGGCGAGAAAGGGAGCGCGCGCGCGCAACGGCGGGGGGGGGGCAGCGCCTGCCTATTGCGCGCGTAAATCTGCCGCGCTGTCGCGCAGCGCGTCCCCAGCCGCCTCTAGATCAGAGGGAAATGGCACGTCCCGTGCCGCAATTGCGGCGGCTACTTCGGCAGGGGTCAGATAGCCCGGGCGTGGCGGGATGGTCTGCGGCGCGGCTTGATCCACCTGCGGAAACTGCGCGCAGGCGGCCAAAGAAAGCAAAAGGATAAGGGCGCGCTTCATGTCCCCACCCTAACCACGGCTTAGCCCAAAGATCAATGCCAGCCTGCCAGAGGGCAGGCCCATCAATGCGCGGGTTTGATGAAGGTGCCGTTGCGCAATTCGCGCATGGCTTGCTGCAATTCTTCTTGGCTGTTCATCACAATCGGGCCGTGCCATGCCACAGGTTCGGCAATGGGCGCGCCCGAAATCAGCAAGAACCGCACGCCATCGCTGCCCGCGCGCACCACCACCTCGTCGCCTTTGCCAAATTCAACCAGCGTGCGGTTGCCCGACAAATCGCGGATATTCAATTCTTCGCCGCGATATTCCTTTTCGGTCAAAACGCCGCGCGGGGGGGCGCTGTCATCAAATTTCGCTGCCCCTTCAAACACATAGGCAAAGGCGGCGCGGCGCGTATCTACGGCAAAGCTGCGCTTTTTGTTGGGCGGCACATAAATGTCGAGATATTGCGGATCGGCGGCGATCCCATCTACAGGGCCAGTCTTGCCCCAGAAATTGCCCACAATCACCTTGACCACAGTGCCGTCATCTTCCAGCAGTTCGGGAATATCGCTGCCGCGCACATCTTGATAGCGCGGCTTGGTCATTTTCAAATCGCGCGGCAAATTGGCCCAAAGCTGAAAGCCATGCATTTGGCCCTGCGCGTTGCCTTTGGGCATTTCTTGGTGCAAAATCCCGCTGCCTGCGGTCATCCATTGCACATCGCCGCCCTTCAGCGTGCCGCGATTGCCAAGACTGTCGCCATGATCGACCGCGCCTGCCAAAACATAAGTAATGGTTTCAATGCCGCGGTGCGGATGCCACGGAAAACCTGCGCGATAATCGCTGGGGTGATCGCCGCGAAAATCATCAAACATCAAGAACGGGTCAAGCCGCGTCGGATCGCCAAAGCCAAAGGCGCGGTGCAAATGCACCCCCGCGCCTTCGATATGCGGCATGGCCAGCGAGGTTGATTTTACGGGGCGAAAAGACATCGGTCACCTATCTGCTTGCGCGCCTAAGGGTCAGGCGGGATAGCGCAACAGCTAGGGCTGTAGCGGGCCAAGGGCAAGGGCGGGCCTTGCGCGGATGCCCTGCAAAAATGCACAGGGGCGTAGGCAGGGCGAAAGGGCAGGGGCGAAAGGGCAACAGTTGCGCTACAATTCGCAGGCCACAACGACTGCACCCGCACCCGAGACGTTATTGTTAAAGCAGACCCTTGGCACAAAGCGCGGGCGCACTGTGGCCATAGTGTCAATATCGCGCGCGGTGAACCAATCAAGGGTCGTTTTGCCCAAAAGATCGGCGGCCATGGCGGTGGTGAATTTGGGCTGCCAGCGCAGGCGCGATTCCACCACGATGATATTGTCGCCGTCCAGCATGGCAGGGATATCATCGGCAATCTGGGCGATGGTGGCATTCGTCCATTCGGGCAAACGCTTGGAATCCGAGGAGATGGACCACACCATGTTCACTTGGCCATCGTCATCTTCGCTTGCACCTTCGGTAAAGGTCACACTGGTCACACGGATGACGGCGGCAGAGGTTTCAAAATTGGTCACATTCAAGGTGCCTGGCACCTCGGCAGCATAGTTGAACACGCGCACAAAACTTTTGGCATAGTTTGGCACGATCTGCGCACGCTCGCGCGAGATGATATCGGCAATGGTAAGGGTCGCCTTTTGCGCAAGGTTTTGCGCGCGATAGGCATCCCAATAGACGTTAAAGAAAATGAACATCAGCGCCATGACAGGCAGGACAAGCACCGCCTCGACAGCAATATTGCCGCGCGTGTCGGCCCAGAATTGACGCAAAAATCGGGGGGCGGGATGCATTGTGATATCCTATCGCGGTTCGTTCACAAAGGCTGTGGTGGCGATCAGGCGAAATTCATTGCCCGCCCGATTTTCAAGGCTGATCTGGTTGGCCGTTGTGGGGAAAAAGTAATCTTGCACAAGGCAGGCGCGCACCAAAACCAGATCATTGGCAGCCCCAGGTTGGAACAATAGCACGGGCGCAACATTGGTTGCGCGGTTGATGCACAGGTCGGTCAGGGCGGGCACGCTGATGATCCCCGTCGAGGTGGTGCTGCGCACTGTCAATTCCAGCGTCAGGTTTTGCGCGCAATCTTCCAGCACATTCATGCGGTTGCAAATGCGGTTGCGCAAATCGGCCACAGTGGGATTGGAGATTTGGCCCAGACGCAATTCGCGCACTGTCATCTCTAGTGCGCGATCCAGCGCGGTTTTGCGCAGGCTGACCATCGACGCTTCGCCCGAGGCCAGCAAGATAGCCATGGCCATGGGCATGATGGTGACAAATTCGATGCTGGCGCTGCCATTCTCGCGCAAGAGCCAATGTTTAAGCTGTGTCAGAATGCGCATCTTTTTTCTTTACTGCGTAAGGGTCAATTGCGCGATGTTCGAGGCGATCATGCGCAAGGTAGAGCGGATGTTTGTGGTGCTGACCTGAAACACATGCGCCCCCGAGGTTGCGCAGGCGTTATAGACAGGGGTGGCAAGGTTGGTATTGGTGTTGTGCAGCGTTTGGGCCGCATTGGTTGCGGTGACAGTCGCCGTGCCCGGCCCGCGCAGCATGTAAATCAACACGCCTTGCTGTTTGGCCGCAGCGCAAAGCGCGGCAAAGTTTTCACGATCACGCGCAGGGTCGCGCACCACATAGGTAAATCGATCGACCAAAGCAGACCATGTGTTGGTTCCATTGCTCACGGGGCTGAACGGGGCCATATACAATTGGCGAATGATGGTGAACAACGTGATCTGCGACATGGCTTGCCCCCATGTCAGGCGCACGGGCGCGCCACCGCCGGGGTGTTGATAGGGCGCGGCCATCCATTGGGCGTTTTCAGTGGCAGCGCGCGGGTTTGTGGTTAGACCTTGGGTCACCCAATAGGGGCGCGTCGGGTCTGGCGCATTCGCATGAAAAACCGACAGGCGCACAGGCTGGGTTGCCGTGGCCGCCCCGGGGGTGCGCCAAATGGTCGATGGCGTATCACCCAAAAACTCTGGCCTAATCTCGCGCCCCGCATGTCCGCCTGTCAGTTGGCTGGCATCGGTATTTGTCGCCGAAAACACGTTGTTGGTGATGAAAATCAACACTTTCATCGTGTCATCTGCGGTGTAATCGCGCGGGCGCCCCGTGGTGGGGCCAGGCGAGGTGCCATCGGCGATTTGCCCCGAAATCACAGGCCGCAGCGAGGGATCAAGCGCGGCCAAAGCCCATTTCAAACCGCCTGTCGTATCAACCGCATTGCCCATCACATAGCTGGTGGTCACGATGGCGTTCAGCTTGGTGTTGATTGTGGTGGCGGCGGTGCTGCTGACAGGGCGCGCCACTTGCACCCCGATCAGCGGGGTATTGCCCGTAATGCTCAGCGCGTCGAGTTGCCTTGCGCAACTGCCCCCGCCATTTGCCAGCGTGGCGGCTTCGGTGGTTTCGTTGAACGGGTTGCTTTGAAATTCGATCGTCTCATAGCTCGTGCCGCCATAGGCCGTGCCTGACAGGGCGACGGGCCAGCTCCAAATATAAGGATCGGCAAAGGTAATCCCCAATTCGCCCCGCTCGGCCTGCGAAAAGTTCAGGCAGGTGCGGGCGTTGGTCGTGCTAAAGGGGGGTTTGTTGGTGTCATTAAACCGCTCTAGCAGTGTTGTGCCCAAATAGACGCTATTGCCATAGGGAATGATATTGACCGATACTTTATTTCCCGTATCTGGCGCGGCAATCGTGTTCAAAAACACTTTCAGCGGATCGCGCGTGGCCGCCCAAAATGCGCTATGCGTGGTATCAATGGCAAGCGACACTTCCAAATTGGGCAGTTTTTGCCGCGACTGGGCTGATAGGTTAAAGGTCTTGGTCGCAGTATTGCCCGCGCCCGTGGCCGTGGGGAACAGGCCATCAAAGGTGAAACTGCCCGACAGCGTGGTCGAGCGTTCGCTGTTATTGGTGGTGATGACGGGGTCATTCAGCCCCTCTTTGCCCGCTTCGGATTTATCCATGCAATCGCGCGCCACATCGCGGGCGGTTTTGCGCGTGGCCGTCCCGCCATCGATACGGTTTTGCGCCAACGATGACATCAGCGCGCAGCGATCCAGCGCATCTTGGGTGGCAACGCGCTTGGCCTCGTAATTCATCGTATCCACAGCCAGCCCGCCGATGCCGACCATGCCAACCAAGGCGACAAGGGCAAACACCGACAGCGATCCCGCCTCGGGGCCGCCTGTGGCGCAAAGGGCTTGCGTGCTGCGGTGCAGGTGCAATCGTTTCATGGGCGTTGGCATGACTGGCTCCTTCATTTGAACAAGGGCGAGCAAGCCGCACCTGTCCACCCGCGGTTGTGGCTGAAAATCATGGCAGCGATGTGTTCAACCCGCGCCGAAATTTGGGAATCTGCGTGAAATGACGGCAAAATGCCGATGCTGCGGCCAGATGACACGCCGCCTGTCGCACATGGTGCATTTTTTGCCGCGAAGGCAGTTGAAACGCCGCCCCAAAGCGGGTTGAATTGCACCCAAGAAACGCGCCGTTCAGGCATGGGGGCAGATATGCGCTATTCAGGGCTAAAAGTATTGGCCGAAGGGCTGCGCGGCAACAAAGGTTGGGGCCAAGCGTGGCGCAAACCTGATCCAAAGGCCGAATATGACGTGGTCATCATCGGTGGTGGCGGGCATGGGCTTTCGACCGCCTATTATCTGGCCAAAAATCACGGCATCACCAATATCGCCGTTCTGGAAAAGGGCTATATCGGCAGCGGCAATATTGGGCGCAACACCACCATCGTGCGCGCCAATTATTACATGCCGGGCAATAGCGAATTTTACAGCCATTCCTTGAAACTGTGGGAGGGGCTGGAGGCGGAACTGAACTATAACGTCATGCATTCGCAGCGCGGCCAGTTGGTGCTGTGCCATTCGGACGGGCAGCGCGACACCCTTGCGCGGCGCGGCAATGCGATGATCAATCAGGGCGATGATGCCGAACTGTGGACGCGCGAGCAGGTGCGCGAGGAAATCCCTTACCTCGATTTTGAACAAACCCGTTTTCCCATTTACGGCGGGCTGATGCATTGGCGCGGCGGCACAGCGCGCCATGATGCGGTGGCTTGGGGCTATGCACGGGGCGCGGATGCGCGCGGCGTGGATTTGATTGAAAACTGCGAAGTGACTGGCATTGACATCGAAGGCGGGGTTGTGCGCGGCGTGCAAACCACGCGCGGGGCCATTCGCGCCAAAAAGGTGGCGATCATTGTGGCGGGGCGTTCATCGCAAGTCGCCGCCATGGCGGGGATGCGCCTGCCGATCGAAAGCCACGTCTTGCAGGCCTTTGTGACCGAGGGGTTAAAGCCTGTGATTGATCATGTCATCTCGTTCGGGATGGGGCATTTCTATATCAGCCAGTCGGATAAGGGTGGGCTGGTCTTTGGCGGGGATATCGACTTTTACGCAAGTTATGCGGCGCGGGGCAACCTGCCGATGGTGGAACATGTGATGGAGGCGGGGATGACCCTGATGCCGATGATTGGCCGCGCGAAAGTGCTGCGATCATGGGGCGGGATCATGGATATGACGCCCGATGGCAGCCCGATCATCGACAAAACCCCCGTGCAGGGCCTGTATTTGGATGCAGGCTGGAATTACGGCGGGTTCAAAGCCGTGCCTGCCAGTGGCTGGTGCATGGCGCATTTGATGGCCACGGATCAAAGCCACGAGGTCGCCCGCCGCTTCCGTCTGGATCGGTTCCGCACGGGCCATACCATCGACGAAGAAGGCACGGGCAGCCAGCATAATTTGCATTGAGGGGCGCGGTGATGGGTGCAGCGTGGAAAGCGTTTAAGGTTTTTCTGATGGTGCTGGGCGCGATTGTCACGGCAATTTTTCTGCTGTTTGCCGTGGTTTCGGGCGCGTTATGGTTTATGCAGTCTCAAAGATTTTGTCACGAAACTGTGAATTCCGCGTCCTGTACAGATATGATCGTGCTGCAGGATTTGATTGCGTCCGATGAAAAGTTCCGCTTTCGAAATGTCACTGAGAATAGTGAGGTTGCGCAGTTGACCACCGCATATGTCGGTTCATCAGGCCTGCCCACGGTGAAATACACTTTCGTTATGAGGGCAAAACCAAGAGCAGGCAGTGATACTTCTGATGCAAAAAGTGCTTCGAAGAAATCTAAAGAAGCCAGAGAACAGCTTTTTGCCGAGAAGATGACAAAAGCCGTATGCGCGCCCTCGACGACCTCACTAAGGCGGTCAGAAGCCCCCAATATGCAGGCATTTCTGAAACAGGGCGGCGCGATTGAATTTAATCTGAAAGTCGCTGATATGACATTGGCGATGGTACCTTCCGCCAGCTTGGCTTCAACGCATCTCGATAAAGAGACCGCCACGGAAATATTCGGCAGCATACTCTACACCCTTGGCCCTGTCACCATCACCTCCTGCGAGGATAAGCCATGAAAATCCCTTGCCCCCTGTGCGGGCCACGAGATCGGCGCGAGTTTTATTACTACGGCAGTCCAGATTATCTGTCCCCAGTGGGGGCGGATGCGGATTTGGACGCTTTGGATAACCAATTGTTCCTGCGGGATAATATCGCGGGGCAAGTGCAGGATTTGTGGTATCACGAGGGGGGCTGCGCGGCGTGGCTGAAGGTGACGCGCAACACGATCACCCATGCGGTTTTGGGGGCAGAATTGGTGATGGGGGGACAAACTGCGCCAAAACCTGCGCCGAAACCTGCGCCAGCGGTGGCGGCTGCGCCTGCCGCCCAAAAGGCCGCGCCAAAGCCTGCATCTGCTGCGCCAAAACCAACCCCAGCCGCGCCCAAAGCGGCCGCAAAGCCCGCAGCAAAGCCCGCAGCAAAGCCCGCCGCCAAAGCCGCGCCAAAACCTGCCCCCAAACCCAAAACGCCGAAAAAGGACGCCTGACATGCGCATTGACGGACGCGGGTTGATTGACCGCGCAAAGCCCATCAGCTTTACCTTCGATGGCCGCCGCTATCAGGGGTATAAGGGTGACACGCTTGCCTCGGCACTCTTGGCAAGTGGTGTGCGCGTGGTGGGACGCAGTTTCAAATATCACCGCCCGCGCGGGGTTTTGACAGCGGGGTTTGAAGAGCCCAATGCCTTGGTCGAAGTGATCGGCGCAAGCAATCACACGCCCAATGTGCGCGCCACGGGGCAAGAGATTTTCGAAGGGCTGGTGGCGCGCAGCCAAAACCGCTGGCCGTCTTTGCGCTGGGATATTCTGGCGATAAATGATCTGGCCACGCCTTTCCTTGGGGCGGGGTTTTACTACAAAACCTTCATGTGGCCGCGCGCCTTTTGGGAAGGTCTTTACGAGCCGCTGATCCGCCGTGCGGCAGGGCTTGGCAGCCTGTCGGGCAAGCATGACGAGGGGCAATATGAAAAATCCTATGCGTTTTGCGATGTGCTGGTTATTGGCGGCGGCCCTGCGGGGATTGCGGCGGCATTAACGGCGGCGCGGGCAGGGGCGGATGTGATTTTATGCGAGGAAAAGGCGCATCTGGGCGGGCGCCTTTTGGGCGATATGCCGCAACTGGATGGCGCGCCTGCCGCCGATTGGCTGGCCGCAGCGCGTGCCGAAATGGCCGACCTTCCCAACCTGCGCGTGATGACGCGCACCGCGGTGACAGGGGCCTATGATGGCGGGGTTTATGCGGCGCTGGAACGGGTGGGCCTGCACCGCGCCCCCCGCGCTGATCTGCCGCGCGAATGTTTCTGGCGCATCACAGCGGCGCAAACCATTTTGGCGGCAGGCGCGCTGGAACGTCCCATCGCCTTTGAAAACAACGACCGACCTGGCATTATGCTGGCCAGCGCGGTGCAAGATTATCTGAATATTTACGGCGTGGCCGTGGGGCAAAAGCTGGCGCTTTTGGCCAATAACGATGGCGCGCGGCGCGTGGCGCGGCAATTGATCCAAGCGGGGGTGAATGTTCTGGCCATTCTGGACACCCGCCCAGATGCCTCGGTGGTGGAAGATTGCCCTGTCTATCTGAACGCGCGCATCACCAAAACCAAAGGCCGCCACGGGCTGCGCCAGATTGCGGGCACGCATTTGAACGGCGAATTTGTTTTGGACTGTGACGTGCTTGCGGTTTCGGGGGGCTGGAACCCGATGGTGCATCTGACCTGCCATATGAATGGCCGCCCAAGATGGGAGGCCAGCTTGGCCGCCTTTGTGCCGCAAACAAATGCCGTTCCCAATCTGCGCGCAGTTGGGGCCTGCAATGGTGATTTCTCGACCAAAGCCGCCTTTATCAAGGGCAGCGAGGCTGCAGCCGCCGCGCTGGCAGAGTTGGGGCGCAAAGCTGCGCCCTTTGCCGCGCCCGAATGCGAAGATGCGCCCTATGTCATCACGCCCATGTGGGCGATGGAGACCTCGGGCGGCAGATATGCCCGCGCTTGGCTGGATTTTGCCAATGATGTCACTGTCAAAGACGTGGCCCTATCTGCGCAAGAGGGTTTTGCCAGCGTGGAACATATGAAACGCTACACCACCCAAGGCATGGCCCCCGATCAGGGCAAAAACAGCAATATTGGCGCGCTGGCGGTGCTGGCCGATAGCACGGGCAAGGGCATTGCCGAGGTTGGCACCACCACCTACCGCGCGCCCTATGCGCCCACATCCATCGCGGCGATAGGGGCGGGCGGGCGCGGCATGGGCTTTGCCCCGCAGCGGTTCTTGACCTCGGACAGGTTGTCGCGTGATCGCGGTGCGCCGATGATCGAGGCAGGGCTGTGGTATCGGCCCAGCTATTTCCCCAAAGCGGGCGAAACTGACTGGCAGGTGTCGTGCAACCGCGAAGTGGGCTATGTGCGCGAGGCGGTGGGCGTGGCAGATGTGTCCACATTGGGCAAGATTGACATTCAGGGCAAAGATGCCGCCAAATTTCTGGATTTGGTCTATTCCAACACTTTCAGCACGCTGCCCGTGGGCCGTGTGCGCTATGGGCTGATGCTGCGCGCCGATGGCTATGTGCTGGACGATGGCACGACGGCGCGGCTGGGGGAAAACCATTATCTGATGACCACCACCACAGCGGCAGCAGGGCTGGTGATGCGGCATTTGGAATTTGTCCACCAAGCCTATTGCGCCGATTTTGACCTGCGCTTTATCTCGGTCACGGAAGCCTTTGCGCAATTTGCCGTGGCAGGGCCGCGCGCGCGGGTGCTGGTGGGGTCGATGCTGGCTGCGCCTTTGGGCGATTTGCCCTTTATGGGCGTGACCACGGCGCAGATCAGCGGTGTGAGCGCGCGGGTGTTCCGCATCAGCTTTTCGGGCGAAGAAGGCTATGAGATTGCCGTGCCCACCCGCTATGGCGAGGCGCTGATGCGCGATCTGATCTCGCGCGCGGAATTGATGGGCGGCGGCCTGTATGGGATGGAGGCACTGAATGTGCTGCGCATTGAAAAGGGCTTTATCACCCATGCCGAAATTGACGGGCGCGTGACGGCGGGGGATTTGGGCCTTGGCGGCATGATCTCGGCCAAGAAAGACTGCATCGGCAAACGCGCCGCCATGCGCGATGGCATGGTCGAGGAAAACCGCGCGCAGATGGTGGGCCTGCGCCCGCTGCAGGGCGAGGTGATTACGGCAGGGGCGCATGTGTTTGCCCAAGGCGCGGCGCTGACGCGGCAGAATTCGCAAGGCTATCTGTCCTCGGTCGGATATTCGCCGCAGTTCCAATCCTATTTGGCGCTGGCATTTCTGGAACGGGGCCGCGCGCGGCACGGAGAGACGGTGCTGGTGGTTGACCGCCTGCGCGGCATCAATGTGCGCGCCGAAGTGTGCGATCCTGTGTTCTTTGATAAATCAGGGGAGAGAATGCGTGGTTAACCTTATCGCAACAGCGCCCCTTGGCTATATCAAACCCGTCACCTTGGCAGGCACGACCTTGGCGCAAATGGACTGGGCGCAGATCACATCCATTGCCCCGTTTTCAGGGCGGCTGGCCGATGTGGATCGGGCCTTGGGCAAAATCGGCCTTGGCTTTCCTGCGCCGAATACCATGACCATCCGCGGCGATGCGCGCATTGCATGGACAGGGCGCGATCAGGCCTTTTTGATTGGCGCAGATTGCCCCGATTTGGGCGATGCCGCCGCTGTGACCGACCAATCGGACGCATGGGCGCGCTTTGCACTGGCTGGCCCTGCCGCGGTAGAGGCGCTGGCCCATTACGTGCCCGTTGATTTGCGCGCCTCTGCCCTGCCTGTGGGCGCATCCATTCGCAGCCAATTATACCATGTGCCCGCCTGCCTGATGCGTATGGGCGCAGACACGTTCGAAGTGATGGTGTTTCGATCTATGGCCCATACCGCATGGCATGAATTGGAAGACGCGCTGCGAATCCTTGCGGCGCGGGCGCTTTAGCCCATATTAGGGGCATGAGCCTGCCAAATGGATTTCTGGACGAGATACGCGAGCGCGTGACCCTATCGGCCATTGTGGGCCGCAAGGTCACATGGGATATGCGCAAATCGAACCAAGCCAAGGGCGATTTCTGGGCGCCTTGCCCGTTTCATCACGAAAAAAGCCCATCTTTTCATGTGGATGATCGCAAAGGCTTTTACTATTGCTTTGGCTGCCACGCCAAGGGCGATGCGCTGACCTTTATCAAAGAGACCGAGAATTTGGGCTTTATGGAGGCGGTCGAGGTGCTGGCCCGCCAAGCGGGGATGCAAATGCCCGCCCGCGATCCGCAGGCCGCGCAGATGGCAGATCGGCGCAGCCAGTTGATTTCGGTGATGGAAGAGGCGGTCAAATGGATGCGCTTGCAGTTGCGCACCGCTGCGGCAGAACCTGCGCGCGCCTATCTGGCGCGGCGCGGCTTGACCGAGGCTGCGCAAGAGCGTTGGGGCATTGGCTGGGCCCCCGATAGCCCAAATGCGCTGTATAGCGCGCTGAAACAAAAGGGGCTGGCCGATGATCTGATCACCGCCTCTGGCCTCTGCGCGCAATCCGATGATGGGCGCGCACCTTATGACCGCTTTCGCGGGCGCATCATCTTTCCCATTCGCGATGGGCGGGGCAGGGCGATTTCGCTGGGCGGGCGGTCATTAGACCCCAATGCGCGGGCCAAATATCTGAACGGGCCAGAGACCGAGATTTTCGACAAGGGGCGCAATCTGTTCAACCTTGCCCCCGCGCGCGAGGCGGCGGGCAAAGGCAAGCCGCTGATCGTGGCCGAAGGTTATATGGATGTGATTGCCCTGTCTGAGGCGGGGTTCACGGCATCGGTCGCACCGCTTGGCACGGCGGTGACCGCCGAGCAACTGGCGCTAATGTGGCGCATCCATGACGAGCCGATCATCGCGCTGGATGGCGACACGGCGGGGATTCGCGCAGGTCTGCGCGTGGTGGATTTGGCCCTGCCCTTGTTGCAAGCGGGCAAAGGGCTGCGCTTTGCCGCCCTGCCTGCGGGGCTTGACCCTGATGATCTGATCAAAGCGCAGGGGCCCGCGGCGATGCAGGCCGCGCTGGACGGCGCACAGCCGATGGTGGGCCTGTTATGGGCGCGGGAAATTGAAGGGCGCAGTTTTGACAGCCCCGAACGCAAAGCCGCCCTTGATAAATCGCTGCGCGCCCATGTTGCGCGTATCCAAGACCCGTCTATTCGCGCCCATTACGGCGAAGAGATCAACCGCCTGCGCCGCGACTTATTTGGCCAAAAGGCGCGGGCATGGACGCCCTTTGTGCGCGGGGGCAAACGTGCGCCAGCCGAATTGCCGCCCCTGCCTGCCACCAAGACATCGCTCTTGGCCACCGCATCGGGGGCGGTGGATGATGTGCTGCGCGAGGCGGTTATTCTGGCCACGATTCTGACCCATCCCAGCCTGATCCGCCAATTTGAAAGTGCGCTGGAACGTCTGACCTTGATCGGCAAAGACCACGCCCAATTGCGCGATGTGCTGCTGGCCCATGCCGATGCCGATGCCGCGCAAATCTATGATGCGCTGCGCGAGGCCGCCGCACCCGCCCTTGCAACCTTGCTGGCGCGTCCCCATGTGCGCATAGCGCCGCCCGTGCGCAACACAGGCGATGCCGAACTGGCCGCCCTTTGCCTTGCCGAAGAATTGGCCAAACTGGATGCCCATCGCGGTGCAAAACGCGAGATCGCCGAAGCGATGGCCGATATGGAGGGATTTGTGGACGAAGGACTGACATGGCGACTGGCACAGGCCAATGCAGCACGCCTGCGCGCCGACAACCCGCCGCGCCCTGATTCGGGCGATTTGGGCGAAGACCGCGCCGCAATGTCGAATCATCTGCAAAACCTGATCGATTCCCGCGCGTGGGAGAAGAAATCCCGCTAATTCGCGGCAGAATCTCGGTGATTCGGCCTTTAACCCAGCGTGATTCGCGCTATTGATTCGTTTACCTCTTTCTGCGATTCGTTATTCTACCGCAGACACCCCTAGACCCCGTAGGAGCGCCTTGGCCATGAGCGACAGCGACGATCAGAAACCCGATGCCGATGACAGCGAGGCCACGCTAGACCTTTCCCAAGCCGCCGTAAAACGCATGATCGCCGATGCGCGCGAGCGTGGCTATATCACCTATGAACAACTCAATCAGGTGATGCCACCCGATCAGGTGTCGGGTGACCAGATCGAAGATGTCATGGCCATGCTGTCGGAAATGGGCATCAACGTGGTCGAAGATGACGAGGTCGAAGAGGGCGAGGCCCCCGTGGTCGGCGAGCTGGTCGAAACGGGCGGCGGCAACCGCGATGTGGCGGTGGTCGGCAGCAGCGCCGAGGCGCTGGACCGCACCGATGATCCTGTGCGCATGTATCTGCGCGAAATGGGCAGCGTGGAACTGCTGTCGCGCGAAGGTGAAATTGCCATCGCCAAGCGGATCGAAGCAGGCCGCAATACGATGATCGCTGGGCTATGCGAAAGCCCGCTGACCTTTCAGGCCATCATCATTTGGCGCGACGAACTTTTGAACGAAGATATCCTGTTGCGCGATGTGATCGACCTTGAGGCGACCTTTGGCCGTTCGCTGGATGGCGAAGAGGGCATGGTGGGCGCCGATCTGGAAGGTGTCGATCTGGACGGAACCCCGCGCGCGCCCAAGGGCGAGGAAGAGCCAGAGCTGGACGCAGATGGCAACCCCTTGATGCGCGGCGATGACGATGACGATGACGAAGATGGCGCATCCATGTCGCTGGCGGCGATGGAAGCCACGCTAAAGCCCAAAGTGCTGGAAACGCTGGACGCGATTGCCAAGGGCTATGAAAAACTGTCCGAAATGCAAGATTTGCGCATGTCGGCCACCCTGTCGGACAGCCGCGGCTTTTCCGAAAAGGCCGAGGCCGACTATCAAAAGCTGCGCAGCGAGATTGTGGTCTATGTGAACGAGTTGCACCTGCACAACAATCGGATCGAGGCGCTGATTGACCAGCTCTATGGGATCAATCGCAAAATCATGTCGATCAATTCGTCGATGGTCAAACTGGCCGATGCCGCGCGGATCAATCGGCGCGAGTTTATCGATGAGTACCAAGGTTATGAATTAGACCCGACATGGGTTGACCGCATGGCCGCCAAATCGGGGCGCGGCTGGCAGGCGTTGATGGAACGCTCGCGCGATAAGGTCGAAGAATTGCGCGTGGAAATGGCCACTGTGGGCCAATACATCGGCGTGGATATTTCCGAATTTCGGCGCATCGTGAACCAAGTGCAAAAGGGCGAGAAAGAGGCGCGTCAGGCCAAGAAGGAAATGGTCGAGGCGAACCTGCGTTTGGTGATTTCGATTGCGAAAAAATACACCAACCGCGGCCTGCAATTCTTGGATTTGATTCAGGAAGGGAACATTGGCCTGATGAAGGCCGTGGATAAGTTTGAATATCGGCGCGGGTATAAGTTTTCGACCTATGCGACATGGTGGATCAGGCAGGCGATCACGCGCTCGATTGCTGACCAAGCCCGCACCATCCGTATCCCTGTGCATATGATTGAAACCATCAACAAACTGGTGCGCACAGGCCGCCAGATGCTGCACGAGATTGGCCGCGAACCGACCCCAGAAGAATTGGCCGAAAAGCTGCAAATGCCGCTGGAAAAGGTGCGCAAGGTGATGAAAATCGCCAAAGAGCCGATTTCGCTGGAAACCCCGATTGGGGACGAAGAAGACAGCCAGCTTGGCGATTTTATCGAAGACAAAAACGCGATCCTGCCGTTGGACAGTGCGATTCAGGAGAATCTGAAGGAAACCACGACGCGGGTGCTGGCATCTTTGACGCCGCGCGAAGAACGCGTTTTGCGCATGCGCTTTGGGATTGGGATGAACACCGACCACACGCTGGAAGAGGTGGGGCAGCAGTTCTCGGTTACGCGGGAGAGGATCCGGCAGATTGAAGCGAAGGCGCTGCGGAAGTTGAAGCATCCCTCGCGGAGCAGGAAGCTCAGGAGTTTCTTGGATCAATAGGGGGATCAGCGCGGAGGGTGCGCGCTGCCGTGCCGTCTGACATGATGCGTGAAACCACGTACGCCGCCCATAATCCTTACCCGTGAAATGCGCCTAAAGCGCATTTCACCGCGCCCGACCCGCCCCCCGGGGGCGGGCGCGTCAGGGCCGCGCCCCAAGTGCCCCGTCGGTTCGGGCGCGGTGAAATCCGCACCCAACCAACTGTCTGTTGCATGGATAGTCTGCTGCATCGACACCCTGCCCGCGCAGGCGTGCGCGGGCGTTCGGGGCTAAAAACGCTCCACTGGAGCGTTTTTGCGGGGCAAGTGCCCCGCCGCCCCTCACCCCAAAGCGCATTTCACCGCGCCCGACCCGCCTCCACGGGGCGGGCGCGTCAGCTAGCGCGTAGCGTGCGTGCTTGCACCCCCCACCCCACCGCCCGACATGGTGCGTGAAATCACGCACCCTACCGAAAATACCGATTGGGATTGACCCAATATACGCAATCACGTACATTCCCCTCATGAAACACATCTCCTCCACCGATCTGCGCGCGAACTTGTCCTCGGTGATGGACAGGGTGAATGATGATCATGAACCCGTCATCGTCACCCGCGCGGGGGGCAAGCCTGTGGTGATGGTCAGTCTGGAAGACTGGGCCAGCATGGATGAAACCACCTACCTCACCGCCAGCCCCGCCAACAAGGCCGCGCTGGACAAGGCGATTGCCGAATGGAAGGCGGGCGTTCCACCCATCGAAAAAACGATGGAAGAACTTGAGGCATTTGAACAAGAGTGAAGGTTTTGTTCCTTGCCGATGCGTTCGAGCAATATGTCCATTGGCAAGAGCAGAATCGCAGCAGTTTGACCAAACTTAATCGATTGATCCGCGAGTGTCAGCGCCACCCGTTTGAGGGAACGGGGAAACCCGAACCGTTAAGGGGTGATTATTCTGGCTGGTGGTCACGCCGCATCGACCGCGAGCATCGCCTTGTTTACCGCGTCGAAGGCGATACCCTGATCATTGTGCAGTGCCGCTATCACTACTAGGCTTCCCTGCCCGCGCAGGCGTGCGCGGGCGTTCGGGGCTAAAAACGCTCCACTGGAGCGTTTTTGCGGGGCAAGTGCCCCGCCGCCCCTCACCCAAACCGTTCCACCAGCCGCGCCTTAATCTCGTCCCTTGCTTGCCGATAGGCCGCCAATTTCTCCTCGCGCCCCGCGCCAATGGCGGTGGGGTCGAAAATGGGCCAATACAGCACCTCAACATGGCTGGTTTTGGTCAATTCCAGCGCTTGGCGCTGGCTGGCTGGTGACAGCGCCACGATCAAATCATAGGCCCCCAAATCCTCGCCCTCGCGGATCATCTCGTCAAAGCTACGCGAACGATGCCGCGACAACTCGACACCGATCTCGGCGCAAACGGCGATGGAAAACCCGTCAATTTCCAGATCATTCTTCACCCCAGCCGATTGCACATAGGCGCGCTGGCCGTAAAGTTTCTTCATCAGCCCCTCGGCCATTGGGGATCGCACCGCGTTATGATCGCAGCAAAACAAAATCGCTTGGGGAAAATCGACCATCGCTTACATCCCCCACTGCAAAACACAGATCAGCGTGAACAGCCGCCGCGCCGTGTCTTTATCTAGCTGCGCCTTGCCGTCCAGCCGTTCTTGCAACACCGCAGCACCTTCGTTGTGAATGCCGCGCCGCGCCATATCAATGGCCTCAATCTGCGCAGGGGCAAGGCGTTTGACCGCATCAAAATAACTGTCGCAGATCTGAAAGTAATCTTTCACAATCTGGCGAAACGGGCCAAGCGAGAGGTGAAACTCGGCCGCTTTTTCGCCCGCCTCTGAGGTGACATCCACCACAAGACGCCCTTCCCGAATGGCAAGGCCAAGGTGATAGGGGCCGCTGGGCGTGGCGCGCCCCTCGCGCGCGGGCAGGGCGAAATGGTTGTCTTCCAGCAAATCGTATATCGCAACGCGCCGCTCTTGTTCAATTTCAGGCGTGGGCAGGGTGAGCCCTGCCTCGTCGATCAGGATTTTGGTGATGCGATCGCTCATTCCTGCCCTCCGTTCAATCCATCCAGACGCGCGCGCACCGAAAGGCCATGCGCCTGCAGGCTTTCTGATTGGGCCAGACGTTCGGCAGCAGGGCCAATGGCGCGCAGGGCGGCGGGTGTCATTTTGGCCAAGGTCGTGCGCTTCATGAAATCCAGCACCGACAGGCCCGATGAGAACCGCGCCGACCGCGCCGTGGGCAGAACATGGTTGGGCCCGCCGACATAGTCGCCAATGGCTTCGGGTGTCCAAGCGCCTAAAAAGATGGCCCCAGCATGGGTGATTTGGCCCGCCAAAGCATCAGGATCGGCCACGCATAATTCCAAATGTTCGGGCGCGATGCGGTTTGACAGCGCGGCCGCTTGCGCCAGCGTTTCCACCACAATCACCGCGCCGTACTGTGCCCATGATGCCCCCGCAATCGCGCGGCGTTCCAGCGTGTCCAGCCGCTTCTCTACCGCCTGCGCCACCGCTTGGCCAAATCCTGCATCGGTGGTGATCAAGATCGATTGCGCCGAGGCATCATGTTCGGCCTGCGCCAGCAGATCAAGGGCAATCCAATCGGGGTTATTTGCGCCATCGGCAATAATCAACACCTCGGACGGCCCTGCAATCATATCAATTCCAACGCGGCCAAACACGCGCCGCTTGGCCGCTGCCACATAGGCATTGCCTGGCCCTGTGATTTTATCCACGGGCGCGATGGTTTGCGTGCCATAGGCCAGCGCCGCAATCGCCTGCGCGCCGCCAATGCGGTAAATCTCGTCCACACCCGCAATTTGGGCGGCCAGCAGAACCAAAGGGTTCACCTCGCCGCGCGGGGTGGGGCAGACAATGGCCAGCCGCGCCACCCCCGCCACTTTGGCGGGGATAGCGTTCATCAGCACCGAGGAGGGATAGCTTGCCGTGCCGCCCGGCACATAAAGACCTGCCGCAGAGACGGGCGTCCAGCGCCAGCCAAGGCGCGCGCCAGACTCTTCGACCCACATCTCGTCTTTGGGCAATTGGCGCGCGTGATAATCGCGAATACGCGCCGCCGCCAGTTCCAGCGCAGCGCGGTCTTCGGGCGAGACTTTGGCCACCTCGGCGGCGATGTCGGCAGGCGAGAAGGCCATTGTGGCAGGGGTCAAGGCCAGATGATCAAACTTGGCCGTCAGTTCGATCACCGCGCCATCGCCACGGCTGCGCACATCGGCAATGATTGCGGCCACGTCGCGGTCAACATCCTCGGCCTCTTCGCGCTTCATGCCCAACAGCGCAGCAAACTGCGTTTCAAAATCGCGATCGGACTGGTTCAAAAACACTGGCATCATCGCCCCCTAACACAGGGCCGAAACCCCGCTTTCATATTGGCCCAAACAGCCTCGCCGAAGGCAGGCTTGCCGCAATCGAGCCCTTCCCTCGTCGCGCCCCTAATCGCGCCCCTAATCGCGCTTACCCGAAAACTTCGCCGCCCAAGCTGCGCGCTCTTCGTCGGTGATCTTGCGGAATAGGTTTTCAGGCACGTCAAACCCATGCCCTGCGGGCAATTTGCGCAGATCGGCGGCGATATCATCGGGCCAAGTCCAATCATCGCAGTGCAGGGCCGCCATCATCGCCTCGGCCGCATCGGGAATGAACGGGCGCGATAGGATGGCATAGATGCGGATCAAATTCAGCGACAGCGCGATGATGGTTTTGGCCTGCGCCTCATCGGTTTTGATCACGCTCCACGGCGCGGCTGATTGCAGGTATTCATTGCCCAACACCCACAGCGCGCGCAAATCTTCCGCCCCGCGCCGCACTTGGATTTTGTCCATCGAGGATTGATACGCCGCCAAACCTGCGCCCAGTGCTGCGATCAACTCTTGCTCGCGCGCCGCATATTCCCCCGCTTGGGGCACGGCGCTAGAGAATTTGCTGGCGCAAAACTTGGTCACGCGGCTGACAAGATTGCCCAACACATCGGCCAAATCTTTGTTCACCGAGGCTTGGAAATTATCCCATGTGAATTCGCTGTCCGCGCTTTCGGGCGCATGGGACAAAAGCCACCAGCGCCAGTAATCGGCAGGCAGGATCGACAGGGCCTGATCCATGAACACGCCGCGCCCTTGGCTGGTGGAAAACTGGCCGCCGTCATAGTTCAGATAATTGAAGGATTTCAGATAATCGACCAGTTTCCACGGCTCGCCCGACCCTAAAATCGTGGCGGGGAAGGATAGGGTGTGGAAAGGCACGTTATCTTTGCCCATGAATTGGTAATAGGTCACATCATCTGCGCCCATATCGGTGCGCCACCAGCGCTGCCAATCTGCATCAGGGCGGCCATGCGCATCGGCCCATTCGGCGGTGCCCGCGATATATTCGATGGGCGCATCGAACCACACGTAAAACACCTTGCCTTCCATGCCCGGCCAAGGTTGATCGCCGCGCCGCACGGGGATGCCCCAATGCAAATCGCGCGTGATGCCGCGGTCTTGCAACCCATCGCCATCATCCAGCCATTTCAGCGCAATCGAGGTGGTCAGCACGGGCCAATCTTTTTTCGATTCTATCCAAGCGCGCAGCTTGTCGCGCAGGGCGCGTTGGCGCAGATACAGATGCTTTGTCTCGCG
The DNA here is from genome assembly GCA_027490955.1 of Rhodobacter sp. GTDB lineage: Bacteria > Pseudomonadota > Alphaproteobacteria > Rhodobacterales > Rhodobacteraceae > Cypionkella. The sequence continues at coordinate 26,564 of JAIXXB010000033.1, forward strand.
CACCTCTAGGTTCGTGCTGCCCGAGATGGACGAGCGCGGGTTGATCAAATCGGTCGGATCAAGCTGTTTGGTGCATTCTTCGCATTGATCGCCGCGCGCGGATGTATTGCCGCAATTGGGGCAAGTGCCTGTGATATAGCGGTCGGGCAAAAAGCGGTTGTCATCGATAGAAAACACTTGTTTTTCGCTGACTTCTTCGATCAGGCCCGCCTCATAGAGTTTGCCTGCGAAATGCTGGGTCAGGGCGTGGTTGCGCGCGCTGGAGGATCGGCCAAAATGATCAAATGACAGGCGGAAGCCGCGGGCCAATTCCGCCTGCACGCGGTGCATATCGGCGCAATAGTCGGCCACGGGTTGGCCAGCCTTGGCGGCGGCCAGTTCGGCAGGGGTGCCATGTTCATCCGTGGCGCAAATGAACATCACCTCATGCCCACGCCCACGAGAATAGCGCGCGAACAAATCGGCGGGCAATTGGCTGCCCACCAGATTGCCGAGGTGCTTGATTCCGTTGATATAGGGAATGGCCGAGGTGATCAGTATCCGTGCCATATGCGCGCCTTTTTGTCTGCCAAGTCTGTTGCCAAGTCTGTTGCCATGTCGGTTCGCTGGCGCGGCTGCGCCAGATGTGCCTTTCATCTAGCCTAAGCGGGCCGCGCATTCCAGTGCTGCATTGCAGCTATTCCCCCAAAGGCGCAGCCAAAAGCGTGGCGCTGATTTGCCCTTTGGCGTGGGTTATGGCCCAGCGGGCGGGGGGGTCGCTGCGCGCGCGCAGGCGGGCCAGCGTCCATGCCGCGCGGTTTTCCAGCATGGTCATGCCACTGGGCGCGGCCTGCATATGCCAGCGCGATTCCACCCCCTGCGCGCCGCCCTGTATCGTCAGGATCAGGCCCAAAGGCGCTGGGCGCCCGCGCCTATGGGCGGCTTCGGCCCCTGCCTCGGCGGCCAGATGCAGGCGGCGAATGGGGGTTAGGGCAGGGGGCTGGGGCAGATCGCCCAGCACCACGGGGGCCGCACCAGATCGCAGCGCCTCTTCCATTGTCCATAAAATATCCTCGGGCCGCCGGCAGCGGGCAAAGATAATGCGGTTGGGGTCGGCAAAGGGCAAAAGCCCATAAGGGTAGATCCGTTCGGGCAGCCAAGAGGGGCTGGCCCAAATCACCGCCCCCGATGTCGATTGCAGCACAAAGGCCGCAAGTTGGCTGCGGGCTGGGCCGCAAAATTCATGCACCCTTGCCCGTGCGAGCGAAAATTGCCCTGCCGATACACCTTGTGCCGATGCCCCTTCTAAAGATGCCCCTTGTAAGGATGCCCCTTGCAAAAACAGCTGCGGCGCGCGCAGGCGCGCGTTTGGCATAACCAGCCGCGCCAAATCTTCGCGCAGGCTTTGGGCCGAGGGAGGGGCTGGGTTGGACATGCGGGTAGTTTACAATGTTCGCATTTTGTTCTCAACCGATTCTTGCCAAGTTTTGCCAAGCCGATAATAATTGCTTGCGCGGGGCGGGCAGATTGGGCCAAGTGGAGCCTAGGAATTTTCAGCACGGGTTTGGGCGGCAAAATGCGCAAAATACACCTTATTTTATGGGCGATTCCGCTTGCGGTTGTGCTCAGCGGTTGTGGGGCGGGCGGGATGTCTAACGGCCGTTCAGCGGCGGGGCTGGGCATCAATGCCGCCGCCACGCCTTTGGACACCAGCGCCATTCAAACCCAAACTTTGGGGCCAGCGCCTGCGGGCAGCGCCCCTGCCACGGGGCGGGTGATTGGGGCGGCCCCTGCCGCCGCTGCTGCAACTGCGGCCAGCCCAACTGTGGCCAGCACTGCCGCGCCAGAGGCCTCGCAAAGCGCGGCTGACATTGGCGCCGCCGCCGCCGCCGCATTGAAAGCAGGGGCATCGGTGGAACCTGACGACACACCCAAAACGCTGGAAGAGGCCGCCTGCCTGCAAGAGGGTGGCCGCTGGGGCAAGGCGGGCGAGACGGGCGCAATGGCCTGTTTCTACCCGATGAAAGATGCAGGCAAATCTTGCAGCAAAGAAAGCGATTGCTCTAGCCAATGTCTGGCGCGCTCGCGCAGCTGTGCGCCGTTCTGGCCGATGTTTGGTTGCACCGATGTGGTTCAAAATGACGGGGCCGTGGTGCAACTGTGCCTGAACTAAAGGCGGCGCTGGCGCTGATGGCGCTGCCGCTGGCGCTCGCGCTGATGGGCTGCGCGCAAGGCGCGGCATCGCAAGGGTCTGCACAGGGGTTTCGCATGGTGGCGGCCCCGATTTATTCCACCGCCGCCCTGCCTGTGGCGCGGATGCTGGGCACATGGCGGCAAGTGGCAGGATTTGGTGCGCCTGCGCCCTGCACCACGGCCCCAAGTTTGCAGATCACCGCCGAAGGGGGCAGCGCCACCGCGCGTTATGATCTGTGCTTTGGCCCCCATCGCCGCACAGGGACAGGCGCGCTGGCCAGTGGCGGTGCGCAGGGGCGCTACCGCCTGCCCAACCTGAACGCGCCGATTTGGGTGCTGTGGATGGATGAAAACAACCGCTCGGCCGTCCTTGGCACGCCCGATGGCAGTTTTGGGATGATCCTGTCCAAAGACCCGATCCCCAAAGACCGCCTGCGCGCCGCGCGCGAGGTTTTGGCGTGGAATGGCTATGATTTGACGCAATTTCATCAGTATTAGGGCAAAACTCTATTTAGGCTGGCGCAAAAGAACATTGGCTGACATGGCAGATATTTCACAGACTTCGCCCACTTCGCCCACCTCGCGCGCGGGCGCGGATCGCAGGGTCGAATGGCCCACTTTGGCGCTGATCTTAGCGACCTACGGCGCAGTGGCGCTGGGCGGCGCGCTGTACAGCGCGTGGCCCGCCCTGTCGATCGTCATCACAGGCATCGCGCTGGCGCAGTTTTCATCGCTGCAACACGAGGTGCTGCACGGCCATCCTTTGCCGCGCCAATGGGCAAGCGAGGCTTTGGTCTTTCCCGCGCTGTTCGTGCTGGTGCCTTATTTGCGGTTCAAAGACACCCATTTGGCCCATCACTATGACCCTGCGTTGACAGACCCCTATGATGACCCTGAATCAAACTTTCTAGACCCTGCGGTCTGGGCGCGTTTGCCGCGCTGGTGGCAGGCGGTGTTGGCGGCCAATAACAGTTTGGCAGGGCGGATCATGATTGGCCCTGCCATTGGCATTGGGTTTTTTCTGGCCAGCGAGATGCGGCTTTTGGCGGCGGGCAAGGCGCGGGTTTGGCTGGGCTGGGGGCTGAACCTGCTGGGGCTGATCCCTGTGATATGGTATCTGCAGGTCACGGGCATGGCAGTTTGGGCCTATGCGGCGGCGGTGTATATAGGGCTTGCGCTGCTGCGCATCCGCACCTTTTTGGAACATCGCGCCCATGCCTCGGCCCGCGCGCGCACAGTGGTTGTCGAAGATCGCGGCCCGCTGGCGCTGTTGTTTTTGAACAATAACTACCACGTGGTGCATCACATGCACCCCACAGTGCCATGGTATCGTCTGCCCGCGCTTTATGCGGCCAAGCGCGACCATTTCTTGCGGCGCAATGACGGGTATCGCTACAAAAATTATGCCGAGGTGTTTGCCCGCTATTTCTGGGCGGCAAAAGACCCTGTGCCGCATCCGATTTGGCCCGTGGCCAAAGATCGCAAAGATGACCCCGCCCCCTAAAGGCGCAAAAACGCGGGCTGGGGACCAGAATTGTCGAAAAAGGGCACGCCGCCTGCAGCGGCCCCGTCGCCCTCGGTCAGGCTGGCCTGCAATTCGGCCAATATCACGCGGGTGATAAAGGGCAGATCAAGGCTACGGGCCGCTGCCACGTCAAGCCATTGCAAATGCGAAAGTTCCCCCGATGCGGCAGAAAACCCCGCATGATCGCCCACAAAATCCTGCGCGCGCGCCAAAAAGAATCGCGCGTCAAAGCGGCGCGGACGCCCCGGCGGCGTGATCGCGCGAAAGAAAAAGCGCAAGGCATCAGCGCGCGGTTGCAACAGGGTAAGGCCCGTTTCTTCGGCCAATTCGCGCAGGCCCGCCGCGACCAATATGCGCGGGCTGATTGGCCCGCCCACGGGATGGCGTTGCAGCGAGGTGTGGCAGGCAGGGGCCAGCAGATCAGGCAGATCAGCGCCATGATCGCCCGCATCGACCCGCCCACCCGGAAAGACAAATTTACTCGGCATAAAGGCCGCCCCTGCAGCGCGCTGGCCCATCAAAACCTTTGCGCCCTCTCCCCATCCTTGCAGCACGATCATGCTGGCGGCGGGGGCGATGCTGTCGTCAGGCGGCGTCATGGTGCAATTGCGCCGTATCATTTGGGGCTGCGCCAAACCCATGCATCCGCTTGGCCCATTGCAGCGCCACCATCGCCCCTTTGATGCGCGGCAGCAGATACAGCGATGTGACCACAGTAAACAGCGAGAAGATCGCAATCAGCGTTGCAGGTTCGGGCCGCCATGTGGTGAAGACAAACATCAACAGCGGGGCCATCAAATGGCCCACGATTAATATGGTCAAATAGGCAGGCCCATCATCGGCCCGCTGATGGTGCAGGGCCTCGCCGCAGGTGGGGCAGGAATGGCGCACTGTCAAATAGCCGCGCAGGATCGGCCCTGAGCCGCAATTTGGACATTTCCCATGCCAACCGCGCCGCACGGCGGGCCAAGTTGGGCGCTCTGCCTCGGGCAGGTCGGCCTGTAGGCTGGATGTGCTGGGCATAAGATGTTCCTTCCGTTCACCGCGCAGTGGTACCCGATGCGCGCCCTAATGTTTAGGGGGTTTCGCCGCGCCGCGCGGCTTTGTCGCAGAATGTGGCGCAACCTTGCCCCCCTTCATCACCCCCGCCCAAATGGGCGCGCGACGGAAAGGCAAAGCTGCGGCGTTTACACCAGTATGAACGGCGCAAGACAAACCCAGCGCCGAGATGATGGAGAAAGAAAGATGCGTTTGACGACCCATAAGACCTTGGCCCTTGTCACCTTGGCTGTGATCGCTGCGGCAACCGCGCCTGTGGCCGCCACAGCACAACAGACGGCCACACAGCCCGCAAAAACCAGCGCAGCCCCTGCCTTGTTTGATTTTGCGGCGATGGATGCAGACAAAGACGGCACCATCACCAAAGCCGAGGCCGATGCCTTCCGCGCCGCGCAAATCGCGGCAATGGATACCGATAAAGACGGCCAAATCAGCGCGGCAGAACTGGCCGCCCATCACATCGCCCGCGCCAGCGCCCAGATGCAGGCCCGCGCTGAATTTTTCGCTCAGCATATGATTGGCGAATTGGACAGCGACAGCGATGGAGCATTGTCTGTGGCCGAGGCTGCGGCCGTTGAAGGGCGCAGCGGCCGGATGTTTGACCGCATTGACGCCGACAATGACGGCGCGATCAGCCAAGCCGAGGCAGAGGCCGCACAGGCCAAAATGGCAGAACGTGCAGCCCATCGTGGCGGCAAAGGGGGTCACCATGGCGGGCGTGATGGCGGTTTCCGCGGCTTTTGGTAACATGCCGGCTGGGGTGGCACTGCCGCCCCAGCCACAAACGCGCGCTGCGTTGCTTTTGCGGCCCGCGCGCAATAGACTTTTCGGGATGGATATGGCCAAAGACATAGATGGTTTTGCCCAAGATGCGGCGCTTTTGGCGGCCTATGCGCGCGGTGATCGTGATGCGGCGCGCGATTTGGCCCAGCGTATTGTGCCGCGCATTTTGGGCTATGCCACCCGCACCTTGGGTGATCGCGGCGAGGCCGAGGATATTGCCCAAGAGGTGATGCTGCGCCTGTGGCGCGCTGCGCCCGATTGGCGCGCGGGCGAGGCGCAGGTTTCCACTTGGGCCTACCGCGTGGCCATTAACCTTTGCGCCGACCGCTTGCGCGCCCGCAAGCGCCGCAAATCCGAGGCGCTTGATGAGGTGGCCGAACCCGAAGATGGCGCGATCGCAGCGGTGGATGGGATGATCGAGGCAGACCGACAGGCCGCCCTGAGCCGCGCTTTGGCAGATTTGCCAGACAGGCAACGCCAAGCGGTGGTGCTGCGCCATATCGAAGGATTGGCCAACCCCGAAATCGCAGCGATTTTGCAGGTGGGTGTCGAGGCGGTGGAAAGTCTGATCGCGCGCGGCAAACGGGCGCTGACGGCGGCTTTGGCCGCGCGGCGCACAGATTTGGGATATGAGGAGGCATGATGGACAATCTTGATGATCTTTTGGCGCAGCGGGCCATGGCAGCAGCGCAACCCATCGCTGTGCCAGAGGCGTTGATGGCGCGGATTCTGGCCGATGCAGCGCGCGAACAGCCGCGCCCGATGGCCTATGCCCCCCGCCCCGCCGCACCTGCTAAACTCAGCCTTTGGCAGGCCGTATCTGATTTGTTTGGCGGCGCGGGCGTTTTGGCTGGCCTTGCGACAGCCGCCTGCGCGGGCATCTATTTGGGGGCAGTTCAGCCCCCCGCACTAAGCACAGTCACGCTGGCCCTGTCGGGCAGCAGCGCGGTTGATCAATTGGATTTTATGCCCAGCATCGACAGTTTGCTGGCCGAGGAATGAACATGAGCGATACAACCCCCACCCCAAAACCCCCCAAGGCAAAACCAACGCGCAAATCTGCGGCGGCCCCGCAAACAGCGGCGGGTGACGCGCAAACAGCGGCAAGCAGTGCAGATTTGGGCGCGGCCCCACCAGTGCCGCCCCCACCCTCACCCCCAGCGCCTGCATCCGCGCGCCATGTCTCGCCGCGCGTGCTGCGCATCGCTTTGGCGGTGTCTGTGGGCCTGAACCTTGCCGTTCTGGGCGTGGTTGCGGGCAGTTTGTGGCATGATGGCAATGGCGGCGGGCGCGGCCAGATGGTGCGCGATTTGGGCTTTGGCCCCTTTGCCGAGGCGCTGGCCTCGGATGACCGCCGTGCGCTGCGCGACTGGCTGAAGGCGCGCGCGCCCGAATTGCGCAGCGCCAATCTGCAACGCTATGCCGATTTGGCCGCTGTGCAGGACGCCCTGCGCGCGCAGCCCTTTGATCCCGCCGCCCTGCGCGAAGCCTTCGAGGCGATGCGCGGGCGAATGGAAGGCCAGCTTGCGCTGGGCCATCAGGCGCTGACCGAAGTGATTTTGGCCATGCCCGATGCCGAACGCCTTGCCCTTGCTGATCGGCTTGATCGCGGGATGCGGCGCGGCCATGATGAGGCAGAGGGCCATGACGCGCCATCAGGCCAAAACTGACTGCGCGGACAAAGCCAAGCGCAACCGCGCCAAAGGCGCATGACGGAAAGGTAAAGGCGGCGCAGATCAATCTGCGCCGCCTTTGCGCTGAAACCGCGTCAGGCGGCCGAGCGCGCGAAGGTGATTTTGTTGCGCCCCAAAGATTTGGACACCAGCATGGCCTGATCCGCCTCGACAATGGCGTGATCGATGATCTCGTCCACGGGGCTGGCCATATCGGGCTGGGCCATGGCCAAGCCCGCCGAAATGGTGATCATCAACTGCGCTGCGCCATCGATGGTAAAGGGGCGCGCGGCAATCGCCGCAACCAGACGTTCGGCCACGCCGCGCGCATCGCCCATGGTGGCATCGGGCAGGGCCACCAAAAATTCTTCGCCGCCGACGCGGGCAATCAAATCGCCCTCGCGCAGCACGGATGACAAACGCGCCGCAACCTCGCGCAGCACATCATCGCCCGCGCCATGGCCAAAGCGGTCATTCACCGATTTGAACCGATCCACATCGCACATAATCACCGCCACCGATGCGCGCGTACGGCGCGCCTTGGTGATAAAGCTGCGCATGACCGACACCATGTAGCGGCGGTTTGGAATATTGGTCAGCGGGTCTTTCATCGACAGCATCAAGCCATGCGTGATGCGGTCGCGCAGCGCATCGGTGCGGCGCTTGCGGCGGATCAACCCTGCCAGACGCAGGCCCAATTCTTCGGGCAGGTCATCGTCCATCCAAATGGCATCGGCCCCGAAATCATAGGCCAGCTCGCGGTCGGCCCCGCGCGAGTTGTGATCGAACTGCACACAAAAGCGTGCATCGCGCGTTTGCGGACGCCCGCGCAGCGTGGCGATAATCAAAAACGCCTCGTTCGGATCGGCGACATCGGACAGAATCACCACAACATCAGCCTCGTCAAAGGGCAGATGCGCGCCATTGGTCACAACATCGGGGCTGAAATGCACCACATCCACATCCAGATCAGCGGGCAGCTTACGCTTTAGCCGCATCGCCTCTTCAGGTTTGCCGACAATGGCCAAGGTGCCCAGCATGGCAAACCGCGCCACGGGTTCGGCAAAGCCTTCGTGGGCGATATCATGGGCAAATTGCGCCCCGCTTTGCGCCGACAGCAGGCGCAACTGCTCATCACCCCGCAACAGGCTGCGGATACGGGCCAAAAGGCGCGGCTCGACAAAGGGTTTGCCAAAGAAATCATCCGCCCCCGCGCGAAAGGCGCGAATGCGGTTGGCCACATCGGCATTGGACGAAGCCATGATGACCAAAGCATTTTGCAAATTGGCGACAGATTGCAGTTTTGCCATCACCTCTTCGGCGGGCATATCGGGCAAATCCATATCCAAAATAATCAAATCAGGGCGTTCGTGCAGCGCAAGTTCAAACCCTTCGCGGCCTGTGGCGGCGATCAACACTTCATACCCTGCGCCAGATAGTTTAACCGTCAGGATGATCCTGTTGGGCATCACACTATCAATGACTAGAATCTTCCCACCCATCAAGCCGCCACTTACCCTTGCCTAAAGCCACAAAACATACGAACACCCTACCACAGTGGCCGCCCATGACCAAACTTTACATATTTTTCGCATCAAGTGGTTAAGAAATCCTTTCCGAATGTGGAACAAAATGCGAATAATTTGATGAATTATGGGGGCAGATAAGGGGAAAATTCTGTGGATAAAATCACAATTGGGGCCGAGGCGGCACAGGTTATGGCGCTGGAAGCGCTGGCTTGGATTTTGGGGCGCGATGATCTTTTGGGAAATTTTCTAAACAATACAGGCGCTTCGGGGCAGGATTTGGCGCAGCTTGCCAAGCAGCCATTGTTCTTGGGTGCGGTTTTGGATTTCTTAATGGAAGATGATCAACGTGTGATTGAGTTTTGCACCGACCACAGCCATCCGTTAACATCTGTGCAGGCCGCGCGCGCCAGCCTGCCGGGTGCGCAGTATATGCATTGGACATGATATCATGCAGGCCCTGATTTTCGACAAAGACGGCACGTTGTTTGATTTTACCCTGACATGGGGCGCGTGGGTGATGGGGGTTTTGCCCATTTTGCAGCCTGATGCGGCGCAGCACGGCGATTTGCTGCGGGTTTTGGGCTATGATCCAACCCAAAGGCGCTTTGCCAAGACCAGCCCTGTGATCGGCTGCACCACGCCTGAAATTGCGGCGCTGATCCAACCCTTTTTGCCGCATTTCGCCCCCGATGCCTTGAACGAGGTGCTGAACGCGCAGGCGCAGCGCGCGCCGTTGCAGCCCGCTGTTGATTTGCCCGCCACTTTGGGCGGGTTTCGCGCGCAGGGTTTGCGCCTTGGGCTGGCCACCAATGATACCGAAGCGCCCGCCCGCGCCCATCTGACCCGCGCGGGGGTGCTGCCCATGTTCGATTTCATTGCAGGCTGCGATTCGGGCTGGGGCGGCAAACCTGCACCAGGCCAGCTTTTGGCCTTTGCCCAGTCTATCGCCACGCCCCCTGCCGAAATTGCTATGGTCGGCGACAGCCTGCATGATCTGCATGCTGCGCGCGCGGCAGGGATGCTGGCGATTGGCGTTCTGACAGGCGTGGCAGAAGAGAGCGATCTGGCCCCCCATGCCGATGTGGTTTTGCCAAATATTGGCCATATCGCGGCGTGGCTGGCGCAGCGCGCGGCTGGGCTGGCCGAAAGATAGCGTGAAAACGACATTTTTCGTCGGTCGCTGGACGCGCATCGCGGCGCGCTTTGCGCCATCTTGTCCGAAATCTTTCGGAGTTGAGTATGAGCCACGATCCTGACGCACAAACCGCCACCAAACCGCGCGAGCGCGTCCGCTCTGGCGGGCGGGCGGGCCACAAAACACGGGCGGGCAGTGCGGTGATTGATCAAATGCCGTGGCGCGTGCCTGTCAACACCGATCGGCCAACCGAACCGCTGAACGGCGATGGCATTGCCGCGATTCACCGCGGCACGATGAAGATTTTGCGCGATATTGGGATCGAGTTTCTGAACCCCGAGGCGGTAGAGATTCTGCGCAAAGCAGGCTGCAAAGTGACGGGCGAAAATGTGCGGATGGACGAGGATTTTGTCATGGAAATGCTGGGCCATGCGCCTGCCAGCTTTACCATGACCCCGCGCAACGCGGCGCGCGAATTGGTGATGGGCGGCAATCACATGCTGTTTGTCAATGTAAACTCGCCGCCCAATGCATGGGATTTGGAACGCGGCAAACGGGCGGGCGATTTTGCGGCCTTTTCCGAATTTATCAAGCTGTCGCAATATTTTAACTGCATCCACATCTTGGGCGGTTATCCGGTAGAGCCGATCGATATTCACCCATCGGTGCGGCATTTGGATTGCCTGCATGAAATGCTGACCCAGTCGGACAAGCTTGTCCATGCCTATTCTTTGGGGGCCGAGCGGGTGGAAGATGTGATGGAGATGGTGCGCATTGCAGGCGGGCTGAGCCATGATGAATTTGCCGCAAAGCCGCGCATGTTTACCAATATCAATTCGGTCTCGCCGCTGAAACATGACTATCCTATGTTGGACGGGGCCATGCGGATGGCGCGGCGCGGCCAGCCTGTGGTGGTCACCCCCTTTACACTGGCGGGGGCAATGGCCCCTGTGACAATGGCAGGGGCGGTGACGCTGTCGCTGGCCGAAGGTTTGGCGGCGATTGCCCTCTTGCAATACATCAACCCAGGCTGCCCCGTGGCGCTGGGGACCTTCACCAGCAATGTTGATATGAAATCGGGTGCGCCTGCCTTTGGCACGCCCGAATATATGCGCGCCACGCAAATGACGGGGCAATTGGTGCGCCATTACGGGATTCCGATGCGATCATCGGGGGTTTGCGCGGCCAATGTGCCAGACGGCCAAGCGATGTGGGAGACGTCGAACAGCCTTTGGGCGGCGGTGCAATCTGGCACGAATATGGTCTATCACGCCGCGGGTTGGCTGGAAGGCGGGCTGATTGCCAGCCCCGAAAAATTTGTGATGGATTGCGAAGTGTTGCAAATGATCCAGCGCTATTTCGAACCCGTCACCTATGCCACGCGCGATGAGGATATCGCGCTAGAGGCCATCGCCGAGGTGGGGGCAGGGGGCCATTACTTTGGCTGCCAACACACACAAGACCGCTATCAAACGGCCTTTTACCAGCCCTTTGTGTCAGATTGGCGCAATTACGAGGCTTGGGCGCAAGACGGGGCCGTGCAAACCCCCGAACGCGCCAACCGCATCTACAAGCAGATCATCGCCGAATTCGAGCCTGCGCCCATGAATGGCGATCATGCCGAGGAGTTGGCCCGCTTTGTCGCCAAGCGCAAGCAAGAGGGCGGCGCGCCGACGGATTTTTAGGGCGCGCTTGCCCGACCATTCCGCGGCGGCACACCAGCTTTGGGGCGAAATCACTGTGCTTTTCCCCCCCTTTGGGTGCAGGGAAAACTAGCGCTTTGCAGATATGCCGTATAGCCTGCGAGAAATGATCGGAGGCAAAGATATGGACACTGTGCATAAATCGCGCGCGATGATGACAGGGATGGGCGCGCTGGCGGCGCTGGCCCTGTATCTGTGGGTGCAAATCGGCTTGGCCGAGATATTGGCGGGCCGCGCGTTGTTGTTTGGCGTGGTGGCGACTGGCGTGTTCTTTGCCGCGCTGCTGGCGATTTCGCCGCGCATGACGCTGCGGCGGGCTGCGGCCTATGCCCTTGGCCAAGGGGCTGCTGTTGCCCTGTTGATCGTGCTGGCCTCGCTGCGGTTTGACTCGCTTGATACATTTATTGGGGCGATCTTTCCCATTTTCTCGGGGGTGATCCTGTGCAGCGTGCCGCTGCCTTTCTTTATCGCCCATTCCCAAGGCAATTGGCGCGATTATGCCGCGCTGTTTGAACAGGCGTGGGATATTGTCATGCGCTATGGCGTGGGCCTTTTGCTGGTGGGCACGGTGTGGCTGCTGATCTTTTTGTCAGATGTGCTGCTGTCATTGGTGGGGCTTGGGTTTTTGGATTTGATTTGGGAGATCGAGCCGATTGGATTTTTGATCACTGGCGCGGCGGGCGGATTTGGTATGGCCGTGGCCGCCGAAACCATCAGCGCGGCGGGGGCGGGTCTGGCCTTGATGCTGCTGCGGCCTTTGCTGCCGCTGATCGTGGCGGTGGTGGCGCTGTTCCTGCTTGCCTTGCCCTTTCGCGGCCTGTCTTTGCTGTTTGGCGAATTGTCGGCAGGTATGACATTAATGGCGATTTCGGCAGTAGCTGCCACAATGGTCACCGCCGTGGTGGATGCGCGCGGCGAGGCGGCATCGCGCAGCAGGCTGCTGGCTATTTCGGCGCGGGTGATGTGCGTTTTGATGCTGGTGCTGGGCGCAATGGCCATGCTGGCCGTGGCGCAGCGCGTTTTGCAATATGGCTGGACACCGCCGCGCATTTACGCAGCGCTGGGGGCTGTGGTCAGCCTTGGCTATGGGCTGTTTTATGCCGCCGAGGCGCTGCGCGGCGATTGGATGGCGCGCATTCGCCGCGCCAATGTGACCATGGCGCTTGCGCTGATCTTGCTGGCCGCGCTGACGCTGACACCCGTTTTGAACGCCGAGCGTATCTCGACCGCATCGCAAATGGCGCGGTTTGACGACGGGCGCACCCCGCCTGAACGGCTGGATATTGCGGGTTTTGAAAACTGGGGCCTTGCGGGGCAGGCGGCGCTTGCAGACCTGACGGCGCGGTCGAAACAGGCAGGGGGCGAGGCACTGGCCGCGCGTCTTGCCAACCCCTATGACACCGCCGATATGGCCGCGCCAGATTTGCTGGGCCTTCGTGCCGAAGTGCAGGCCGCTGTGCCGCTGCAACCTGCCACGGCAGGGGCGGATCAAGCCATTTTGTTGCAAGGTTTGAACGATTTCACCCTATCCGAGGTGAAATCAGCCTGCGCGCGGCCATCTGGCGATTTGGCCAAGTCTTGCGCCATGATCGTGGCGGATTTTCTGCCCGACTTGGCTGGCAATGAGGGGGTGATTGCCCTGATCGGGGAAAGCGGCGATTTGGTTCTATATGGGCTTAGCCAAGACGCCTCTATGGGCTATTGGGCGCAGACCGATACGATAGGCAGTGCAAATTATCTGAACGGGCCAGAGGCGATTGCCGCCCTGCGCGCGTGGCAAGCCGCCCCGCCCCAGCTTGCGCCTGCGCCCATCATGCAGGTGCCATTTGGGGCAGGGGGGCTGATACTATTGCCCTAGCTGGCGCGCCGCCCTGCAAATACACGGCATTTTTCGCAAAAGCCGTGCAAAAACTGCCTCTTTGCGCGGTGATTTCCCGCGCCAAGCAGCCCAGTGCAGCGCTTTGTTAAGCCCTGTGCGATAGGCTGTGATCTACGCCTTTTGAATAGGAAATGCTTGCCATGCTTGGCCTGATCAACCGCGCCTTTGAGGGGTTTTTGCGCGATACCTATGGCGCTGACATCTGGGGACAGGTGGCAGCGGCGGCTGGGCTGGGGTTTGATCGGTTTGAATCTATGTTGCAATACGACCCCGATCTGGCTGACCGCGTGGTCGCCGCCGCCGCCCAAGTGTTGCGCCGCCCGCGCGAGACGATTTTGGAAGATGTCGGCACTTATTTGGTCTCGCACCCCAATTTGGAACCGCTGCGCCGCCTTTTGCGCTTTGGCGGGGTGGATTTTGTGGAATTTCTGCACTCGCTCGATGATCTGCCCGAACGGGGCCGTCTGGCCCTGCCCGAATTGGAATTGCCGCGCCTGCGTCTGGTAGATCAGGGCGGCGGTGTGTTTCGGCTGAATTGCCAGATGCCGATTGCGGGCATTGGCCATGTGGTGGTGGGGCTGCTGCGCGCCATGGCGGATGATTATGGGATGCTGGCGCTGATTGATTTTGACCAAACCCTGCCCAGCGGGGAAGAGGTGGTTGCGGTGCATTTGCTGGACTATCGCCATTCCAATGGCCGCGCCTTTGACTTGTCGGCCTTGATGTAGGGCGCATAACGATGGGCATCTTAACCCCTATTTCCACGCTGCCCATCGCCGCTATGGGCCGATTTATGCCCATGTATATGGCGGTGGATGACACGGGGCGCATCCGCGCGCTGGGCCCATCTTTGCGCCGCGTTTTGGGCCGCCCCAGCCCGCTGGGCCGCAGCCTGTTCGAAGTATTGGCATTTCGCCGCCCTGCGGGGATCGGCACAATTGCCGATTTGCGCGCGCAGGCGGGGATTCAGTTGCATTTGGGCCTGCGCGGTCAGCCCGATGTGCATTTGCGCGGGCTTGCCATGCCCGTGGGCGATGGCGCGATGCTGATCAACCTGTCTTTTGGCATTGGTGTCATTGATGCGGTGCGCCGCTATGGCCTGTCGGCTGCGCATTTTGCCGCCACGGATTTGACCATTGAACTGCTGTATTTGGTCGAGGCAAAGGCCGCTGTAATGGGCGAATTGCGCAGCCTAAACGCGCGGCTGAATGGCGAAAAGATGCAGGCCGAAGAGGCCGCTTTGACCGACCCGCTGACAGGGCTGCGCAATCGGCGCGCGCTGGATGTGATGCTGGCGGTGATGCTGGATCAAGAGGCCGCCTTTGGCCTGATGCATCTGGATTTGGATTATTTTAAGGCCGTGAATGACCGCTTGGGCCATGCCGCGGGCGATCATGTGCTGCGCGAAGTGGCGCGCATTTTGCGCCGTGAAACCCGCGCCACCGATACAGTGGCCCGCGTGGGGGGCGACGAATTTGTGCTGGTCATGCCCTATATGACCGATCTGACGCAACTGCGCGCCATTGCCCAGCGGCTGATTGCGGCCCTGTCCAAACCCATGTATTTCGAAGGACAAGAGTGCTGTATTTCCGCCTCGATCGGAATGGTCGCCTCGACCCATTATGGCCAGATCAATATGGGCCAGATGGCCGCCGATGCCGATGCAGCACTTTATGCTGCGAAACGGGCAGGGCGCGGGCGGGCGAAATTGTTTCACCGCGCGGCGGGCTAAACGCCCAAGGTGGCCTGCACGGCGCGGCCCCAGCGGGCGGCTTTGACCCTGCGCTCTTGCGCGCCCATGATCGGGGAAAAGCGCCGCTCTAGCGCCCAAGATTTCGCAAAATCAGCGGGTTGCGGGCAAACACCAGCGCCCAGCCCTGCCAGATAGGCCGCGCCCAGTGCCGTGGTTTCGGTCTGCGCGGGCCTGTCGACGGGCGCGCCGATGATATCGGATAAAAACTGCATCGTGTAATCAGAGGCGACCATGCCGCCATCAACGCGCAGCACCGCGCCATCGGGTGCAGGCCAATCGGCGCGCATGGCCATCACCAGATCGCGGGTTTGATACCCCACCGATTGCAACGCCGCGCGGGCCAGTTCGGCGCGCCCCGTGGCGCGGGTGATGCCAAACATCGCGCCGCGCGCGGCAGGTGCCCAATAGGGCGCGCCAAGGCCAGTAAAAGCGGGCACAATCAGCACGTCTTGGCCCGTGTCGGCGGCCATCGCAAGGCCCTGCGTTTCGCCAGCAGCGGTGATAATCTTGAGCCCATCGCGCAGCCATTGCACCACGGCCCCCGCGATAAAGATCGAGCCTTCCAGCGCATAGGTGGGCTTGCCGTTCAACTGATAGGCTATTGTTGTCAATAGCTTAGATTTGGAATGGGCGCGCACATCGCCTGTGTTCATCAGCGCAAAACAGCCCGTGCCATAGGTGGATTTCATCATCCCCGCCTCAAAGCAGGCTTGCCCCACAGTCGCCGCCTGCTGATCGCCCGCCACCCCGCGAATGGGGATGGAAACACCGAAAAGGGCGGGGTCTGTGGCGCCAAAATCATCGGCCGAGTTCAGCACTTTTGGCAGGATTTGCATTGGAATATCAAGCAGTTGGCAGATATCCGCATCCCATGCCCCCGCCCCAATATCGTATAGCATGGTGCGGGCGGCGTTGGTGGCATCACTGGCATGCAGCCGCCCGCCCGTCAAATGCCAGATCAAAAAGCTATCGACAGTGCCAAAGGCAATCTCGCCGCGCGCCGCCCGCGCCCGCGCATTTGGCACTAAGTCTAAGATATATTTCAGTTTTGTGGCGCTGAAATAGGGGTCCAGCAGCAGGCCCGTGCGGGCGGTCACCATGCCTTCATGCCCGCCTGCGCGCAGGGTGTCGCAAAAATCGGCGGTGCGGCGATCTTGCCAGACAATCGCATGATGTAGCGGTTTGCCCGTGATCTTATCCCAAACTATGGTGGTTTCGCGCTGATTGGTGATGCCAATGGCGGCAACTTTGCGCGGATCAATCCCCGCCATGGCACGGCGCGCGCAGGATAAAACACTGTCCCAAATCTCTTGCGGGTCATGCTCGACCCAGCCCGATTTCGGGAATATCTGCGCAAATTCTTGCTGCGCGCTGGCAAGGGGGGCCAGCGCCGCCGAATACAAAATCGCGCGCGAAGATGTCGTGCCTTGATCGATGGCCAAAAGAAATGACATGCCCGTTAACCCCCTGATTTAGCGCCGAAAACCCTGTATGGTTTGCGTCTGTTCTGCGTATGGCGGGCGTATGGCATCTGTCCCGACACGCGCCCACGCGCTCTAGCTTAATGCGCGGGGGGCAGGGCGGCAAATCCAAATTCGGCGATGGCGGCATCCAGCGTCAGCGTCTGGCTGCCCTGATCGCCAAGGCGGCGCACAGACACAGTACCATCGGCCACTTCTTGCATGCCCACGGCAAAGATCACAGGCACTTTGCCCACCGAATGTTCGCGCACTTTGTAATTGATCTTCTCATTGCGAATATCGGCCTCGGCGCGCACGCCCGCCTTTTGCAAAGCGGCCACCACCTGATGCACAAAGCCATCTGCGTCCGAGACGATAGAGGCCACAACCACCTGACGCGGGGCCAACCAAAACGGCAGTTTGCCCGCGTAGTTTTCAATCAAAATGCCGATAAAGCGTTCAAAGCTGCCCAGCACGGCGCGGTGCAGCATCACGGGGCGGTGCTTGCCGCCATCGACGCCGACATATTCCGCATCAAGGCGCACAGGCAGGTTAAAATCGGCTTGGAACGTGCCGCATTGCCATTGGCGGCCAATGGCATCGGTCAGTTTGAAATCCAGCTTTGGCCCATAAAACGCGCCATCCCCTTCGGCGACCTCGTATGGCAGGCCCAGCCCTTCGATGGCCTTTTGCAGCGCGCCTTCGGCCTTGTCCCAAACCTCATCGCTGCCCACGCGCACATCGGGGCGGGTGGAGAGTTTGATATCAAAACTGTCAAAGCCTAGGTCTTTGTAAACGCTGGACAAAAGCGCGATAAAGGCGGCGCATTCGGATTCGATCTGATCTTCGGTGCAGAAAATATGCGCGTCATCTTGGGTAAAGCCGCGCACACGCATCAGCCCATGCATAGAGCCAGAGGATTCGTAGCGGTGGCACGATCCAAATTCGGCCAGACGCAGCGGCAGATCGCGGTAAGATTTCAGGCCCTGATTGAACACCTGCACATGGCAGGGGCAATTCATGGGTTTCAGGGCATTGATGCGCTTTTCCTTCGCGCCCTCTTCGTCCACCTCGACGATGAACATATTTTCGCGGTACGCCTCCCAATGGCCCGACTTTTCCCACAAAACGCGGTCAACCACTTGCGGGGTTTTGATTTCCTTATAGCCTGCCACGCGCAGGCGGCCGCGCATGTAATCTTCCAATTGGCGGTAAATCGTCCAGCCATTGGGGTGCCAAAACACCATGCCGGGGGCCTCGTCTTGGATATGGAACAAATCCATCTCGCGGCCCAATTTGCGATGGTCGCGCTTGGCGGCCTCTTCCAGCATGGTCAGATGCGCCTTCAGATCGTCGCGGTTTTTAAAGGCCAGCCCATAGATGCGTTGCAGCATCGGGCGGGAGGCATCGCCCAGCCAATAGGCCCCTGCGATATGGGTCAGTTTAAAGGCATCGGATGGAACCTGCCCCGTGTGCTGCAAATGCGGGCCACGGCACAGGTCTTGCCAATGCCCATGCCAATACATGCGCAGGTCCTCGCCGGGCGGAATGCGGTTGATCAGTTCCACCTTAAACGGCTCGCCGCGCCCCTCGTAATAGGCGATGGCGCGGGCGCGATCCCAAACCTCGGTGCGCACAGGCTCGCGCGCATTGATGATTTGGCGCATTTTGGCCTCTATCGCGGCCAGATCATCGGGGGTGAAAGGCTCGGCGCGGTCGAAATCGTAAAACCAACCTTCGTCGCGCACGGGGCCGATGGTGACTTTGACATCGGGCCAGATTTCCTGCACCGCGCGGGCCATGATATGGGCGCAGTCATGGCGGATCAGCTCCAGCGCGGGGCCATCATCGGCCATGGAATGCAGGATGATTTTGGCATCCGCCGTGATGGGCCAAGCCAAATCGTAATGCGCGCCGTTCACCGATGCGGAAATGGTTTTCTTGGCAAGGCTGGGGGCGATAGAGGCCGCCACTTCGGCAGCGGTAATCCCTGCGGGAAAGTCGCGCTGGTTGCCATCGGGGAAGGTTAGGGTGATGGTTGACATCAAAGCCTCATCTGTTTTGCGCCTACGAAACGCACGGTTGCGGGTTACCCGCGCATTTGCCTTGCGCGGTCTGGGATTGTCAAGAAAGCGCAGCTATATTTGCAGCAAAGGAGTGCAAAGATGACAAGCTTTCATCACACCGCGGCAGGGCGCAATCTGGCCTATGACCATGTGGCAGGCACCAGCGCCAGCATCATCTTCTTGGGCGGGTTTCGCAGTGACATGACGGGCACGAAAGCGGCCCATTTGGCGGCATGGGCGGCAAAAACGGATATGGATTTCCTGCGCTTTGATTATTCGGGCCATGGGCAATCTTCGGGCGATTTTCGAGATGGCTGCATATCCGATTGGTGTGCAGATGGGGCAGATATCATCCGCGCCCGCGCCAAGCCGCCCTATATTTTGGTCGGATCCTCTATGGGCGGCTGGATTGCGCTGTTGCTGGCGCGCGCCATGCAGGGTGCCGTGGCAGGTCTGGTGGGCATCGCCGCTGCGCCAGATTTCACCGAAGATTCGATCTGGGCTGGCTTTTCAGATGCGCAAAAGGCGCAGCTTGCGCGCACAGGCGCGGTGCAAATCCCGTCAGATTACGGCGATCCCTATACAATCACACAAAAGCTGATCGAAGATGGCCGCCGCAACCTTGTGCTGCGCGCGCCATTGCATTTGCCCTTTCCCGTGCGATTGCTACAAGGCACGGCAGATGCCGAAGTGCCCGTCTCGGTCGCTTCGCGCCTGTTGGATCATGCCAGCGGGGAGGATATACGCCTGACCTTGGTCAAAGGCGCGGATCATCGGTTTTCCAGCCCTGACTGCCTTGATCTTATCACGCAAACGCTGATGGCTCTGCCGCGCTAACGCTTCTTCTTTTTCCAAATATCCCACGGGGGGGCTGCTTTGCGCCGCAAAGCAGCGGGGGTGTGAAACCCCCATTGGCCTAGCTGTTCGCGTCGATGAAATTCAACACCAAGGGGCGAATGTTCAAGCGCCAGCTTTTGCCCGCAAAAATCCCGTAATGGCCTGCGCCAGCTTCCAAATGCTGGGCCTTTTTATCAGGCGGCAGACCCGTCAGCAAATCCAGCGCGGCAAGGCATTGGCCGGGGGCAGAGATATCGTCATCCTCGCCTTCGACAATCATCACTGCCACATGGCTGATCGCGCCAATATCCACCTGCACCCCATTCAGCGTAAAGACATTGCGCGCGATTTCGCGGTTTTTGAAAATACGCTCGACAGTCGATAGATAAAACTCGGCCGTCATATCCATCACCGCCAGATATTCATCATAAAAGCGGTTATGCGCGTCATAGTCGGATGCCTCGCCTTGGGCGACGCGGATGATCTGGTCGGAAAACGCTTTGGAATGGCGCTGGGCATTCATCGAGATAAAGCCCTGCAATTGCAGCATTCCCGGATAGACCAGCCGCCCCGCGCCGCGATATTTAAAGCCCACGCGCTGAATGGCGGTTTGTTCCAATTGGCCCATGGTCACGCGCGCGCCAAAATCGGTCACTTCGGTGGGGGCCGCGTCGGGGTCAACTGGCCCGCCGATCAGCGTCAGGCTGCGCGGCTGTGCGGCGGGGTCAGTCTGGGCCAAATAGGCCGTTGCGGCAAGGGTCAGCGGCACAGGCTGGCAGACGGCGATCACATGGGTGTCGGGGCCAAGGTGGCGCATGAATTCCACCAGATACATCGTGTAATCTTCGATATCGAATTTGCCCGCCGAAACAGGCACATCGCGCGCATTGCGCCAATCGGTCACATAAATATCGGCATCAGGCAAAAGGCTGGCCACAGTGCTGCGCAACAGCGTTGCATAATGGCCCGACATCGGCGCGATCAGCAGCACTTTGCGTGCCATAGGCGCACGGCGGCGCACCGAAAAATAGATCAAATCGCCAAAGGGTTTTTCAATTTCGGTGACCACATCGACAAGGTGGTCTTGCCCATCTGCGGCGGGAATCGAACGAATGGCCCAATCAGGCTTGGCCACCATACGTTCAAAGCTGCGCTCGGTCACCTCGCCCCATGCGGCGGCCCATTGCAGCATCGGGTTTGGCACCAGCGCAAAGGCAGGGTAAGAGCCAATCGCCCGCGCAGATGCCCCCAGCCACGCATTCGTGTTGCGCAGGCTTTCCATCAGGTCATAAGTGGCCATATACTTCATCACGACTCCTTGCGGGGTAACGGCCCCTCTGGCTATCCCCGTTGCCGCATAGGGCGGCAGCTTGGGGCTAGGATGCAGACAATGCTGCACAGCAGCAAGGTTAGGGGAGAAGCTTTGCGATGACAACAGGTAAGCGAAAATCATCGCAAAATGATACAGGCGCAAAGCCCGCCCGACCCAAGCGGCAAAAACAAGCGGCCCAAGACCCAAGCGCGGTGCAAAACAGCCCGCCCCCACACAGCCCGCCCCCGCACAGCCCGCCCCCACATAGCCCGCCAAACCCGCCCCCACATCAGGCCCAACCCGCCCAAGATGATGCCCCGGATGCTAAGGGCGCGGCAGAGCATGGCGCGCGCCCAGATCGGCTGGCAGAAAATCTAAAGAAAATCGAAGCTCTGTCCCAGCGCCTGACCGCCGCGCTGGCCGCGCAAAAGGCCCATGACGCCGCGCTAGACGGGCCAGGGCAAGAGTTGATGATGCAGGCCGCGGCGGCCTATCTGGCAACGATGATGCAAAATCCGTCGAAGATTATCGAACAGCAGGTCGCCTATTGGGGCAAAACCCTAACCCATTACGCCGAGGCGCAAAAAGCCTTGGCCAGCGGTGAATTTCGCGCGCCTGCGGCCCCTACGGCGCAAGACCGCCGCTTTTCCAACCCGCTTTGGTCAACCCATCCGTTCTTCAGCTTTGTCAAAGAGCAATATCTGATTGGCGCCGAGGCGGTGCAATCGACTGTGGGCCAAATCGATGGGCTGGCAGGCCATCAGCGCGCGCGGTTGGAGTATTTCACCAAGCAACTGATCGACATGATGGCCCCGACCAATTTTCTGGCCACCAACCCCGATGCGCTGGAACAGGCGATTGCCACCGATGGGCAAAGCCTTGTCGCGGGGCTGGAAAATCTGGTCGCTGATCTAGAGGCGAATGGCGGCGCGCTGGCCGTTTCGCTGGCCGATCGCAGCGCCTTTCGCGTGGGCGAGAATCTGGCCACCACCGCAGGGGCAGTGGTGTTTCGCAACGCATTGTTCGAGTTGATCCAATACAGCCCCAGCACGGATTGGGTCTATGAAACCCCGCTGCTGATTTTTCCGCCATGGATCAACAAATTCTATGTGCTGGATCTAAGCGCGCGCAACAGTTTGATAAAATGGATTGTGGATCAAGGCTTTACGCTGTTTGTCGTCTCTTGGGTCAATCCAGATTCCAGCTATGCCGACACGTCGATGGATGATTATATCCAAGACGGGTATTTGGCCGCCATGGATGCGGTGCGCGCGATCACGGGGCAGGCGCAGATCAATGTGGTGGGCTATTGCATCGCAGGCACGACGCTGGGCCTGACGCTGGCGCATTTGCAAAACCACGGGCAAAGCCCTGCAAAATCGGCCACATTCTTTACCACGCTGACCGATTTTTCCGACCCGGGCGAAGTGGGCGTGTTTTTGGAAAACGACTTTGTCGATGGGATTGAACGCCAATCGGCCAGCGATGGGATATTGTCCAAAACCTTCATGGCGCGGACATTTTCGTTTTTGCGATCGAACGAATTGATTTGGACACCCGCGATCAAATCTTACATGATGGGGCAAACTCCGCCTGCCTTTGATTTGCTGTATTGGAACGGCGATGGCACCAATTTGCCTGCCAAAATGGCGGTGCAATATCTGCGCGATCTGTGCCAAGACAACGGCTTTGCGGGCGGCACATACCGCGTCTTGGGCAAGCCAGTGCGCCTGTCAGATGTCACGCTGCCCATCTATGCGATTGCCTGCGAGACCGACCATATCGCCCATTGGCGCGGCAGTTTTAACGGCATGGCGCAGATGGGATCGTCTGAGAAAACCTTTATTCTGGCGCAGTCGGGCCATATCGCGGGCATCGTCAACCCGCCCAGTAAGGATAAATATGGCCATTACACCAATGCGGCCCCCGTGGCGGGCAATCCCGAAGATTGGAAAGCGGGGGCGCAGTTTCATGCGGGGTCTTGGTGGCCGCGCTGGGCGGCGTGGCTTGCGCAGCGTTCGGGCGCGCGAATTGCTGCACCTGCATTGGGCGGGCCGAATCATCCCGTGCTTTGCCCCGCCCCAGGCACCTATGTTTTGGCCAGCCCAAAGGCGTGAAAGCGCCTGTAAACTAAGGTGGATTGACAGCGACTTTGCGCGCTTTCGCGGTGATTTTCGCGCGGGTATCGGTATTTTGTAAATCTGCCAAAGGCTTAGGCGGGCTATGCCGCAGTGCAGAAAAACCTTGCAATGCTGCGATGCAGCATGTATATATTGGGCATCGAATACCTCCCGCATATCAATCACAGGAGCCTGTTATGGCAACCACCACCGATTTCACCAAAGTTATGACCGACATGATGGCAAAGTTCCCAATGGACACCACCGCCATGCAGACCGCGTTCAAAACGCAGGCGGCCTTTGGCGAGAAAATGGCCAAAGTTGCGCTGGAAGCTGCTGAAAAGTCGACCGAGTTGTCGGCAAAATGGACCAAAGAAACTTTGGCCAAAATCTCGACCGCAGCAACCGCCAAGGCTGACGTGGCAGATTACACGAAAGCTGCGACCGATTTCGCATCGGCTTCGGCAGAAACCGCTGCTGAAAATCTGGCCGCTTTCGCGGAAATCGCGAAAAAAGTGCAACTGGACACTGTCGAGCTGCTGATGGCGGCTGGCAAGGACGTGGCGGCAGAGGCCAGCGCCGCTGTGCAAAAAGCCACCACCGAGGCCACCGCTACGGTGAAAAAAGCCGCTGCTGCAAAGTAAGCGCGACCTTTTGATGATGTAAAAGAGCGGGCCGCCCAGCCCGCTCTTGTTTTTTTTCTGCGCTGCCGTAAGCTTGTTTGCAGATGCAATATGCACCATCACTGGGGGGGCCACATGAGCGAGACGCAAAAGCCGCTGCTGATTAAGCGTTATGCAAGCCGTCGTTTGTATAATACCGAAACGTCGGATTATGTGACGCTGGAAGATATCGCAGGCTTTGTGCGGGCAGGGCGCGAAGTGCAGATTGTCGATTTGAAATCGGGCGATGATTTGACGCGGCAATATTTGCTGCAAATCGTGGCAGAACATGAATCCAAAGGCGATACCGTGCTGCCGACCAATGTTTTGACGGATTTGGTGCGCAGCTATACCACCAATATTCAATCGGTCGTGCCGCAGTTTTTGGCCGCCAGTTTCGAGATGCTGCGCGATGGGCAGACCAAAGTGATTGAAAACATGAACGCCATTCCAAACCCGATGGCGGCGATGCCAGGGTTCGAGTTGATGCGCCGCCAGCAAGAGGCATTTATGAAAACCATGATGGCAGGCGTGCCAGGTTGGGGCGGCGGCGAGGATAAGCCCACAGCCACAGCGCGCGAGGACAGCGCAGCAGGGGGCAATGACGCTGCCGCCGAACTTGCCGAAATCAAAAAGCAATTCGCCGCATTGCAAGACAAATTGTCCAAGCTGTAGCGATGCCACAGGCTGCGCCGGGGCGCGTGACGCTATGGGGCATCGAAGTGTTCTTGGCCGTGGCGGACGAGGGCACGATTTCGGGTGCGGCCAAACGGCTGGGGGTTAGCCCTTCGGCCATCAGCCAACAATTGGCCGTGGTCGAATCGGCGATGGGCGCGCAGCTTTTAGATCGCTCGGCCCGCCCGATGCATTTGACGCAGGCGGGCATCATGTTTCGCCGCCATGCGCAAACCATCCTAAATGCCGAGGCCGAGGCGCGGGCCGATTTGGCCATGGCCGATTTGGGCGGGATGACCACGCTGCGCCTTGGGATGATCGAAGATTTCGACAACGAGGTGACCCCGCAACTGCTGACCACATTGGCGCAGGATTTAAAGGGATGTCGGTTCTTGTTGGAAACAGGGGCCAGTCACCGCCTGCTGGATCAGCTTGAAACCCGCGCGCTGGATATTGTGGTGGTCACCGATATTGGGCCAGAAGGCACGTTCGAGGCGTGGCGCGAAGTGCATCCGCTGATGTCCGAACCCTTTATGGCGATTTATCCCAAAGGTTTGGAAGGGACGGATTTGCCGCTGATCCAATATACCGAACGCCATGTGATGGGCCGCCAGATTGCCGCGCATTTGGCGCGCCAAAACATCCGCCTTGCCCATCGGTTCGAGTTGGACAGTTATCGCGCGATTTTGGCAATGGTGGCAGGCGGGCAGGGTTGGACGATACTGCCGCCTCTTGCCCTGCATCACGGATCGCGGTTTCATGCAGGGGTTACGGCTGCGCCCTTGCCCTTTGCCCCGCTGTCGCGCCGCCTGTCGCTGATTGCGCGCGAAGGGGTTTTGCGCGACATTCCCGCGCAAATCGCCCAGCAGATGCGCGGGCTGATCCAAAGGCGGGTGATCGCCCCCGCCCATGCCGAATGGCCATGGCTGCAAGGCGCATTGGAATTGGCCTAGGGCACGGCAGCAGGCGCGGCGGGCAAAGCGGGCCTATCGGGCAAAGCGCATCTTGATCATACCATGCCCAAACCCGCCGCACAGCGCAAGATTTCAGCCGTTCACAATTTTGCTAACAGACTGATTTGCATCTGGAAAAGACGCCCTTTGCCTCCCAAATCGCCCGTCGAAGGCAACAGCCTTCGCTGTGAATATGGCCCGTAGGGCCGCGACGAAAGAAGGATATAACCCATGAAAAAAATCGCTCTTGCATTGGCTGCAACCTTGGCAACCGCAGGTGCTGCTTTGGCGCAGGCACCCGAAGTGAAAGATGCAGATGGCAACGGCACCTTTAGCCTGACCGAGGTGCAAGCCGCCTATCCCAGCGCGACCGAAGAGGCGTTCAAAGCTGCTGACACGGATGCCAGCGGCGAGCTGTCGGCGGACGAGTTGGCAAAAGCTGTGGAAGCAAAATCCTTTGACGCCAAGTAATCTTGCCGCCAAGGCAGGAAAGGCCGCCCGCAAGGGCGGCCTGTTTCATTCCAATTCAATCAGCAAATCTTTCGCCTCAATCTGGCTGCCCGCATGGACATAGACAGCCTTAATCACGCCCGCGCGGTCGGCGTGGATGCCTGTTTCCATCTTCATCGCCTCGATGGTCAAGAGCAGGTCACCCGGCAGCACCTTTTGCCCAGCCACGGCTGAAACAGAGGCGATGGAACCGGGCATGGGCGCGCCAATATGGGCGGGGTTGCCTTCGGCGGCTTTGGGTTTGGCGGCGGTTTTCGCCTTGACCGCGCGGTTGGGCACACGGATCACGCGCGGCTGGCCGTTCAGTTCAAAAAACACCTTCACCTCGCCGTCATCTTGCGTCTCGCCCACGGCTTGCAGGCGCAGTTCCAGCGTTTTGCCCGGATCGATTTCGATGGAAATCTCTTCGCCCGAGATCATGCCATAAAAGAAGGTGCGCGTGGGCAGGGTGCGCACGGGGCCATAGGTTTTGTGGCGGCCCATGTAATCCAAGAACACTTTGGGATACATCAGATAGCCGTGCAAATCTTCGTCGTCAATTTTCATCCCGCCCAGTTCTGCCGAGACTTTGGCGCGGACAGATTCAAAATCGACAGGGGGCAGGCCCGCACCGGGACGGCTGGTCAGGGGCTTTTCGCCCTTCAGCACCTTTTTGGTGATGCCTTCGGGCCAGCCGCCATGGGGCTGGCCAAGATTGCCCTTCAGCATATCCACCACCGATTCGGGAAAGGCCACATCGACATTGGGGTCTTCGACCTGCGCGCGGCTTAGCCCTTGGGCCACCATCATCAGCGCCATATCGCCCACCACTTTGGACGAAGGCGTGACCTTGACGATATCGCCAAACATTTGGTTGGCATCCGAATAGGCGCGGGCCACTTCGGGCCAGCGTTCTTCCAGCCCCAAAGACCGCGCCTGCGCCTTAAGGTTGGTAAACTGCCCACCGGGCATTTCGTGCAAATACACTTCCGATGCGGGGGCGGGCAGGCCCGATTCAAAGGCGGCATATTGGCCGCGCACGCCTTCCCAATAATCGGAAATCGCGCGGATCGCGGTGATATCAAGCCCCGTATCGCGCGGGGTGTGGCGCAGCGCCTCGACAATCGAGCCCATGCAAACTTGGCTGGTGCCGCCCGAAAACGCATCCATGGCCAAATCTACGGCATCTACCCCCGCTTCGGCCGCGGCCAGCACTGTGGCCGATGCTGCGCCCGATGTGTCATGGGTGTGGAAATGCACAGGCAGGCCGATGTCCTCTTTCAGCGCCTTGACCAGAATACGGGCAGCGGCGGGTTTCAGCAGCCCTGCCATATCTTTCAGCCCCAGCACATGCGCGCCAGCCTTTTGCAACTCTTGCGCGCGGCTGACATAGTATTTCAAATCATATTTGCTGCGGGCAGGGTCCAGCATATCACCCGTATAGCAAATCGTGCCTTCGCAGATTTTGCCCGTCTCCAGCACCGCGTCCATCGACACGCGCATGTTTTCCACCCAATTCAGGCTGTCAAACACGCGAAACACATCCACGCCCGTTGCCGCGGCCTGTTTGACAAACCCCTGCACCACATTGTCGGGATAGGTGGTATAGCCCACCCCATTGGCCCCGCGCAGCAGCATTTGGATCATCAAGTTGGGCATGGCCGCGCGCAGATCGCGCAGGCGCTGCCACGGGCATTCTTGCAAAAAGCGATAGGCCACATCAAATGTTGCCCCGCCCCATGCCTCCATGCTGAACAAGTGCGGCAAGCTGGCGGCATAGGCGGGGGCCACTTTGATCATATCGATCGAGCGCATGCGCGTGGCCAGCAGGGACTGGTGCCCATCGCGCATGGTGGTGTCGGTGATCAGCAGCTTTTGCTGGGCCAGCATCCAATCGGCCACGGCCTTTGGCCCTTGTTCCAGCAGCATTTGGCGCAGGCCATCGGGCACGGGGCCAAAGGTTTTCGGCGGCTTTGGCGCACGCGCATGCGCGCTGGGCAAGGGGCGGCCTGCGGTTTCTGGATGCCCGTTGACGGTGATATCGGCGATATAGGTCAAGATTTTCGTCGCGCGGTCTTGACGCTTTTTGAACACGAACAGATCGGGGGTCGTGTCGATAAATTTGGTTGTATAGGTGTCGTTCAGAAACGTGGGATGTTTCAGCAGGTTGATGACGAATTCGATATTGGTGGATACGCCGCGAATGCGAAACTCGCGCAAGGCCCTGTCCATGCGGTTGATCGCCGCCTGTGGGGTCTGCGCCCAAGCGGTGACTTTCACCAAAAGGCTGTCGTAATAGCGCGTGATGACCCCGCCTGCATAGGCCGTGCCGCCATCAAGGCGGATGCCCATGCCCGTGGCGCTGCGATAGGCGGTCAGGCGGCCATAATCGGGGATAAAGTTGTTTTGCGGATCTTCGGTGGTCACGCGGCATTGCACCGCGTGGCCGTGCAGCTTGATATCCTCTTGATGGGCCATGCCCGTGGCCTGTGCCAGCGTCTTGCCTTCGGCAATCAAGATTTGCGCCTGCACAATATCAATGCCTGTGACCTGTTCGGTCACAGTATGTTCGACCTGCACGCGCGGGTTCACCTCGATGAAATAGAACTTGCCATCGTCCATATCCATCAAAAATTCGACTGTGCCTGCGCATTCATAGCCAACATGGGCGCAAATGCGGCGGCCCAATTCGCAGACCTCGGCGCGCTGCGCCTCGCTTAGGTAGGGCGCAGGGGCGCGTTCAACCACTTTTTGATTGCGGCGCTGCACTGTGCAATCGCGTTCGAACAAATGATAAATCGCGCCGTGCTTATCGCCCAAAATCTGCACTTCGACATGGCGCGCGCGCTGGATCATCTTTTCCAGATAGCCCTCGCCATTGCCAAAGGCAGCCTCAGCCTCGCGCCGCCCTTCGCGCACTTTGGCCTCTAACTCGTCAGGGCCAAGGATGGGGCGCATGCCGCGCCCGCCGCCGCCCCATGACGCCTTTAGCATCAAAGGATAGCCAACGGCCCCCGCCTCGGCGCGGATCACATCGAAATCATCGCCCAAAACTTCGGTGGCGGGGATCACGGGCACCCCTGCCTCCATCGCCACGCGGCGGGCCGATGCCTTGTCGCCCAAGGCGCGCATGGTTTCGGCCTTTGGGCCGATAAAGGTGATGCCCGCCGCATCACAAGCATCTACAAAATCAGGATTTTCGGACAAAAGCCCATAGCCAGGATGGATGGCATCTGCCCCGCATTCGCGCGCCACGCGGATGATTTCCTCGATCGACAGATAGGCCCCGACAGGCGATAGGCCCGCGCCAATCAAATAGGCCTCATCTGCCTTAAATCGGTGCAGCGACAGCTTATCTTCTTCGGCATAAACGGCGACGGTTTTCTTGCCCATTTCATTGGCCGCGCGCATGATGCGAATGGCAATCTCGCCACGGTTCGCGATCAGAATCTTCTTAAACTCGGTGGGGGCGGTCATGGGCGGCTCCTGCGTCAATTAGCGCTTTCCAGCATAAGGCGGCCTCCGCCGCAAGGGGCGGCGTGCGGCCTGATGGATTTTTGGGCAAATCAACACAAGGTGCAATGGCACATATCCCAATGCGGCAATTTGGCTGCGCTATATGGGGTGTTTTGCGGGCAGGGGCGGCGATCTGCGCCGCCCCATGCCTAAAATTTAGGCGCTACTCGCCCTTAGGCACCATGCGATTGACCAAGGGGATTTCGCGCAAAATCAGCGCCAAAGCCAGCCCGACCAGCCCCATGGCCATGACAATCCAATAAATCGGATGCAGCGCGGCTGACACGCCTGTGGCCGCCGCGGCCTGCACGGCTGCGGGCAGGGCGGCAAGGGCTGCGGGCGAGAGGCTGGCGGCATCGGGCAGGCCCGCCGTGGCCGCCATATTGGCAGCAAAAATCGCACCGAACACCGCCACCGAGATGGATCCGCCAATTTGGCGGAACATCACGCCCGAGGCTGTGGCCGTGCCCATTTGCTCGCGCGGGACGGCGTTTTGCACAACGGTCGTGGTGACGGGAAAGATCAACCCCAGCCCCGTGCCAAACAGCATCAGCGCGGCGCTAAAGAACAGCGCAGTGGTCGCCCCGTCGAACAGGGTCATCAAAAACGCGGCGGTGGCCAGAATGCTCATTCCCACAATCGGCAGCAGACGGTAACGCCCTGTGCGGCCCATGTATATGCCCGCGATGGTCGAGGTCAGCACAATGCCAATCGTCATCGGAATCAGCAAAAACCCCGATTGCGTGGGCGAGTAGCCCAAGGCGATTTGCAGGTATAGCGGCAAAAACGACACAACGCCCAGCATGATCGCCCCTTGCAAAAACGAAATGCCAGAGGTGGCTGAAAACACATTCAGCGAAAACAGGCCCATGGGCAAAATCGGCTCTGCCGCGCGGGTTTCGGCCCAGATGAAGGCCAAGGTCGAGGCCAGCGACAGGCCAACCAGCGCCCAAACCAGCGCGCCATCCCATGGCAATTCGCGCCCGCCCAGCGAGCAGACCAAGATGATCAGCGACAGCGCCAGCGTCAGCAGCGCCGCACCCAGCCAGTCAATCTTGTGGCCAATAAGGGTGGTCTGGGCGGGAAAGTTCAACCCAAACATCAGCACCGCAACCGCGCCAAGCGGCAGGTTGATCAGAAAAATCCAATGCCAGCTAAACACATCCACAAACCAGCCCCCCATCAGCGGGCCAATCACCGAGGACAGCGAAAAGACGGCGGCAAACACGCCTTGCACCTTGCCGCGATCTTTGGGGGCAATCACATCGCCCACTACGGATAGGGCCAGCACAAACAGCCCGCCGCCGCCCAGCCCCTGCACCGCGCGCGCGGCGATAAGGGCGGTCATGCTGCTTGATGCAGCGCAGGCCAGCGAGCCTGCCAAAAACAGCGCAACTGCGGCAAAGACCATCACCCGCCGCCCATAAAGATCGCCCAATTTGCCATAAAGCGGGGCCACGACTGTCGAGGTCAGGATATAGGCGGTAAAGACCCAAGACAGATGATCCAGCCCGCCCAAATCGGCCACGATGGTCGGCAGGGCAGTCGAGACGACTGTTTGGTCGAGCGCGGCCAGCAAAAGCAGCAGCGCCACGGACAGAATTACAACGAAAATAGACCCCTGCGGCGCGGCAGGGCTGGCGTGGTCAGAAATGGGGGAGGTCATGGATCACCTAAAATGCGGGCAATTCGCCCAAAACGCACAGCTATCGGCATGGGCGGGCGAAGTCAAATTCAGCGGCGCAGGGCGGGCGGAACATTCTGCGAACACGGGCTTTTCATTTGGTAAACTTCTCGTTAGAGTTATCCGCATGAGCGGATATGACGAAAGCGAAGCCTTCGAGGCGGCAAATGCGGCATCGGTGCCCCTGTCCCAACGCGCTGTGGCGGCGCGGGGGAGCGATGGGGCCTTGGGCGGGGCTGGCGCGCAGGTCGATTATTTGGGCGGCCTGAACCCAGCCCAGCGCGCGGGGGTCGAGGCGCTGGATGGCCCCGTGCTGATGCTGGCGGGCGCAGGCACGGGCAAAACCCGCGCATTGACCGCCCGCATCGTGCATATCATCCGCACGCAGCGGGCCTTTCCCAGCCAGATTTTGGCCGTGACCTTTACCAACAAAGCCGCGCGCGAGATGAAATTGCGCATCGCCGCCATGCAGGGCGAAGGGGCCGAAGGGCTGGCATGGATGGGCACGTTCCATTCGCTTTCGGTCAAAATCCTGCGCCGCCATGCCGAATTGGTGGGGCTGAAATCGACCTTCACCATTTTGGACACGGACGATCAGTTGCGTGTGATGCGCGAATTGATCCGCCTTGCCAATATCGACGAAAAGCGGTGGCCGCCGCGTATGCTGGCCAGCATCATCGATGGGTGGAAAAACCGCGCCTATACCCCCGCGCAAGTGCCCAGTTCCGAGGCGGGCGCGTTCAACTTTCGTGGAACCGAGTTGTACGAGGCCTATCAGCGCCGCCTTTTGGAATTAAACTGCTGCGATTTTGGTGATTTGCTGCTGCATTGCGTCGAGATTTTCAAAAACCACCCCGATGTGCTGGCCGATTATCAGCGCCGTTTCCGCTATATTCTGGTGGACGAATACCAAGATACCAATGTGGCGCAATATCTGTGGCTGCGGCTGCTGGCCAAGGCGCATAAAAACATCTGCTGTGTGGGCGATGATGACCAGTCGATCTATGGCTGGCGCGGGGCCGAGGTGGACAATATCTTGCGGTTTGAAAAAGACTTTCCCGGCGCGCATGTGGTGCGGCTTGAACAGAATTATCGCTCGACCAAGCATATTTTGGCCGCTGCCAATGGGGTGATTGCGCAAAACAAATCGCGTCTTGGCAAAACCCTGTTCACCGAAAAGGCGGGTGAAAAGCTGCGCCTGACGGGCTATTGGGATGGCGAGGATGAGGCGCGCGCCATTGGCGAGACGATCGAGGCGGCCCAGCGCGGCAAGGGCGTGCCGCGCGATTATTCCTTTGATGATATGGCCATTTTGGTGCGCGCATCCCATCAGATGCGCGCCTTTGAAGACCGCTTTTTGACCATTGGCCTGCCCTACCGCGTGATCGGCGGGCCGCGCTTTTATGAACGCGCCGAAATCCGCGATGCAATGGCCTATTTCCGCCTTGTGATCAGCCCCGAGGATGATTTGGCCTTTGAGCGTATCATCAACCTGCCCAAGCGGGGGCTGGGCGATGTGGCGATTCAAAAAATTCAAACCACGGCGCGGGGGCTGGGGGTGAATCTTTTGGAAGGCGCGCGCGCGCTGCTGGCGCAGGGCGGCATTGGCGGCAAAGGGGCGGCGCAACTGCGTCTGTTTATCGATAATATGGATCGCTGGCACGCGCTGCTGGGCCAAGCGGTGGCAGGGCAGGGCAGCGATGGCGCCGCCGTGATCGAACCGCTGACCCCTGCAAAAACCCTGACCCATATCGCGCTGGCCGAGATGATTTTGGACGAATCTGGCTATACCGCCATGTGGCAAAACGAAAAAACCCCCGAGGCCGAGGGGCGGCTGGAAAACCTGAAAGAATTGATCAAGGCGCTAGAGGGTTTTGACAGCCTGCAAGGGTTTTTGGAACATGTCAGCCTGATCATGGAAAATGACAGCGAAGAGGCGGCGGAAAAAGTCACCATCATGACGCTGCACGCGGCCAAAGGCTTGGAATTTCCTGTGGTGTTTTTGCCGGGTTGGGAAGAAGGGCTGTTTCCCAGCCAGCGCAGCATGGACGAATCTGGCCAAAAGGGCCTAGAGGAAGAGCGCCGCCTTGCCTATGTGGGCATCACGCGGGCCGAAGAGTTGTGCTATATTTCCTTTGCCAGCAATCGGCGCGTCTATGGGCAATGGCAAAGCCAGTTGCCCAGCCGCTTTATCGATGAATTGCCCGCAGCCCATGTCGATGTGCAGACCCCGCCCAGCCTCAGCGGCGGCGGTTACGGCGCGGCGGCCCCCAGTTTTTCCGCGGCCTTTGACGACCGCGTCGCCAATGCCGATGGCTATGACAGCCCCGGCTGGCGGCGCATGCAAGATCGCGGCAATCAGCGCGGCCTCTCGCAACCGCGCGAGGCGCGCCATATGACCATCGATGCGCAGGCGCTGTCGGCCTATGGGATGGGGGATCGGGTGTTCCACCAGAAATTCGGCTATGGCGAGGTGATCGCGACCGAAGGCAATAAGCTGGTGGTGGAATTTGACCATGCGGGCGAAAAACATGTGGTGGCCAGTTGGGTCATCCCCGCCCATCAGGCCGAGAGTGACGTGCCGTTTTAACCCCCCGCTTGGCCAGCGCCGCGCCGCGCCAAGGCCGCAAATTTTGCATCAAACCCCCAAAATACAAACGGCACCCCGTGGGAGGACGGGGTGCCGAATATGCGCGCGCTGTGGGAGGACAGGCGCGCCGAGCAGCCATCTGGGGAGGAGGATCAGATGACCATCCCACAGCGCCAAGGGAGGGAGGGAGGAGGCGCGGTGGAAACACTATAAAGATGCGACGGCGCAAGGGAGGGAGGAGCGCGCCGCCGCGCCATGATCGGCCCCTTGGGAGAGAGAGGAGCAGGGCCGTTCAGGAATTACTTGCTGCCGTAAGCAGCCTCATGGGCGATATCGCCCAGAATGGCGCGGTGAATGCCCAGATCTGCCAAATCGCGATCCGACAGGCTGTTCAATTCGCGCAGCGTGCTCAGGTAGACTTGACGCTGACGCAGTGCTGCGATGATCCCAGCCTTTGCCGACAGAACGCGCGACAGCAGCGAAATTTGCGTAGAACGGGTTGCGGTAACGTATGCCATGAGAGCCTCACTCTTTTTCTTTGCGCCGTGTCTTGGCCGAATGCCGCGACTTGTCTTGCGCTGATGAGGGCAATATGCCCCTTATGCTGCACCTGCACAATCCCGCGCAGGCGCAATGCCGCCATGCAGCGTGCGCATGGCTGGCCGTCATGAATTTGTCATAAATTACAATGTGTTCGCACAAGAAATGTGCAGAATGCGAACTTTGCCTTGCGGCAATGGCAAATGCTGCGACTGCAAAGGTGGCGGCGCGATGCTGCTTTGGCCTTGTTCTTTTGGGAAAAACGCACAAGTTGGCACAGGTAGGCAAGGAGCATAGCATGACCGTAGATCGCAGCGCTGTATTTACCATTCTGGACACAATCTTAACGCCCGATGGTCGCTCGCTGGCCGCGCGTGATGTGGTGCGGGCCTTGGATATTCAGGGCGGTGCGGTGCGATTCGTCATCGAGGCGGCAGATGCCGAAGAGGCGCGCGCCCTGCAACCTGCCGCTGCGCAGGCCGAGGCGGCCCTAAAGGCTGCGGCAGGCGTAACATCGGTGCAAATCGTGATGACGGCGCATGGCCCTGCGGCCAAATCCGCGCCCCAAGCCGCGCCACCAAACCTTGGCGCGCAGGGCGGCGGCGTAAAGATTGGCCAGCATCCCACCCCGCATCAGGGCGGCCCTGCACCCATTGCGGGCATCTCGCGCATTATCGCGGTGGGGTCGGGCAAGGGCGGCGTTGGCAAATCGACGGTGTCATCGAATCTTGCCGTGGCCTTGGCGCGGGCAGGGCGGCGCGTGGGCCTTTTGGACGCTGATATCTATGGCCCCAGCCAGCCGCGCATGATGGGGGTGAACAAACGCCCCGCCAGCCCTGACGGAAAGACCATCGAACCCTTGCAGGCGCATGGCGTGACGATGATGTCGATTGGCCTGATGCTGCGCGAGGATGAGGCGGTGATTTGGCGCGGCCCAATGCTGATGGGCGCGTTGCAGCAATTGTTGACGCAGGTCGCATGGGGCAGGTTGGATGTGCTGATCATCGACCTGCCACCTGGCACGGGCGATGTGCAACTGTCGCTGTGCCAGCGCACCCAACTTTCTGGCGCGATTGTGGTATCCACCCCGCAAGACGTGGCGCTCTTGGATGCGCGCAAGGCGCTGGATATGTTTGCCAAGCTGAAAACGCCTGTTTTGGGGCTGATTGAAAACATGTCCACCTATATCTGCCCCAATTGCGGCCACGAGGCGCATTTGTTCGGCCATGGCGGCGTGGCCGCCGAGGCGCAGCGTCTGGATCTGCCCTTTCTTGGCGAATTGCCGCTGTCAA
The DNA here is from genome assembly GCA_027490955.1 of Rhodobacter sp. GTDB lineage: Bacteria > Pseudomonadota > Alphaproteobacteria > Rhodobacterales > Rhodobacteraceae > Cypionkella. Next base: position 61,971 of record JAIXXB010000033.1, read on the forward strand.
TCGATGTGCGCCTTGCAGGGGATGCAGGCACGCCCATTGCACTGGGAGACAGCCCCGCCAGCGCGGCCTATGCCCGCCTTGCCGAGCGCCTGATCGCAGGCGGGATGGCCTGAGGAGGGGGCTGCGCCGCGCGCCACCTTTGCGCAAGCGCCCGCGCGGGGTGATTTGGGATTTCATGGGAGAATGCGGAAGAATCGGGCCATGCGCCCGATTTTTTGTTTGAATCACCGCCAAATCTGGGGCAAGAGCAGCGTCAGGCGCGGGGCAATGGGGCCGAAACGGCGCGGTTTCGGCCAGAATCGCAAAAAATGCAAAAATTTTCGCGTCAAGGGTGCATCACAAGATATTGCGGTTGAAAGGCCGAAATCGGCCAAAAATGGCCGATATATTGATTCACAGCCTACTAGATCTTGTGCTAAACCCTTGCCGTAAACCAGATATTCCGCCGTTTCCCAAAAAAACCCATTGCATCCCATGCCCGCCCATGGCATAGATATCCCATCGGAAAGCGGCAAAGACAGGTAAGGGGCGCACGAAAGACCCCGTAAACCGAAAAAATCTGAGGCAGTTTTCATTCAGGCATCCGCCTTTCCGATATTCAGATCCGGCGCGCTGGCGAGCAGACATCATTCCCCAGATGGTCGGCGCAGCAGGACGCCCAGCGATGGGACAGGCGACGGGTCGAGCAGTGGCAGCAGCTCGGCCCGTCTTTTCTTTTTCGGGGCCCAAGGTTTCACACTTGGCCCCAGATGACAGGAGCAACTGGCCGTGGCCAGCGAGGCGTTCAGAGGCGAGTTCTACCAGAAGGTAGATGCCAAAGCGCGGGTATCCATTCCTGCCGCTTTTCGCCGTATTCTGGAATCTGAAGACCCGTCATCGCCCGAATTTCCCCGCCCGCGCGTTTACATGGTTTATGGCGGGGCCAAGCGCAATTTTGTGGAATGCTATTCCAAGGCGGGCGCGGATGCGCTGGCACAAAAAATCGAAGCCATGGAATTGGGATCGCCCGAACGTGACCGCGCAGAGCGTGATTTGATCTCGCGCTCGGTCATGGTGGAAATTGAACCTGATGGGCGCATCGTGCTGCCTGCTAAGGTGCGCGCAAAGATGGGCTTTGCCGAAGGGGATATCGCAGGCGAGGCGGCCTTTGCAGGCTATACCAACCGCTTTAAGCTGTATCGCCGCGAGGTCTATGACGCCGAATTTGGCGATGATGACGATGATGGCATTGATCCTTTGGCCCTTGTGGGCAGGGCGGCGAGGGCGGGGTGATGGGCATACCGCTTGCGCCAGCCCATGATCCTGCGCGCGCCCCGCATATTCCCGTTTTGCTGCGCCCCTTGCTGGGCGCTGTCGCCCCTGTGGCGGGGGTTTGGGTGGATGGCACCTTTGGTGCGGGGGGCTATGCGCGCGGGCTGCTGATGGCGGGCGCATCCAAGGTGATTGGCATTGACCGCGACGAAACCGCCATTGCGGCGGCGGCCCCGATGCAGGCCGAATTTGGCCCAAGGCTGGTGCTGCGCCTTGGCACGTTTTCGCAATTGGATGTTCTGGCAGATGCGGCGCTCGATGGCGTGGTGCTGGATTTGGGCGTCTCGTCGATGCAGATCGACCAAGCCGAACGCGGCTTTTCCTTTCAAAAAGATGGCCCGCTGGATATGCGCATGGGGCAAAGCGGGGCTTCGGCGGCGGATATGGTGGCCAGCGCCTCTGAATCGGCGCTGGCGGATATTTTGTTTCATTTCGGCGAGGAACGCGCCGCGCGCCGCATTGCCCGCGCCATTGTCGAGGCGCGCGCCCGCGCCCCTATCACCCGCACGCTGGAACTGGCCGAGATCATCGCCAAATGCCTGCCCCGCCCAAAACCTGGCCAAAGCCATCCTGCCACCCGCAGTTTTCAGGCGCTGCGCATTGCGGTCAATGGCGAGTTTGACCAGCTAGTGGCCGCCCTCTCGGCAGCCGAGCGCGCGCTCAAACCAGGGGGCATGCTGGCGATTGTCACCTTTCATTCATTAGAAGATCGCGTGGTCAAACGCTTTTTCCAAACCGCATCAGGGGATGCGCCCAACACCAACCGCTATGCGCCCGAGGCGGGCAAAACCACAGCGCGGTTTGAATTGATCACGCGCAAGGCCATTGGCCCTGATGATGCGGAACTGGCTGAAAATCCGCGGGCGCGCTCGGCCAAATTGCGGGTGGCGCGGCGCACCGATGCCCCCGCGCAGGCGCTGGCAGGGGCCGAATTGGACGCGCCGCACTTGCCCGAGACTGGGCCCAGCAGGGGGCGGCGGTGATGCGCCCTGTCATTTACGTTGTGGGGTTTTTGGGGCTGATTGGGCTTGGGGCATGGGCCTACCGCGAAAACTATGCCACGCAAGATGCGCTGCGCCAAGTGTCGGATTTGCAAGATGAAATCGCTGTTTTGCGCGAATCTTTGGCCGTGCAACGCGCCGAGTGGGCCTTTTTAAACCGCCCTGATCGGCTGCGCGAATTGGTGACGCTGAATTTCGATCGTTTGGGCCTGTTCCCGATGGAGCCGACACAGTTTGGCGCGGCATCAGACATTGCCTATCCCGCGCCCGATGCCCTGCTTGGCCCGCCCGATGCCTCTGCGCAGTTGGGCCTTGGCCAAAGCGCGCCTGATCTGACCGCCCTTCCTGCCCCAGTTGCGCCCAACGGACAGCCATGACTCGCATTCCCCTACGCCCTCTTGCCCGAATTTTGCAGGCCCGCGCCAGCGGTGCAAACCCTGATCGGATTGAACAAGAAAACCTTGCCCTGCGCCATCACACCCTGCGCGAGGCGCAGCGCCACCAGTCGCAGGCGCGGATCTTCTTGCTGGCAGCGGCGTTCTTTTCGGCCTATGCGCTGATTGCGCTGCAAATGGGCAAATTGGCCGCATCCGAGCCTGCCGAGCCGCGCTCGGCCCAGATTGGCCCCAGCATCAATGCCAGCCGCGCCGATATTGTCGATCGCAATGGCAATGTGCTGGCCACCAACCTGTCGACCCATGCGCTGTATATCCAGACGCGCGATTTGGTGGACCCGCCCAATGTGGCCCAGAAATTGGCAGCCCTTTTCCCCGAATTGGACGAGGCGGCGCTGCTGCGCCGCATGACCGATGGGCGCAGCTTTTTATGGGTGCGCCGCACGCTCTCGCCCGAACAGATGCAGGCGGTGCATGAAATTGGCGATCCGGGATTGTTGTTTGGCGCGCGCGAGATGCGCCTTTACCCCAATGGTCAACTTGCCGCCCATGTTTTGGGCGGGGCTGGTTTTGGTGCCGAAGGCGTGGACAGCGCCGAGGTGATTGGCGTGGCAGGCGTAGAAAAAGCCATGGATGCGCGCCTGCGCGACCCTGCTTCGGCGGGCAAGCCGCTGGTTCTGTCGCTGGATTTGACAGTGCAGACCACAGTGGAAGAAGTGCTGAAGACGGGGATTTCCATGCTCTCGGCCAAGGGCGGCGCGGCCATTTTGATGGAGGTCGCAACAGGCGAGATTGTGGCGCTGGCCGCAGGGCCAAGCTTTGATCCCAATGATCGGCCTGCCAACCCCGTCACGGGCAACCCCGATGACAGCCCGCTGTTTAACCGCGCCGTGCAGGGCATATACGAATTGGGCTCTACCTTCAAAATCTTTGCCGCTGCCCAAGCGATGGATTTGGGTCTGGTCAACCCCGATACGATGGTCGATGCCAATGCGCCGATGATTTGGGGCAGTCATCAGATCAAGGAATTTGAAGACAAGAATTATGGCCCGCTGTTGTCGGTTTCCGATGTGATTGCCAAATCATCCAATGTCGGCACGGCCCATATCGCGCTGATGATTGGCGGCGAGCGCCAGCAAGCGTTTCTCAAGGCGCTTGGCCTGTTCGATCCCTCGCCCGTTGAATTGATCGAGGCCCCTTCGGCCAAGCCGCTGCGCCCTGATCGTTGGCCCGAAATCGTTACGATTACGGCATCTTACGGGCATGGTATTTCGGGCAGCCCGATGAACCTTGCCGCCGCCTATGCCACGCTGGCCAATGGCGGGCGGCTGGTCAAACCCACGATTTTGCACCAAGACGCGCCCTATATCGGCCCGCAAGTCTTGTCAGAAGCGGCGGCAGATGCGGCCCTGACCATGCTGCGCCGCGTGGTGACCGAAGGCACCGCCAGCCTTGGGGATGTGGCAGGATATGAGGTGGGCGGCAAAACGGGCACGGCCGATAAGGTGAAAAAGGGCGGCGGCTATTATCAGGATAAGGTCATCAATACTTTTGCATCGGTCTTTCCTATTTCTGATCCGAAATATGTGCTGATTGTCACGCTGGACGAACCTGTCGAATCCTCGGGCGCAAAGGTAAAACGCACCGCAGGTTGGACGGCAGTTCCCGTGGCCGCAGAAATCATTCGCCGCACTGCGCCGCTGCTGGGGCTGCGGCCCTTGGTTGATCCTGCTGCGGAACCTGCGATACTGCCCGTTAACAATTAGCGCAGGGTTCGGCGCAAACTGGCAGGATGACGAATGACCGACACTTCCCCCCCCCGCGCGCCAAAGCGGCTGTCTGATTTGGGTTTGACCGCGCAGGCAGGGCGCAATCCTTGGATCACAGGGCTGGCCACAGACAGCCGCCTTGCTGGGCAGGGGGCGCTGTTTGCCGCGCTTGCGGGCAGCCATGCCCATGGCGCGCAGTATATCGCGCAGGTGTTGCAATCGGGCGCGGCCGCGATACTGACCGACCGCGCAGGGGCAGAACGTGCCGCCGCGGCGCTGGCGGGCAGTGATGCGGCGCTGGTGGTGCTGGATGACCCGCGCGAGGCGCTGGCGCGCGCCTGCGCGTTGTGGTTTGGCGCGCAGCCTTCGGTGATGGTGGCGGTCACGGGCACGAATGGCAAAACATCCGTGGCAACCTTTGCCCGCCAAATCTGGGCTGGGCTGGGGCATGCGGCCATCAATATCGGCACAACGGGGGTCGAAGGCGCGATTTCGGCCCCATCGGCCCACACCACCCCCGATCCGATCACGCTGCATGCGCTTTTGTCCCGCGCGGCAAGCGAAGGGGTGACCCATGCGGCGATGGAGGCATCCTCGCATGGGCTGGATCAGCACCGCATGGATGGGGTGCATCTGCGCGCGGCGGGATTTACCAATTTTAGCCAAGATCACTTGGATTATCACAAAACACTCGACGCGTATTTTCGCGCCAAAACCGCCCTGTTCAGCCGCCTTTTGCCCGAAGATGGGGTGGCCGTGGTCAATATCAACGATGCCAAAGGCATTGCCGTGGCCGAAATTGCCGCCGCGCGCGGACAGCGGGTGATCACTGTGGGGGCAGATGATGCGGCCACGTTGCAGATTATCGGCCAAAGATTTGATGCCAGTGGGCAAGAGCTGCGCCTTGCATGGGAAGGGCGGCCCTATCAGGTGCGCCTGAACTTGATCGGCGGGTTTCAGGCGGAAAATGTCGCCCTAGCGGCGGGGCTGGTGATTGGCTCTGGCGGCGCTGTGGGCGAGGTGATGGCCGTGCTGCCGCAGCTTTCAGGTGTGCGCGGGCGCATGCAATTGGCAGGGCGGCGCAAAAACGGCGCGGCGGTTTTTGTCGATTACGCCCATACGCCCGATGCCATTGCCACCGCGGCCCAAGCGCTGCGCCCGCATGTGATGGGGCGGATTGTGATTGTCTTTGGTGCAGGCGGCGACCGCGATACCACCAAACGCCCTTTGATGGGGGCTGCGGCTGCGCGCTACAGCGATATGCAGATTGTCACCGATGATAACCCGCGCAGCGAAGACCCTGCGGCCATTCGCGCGGCGATTTTGGCCGCTTGCCCCACGGCGCGCGAGGTTGGCGACCGCGCCGAGGCGATTTTGCGCGGGGTGGATGCGCTGCAGGCGGGCGATGCGCTGCTGATTGCGGGCAAAGGGCATGAGGCAGGCCAGACCATCGGCAGCACTGTCTATCCCTTTGATGATGTAGAACAGGCAAGCCTTGCGATTGCCGCGCTAGATGGGGTGATATGATGTGGACAGCACAGGATGCAGCGCTGGCAACAGGCGGGGCAACATCAGGCGATTGGCGCGCCACGGGCGTGTCGATTGACACCCGCACGCTGGTTGCGGGTGATTTGTTTGTGGCGCTGCAGGCGCAGCGCGATGGCCATGAATTTGTGCGCGTAGCCTTTGAGAAAGGGGCGGCGGCGGCGCTGGTCTCGCGCAGACCAGACGGCATGGCAGATGATCCGCGCCTGCTGATCGTGCCAGATGTTTTGCAAGGATTACAGGCGCTTGCCCGATTTGCCCGCGCGCGCAGCACGGCGCGGGTGGTGGGGATCACAGGCTCGGTTGGCAAGACATCGACCAAAGAAATGCTGCGCAGCATTTTGGGCGGGCAGGGCCGCGTTCATGCCGCCGAAGCCAGCTATAACAACCATTGGGGCGTGCCCTTGACCTTGGCACGGATGGCGCCCGATGCCGATTTTGCTGTGATTGAAATTGGCATGAGTGGCCCGGGCGAGATTGCGCCCTTGGCCCGCATGGCAGATTTGGATGTGGCGATGATCACCACCGTTGCCGCCGCGCATTTCGAGGCCTTTGGCAGCCTAACGGGGATTGCCCATGAAAAGGCCAGTATCTTGGATGGGCTGCGCGTGGGCGGGGTGGCGGTGCTGCCCCTTGGCGGTGATCTTGCGCCTGAATTGTCCGATATCCTGCTGGACAAGGCCCGCGCCGTGGATGCGCAGATTGTGACCTTTGGCCCATCAGAGGCGGCGCATTACCTCTTGACGCGCACCGCCTTTGCCAATGGCGCAACTGTGGTGCAGGCCATGCATAAGGCGCGCCCGATGCTGTTTAAACTGTCGGTGATGGGCGCGCATTTTGCCGCAAATGCCTTGGGCGCGGTGGCGGTGGCCGATGCTTTGGGGCTGGATCGCATGATTGCCTTGAATGATTTGGGCACATGGAGCCCCCCCGCAGGGCGCGGCGGGCGCGAGACCATTGTGATGGATCCCATCGAAGGGCTGACCTTTGATCTGATTGATGATGCGTTCAACGCCAATCCCGCCTCGATGGCGGCGGCGCTGGATGTGCTGGCGGCCTCTAGCCCAAAGCATAATGTCGGGCGCGTGGGCAATGGGCGGCGCATTGCTGTGCTGGGCGATATGCTGGAACTGGGCGCAGATGAATTGGCGCTGCATGCCGCGATTGCGCAGCATCCCGCCCTAGAGCGCATGGATACCATCCATTGTGTCGGCCAGCGCATGCAGGCGCTGTGGCAGGCCCTGCCACGGGCAAAGCGCGGCGAATGGGTGGGCGAGGCCACGGAATTGACGGCGCGCGCGCGCGGGTTGATCGATGCGGGCGACGTGATTTTGGTCAAGTCCTCGAAGGGGACGAAATGTGCGCTGATTGTTGACGCCCTGCGCAAATTGGGGCAGTCAGCATCCAGCGATAAGGGAGAGGCATAATGTTTTACTGGCTGGCCGAATTTTCAGATGGTGGCGATTTTTTCAACCTTTTCCGATATATCAGCTTTCGCGCAGGCATGGCATTTGTCACCGCGCTGGTGTTTGGATTTGTCTTTGGCCGCCCGTTGATTGATTTGCTGCGGCGCAGACAGGGCAAGGGCCAGCCGATCCGTGATGATGGGCCAGAAAGCCATTTTTCCAAGGCGGGAACGCCCACGATGGGGGGGCTGCTGATTTTGTCGGCGCTGATGGTGGCAACGCTGCTTTGGGCGCGTCTGGACAGTCCCTATGTGTGGATTGTGGTGATGGTGACCACGGCCTTTGGCCTGATTGGCTTTGCCGATGATTACGCCAAAGTGTCCAAGCAAAATACCAAAGGCGTCTCGGGCCGTGTACGCATGGCGGCAGGGCTGGCGATTGCGCTGCTGGCCACCTATGCGGCGGCGGCCTTTCACCCTGCGGGCCTGTCGTATCAATTGGCCGTGCCCTTGTTCAAAGATGTGCTGGTCAATCTGTCGTGGTTTTTCCTGCCCTTTGGCATGGTTGTGATCGTGGGCGCGGCCAATGCGGTGAATCTGACCGATGGGCTGGACGGGCTGGCGATTATGCCCGTGATGATTGCAGCAGGCACGCTGGGCATCATCGCCTATGTGGTGGGCAACGCCAATTTCACCGAATATCTTGGCGTGCATTACGTGCCAGGCACGGGGGAGCTGTTGATTTTCGCCTCTGCCCTGTTTGGCGCGGGCCTTGGGTTTTTGTGGTATAATGCCCCCCCTGCGGCAGTGTTCATGGGCGATACGGGCAGCCTTGCCCTCGGCGGGGCCTTGGGGGCCATCGCCGTATGCACCAAGCACGAGATTGTTCTGGCCATTGTGGGCGGGCTGTTCGTGGTTGAGGCGCTGTCGGTGATCATCCAAGTCGCCTATTTCAAACGCACGGGGCGGCGCGTGTTTTTGATGGCCCCGATCCACCACCATTTCGAGAAAAAAGGCTGGGCAGAGCCGCAGATCGTGATCCGATTTTGGATTATCAGCCTGATTTTGGCAATGATTGGGCTGGCCACGCTGAAGGTGCGCTAGGCGCGCCTGCGCTTGCTGGGACAAGGGGGCGCTCGCGCCCCCTCGCTTCGCTCACCCCCTGAGGATATTTTTCAAAAGAAGAAGCGGCGCGCTGGGCCTTTTCCTTTGGGGCCTTGGCGCGTATCACTTGGGAAAAAGGGGGCCGAAGATGATACCTGTGCGGGGATATGTGGGGGCGGTTGTGGGCGTGCTGGGATTGGGGCGGTCGGGCCTTGCCACGGCGCGGGCACTGGCGGCAGGTGGGGCCGTGGTGCGCGCATGGGATGACAGCGTTGAAGCGCGCAGCAAGGCCGAAGCCGAAGGGGTTGCCTGCACCGATTTGGGCAAGGCCAGCGCGCTGGACGGGATGGCCGCGCTGATCGTCTCGCCCGGGATTGCGCATCTTTACCCTGCGCCCAATAAAATCATCGCGGCCGCCATGGGGCTGGGCATTCCTGTTGATAATGACATCGGCCTGTTTTTCGCCAGTTTTGGCGGCGAGGAGTGGGACGCCTTTGACACGCCGCCGCGCGTGGTTTGCGTGACGGGCAGCAATGGCAAATCGACCACGACCGCGCTGATCCACCATATCTTGCAGCAGGCGGGCCGCCCCACCCAGATGGCGGGCAATATCGGGACGGGGGTTTTGTCGATTGATCCGCCGCAGGATGGCGAGGTGATCGTGCTGGAATTGTCCAGCTATCAAACCGAACTGGCCCGCGCCTTGACGCCCGATGTGGCGGTGTTCACCAACCTTTCGCCAGACCATCTGGACAGGCACGGCGGCATGGGCGGCTATTTTGCGGCCAAGCGGCGGCTTTTGACCGAAGGTGGCCCTGATCGTGCCATCGTGGGCGTGGACGAAGGCGAGGGCGTGTTTTTGGCCAATCAACTGGCGACAGGTGCGCAAGATGACAGGGTGATCCGCATATCATCGGGCCAAAAACTGGACGCATTCGCGTGGAGCGTTTTTGCCCGCAAGGGGTTTTTGGCCGAATGGCGGCGCGGCAAGCAGGTGGCCTCGATTGATTTGCGCGCAATCAACGGGCTTCCGGGCGCGCATAACCACCAAAACGCCTGCGCGGCCTATGCGGCGGCGCGTGCGCTGGGTCTTGCCCCGCGCGAGATCGAGGCGGCGCTGCACAGCTTTGCAGGCTTGCCCCATCGCAGCCAATTGGTGCGCGAAAGGGGCGGTGTGCGGTTTGTCAACGATAGCAAGGCCACGAATGTGGACAGCGCGGCCAAGGCGCTGCAGGCCTTTGACCGCATCCGCTGGATTGCGGGCGGCATGGGTAAAGAGGGCGGGATCGCCGCCCTTGCGCCCCATCTTGGTGCAGTTGTGAAGGCCTATCTGATTGGCCATTCAGCGCGGGAATTTGCGCTGCAACTGGGCGAAACTCCCTATGAGATATGCGAGACGATGGAACGCGCAGTCGCTTTGGCTGCGGCCGAGGCCGAGGCGGGCGATGTCGTTCTGCTGGCCCCTGCGGCGGCCTCTTTTGACCAATATCCAAATTTCGAAAAACGCGGCGAGGATTTTGCAGCCCGCGTGGCGGCGCTTTAGCGCGGTGGGTGGAAAAGGAATGGTGCCCCCAGCAGGACTTGAACCCGCGACCCCCTGATTACAAATCAGGTGCTCTACCAACTGAGCTATAAGGGCAGTGCCTGTCAAATACCTGCTTGGCGGCAAAGGTGCAAGGGTGGGGTGATCAGTTTTCGCTGGATTTGATCGATCGCGCCAGCAGCAGCGTGGCGGCAAGGCCCATGGCCATAACGATCAGCGCGGCGGGGGCGGCTTCGCTGAGGTGCTCGAGCGAGGCCAGTTCATAGACGCGTGTGGACAGGGTGTTGAAATTGAACGGGCGCAGCATCAGCGTGGCGGGCAGTTCTTTGACGCAATCAACGAACACGACCAAAAGGGCCCCTGCGATGGATCCGCGCATAATCGGCAGATGGACGGACATCAGCACCGCGCGCGGGCTGCGCCCAAGGCTGCGCGCGGCATGGGGCAGGTTTGGCGATTGGCGGCCAAAGGCACTGTCGACGGCGCCTTGGGCAATGCCAAAAAAGCGCAGCGCATAGGCCAGCACAATCGCGGCCGCTGTGCCTGTGATCATCAACCCCGGATCATGGCCAGTCAGCGCAAGCACCCCATCGGCCAAATGATGATCCATCGCGGCAAGCGGGATCAGCAGGCCCAAGGCCAAAACCGCCCCCGGTGCCGCATAGCCAAGGGCGGTCACGGGCAGCAGCACCCGCATCAGCCCGCCATGGCCCATGCGCAGGCCAAAGACCAAAATCACAGCAGCCCCCACTGTGATGATCGCGGCCAACCCGCCCACCAGCGCGGTGTTCAGCGCCGCCTCGACCAGCCCCGGTTGCAGCCAAACAGCGGGCGCAGACAGCGACAAGGCCGCCATCACCAGCACGGGCAGCACAAAGCCAAAGCCAAAGGGCAGCGCCGCCACGCCAAAGGCCAACCCTGCGCGCCAGCCTGTCAACACGCGCGGTGTGATTGGCCGCTGGCTGCGGCCCTGCCCGTGAAAACGCGCGCCTTTGCGCGAGACCAATTCGAAGCCAAACAAAAGGCCAATCAGCGTTAGGATCAGCAGGGCAATCTGCGCAGCGCTCCCGACATTGCCTTGGCCCAGCCATGTCGAAAAAACCCCCGTTGTCAGGGTTTGCACGCCAAAATGCTGCATGGTGCCGAAATCGGCCACTGTTTCCATCATCACCAGCGCCGTGCCTGCCGCCAAGGCAGGGCGCAGAATCGGCAGGCCAAGGCGCCAGAACAAGGCCATCGGGCCAAGCCCTAAGGCGCGCCCCACCTCCAGCGCGCCACCTGCCTGCTCGCGCAGCGCCGCGCGCACCATCAGATAGACGTAAGGATACAGCGCAAAGGCCAAAACCAGCGCCGCCGCGCCTTCGGATCGCACTTCGAAGAACCAATAATCGCGTGCGCTGTGCCAGCCAAAACTGGCGCGCAATGCGGTTTGCACCCAGCCTGCATAATCTAGACTGTCAACCAGAGCGTAGGCCCCAACATAGGCGGGGATCGCAAGCGGGAACAGCAGCAGCACCGACAGCGCGCGGCTGCCCCAAAAGCGATACAACGTCACCAGCCACGCCGCCCCAGCCCCCATGATTGCGGCCAGCAGCCCAACCGCCAGCATCATGCGCAGCGTGGTAAAGAAATAGCGCGGCAACACAGTTTGCAGCAAATGGCCCCAAATCGGCTCGCTTGGCGCAAGGGCCAGCCATAGAATGGACAGCATGGGTGCGATCACAACTGCGCCAACCGCCACAGCCGCCAGTGTCCAAAGGCTTGGAAAACGGGCGGTGCGGCGCGGCAAAATGGGAAAGGGTGGGGTCTGCATGGCCATAGCGCCCATGGCTAACGCAATGCGCATTGCATGTCCAGAAAGGCGGCTTATAGTTTGGGCGAGTAAATGATCAGCAGAACACCTCTCAGATGCAAATCGTATATCACCTCGGCGCCCATTTTACCGATGAAGGGCGCCTGTTAAACTGCCTTGCCGCCAACAGACAGGCCTTGGCGGCCGAAGGCGTGGCCGTGCCCGACCCAAAGATTTACCGCGCCTTGCTGCGCGATTTGGCGATCAAGTTGCGCGGCAAACCCGCGAGCGCCGAGCAGCAAGAAGAGGTCTTGGGCCAGATTCTGGGCGACAGTTCGGCCGAGCGGGTGCTGTTCTCTTGGGATGGGTTTTTGGCCTTGCCGCCTTATGTTTTGCGCGAAACGCTCTATCCCGCCGCGGGCGAGAGGGTGCGCGCCTTTTCCAACCTCTTCCCCGAAGACGAGGTCGAATTCTGCTTGGCCCTGCGCAACCCCGCAACGATGCTGCCGCTGTTGTATCGGCGCAATAAACCCGAAAGCTATGATGCCTTTTTGGCGGGCAGTGATCCGTATGAATTGCGCTGGTCTTATGTGATTGCCCGAATTTTGGAAACCAACCCCACGGCCCAATTGACTGTTTGGTGCGATGAAGACACGCCGCTGATCTGGCCCGAAGTGCTGCGATCTGTCGCAGGCCTGCCCGCCGATCTGCCCTTGGTGGGCGAAACCGAATTGTTGGCTATGCTGATGTCAGGCGAAGGGCTGTCGCGCATGCAGGCCTATATCGAAACCCGCCCGCCCGCCACGATCGAACAGCGCCGCAAAATCGTCTCGGCCTTTTTGGATAAATTCGCCCTGCCCGAACGGATTGAACAGGCGATCGAGATGCCGACATGGGATCAAGATATGGTCGATGATCTGACCTCAATCTATGAGGAAGACGTGGCCAAGATCATCGCGGCAGGCAAAGTGACCTTTATCCAGCCCTAGGCGGTCAGGGGGGGCTCGCCCCCCCGCGCTGCGCGCCCCCCCGAGGATATTTGTGAAAAGAAGAAGGGCTTGCGCCTGATTTTTGGCCGAAAGATTGGCAAAAAGCGGCTTCTTCTTTTTGCAAGTATCCTACGGGGGTACGCGCGCAGCGCGAGGGGGCTGTAAAAGCCCCCTTGCTGGGCATCAGCTCATGCCTAGGGCGGATTTATACATATCCATGATCGCCTCTTCTTCGGCAATCTCGTCGGGTTTGCGTTTGCGCAGGGCGATGACTTTGCGCATGACTTTCGTGTCATAGCCGCGCCCTTTCGCCTCGGCCATCACTTCTTTTTGCTGTTCGGCCAGATCGCGTTTTTCCGCGTCAAGCTGTTCGATGCGTTCGATGAACTGGCGCAATTCGTCGGCGGCGACATTGTAACTATCGGGCGAGGTGTTCATCGGGCGCTCCTGTGATTTCTGCAGGCCGATACCTAAGCGGATGGGCGGGCAGGATCAAGGGTGCGCGGCGCTTGAAGCGCTGGGTTTTGCGCGCTAGGGATGGGGAAGGCGGGCACAGGGGGGCAGCATGGACTATCTGATTTGGGGCGGGGCAGGGGTGACGCTGGTGGGCCTGATTGGGCTGATCTATTCGGCGGTGCTGGTGATGCGCGCGCGCCGTGCGGGGATGGATGATGCCGCCCTGCGCGCGGCCATGCAGCGCGCCTTAATGTGGAATCTGGGCGCGCTGGCCCTGTCTGGCCTTGGGCTGATGATGGTGGTGGTGGGCGTTATTCTGGCCTAGGCGGCCAACAACCGCGACTGGGCCATTTTGCGCTGCACGATCTGGGCGAGCCTTTTGTGCATACCAGATGTGCGGTGGCGCAAATGCACCACGCCATAAACGGGCTGGGTGATGGGTTCGACATCTTTGACCATGTGAAAGCGCCCCGTGGCGATCAGCGCATCGGCGCTGTCCTCCATCACAAATCCCGCCCCGCCCATGGCCGTCAGCAGCCCAACCATTGCCGCATTTTGCCCCGATGCCAGCGATGCCCCTGCCATTTCGGGCAGGGCGGCGGCATGGATACTGTCAAAAGCAGGGGCAAAAGAGGCGCGGATGTAGCTGTCTGCCGACAAATCGGCGCGCTTATTGCCCTGCGAGGAGACCAGCCGATAGCTGACCTCGCCTACAGAGGCGATGTGCAAATCGGCATGCGATTGCGGGGTGAAGATCACCGCAAAGTCCAAAATTCCGCGCGCAATGTCGTTGCACATTTGGGCGGAGTAGTCAGGTTCGATGTAAAAGCCGCATTCGGGCAGCGCCTTGCGAAAGGACGCGATCCAATTGCCGATTTGCTGGCCCCTCTCGCCCGTGGCCAGATCGTGCTGGATGCCGATGCGCAGGTTCAGCGCCTTGGTGCCGCTGGCCGAGACGGCGCGCTGCGCCTCGCGCCATGCATGGCGCATCCCGCGCGCGTGCGATTCAAACTTTAGCCCTTCGGTTGTCAGGTTCGTGCCTGCGCGCGATCTTGTGAACAGCCGCGCGCCCACGCTTTCCTCGAGCGCCAGAACGCGGGCCGAAATCGTTGATTGGGTGACATTCAGCCGTTCTGCCGTGCGATGAAAGCTGCGGGTTTCGACCAGATCCAAAAACGTGTCGATCAATTCGGTTTGCATGACGGCTCCTGGTTGTATTGGTTGTCTGATCGATTTTATCGATCAATAGGGCCGAATTTGGGCGATTGAAAGACATTTTTGGCTGGGCGATGGTGGCCGCGTATTACGGCGAATATGGGGCGCGATCATGTCAAATTTTCCAAGCTTTGCGCGGGTGGTGGTAATCGGGGGCGGGGCTGTTGGGGCCTCGTGTCTGTATCATCTGGCCTTGGCAGGGGTGAAGGACTGCGTTCTGCTGGAAAAGAACGAGTTGACCGCAGGTTCGACATGGCATGCGGCGGGCAATGTGCCCACCTTTTCATCCAGTTGGTCGATTATGAATATGCAGCGCTATTCGGCGCAGCTGTACCGCGGCCTTGGCGAGGCGGTGGATTATCCGATGAATTACAATGTCACAGGTTCCGTGCGGCTGGCCCATACGGCCGAGCGCATGGCCGAATTTGCCCGCGTGGTGGGCATGGGCCGCTATCAGGGCATGGATTTGCGCCTGCTGCAGCCTTATGAAATCAAGGCGATTTATCCCTTTGTGGAAACGCATGATCTGCTGGGCGCGCTCTATGATCCCTATGACGGCGATATTGATCCTGCGCAATTGACCCAAGCCTTGGCCAAGGGCGCGCGCAATTTGGGCGCGCATGTCGAGCGGTTTTGCCCCGTAACGGGCGCAAAACGTGTGGGCGAGAAATGGGTCCTTTCCACGCCAAAGGGCGAGATCACCTGCGATATCGTGGTCAATGCGGCGGGCTACTATGCGCGCGAAGTGGGCAAAATGTTTGGCCGTGATCTGCCGATGATGGTGATGAGCCATCAGTATTTGGTCTTTGACACTGTGCCAGAGGTCGAGGCGCGCACAAAAGAAACAGGCCGCAAACTGCCGCTGCTGCGCGATGTGGACAGCAGCTATTATCTGCGGCAGGAAAAGAACGGCTTTAACCTTGGCCCGTACGAGCGCAACTGCCGCGCGCATTGGGTGGACGAGGCTGATCCTTTCCCCGAAGATTTCAGTTTCCAGTTGTTCCCCGATGATCTTGAGCGTTTGGAATGGTATATCAACGATGCCATGGCGCGCGTGCCGCTCTTGGAAAAGGCCCCATTGGCCAAGGTCATCAATGGCCCGATCCCCTATACGCCCGATGGCAACCCGCTGATTGGCCCAATGCCGGGGGTGCCAAATGCGTTCGAGGCCTGCGTCTTTACCTTTGGGATTTGTCAGGCGGGCGGGGCGGGTAAGGTGCTGGCGGAATGGGTGACCCAAGGCGCGACCGAATGGGATATGTGGTCTTGCGATCCGCGCCGCTTTACAGGGTTCGAGGATGAAAAATACTGCGTTGCCAAAGGGATGGAGGTTTATGGCCACGAATATGCCATTCATTTCCCGCATCACGCTTGGCCCGAAGGGCGGGGTAAGAAATTGTCTGCGGTGCATGATCGCACGGCAGCCATGGGCGCGCAATTTGGCCCCTATAACGGGTGGGAGCGCGCGCTGTGGTATGCGCGGGCGGGGGATGACACCAGCGAGGCGGCGCAGCGCACTTGGGCGCGCAAAGGCCCGTGGCATGCGGCGGTGAAAGCGGAATGCGAGGCGGTTCGGGATGCGGCGGGGATTTTGGATTTGCCGGGGTTCTCGCGCTTTCATCTGTCGGGCGCGGGGGCGGCAGACTGGCTGGCCCAGCAAATCACGGGCAAATTGCCCAATGTCGGGCGCGTGGGTCTGGCCTATTTTGCCGATGAGGGCGGGCGCATTGTAACGGAAATGTCCGTGGCGCGGCTGGACGCGGATGAGATGATTTTGATCACGGCCGCCACGGCGCAGGGCCATGATGGCGATTGGCTGCGGCGGCATTTGGCTGCGGGTCTGGCGCTGCGCGATGTGACCGAGGCATGGTCGTGCCATATTCTGACGGGCCCAAAATCGCGCGAGATTTTGGCGCAGGTCAGCGATGCTGATCTGTCCAAGGGCTGGCTGACTTGGCAGCGCGCGCAGATTGCAGGGCGCGATGTGTTCTTGATGCGCGTCTCCTTTGCGGGGGAACTTGGCTGGGAAATTCACAGCCTGCAGGGCGATACCCCTGCGGTTTGGGATGCGGTGATGGCGGCAGGTGCGCCTTTGGGTCTGAAACCCTTTGGCATGTTTGCCCTGAATTCCTTGCGCATTGAAAAGGGCTATCGCGCGTGGAAAGGCGATTTGTCGACCGATTACACAGTGCTGCAAGGCGGGCTGGAACGATTTGTCGATTGGGCCAAGCCTGCGTTTCGTGGCAAGGCGGCCTTGGCCGCAGAAAAGCAGCGCGGCGTGGCCAAGAGTTTTGCCACGCTGATCGTGGACAGCCCCGAGTATGACGCGCCCTATATGTCGAATATCTGGGCAGGCGATACGATTGTCGGGGAAACCACCAGTGGCTATTTCGGCCATCGGGTGGGGGCATCGGTCGCGCTGGGCATGCTGCGCCGTGATCTGAATGTGGCGGGCCAAAAGCTGGAAGTCGAGATTTTTGGCCATCGCTACCCCGCCGTGGTGCAAGAAGATGCGCCATTATGGGACAGCGCCAATGCGCGGCTGAGGGCATAGCCGGGTTTGCGGCAAAGGCGGGGGTTTCACACCCCCGCACCCCCGTGGGATATTTAAGAAAAGAAGAAGGGCGATCAGATGGCACAGATACCAAACCATGCACGCGCAGTCATTATTGGCGGGGGCGTATCGGGCGCATCGGTGGCCTATCATTTGGCAAAGATGGGCTGGAAGGATATTGTGCTGCTAGAGCGCAAGCAGCTGACCTCGGGGACGACATGGCATGCGGCGGGGCTGATTGGGCAATTGCGCGGGTCGGCCAATATGACACGGCTGGCGAAATACTCGGCCGATTTATATGTGAAATTGGCTGCCGAGACGGGGATTGAGACGGGGATGCGGCAAGTGGGCAGCATCTCGGTCGCGCTGACCGCGCATCGGCATGAGGAATTGCTGCGCCAAGCGACTGTGGCGCGGATTTTTGATGTGGATGTGCAGGAAATCTCGCCCTCCGAGGCCAAGGCGATGTATCCGCATTTGAATATCAATGGCGTGGTGGGGGCTGTGCATTTGCCGCTGGATGGGCAGTGCGATCCTGCCAATATCGCCATGGCGCTGGCCAAAGGCGCGCGCATGGCTGGCGCGCAGATTTTTGAGCATACCAAGGTTACGGGGGTATCCCAAAAAGATGGGCGCGTAACAGGGGTGGATTATGTTGGCGCGGATGGCGCGGCGGGGCATATTGCCGCCGATGTCGTGGTCAATTGCGCGGGCATGTGGGGGCGCGATTTGGCGGCGCAATCGCGCGTGACCTTGCCGCTGCATGCCTGCGAGCATTTCTATTTGATCACCGAACCTGTTGCGGGCCTTGGCCATATGCCGGTTTTGCGCGTGCCCGATGAATGCGCCTATTACAAATCGGACGCGGGCAAGATGATGGTGGGGGCGTTCGAGCCTAAAGCCAAACCTTGGGGTATGGAGGGCATCCGCGAGGATTTCATGTTCGACACGCTGCCCGAAGATTGGGATCATTTCGCGCCCATTCTAGAGATGGCGGCCGAGCGCCTGCCGTTGTTCCAAACGGCAGGCATTCATACGTTTTTCAATGGGCCTGAAAGCTTTACCCCCGATGATCGCTATTATCTGGGCGAGGCGCCTGAACTGGGCGGCTATTGGATTGCGGCGGGGTATAATTCGGTTGGCATTGCAGGGTCTGGCGGGGCTGGCATGGCGCTGGCGCATTGGATCACGGAAGGCGCGCCGCCCTTTGATTTGTGGGAGGTGGATATTCGCCGCGCCCAGCCCTTCCAGCGCAATCGGAAATATCTGAAAGAACGTGTGTCCGAGACTTTGGGCCTGCTTTATGCCGACCATTTCCCCTATCGCCAAATGGAAACCTCGCGCGGGGTGCGGCGCAGCCCGATACACGACCATCTGGCCGCGCGCGGTGCGGTGTTTGGCGAAGTGGCGGGGTGGGAGCGGGCGAATTGGTTTGCGAATGCAGGCCAGACGCGCGCCTATGACTATAGCTGGAAGCGGCAGAATTGGTTCGACAACCAGCGCGCCGAACATATGGCGGTGCGCACGGGCGTTGGGCTGTTTGATATGACCTCTTTCGGGAAAATCCGCGTTGAGGGCCGTGATGCCTGTGCGTTCTTGAACCGCGTTTGTTCGGCCCAGATGGATGTGGCCGAGGGGCGGATTGTGTACACAATGATGCTGAATGCACGCGGTGGGATCGAGGCGGATTTGACGGTGACGCGCCTGTCTGAGACGGCCTATCTTTTGGTGGTGCCAGGCGCGACTTTGCAGCGCAATTTGGCGTGGTTGCGGGCGCATGTCGGCGATGCCTTTGCCGTGGTCACGGATATGACGGCGGCGGAGTCGGTTTTGTGCCTGATGGGGCCGCGCGCGCGCGAGGTGATGCAAAAAGTCTCGCCCAATGACTTTAGCAATACGGGCCATCCTTTTGGCACAGCGCGGGAAATTGAAATTGGCATGGGCGTGGCGCGGGCGCATCGGGTGACCTATGTTGGCGAGCTGGGCTGGGAGATTTACGCATCCGCCGATCAAACCGCGCATATATTCGAGGCGATTGAGGAGGCGGGGGCGGATGTGGGGCTGAAACTCTGCGGGCTGCACACGCTGGACAGTTGCCGCATTGAAAAAGCCTATCGCCACTGGGGCCATGATATCACAGATGAAGATCATGTGCTGGAGGCGGGGCTGGGCTTTACAGTGCCGTCCAAGAAAACGGGCTATCTTGGGCAGGCGGCGGTCGAGGCCAAGCGGGCGGCGGGCCTTGCGCGGCGCATGGTGCAGTTCCGCCTGAAAGACCCAGAGCCGCTGCTGTTTCACAACGAGGCGCTGGTGCGCGATGGTGTGATTGTGGGGCCTGTGACCAGCGGCAATTATGGGCATTTCTTGGGCGGGGCCGTGGGCATGGGCTATGTGCCCTGCGCAGGCCAGTCCGAGGCGGATGTGCTGGCCAGCCGATATGAGATTGAAGTGGCGGGGGTGCGGCATGAGGCGATTGCCTCGCTTGCGCCGATGTATGACCCGACCTCCGAGCGCGTGCGAGCGTGACAGTTGGGGGCTGCGCGCCCCCACGCTGCTGAAGCAGGCTTTGGCAGCTTCCTTGCGGGATATTTCAGCCAATGTGAAAGGCGAAACGATGAACGAGATTGATACAAATATTGCAGATGAATGCGCCCCTGCGCGCGCGCGCAGATCAGGTGGGCGCGAGGCGCGGGTGGCGCTGCGTGCGGCCCCCTTGGCCGAAGATGTGCGCCCCGTGCGCGCGGGTATGGAAGGCGGGCAATATCGTCCGCTGACCGAGGCGGGGATGGCGCAGATTCATGCCGCAGCATTGGATGCGCTGGAACAGATCGGCCTTTCCCAAGCGCCGCCATCGGGGGTGAAATTGCTGACCGAAGCGGGGGCCATTCAGGGTGATGATGGGCGTATTCGGTTCCCGCGCGCGCTGGTCGAAGACATGCTGGCCGTGGCTGCGCGCGGCATCACGCTGCATGCGCGCGATCCAAAGCATGATCTGCATCTGTCAGGCTCACGTGTGCATTTTGGCACAGCGGGGGCGGCGGTGCATATCGTTGACCCCATCACGCTGGACTACCGCGAAAGCACGGCGCAAGATCTGTATGATGCGGCGCGGCTGGTGGACAATTTGGACAATATCCACTTTTATCAACGCACGATGGTGTGCCGCGATGTGGTAGACAACCGCGAGATGGATTTGAACACGCTCTATGGTTGCCTTGCGGGCACGACCAAACATGTGGGCACATCCTTTAGCGATCCGTCCCATGTGGCCGATTGCTTTGATATGCTTTATATGGTCGCGGGCGGCGAGGATAAATGGCGCGAGCGGCCTTTTGTCAGCAATTCCAATTGCTTCGTTGTGCCGCCGATGAAGTTTGCCGAAGAATCCTGCATTACGATGGAAGATTGCATTCGGCGCGGTATGCCGATGTTGCTGCTGTCGGCGGGGCAAGCGGGGGCGACCAGCCCTGCGCCAATTGCCTTGACCATTGTGCAGGCCATGGCGGAATGCTTGGCTGGTGTGGTCTATGCCAATGCTATCGTTAAAGGTGCGCCTTGCATTTTTGGAACATGGCCGTTTGTCTCTGATCTGCGCACGGGGGCCATGTCGGGCGGCTCTGCCGAGCAGGCATTGCTGACGGCGGGCTGTGCGCAAATGCACCGCTTTTATGATTTGCCTGGCGGTGCGGCCAGCGGGATTTCCGACAGCAAACTGCCCGATATGCAGGCAGGATGGGAACAGGGGATCACCAATTCGCTGGCGGGCCTGTCAGGGCTGAATATGTGCTACGAGGCGGTGGGGATGCATGCATCGCTTTTGGGGTTCTGTCTGGAATCCTTGGTTTTGGGCGATGACCTTTTGGGCCAAGCGATGCGTTTGGTGCGCGGGATTGATGTGACCCCCGACACCACCAGTATTGATGCGATGAAAGAGGTGTGTTTGGGCGGTGCGGGGCATTATCTGGGCAGCGATCAGACGCTGAAACTGATGCAGACTGAGTATATTTACCCCAAAGTGGCCAACCGCATGTCGCCCAAGGAATGGAACGAGGCGGGCAAGCCGCTCTTGCTTGATGCGGCGATTGCGCGCAAGAATGCCATTCTGGCCAAGGCTGGTAATGTGATTGATCCGCAGATCGATGCCGCCATTCGGGCCAAGTATAACATCTATTTCTCGTGAGGGGCGCATGATCTCGAAACATATCACCCAGTTTTACATTGGCGGCGCATGGGTGGCCCCGATATCGAAAACGCTGGTGGGGGTGGAAAACCCCGCCACCGAAGAGATCGTGGCGCAAGTGGCCTTGGGCAATGCGCAGGATGTCGATGCTGCCGTAGCGGCGGCGCGGGCGGCCTTTGACAGCTATTCCACCACGCCCGTGGCCGAGAGGATCGCTTTGGTCAAGCGTCTGCTCGAGGTGTATAATACGCGCTATGAAGACATCGCGCAGGCCGTGTCGATGGAAATGGGTGCGCCGATCACTTGGGCGCGCGAGGCGCAGGTTTGGGCGGGCCAAGTGCATCTAGAGGCCACGATTAAGGCCGCCGAAGACATGGTGTGGGAGAAAACTCAAGGCAGCTCGCGCATCATTTACGAAGGTATTGGCGTATGCGCGCTGATCACGCCATGGAATTGGCCGCTGAACCAGATTGTCTGCAAAGTGGCCCCTGCGCTGATTGCGGGCTGCACGATGGTGCTAAAGCCGTCTGAAATTGCGCCTTTGTCTGGCGCTTTGTTTGCCGAAATTTGCCACGCGGCGGGCGTGCCTGCGGGCGTGTTCAATTTGGTCAATGGCACGGGGCCAGATGTGGGCGCGCGTATGGCATCGCATCCTGACGTAGATATGGTGTCATTTACGGGCAGCACTCGGGCGGGCATTGCCGTGGCGCAAGCGGCTGCACCCACAGTCAAGCGTGTGGCGCAGGAACTGGGCGGCAAATCGCCCAATATCATCCTGCCCTCGGCCGATATTGCCCAAGCGGTCGCCGATGGCACGGCGGCGATGATGACCAATACGGGCCAGTCCTGCGATGCGGCGACGCGCATGTTTATCCCGCGCGCGGCGCGCGATGTCGCCGTGGCGGCGGCCAAGGCCACGGCAGAGGGGATCGTGGTGGGTGATCCGCGCCAAGAGGCCACGATGATGGGCCCGCTTGTATCGAAAATGCAGTTCACCAAAGTGCAGGGCTTGATTGAAAAAGGCATTGCCGAAGGGGCCACGCTGGTGACAGGCGGTATTGGGCGGCCCGAAGGGGTCAATCGCGGATGGTTCGTGCGCCCCACTGTTTTTGCGGATGTGACCAATGACATGACCATCGCGCGCGAGGAAATCTTTGGCCCTGTCTTGGTGCTGATCCCCTATGACAGCGTGGACGAGGCCGTGCGCGTGGGCAATGATACCGAATACGGGCTTGCCGCCTATATCAGCGGCCCGATAGACGAGGCGCGCGCCGTGGCGCGGCGGATGCGCGCGGGCACTGTGAATTTGAACTATCCCGCATGGGATATTCACGCGCCTTTTGGCGGGTATAAGCAATCGGGCAATGGGCGCGAATATGGGGCCTATGGCATCCATGATTTCTGCGAGGTCAAGGCGATTGTCGGCTGGGGCGAGGACGCATGAGCATGCATTACGGATATATCGGCCTTGGCAATTTGGGGGCGGCCTGTGCGGGCTGCCTTTTGAAGGCGGGCTTTGGGCTGACAGTCTATGATTTGAACCCTGCGCTGGCCGCGCCCTTGGTGGCGGCGGGGGCCAAACTGGCCCGCAGCGCCGAAGAGGTGGCATCCAGCGTCGATCATGTCATCACATGCCTGCCCAGCCCGCGCGTTTCGGAAACTGTGCTGCGAAACATCCTGCCGCATATGAAGGCGGGGGCCTCTTGGGTGGAAATGTCCACCTTGGGGCGCGAAGAGGTGCTGAGCTTTGCCAAAATCGCATCCGATGCGGGGCATGAGATGATGGAACTGCCCGTCACAGGCGGGGTGCATTTGGCCGCCCAAGGTAAAATTACCATGCTGGCGGGCGGCAGCAAGGCGCTGTTTGATCTGCACCATGGCGCGATGCAGGCCATGGGGGATAAGATTTTCCACATGGGGCCGCTGGGATCTTCGGCGATTATCAAGGTCATCACCAATATGCTGGCTTTTATTCACCTAAAGGCCACCTCCGAGGCGCTGATGCTGGCCAAACGCGGCGGGCTGGATTTGGCGCAGGCTTGGCATGCGATTGCGGCAAGCTCGGGCAATTCTTTTGTGCATGAAACCGAAGGCGCGCTGATTTTGAACGGCAGCTACGATATTGCCTTCAACATCGATCTGGCGCTGAAGGATTTGGGCTTTGCCTTGGGTTTTGGGCGCGAGTTTGGCGTGCCGCTGGATTTGGCCTCGATGACGCAGCAGACCTATATTGCCGCCAAAGCCGCCTATGGGGGCGAGGCGCAATCACCGATGATTGCCAAGCTGCTGGAAGACCTTTTGGGCACAGATTTGCGCGCGGAAGGATTTCCTGCCAAATTGGTCTAGGGGCATCAGCGCCCTATGGATGTTTAAGCCAATGTGAAAGGGTGCGCGATGCGCGATGAGGATTTGCAGCGCGCCGCGATGATGCTGCATCATCGCAAGGCAGGTTTGGCGCAGGGCGATCCTATTGCCGCGCCGATTGTGATGTCATCGGCCTATCATTTGCCCCAAGTGCAGGCGGGCGGGCATTCTTATACCCGCGCGGGCAACCCAACTTGGGATGAGGTCGAGGCGCAGTTGACGCTGCTGGAAGATGCGCCAAGCCTTGCCTTTCCATCGGGAATGGCTGCGATATCGGCGGCGCTGATGGCCTGTGTTCAGGGCGGCGGGCGCATCGTGCTGCCCAGTGATGGCTATTACGTCACCCGCGTTTTTGCCGACCATTTTCTGCGCCCTTTGGGGGTGGATGTGGTTTTTCTGCCCGCCAAAGACTATGGCGCGGCCGATTTTTCGGGCGCGGCTGTGGTTTATATCGAAAGCCCCACCAACCCCGCGCTGGATGTGATCGACATTTCGGCCGTGGCCGCGCGGGCGCGGGCGGCGGGGGCGAAGGTGATTGTGGACAATACCACGATGACGCCGCTGCTTCAGCGCCCTCTGGATATGGGCGCGGATTTGGTGGTGGCCGCCGATACCAAGGCCCCTGCGGGCCATGGTGACGTCTTGTTTGGCCATGTCGCAGGGCGCGATGCGGCGCTGATGGCACGGGTCGCAGATTGGCGGCGCATGTCTGGGGCCATTCCCAGCCCCTTTGACGCTTGGCTCGTGCATCGCGGGCTGGAAACGCTAGAGCTGCGCCTGTCGCGCATGTGCGCCTCGGCGGGCGAGATTGCGCGGCGTTTGCAGGGCCACAAGGCGCTGCTGGCCCTGCGCTATCTGGGCCTGCCCGATGATCCCGATCACGATTTGGCGCGGCGGCAAATGGCTGGCTTTGGCTTTTTGATCGGGATGACCTTTGCCGATGAGGCGCGGGCCGAGCGGTTTTTGTCGCGCTGCCCCATGATCGCGCAGGCCACAAGTTTTGGCGGCGTGCATACATCGGGCGAAAGGCGGGCGCGGTGGGGCGATCACGTGCCGCTGGGGTTTATACGCCTTTCAGTTGGGATCGAACCAATCGAGCCGCTTTGGGTTGCAATATCATCTGCTATGATTGATTGACGCCTAAGAAAAAATCCATAAAGTTGTAAAGAACGCGCCGCGCGCATGTGCTGCGCGCGCGTGCCTGCGTTCTGCTGCGGGCGCGATGTGTTTGATTTTCTATGGCTGGCCCCCGCTTGGCCGCGCCTGTCTGTGTTTGTTGCGTCAATTTCAACAACTTATGGATGTATGTGATGACCCTTGGAACCAATAATGCCGAAACCATTCTGGGTGAAACAGGCAATGATGTGATCATCGGCCTTGGTGGGGCAGATCGGATTTTGGGCGACGGGGGCAATGAAACCATCCATGGCGGCGCAGACAGCGTGGCGGCCACAGGCGGGGCAGGTGATACGCTGGATGGCGGCGATAGTATCACAGCTGGGGCAGGGTCAGATGTGGTCTATGGCGGCTTTGGGGCCGATACAGTCGATGGCGGGCTGGGCAATGACACGGTCTATGGCGGGGTGGATGAGGATGCGGTCAAAGGCGGCGATGGCAATGATGCGCTGTTTGGCGGCGATGCGAATGACAATCTAGAAGGCGGTGCTGGCGCGGATCGCCTCTATGGCGGCGCGGGTGACGACTTTTTGTTTGGCGATGATACTGTCGGCGGCGTGGCGGGCAATGACACGCTTTATGGCGATGAAGGCAATGATCTGATCGTCTCGGGCGGGGGCAATAACCTGCTTTATGGCGGAGCTGACAATGACAGCGTCTATGGCGGCTCTGGCAATAACACCATTTATGGTGGCGATGGCGATGATCTTATTGATGTTTTTGCGGGCAGCAACCTGCTTTATGCGGGCGAAGGGAATGACCAAGTTACAGGCGGCTCGGGCGCTGATACCATTTATGATCTGTCAGGCGGGATGATTGCCCAAGGCAATGGCGGCAATGACAGCATCTTTGGCGGGATCGATGGCGATACGATCTATGGCGGCGCAGGGCGTGATCGGGCCGATGGCGGCACGGGCGGCGATGTCATTTATGGCGGCAGCTTTGGTGCCTTTGGTTCGGATGTCTCCGATGACACGCTGGCAGGCAACGCGGGCGAGGATTCGATCTATGGCGATTCGGGGCGCGACATTATTTACGGCGGCGCTGATGGCGATTTGCTCTATGGCGATACGGGCACGGATGCGGTGCTGGGCGGCGATGGGGCTGACACGCTGTTTGGCGGGGCCGACCAAGACGGGCTGCTGGGCGAGGCAGGTCATGATCTGCTGATGGGCGATGCGGGCGGCGATGCGCTCGATGGCGGCGCGGGCAATGACAGCGCCTATGGCGGCGCAGATCAAGACACGCTGTATGGCGGCATGGATGATGACCTGCTTTATGGTGACGGCGGCAATGACCGCCTTGATGGCGGGGCAGGCAGCGACAATCTGTTGGGCGATGAGGGCAACGATACGCTGCTGGGCGGCTTCGATCAGGACGTTCTCTTTGGCGGCGAAGGCAATGACAGCCTTGATGGCGGCGCGGGCAATGATGTGGCCTTTGGCGGCGCGGGCAATGACACAGTCCTTGGCGGCGTGGGCGATGATACGATCAACAGCGGCGCGGGCAATGACCGCGTCTTGGGCGGGGTCGGCAATGATGTGATCAGGGGGGATGCCTTTGGTATCCAGCGCGCGGGGTCCGAGTTTGTTCTGAATAATGACCAAGCGGCAGGTTTTATCCGCCAAATGCCCGCTTTGTCTGGCACCGCCGATGGTGGGTTCTTGGCTGTTTTCTTTAATAACAATGTCGCGGGCGGTGCGCAGGCCGATATCCAACTGCAACGCTTTTCTGCCAATGGCACGCTTTCGGGTGATGTGGTTTTGGTCAATTCGCACACGGGCGGTGCCCAAATCGAACCCGTGGTCACAGCGCTGACGGGTGGCGGATATGCTGTGGCTTGGACAGATAACAGCACCACGGGGCTGGACAATTCTAGCGGTGGCATCATCGCGCGGGTTTACGGGGCAAATGGCCTGCCTTTGGGCGCCGAGTTTTTGGTCAATTCGGGCAATACGACCGTTATTCAAAATAATCCTGCGATTACGTCCCTGCAGGACGGCGGTTTTGTAGTGACATGGGAAGATCAATCTGGTGCTGCTGGCGATACTTGGGGCTATGCGGTGGTGGCGCAGGTCTATAATGCGGATGGCACGGCGCGTGGTGGGAACTTTGTCGTTAATGATGACGATCTGTTCCACCAGTCAGACCCAGCAGTCGCGGGCCTAGACAATGGTAATTTTGTTGTGGTTTGGATGAACACGGGCAATGGCAGCTTTGATCGGCTTCAATTTGCCATTTTCGACGACACCAACAGAATTATCGGGGATGTCAGTATCGTGCCCAACCCGATGGGCCATGCGCAGGCGCCAAGCGTCACCGCGTTGCGCGGTGGCGGCTTTGCCATTGCTTGGCAAAATTACACAGGGCCAGGCACAGATTCGGAAATTCAGGTGCAAATGTTCGATTCGGATGGGGCCACCCTGTCCGCGCCGATCGTTGTGAATACCATCACCACCAGCTTGCAGATAGAGCCAAGTATCACCGCCCTAAGTGACGGTGGTTTTGTCGTGGTTTGGCAAGACCACAGCGCCAGCTCGGACGATCCGAATGGCCGCGCCGTCAGGATGCAAGTGTTTGATAGCTATGGCGATCGGGTTGGCACGGAAATGCTGGTCAACACCACGACGACAGGATCGCAAAGCTTGCCCGTCATCACCGCGCTGGCGGGCGGCGGGTTTGTGGTTGCATGGGAGGATACCAGCGCCGGCAACAACATTCGCGCGCAGGTTTTCACCACTCAGACCATCAGCGATGACACGCTGTCGGGCGATGATGGGTTTGATACGATCTATGGCGGCGGGGGTAATGATATCCTGTATGGCGGCACGGGCGATGATATGGTGCTGGGCGATGCGGGCAATGACACGCTGCGCGGCGACGCGGGCCGTGATATGCTTGATGGCGGGGCGGGCAATGACCTGATCTACGGCGGGGTAGATGGCGATGTCTACGCCCTGCGCATTGGCAATGGCAATGACACTGTGGCCGACTTTACTGTCGCCCAAGGGGATCGGGTGCTGCTGACGGGCGCTTTGGCCGATGGTTTGGCAGACATCGATGATTTGGCCAGCTTTTTGGACACAAGGGCCAGCACCGTCACGGGCGGGATCTTGGTGGATCTCGGCGATGACGAGTTGCTTTTGCGCGGTGTGACCAATTCGGCCTTGATTGGGCTGTCGGCGGATCGTGGCGCTGTGCGTTGGAACCTTGGCACCAGCGGCAGCGATATCATCATCGGCAGCGCGCAAATTGACCTGACCTATGGCGGTGCGGGCAGTGACCTGATCTATGGCGATGCGGGCGATGACATTTTGTATGGCGGCGGTGGCGGGCGCGAGACGATCTATGGCGGCACGGGCCATGACGTTATTTATGGCGATGCCACAGGGGCCAGCACGATTGGCGCGCAACTGTTTGGTGATGAGGGCAATGATACCGTAAACGGCGCGGCAGGGGCCGATACGCTGTATGGCGGCGCAGGGCAAGATACGCTGGACGGCGGCGCGGCAGGCGGGGCAGATCGCCTGTTTGGCGGCGATGGCGATGACAGGCTGACGGGGCAAAACGGCGCAGACAGCCTTGATGGGGGCGCGGGTCTGGATGTGCTTTATGGCGGCGATGATGCCGACACGCTGCGCGGCGCTGCGGGCAATGACCAACTGTTTGGCGCGGCAGGGGCTGATCTGTTGTATGGCGATGATGATGCGGATGTCTTGTACGGCGGCGATGCCAATGACCTTTTGTATGGTGGCGCGGGCAATGATGCGATCTACGGCGGTTTGAATGTAGATCGGCTGTTTGGCGGCGATGGCAATGACACCTTGTTCAGCGACAGTGGCGACAGCGTGGTTGTCGAAACCTTAGATGGTGGCGCGGGCATCGATTCGATCACCTATACCGATGGGGCGGGCCGCGCGCTGATCTATGGCGGCGCAGATGGTGATGTAATCCAAATCAACGATCTTGACAGGGGCACGATCTATGGCGGGCTTGGCAATGATCGCATTTCGGTCAGCGAACAGGACGAAGGCCTGCTGATTTTTGGCGATGCGGGCAATGACACTGTTATGGGCAGCACCTCTGGCGATGAAATGATCTATGGCGGCGATGGCAATGACGTTTTGACAGCCCGCGATACGGCTGCGCTGCGCGGCGATGGGGGCGATGATGTGTTGCAAGTGGATGGCAACATGTTTGCGGACGTTGTGACCTGCCAC
>JAIXXB010000025.1 GCA_027490955.1 Rhodobacter sp.
CGCGCCATTTGTTCGTCCGTAAGCCAGTAAAGATCACTCATTTGACACCCCCAAGGTGACACAAATGAATCAGTGAAAACTGGCCATGACAAGAACTTTAATGGGTTCTGACCCTAAGTCACTGGAGGGGCGCGGTTGATATGAAATTTGGCTTCAAAAGCGCCCCACAATAACCAGCATTAGGCGTTTTCCGTAATGGATTGAAGCCGAGTTTGAAGTTCTATCCAATTTTTAAGTCAGCACTTATTTCGGCGTTTAACAAATTGAAAATTACATCATTCACTATGTACCCTTATGTTACTTGGACAAAGGTTTGCGCAATTTTGATCAGCAACGTAAGTTACAAGCGGGCCGTCAGTTCCAGCGGAATAATCGAGACACAATGCATTATGGCACTGCAATTCTGGCTCCCCCGACAACCAATAATGTTAAAAAAACACAGGCTTCTCTTCGATTGGGTAGATAGTCATTAACAGGTTTTCTGGGAGCGGCTCATCTGGGAACTTAGTGATGTCGGATACTGACAATGCAATCTCTCGCCAGGTGAGAGCTTTGCCGTTCCACCACTTAATTCTCACATGACGACGCAGCTTATTGCCCTTGTCTATGAAAGAATACGGTAGCGGCAAACTTGCTTCCGGCCCCTTTACGACTTCTTCAGCAAAGTCGTGGAGTTGATCATCTTCTCGACCTGCCCGGATAAGTTGATGCTGCGACAGAACTCCAGCTTCAGTTTGCGCCCTCAGATTATCGATTGCGGGCTGGATCCATGCCGCGTGAACGGCTCGAAAGCCTTCCGTCTCGATGAATAGTGGCAACCCTTTCATCCACTGCAGAACATCGTCGGTGTAAGACGCCCCGAGAGGGAATTCTTTCAAAAAGCTTTCATGTTGACCCAAGTTGTGGTGGTCGTGAGATCGCAAGGGCGCTCCGGTATCGGGATCATTCGTATGGAAGTGGATAGCATTTAACTCATGTTTCCCCATGACAGCTTTGGCTCGCCCCGAATCCATCAATTCGCGCACAATCCTGATGACTGCCGCGTTTTCGGGGCCACGATCAATAAAGTCGCCAAGGAAGATAATTTGACGGTTGGGCTCGGGGTGCAGCCATGTCGTGCCGTTGCGCTGCCAGCCAAGGTTGTGCAGAGCAAAACGCAATTTCTCGGCTTGGCCGTGAATATCTGGGATGAAGTCAGTGCAACTCATATCGGTAATTCTCTTCATTGAGAGTAAGTGTGGCTGAAAGTTTACATTTCGAAAATCTTCGGCGCGATTCAGCACAGGTGCGATCCGCGCACTCTTAAAAATGTGTCGATCTGACTTTTTCTCGCGTACTGACTCGGTCAAACTGTATAGCATCACTGTTAGACGCGCTAATGTTATGGCGAAACGTTCCAACATAACGCAAAACGTTCTCCCCAAGAGCATCTTTTGCCTTAGCAAATACTATTACATTCCCTTGCTTGACCAATCGAGCCTCTGCATTCTGTGTTGCGTTGTACTCGCGACTTTGGTCGTTGATTGCACGTTGAAATATATGCGCTCCATCAGACGACATTTCATTATTCCATATATAATTCTGATATAACCTTGGGAACCAGACCCAATCATCCGTTCCATCCGGGATATTCCATCGACCCTTTTGCCACCCCCTTCCTTTAAACCCAAAACATCGGAGCGCTTCTACCTGAAGTCGAAAGGTCACATTATCCGTTATGTCAAGATATCCTCGTGAAATCACTGTTGCCGATGCATACTTTGCATCCAAGTCCCAAGGAACAAAGTTATTTTCTTTTTCATTATTGAGCTTTAGTCTTCTGATTTTTTCTACAAAGTGGTCCGTGTGCACGCGGATTTCACTAACTGATTTCGCTGATCGATCCTCATTGAATACTTGAATACGGTACATGTCTTGCTCGGTGACGCGAACTATGTCCTGCTCCCTCAATTTATCAGCTTGAGAACTGTCAAGATGCTGCCGCTCGTCAATTTCCAGATGTATTCCAAACTGCGGGAAAAATAAGTCGGTCAGATAGCGTTCACCATTTGAGCCACGGACAAATTGCTGGGTGACAAATTCAATTTCATCATCTTCTAACTTATGTAAGATTCGCGAAATAACAAAGAGTTCCCAACCTTTATGGCGAATTTTCGCAAGGATTCGCAAAATATATTCGGCCTTCATCATTTCGTCCTCATGATGGTGCTAACTCAAAGATGCCTCGACCTATCAAATGTCTACCGATATTCGTGAGCGCATCGCTTTCTTGATCCCAGACTGTGATTAGATAGCAAGCTTAGGCAAAGAGAACTATGAACGAGAAATATCGCAATGAGAGGTTATCATAGATTTTTTTAAAGACCTGCCTTTTAAGCCGAAACATCCAGCGCAGCAATGATTTCAGATACGCGGTTGGTCCAGTCATTTTCAGACAGCCAGAGATCACAGTTCAAAGTTTCATCTGGCGTCGGCATTTGCACATTATTAAACCCGCGCTGACGAAGTTCTAGCGGTGTCAGTAAGCACCGGACAAAAACGGTTTGCTTGCTTGATTGCCAGTGCAGCGTTGCTGTGACCCTTTTGCATTCTGTACGTTTGCCATCTTTAATCTTGAGCTTTTGCCAGAACGCCCAGACCCGCATCTGGCCCTTGCGCGAGTTGGACAAAGTATATGCCACTGAAGTGTCATTTCTGGCGCGAAAATGCCCAGCCAACTGGTCAAAAAATGCCTTGAGTGCTTGGGGCGCACCGGAAATGCTATGGTAGAATGCGGCCTCTGCGGCTGGGTCGTAAGTGATTGGCATCTGTGACCCCCAAGCATTCAGCTATGCCTGAGCATGGTCTGGTCAAATCCCAGCATTGTCCATGTACCGATGGTATAGATTGCAGCGAAAAGGCCCAGTTCGGGGCACAGCTTTGCAGACCCAACTAACAAAATTGGCGTTCGGCAACGCAGTGTTTCGTTGCGAGGACAGGTGTTGACTGTGTTAAGCTAGCAAAACGGCTTGCTGTGTTAACATAGCAAGTGGTGACAGAAACGGAGCGATCGGCATGGCAATGACCACGGCTCAATGTGTTAAAATAGTCAAACAGCTTGCTGTGTTAACCGAGCGAATGCTGTCAGAAGCCCTGCGAAGAGCATGCCGATGATCACGGATGACTGCGAGGCACCAGTAAGACAGCTTGCTGTGTTAACAGAGAAAATCGGTTGGGCACCAAGGCGTGTGACATTTCCGGATAATGATGCCGGCATGCTATGCCCTATAATGCGCTAATGGTTTCGGAGCTTTTTACAAAGCAGCTTGCCAATCAGTTACTCGCTCATATTTGTATACGAAAGATACAAACTGCTTCAAAAGCATTGAGAAGTTCCTAAATACATTTTTCCGTATTCATTGCAAAAAAGCCAAGCTAGCATGAAAGCGTCTTTGGCATTCTAATTTGCGTGAAGCCGAGTTACTTTGGATATGGAGTTTTGAATGAGCAAACTTGTATTGGTTTTCACTTTGTCGATTGCCGCTAGCACTGCAAACGCTGTTTGCTATGTTCAGCCTGTGGCCACTGAAGCAGTCATAGCGGATGCCTCCGCATCAGCTGGTGATCAAATGATAGTGCCGCTGCTGCTTGTTATCGCTTTTGCAATCGCTGCGAGTAAATCTGCAGGGCCTATCGGCTGTTAAGATCAGCACCACCCAGCCTTATAAAACTCAGGTCGAGCCCGCAAACACTATCGCCTACGCTGTGTTACACCCGCAAACCCAGTCACCCCATCCAACACAGCAACCGCAAACACCGTGTCCAACACAGCAAACCCCTACACCCCATCCAACACAGCAAACCCATTCACCGTGTTCAACACAGCAAACCCCAGCACCTTTAGCCCGAAAACGCAGGTACTACTGTGCGATGACTGTGCAACGCACGGACTACAAAATGTGCTATGCGCAACTACATGATTTTATTGGATTAAATGGTGCCCGGAGACGGATTTGAACCGCCGACACGCGGATTTTCAATCCGCTGCTCTACCAACTGAGCTATCCGGGCACTGTCAGGGCATCGCCTGCGCTGTGGCGGCGTGATACGCGAGGTGTGCGGGACTGTCTAGGGGGAGCAACGAAAAATCTCGTGGGTGGAAAGATTTGTCTAGTCCCCGTGGCGCTGGCTTTATTTGCAGCGCGATCGGGGCCATCTTGAAGGGGCATCGATGCACCTAATTTCCACCCGTTCAGGGACAACGCGCGTGCATCTGGCCCGATTGGTTAGGCACAATCGCGCCCAGCTATTGCGGGCGGGGGCCAGAGGGGTTGGGCGGGGTATCTGCGCTATCGTCCTCGCGCTCTTCTTCGGGGCCGCCCTGATCTGGAATGGCGTAACTGCCCGTCAGCCACTTGCCCAAATCCACATCCGCGCAGCGGCGCGAGCAAAAGGGGCGGTATTTCGCGTCCGTATCCTTTGCGCAGATTGGGCAGCTCATCGCGCGCCTGCCAGCAGATCGCGCAGCGCGGTTCGGTCGCGTTTGCGGGTGAACTCATAAAGGCCCAAGGTTGTCCAGCCCGCCAGATTCACCTCGGCCTCGGCTTTGAATGCGGCGCGGATCACCTGATCCAGCACGGCGCGGTCGCGTTTGGGCATGGGGGCGAAATCCACCACCACTTGGCCACCCAAGCCCCGCAGGCGCAATTGGCGCGGCAAGGCACGGGCAGCGGCGATATTCACCTTTAGGCTGGCGGCTGGGCTTGTATCATTGCCCGTATTCACATCGACCGCCACCAGCGCGCGGGTCGGCTCGATCATCATATGCCCCTCGCCCAAATCAAGGCGGGGTGACAGCAGCCCGTCCAGCATTTCCAAAACACCATGCGCGGCAAGGCCGCCTTCGATCACCTCATCAGGGGCGGGGTCGGCCCAATCGCGCCACGCGGTTTCATGCGCGCCCGCGCCTTCGACCAGCAGTTCTGGGCCGCCTTCGATATCGGCCAGCACGGCGCGCGCTAAATCGCGCATCGCGGCGATGTCTTGGGCAATCTCATCGGCATCAGCCCCTTCGCAGGCTGACCGCAGGATCAGGCCAAGCCTATCATCGGCCCCTGCCATAGCCGCATGGGCCAAGTCATCCAACGCGGCGCGCAGCCCCTCATCCCGAATGCGGCGCGAGATGTTCAGACCCGGCGCATCTGGTGTCACAATCGCAAAACGCGATTTGAACAAAAGCCGCGTGGTGACGGGATAGGCTTTGCCCTGCTCGCTTGGCCCCGTGATTTGCACCAGCAAACGCTGGCTTGGCGCAATACCTGCCGTTTGGCGCAGAAATCCACTGCCTTCGGGCAGGCGCACAAACATGCCCCCCTGCCCCTTCATCGGGCGGTCGGCCACGGCGCGGTAAATCGCCCCGACCAAGGGCGCATCATCGGCAGGGTCAATCGCAAGGTCTTCCAGCGCGCCATCGACCAACAGCGCTGCGATGGGGCGATCCTTGATTTCATCCAAGATGACAACGCGGCTCATGACTGTCTCCACACAGGGTAGCCTGCAGCCGCCAAAAGCGCCGCCGTCTCGGCCAAAGGCAGGCCAACAATGCCTGTAAAACTGCCCGAAATCCATGGGATAAAGGCCGAAGCCGCACCTTGAATGCCGTAAGCCCCCGCTTTGCCCTGCCATTCACCACCCGCAAGATAGGCGTTCAATTCGACATCAGACAGGCGTTTCATTTTCACAGTCGATACGCTCTCGCGGCTCCAAACCTGCGCGCCGCGCCGCACGGCCAGCGCCGTGATCACCTGATGCCTGCGCCCACCCAAATCGGTCAGAAACTGCGCCGCCTCTCCCGCATCGGCGGGCTTGCCCAGGATGCGGCGGCCAAGGGCCACAGTGGTATCAGCGCACAGCACAATGTCGTCAGGCCCCGCCTGCACGGCCGCCGCCTTTTCCCGCGCCAGACGCGCGCAATAGGGGCGCGGCAATTCGCCTTTGCGCGGGGTTTCGTCAATGTCGGGGGGCAGGATCGCATCGGGCACAATGCCAATTTGCGCCAGCAATTCACGGCGGCGCGGGCTGCCCGATCCTAGGATAAAGCGCAATTTACTTGAAACGATAGTTGATGCGGCCCTTTGACAAATCGTAAGGGGTCATTTCGACCTGCACCTTATCGCCCGCCAGCACGCGAATGCGGTTTTTGCGCATCTTGCCCGCCATCACTGCAATCAATTCATGGCCATTTTCGAGTTCAACCTTGAATGTCGCATTGGGCAAGAGTTCCTTCACGACACCTGGGAATTCGAGAATATCTTCCTTGGCCATGTTCTCTCCAATAAAATTTGGCCCGCAAACCTGATGGCTGCTGGCATGGCGGGGCATATGCGCCCATGCGCGCCAATTTTCAAGGAAAAAATGCGCCCGCCCGACTAGCGCGCAATCGAAAGCAGCGCTCCCACGTCCAAATGCGCCTCGATATGGGCTGCCAGATCATCCAACGCGGCTTCTACCCGCGCGTCATAAGATTGCCTTGATGGCGCAGCGCCCAATTGCGCCAAAAATGCGCTGCGAAAGGCATCTTCGCGAAACAGGCCATGCAAATAGCTGCCCATGATACGCCCATCGGGCGAAACTGCCCCCTCATCCGCGCCATCGATCCGCGCAAAGGGGCGCGCGCGGGCAGGCCCCTCGCTGCGGCCAATGTGGATTTCATAGCCCAAAACCACTGCCCCGCTTGCACAATGTTGGGCGCGCACGCGGGTCAGGCGTTTGTCTGGGCTCATGGTGGTGTCAATGTCCAAATGACCTAGGCCTGCCGTCTCGCCCGCAGGCCCCTCGATGCCATCTGGATCGCGCACTGTTTTGCCCAGCATCTGATAGCCGCCGCAAATGCCCAAAACATGCCCACCGCGCCGAATATGGGCGGCCAGATCAATATCCCAGCCATTGGCACGCAGAAACGCCAAATCGCCGCGCGTCGATTTTGACCCCGGAAGAATGACCAAATCGCAAACGGGAATGGCCTGCCCCGCGCGCACCATGGTCAGGCGCACGCCCTTTTCTTGGGCAAGCGGGTCAAGATCATCAAAATTCGCGATGCGCGAGAAAGTCAATGCGGCGATATGGAAGGCACCTGTTCCCACGCTGGCGGGAATGTCCAAAGCATCCTCGGCAGGCAGCAGATGGGCTTTGGGGAAGTAGGGCAAAACGCCAAAACCGCGCCAACCCGTGCGCGCCGCGATCAAAGCATAGCCATCATCAAACAGGCGCGGATCACCACGAAACTTGTTAATGGCAAAGCCCGCGATCATGGCGGCATCGCCCTCGTCCAGAACCGCCTGCGTGCCAATAATCTGCGCAATCACCCCGCCGCGATCAATATCGCCAATCAGCACGACAGGCACACCCGCCGCGCGGGCAAAGCCCATATTGGCGATATCGCCCGCGCGCAGGTTCACTTCGGCGGGCGATCCTGCACCTTCGACAATGACCAGATCATATGCACCGCGCAGGCGCTGAAAGCTTTCCAGCACGGGGGCCATCAGACTGGGTTTTAAGGCGGCATACTCGCGCGCTTTGACGGTGGCCACCCGCCGCCCTTGCACAATCACTTGGCTTCCCGTCTCTGATTCGGGTTTCAGCAGCACAGGGTTCATATCCACCCGCGGCTCAATCCCGCAGGCCAGCGCCTGCAACGCCTGCGCCCGCCCAATCTCGCCGCCATCTGCCGTCACGGCGGCATTGTTTGACATGTTCTGCGGCTTGAACGGGGCCACGCGTAGCCCGCGCAATCGCGCCGCGCGGCACAGCCCTGCCACGATCAGCGACTTGCCCACATTCGAGCCCGCGCCTTGGATCATGATGGCGGTCATGTGCCTGCACCCGCAAGTTGGCGGTGTTTGCGGGAGCCTTCGGCGAGGATATTTTTTACCTGAATGAAAGCAAGATCATGTCGCGCCCCGGGCCTTTTGCAAGGGGGAGGCGCGACACTTTCACTCAGGACGGTCATCGGGATCCCTCCCTGTACCGTAGGCATTGAATATCCCGTTTTGGTTAACATAACGTTACTTTCATTCAGGCTCAAATATCCCGGGGGTAGCCTGCTTTGCAAAGCAAAGCAGGTAGGGGGCTGGCCCCCTCGCCGCCCTCAAAACTCAACCCCTTTTTGCGCCTTAATCCCCGAGCGAAACGGATGTTTGATCAGCGTCATTTCCGTGACCAAATCGGCCGCATCGATCAGCGCATCCTTGGCATTGCGGCCCGTCAGGACCAGATGGGTTTGGGGCGGCTTTTCGCGGCGCAGAAAGTCCAGCACAGCGTCAAGGTTCAGGTAATCATAGCGCAGGGCGATGTTGATCTCGTCAAGCAGCACCATGCGAATGGCGGGGTTGCGGATCAGGTCTTTTGCCTTTTCCCAGCCCTTTTCGGCCATTTCGATATCGCGCGCGCGGTCTTGGGTTTCCCATGTGAACCCTTCGCCCATGGCATGAAATTCGCATAGATGGCCAAAGTTTTCCTCAATGATCCGCCGCTCGCCCGTATCCCACGCGCCTTTGATAAATTGCACCACAGCACAGGGCATCTCGTGCGCGATGCAGCGCAAAATCATCCCAAACCCAGACGAGGATTTCCCCTTGCCCGCCCCAGTATGCACGATGATCAGCCCGCGGTCAGCGGTTTTGCTGGCCATGATTTTATCACGCGCCGCCTTTTTCTTGGCCATTTTGGCGGCATGGCGCGCCGCATCGGAAATCGCGGGAATGTCGGCATCATCGGCCATCGGGTCGTCCTTGTTCTTGACTCTCTGCCTGCATTAGATCAGGTGAGATATATGTGTTGGTGTCTGATTATGTCAGGCCAAGAGGGAATGCGATAGGCCCGATCATCGGCCAAAGCGCAGCCGCCCCCGCGACCGTGACCGGAGAGTTTTGTCCATATCCACTGGCAATTGCTGGGAAGGGGGGCAAAGCGTGGGGCATGCCCCGCATCCGCAAGCCGGGAAACCTGCCAACACATGAACGGACGGGCGGACGGGGTGTGTCGCATCGGGCCTTTGCGCGCGCAAACGCGCCGCGGCCCTTTGGCATATCCTTTGCAGATTGGGGATGGAAATGGCGGCCACGCTTTACGTTTGCGCGACCTGCAAGGCAGATCAAATTGTGCCAGATGGCGGCCAGCCCTTGGGCGCACAACTGCGCGATGCGTTGCTGGGTGCCATTTGCCCCGATGATGTCACGATTAAACCCGTCGAATGTCTGTCTGCCTGCGCGCAGGGCTGCGCCGTTGCCCTACATGGCCATGGTAAATGGGGTTATGTTTACGGCCGTCTGACCCCTGCCGATGCGCCCGATATTCTAGCAGGTGCTGCGGCCTATGCTGCCACGCGCGATGGTATTGTGCCTTGGCGCGAGCGCCCTGTGATTTTCCGCAAGCAAAGCCTTGCCCGCATTCCCCCACTGGAGGCCTGAATGACCGATCTGTCCAAAATCCCCGTCACTGTCATCACTGGCTTTCTGGGCGCAGGCAAAACCACTTTGATCCGCCATTTAATGGCCAATCCGCAGGGCAAGCGTCTTGCGATCTTGGTCAATGAATTTGGCTCGGTCGGGGTGGATGGCGATATCCTTAAATCCTGCGCCGATGAAAATTGCCCTGTGGAAAATATCGTCGAACTGGCCAATGGCTGCATTTGCTGCACTGTGGCCGATGATTTCATTCCCACGATCGAGGCGCTAATGGCCATGCCGCACCGCCCCGATCATATCTTGATTGAAACCTCGGGCCTTGCCCTGCCCAAGCCATTGCTCAAGGCCTTCGATTGGCCTGCCATACGCTCGCGCATCACAGTGGATGGGGTGGTGACTGTGGCCGATGCCGAGGCGGTCGCCGCAGGTCGCTTTGCCCCCGATGAGGCGGCGGTCGCGGCCCAGCGCGCCGCTGATAACAGCCTTGACCATGAAACGCCCCTGTCCGAAGTGTTCGAAGATCAAATCGCCTGCGCCGATATCGTCCTGCTGTCCAAGGCCGATTTGGCGGGCGCGGCGGGGCTGGCAGCGGCCCGTGCCGCAATTAACGCCGAAGCGCCGCGCAAACTGCCAATGCTAGAGATGACCGAAGGCGCGATTGACCCGCGCCTGATCTTGGGCCTGAATTCCCGCGCCGAAGATGATCTTGCCGCCCGCCCATCGCATCACGATGGCGAGGATGGGCACGAGCATGACGATTTCAACACCATTGTCATCGATTTGCCCGAAATTGCCGATCCAGAAGTGCTGTCGGCGGCGATCACCCGCCTTTCGCAAGAGCAGAACATTCTGCGCGTTAAGGGGTTTATTGCCGTGCAGGGCAAACCGATGCGGCTATTGGTGCAGGCGGTGGGCGCGCGGGTGCGGATGCAGTATGATCGCCCTTGGGGCAGTGCAGCGCGCCGCAGCCAGTTGGTCGTTATTGCCGAAATGGCCGATGTGAACGAGGCGGCCATTCGCGCCGTTTTGGAAGGCTAAGCCATGCATGTCGTCTTCCGCGAAAGCCACGGGCTAGAGGAAGGCGAGGTTGCCTTTGATCTGGGGCAAACGCCTGCAGATTTGGTTGTGCTGTCATTTTCTGACAGCGATCTGGGCGCTTTTGCTGCAGGCTTTGCACGGGCCCGCGCGCAAGGGGCAGAACTGCCAAGCGTTCGGTTGGCCAGTTTAATGGCGCTGAAACATCCTTTGTCCGTGGACACCTATGTCGAAAAAACCTTGGCAGGCGCAAAGGGTATTTTGGTGCGGCTGATTGGCGGGCAAAGCTATTGGCCTTATGGCTTGGCCAGCCTTGCCGATTTGGCGCGCAAAAAGGGCATTGCGCTGGCCGTGCTGCCTGCCGATGGGCGCGATGATGCGAACCTTGACGCGCTGTCCACCTTACCCATTTCCACTCTGCGCCAGCTGCAGCACCTGTGCGATGCGGGCGGGGCAGTGGCCGCGCAGGCGGCGCTGGCGCAAATGGCACTGGCGGCAGGGGTTTACGCCAGCCCCGTTTTGGGGGCCAAAACCGTACCCGATTGTGGCTGGTATCTGAACGGCAATATCAGCGCCGATATGCCCGAAGCCTTTCAGGCAGGTCCGCGCGTGGCGGTGACGTTCTATCGCAGCTATGTCACATCCGCCGATCTTGCCCCGATTGACGCGCTGATGGCGCAACTGGCGGCGCGCGGCTTTGCGCCCGTCGGCCTCTTTGCGCCCTCCCTGAAGGCCCCCGAGGCTGGGCCATTTCTGCGGGCGGCATTGGCCGAAATCGCCCCCGCCTCCATCATCAATGCCACGGCCTTTTCTGCCAAGGGCGAGGATGGCGCAACCCCGCTGGATGGCGCGGGATGCCCCGTGTTCCAAGTGGCCCTCTCTACCGCCCGCCGCCGCGATTGGGCCGCATCCGAGCGCGGGTTATCGCCCGCCGATCTGGCCATGCATGTGGTCTTGCCCGAAGTTGATGGGCGCATCTTTGCGGGCCTCATCAGCCATAAATCCCCGCAAAAGCGTGACCCTGATTTGCAGTTTTCCCGCTTTGCCCACCGCGCCGATGACGAGCGTATTGCCCGCGTGGTCGGGCGCGTTGCGGGCTGGCACAAATTGGCGCAAACCCCGCGCGCGCGGCGCGATTTGGCCTTTGTGCTATCGACCTATCCGGGCCGCGCCGACCAAATGGCCCATGCCGTTGGGCTGGATGTGCTGGGCAGCCTGCCGCCCATTCTGGCGGCGCTGGCGACAAAAGGCTATGATCTGCCCC
Source organism: Rhodobacter sp. (assembly GCA_027490955.1). Classification (GTDB taxonomy): domain Bacteria; phylum Pseudomonadota; class Alphaproteobacteria; order Rhodobacterales; family Rhodobacteraceae; genus Cypionkella. Next base: position 11,743 of record JAIXXB010000025.1, read on the forward strand.
CCATCACGGGGCTTTCAGATGGGCTACTTAAGCAAACGCAAAGCTGGCCAATGGCAGAGTATCTTTTTGCCCTCTCTCGCCTGCCGCAATCCTTGCAAGAGGCCGTGCACAGTGCATGGGGCGCGCCCGAAGATGACCCGCAGGTCGCAGGCGGCGCGTTTCAGTTTCCCGCCCTGCGCCACGGCCGCGCGATCATTGCGCTGCAGCCTGAACGCGGCGACGCGCCCGCGCGCGATGCCAGCTATCACGACCTCTCGCGCACACCGCGCCATTCCTATGTGGCCTTTTATCTGTGGCTGCAAAGCTGCGCGCCCCATGCGCTGATCCACATGGGGGCGCATGGCACACTGGAATGGTTGCCGGGTAAATCCGTGGCCCTCTCGGCCGATTGCTGGCCCGATGCGCTGCTGGGCGATACCCCCGTGACCTATCCCTTTATTGTCAATGATCCGGGCGAGGCGGCGCAGGCCAAACGCCGCCTTGGCGCGGTCACCTTGGGCCATATGCCCCCGCCCCTGCGCGCCAGCGCCCTGCCCGAAAACCTGTCAGCGCTGGAACGTTTGCTGGATGAATATGCCACGGCAGACGGGCTTGACCCAGCCCGCCGCACCCGCCTGATTTCTGCCATCCGCACCGCAGCCCAAGATGCAGGGGTAGAGGCAGATTTGAACATCCCCCCAAATGCCAGCCCCGCCGAAGCGATCACCCGCATCGACCGCTTTGTCTGTGACATCAAAGAAAGCCAATATGGCGACGGGCTGCACATTTGGGGCGGGGCCAGCGGCGAGATGGAGGGGCTGATCGCCGCTCTTGACGGCACGCGCGTGGCCGCAGGGCCTGCGGGCAGCCCCTATCGCGGGCGCGCCGATGTTCTGCCCACGGGGCGCAATTTGTTTTCGGTCGATCCGCGCGCCGTGCCATCGCGCGCCGCCCATGCCCAAGGCGTGAAACTGGCCGAAGAATTGATCCGCCGCCATTTGCAAGATGCAGGTGATTATCCGCGCGGCTTGGTATTGGATCTGTGGGGATCGGCCACCATGCGCACGGCAGGCGAAGAGGTGGCCATGGCGCTGCATCTGGCGGGTCTTGCGCCCCTATGGGACAGCGCATCGGGCCGCGTGACGGGGTTCGAAGTGATCCCACTTGCGCTGCTGGACCGCCCGCGCATCGATGTGACCTTGCGCATATCGGGTCTTTTTCGCGATATCTTCCCTGCCCTTGGACAGATGTTTGCTGCAGGTGTGGCGGCGCTGGCCGCGCGGGATGAAGACGCGGCCGATAACCCCTATGTCGCGGCGGCTGCGGCGCAGGATCAGGCCCGCGTCTTTGGCCCCAAACCCGGCCTTTATGGTATGGGGATGCAGGCCGCGCTGACCGATTATTCAGATGCAGGCCGCGCCGCTGCGGGCGAGGCTTGGCTGACCGCCGCCAGCTATGCGATGGATGCAAAAGGCAATATTGCCCCTGACCGCACAGGGATCGAGGCGCGGGTGCGCGCCGCAGATGCCTATGCCCATGTGCAAGATTTGGTTGAAACCGATGTGCTGATGGCCCCCGATTACGCCGCGCATGAGGGCGGGTTTGCCGCAGCCAGCGCGCATTTGGGTGGCGGCGCGGCCCTGTATCATATCGACAGCGCCAACCCTAATGCCCCACGCGCCCGCAGCGTGACCGAGGAGCTTGCCCGCACCCTGCGCGCCCGCGCCGCCGATCCCGCTTGGGCCAATGGCATGATGCGCCACGGCTTTCGCGGCGCAGCCGAAATCGCGGCCACTTTGGATAACCTTGCCGCCTATGCGCACCTGACCCGTGCAGTTCCTGCGCATTTGTTTGACCTGTACCATAACGCGACCTTAGGGCGGGATGATGTCACCGCCTTTATGGCCCGCGAAAACCCTGCCGCGCTTGCCGCCCTGCAAGGCCGCTTTGCCGCCCTGCGCGAGGCGGGCCTTTGGGCCAGTCGCCGCAACGCCATGGGCGAAGGGGAAAGACTATGAGCGCGCGCTCCCGCTCCCCCGTCATCCAAGGCTGGTGTCCCGGCGCATTGCGGCCCATGGAATCGGGCGATGGCTGGGTGGTGCGGGTGCGTCCGCGCGCAGGGCGGCTGAGCCAAGATCAGGCGCGCGAGATTGCAGCGCTGTCTGCTGCGCATGGCAATGGGCTGATTGATCTGTCCGCCCGCGCCAATGTGCAATTGCGCGGGGTAAGCATGGCCAGCCACACCCCCCTCATCGCAGGATTGCGCGGCCTTGATTTGCTCGATGACAGCGCCGAGGCGGAATCGCAGCGCAACGTCACCCTCGCGCCGTTTTGGAGCCCCCGCGATGGGGCCTATGACATGGCGCTAGATTTATCTGCCGCCCTCACCGCGCCCCGCGCAATGCGCCTGCCCAGCAAATTTGGCTTTGTGCTGGATTTGGGCGCAGCCCCGATTCTGCGGCACAGCGCTGCCGATATTCGTATCGAGCGCGCCCTTGGCGGCGCGCTGGTTTATGCCAACGGGGCGCAGACGGGGGCAGTTGTGCCCATGGCGCAGGCGGTGACGCAGGCCCTTGGCTTGGCGCAGTGGTTCGTTGATGCGGGCGGAGTTGGGCCAGATGGGCGTGGGCGGATGGCCGCGCTTTTGGCAGGCGGTGCTGCGCTGCCCGCCGATTTCACGATGCATCCTGTGCCTCTTGCACCGCCATTCATGCCGCGCATTGGCCTGCATCCCACTGGCGCGCTGGTTGGCTTTGACTTTGGCCAGATGCAGGCAGAGACCTTGGCAGCCTTGGCCGATTTAGGCCCCCTGCGCATCACGCCGTGGCGGATGGTGTTGGTCGAAGGGGCAACTGCCATGCCAAACCTGCCGCAATTGATCACGCAGCCAGATGACCCGATGCTGCGCGTCATCGCCTGCACGGGCGCGCCTGCCTGCAGTCAGGCCCACAGGCCCACCCGCGATCTGGCCCGCGCCTTGGCCCCGCATATCCCGCAGGCAAGCCTTTGCCATATTTCGGGTTGCGCCAAGGGCTGCGCCCATCCCACTGCTGCCGCGCTCACGCTGACTGCCACGCCGCAGGGCTTTGACCTTGTGCTAAATGGCTGCGCAGGCGATACCCCCACACGCGCGGGTCTTGCCCCGTCTTTCATTCCGCAGGCCCTCCATGCCCTATAGCTACATCACCGATGGCGCAGAAATCTATCGCCAGTCTTTCGCCACCATCCGCGCCGAGGCGGATTTGGCCCGCTTTACCCCCGAGGAAGAGGTGGTCGCCGTGCGCATGATCCACGCCGCAGGCATGGTCGGGCTGGAAAAGCACGTGGATTTCACACCCAATGCTGCCGTCGCCGCCCGCGCTGCATTGGAAAGCGGCGCGCCGATTTTATGTGATGTGCGCATGGTGTCCGAAGGTATCACGCGGCCCCGTCTGCCTGCCAACAATCAGATTATCTGCACCTTGCAAGACCCTGCCGTCCCTGCCCTTGCCGCGCAAATGGGCAACACGCGCTCGGCCGCTGCAGTCGAATTATGGCGGCCAAAACTGGCGGGGGCTGTGGTGGTGATTGGCAACGCCCCTACCGCGCTGTTTCATCTGCTCAACATGCTCGAAGATCCCGCCTGCCCGCGCCCCGCTGCGATTATTGGCTGTCCTGTCGGTTTTATCGGCGCAGCAGAAAGCAAGGATGCGCTGATGGCCGCGCCGCCCTGCCCTGCCATGGTGGTGCGCGGGCGGCTGGGGGGCAGTGCGATTGCCGTGGCCGCGCTGAACGCGCTGGCCAGCCGAAAGGAATAGTGCATGGGCCGCATCATCTGCGCAGGACTTGGGCCGGGTGATCCCGATCTGATGTCGGTCAAATCTGACCGCGCCGTGCGCAGCGCGCGCCATGTGGCCTATTTCCGCAAACTGGGCCGCGCAGGCCAAGCGCGGCGCATTGTGAACGGCATGCTGCGCGAGGGTGTGGTGGAATATCCCATGGAATATCCCGTCACCACCGAGATGCATTTTGACAGCCCCGAATATATCGCGGCGCTGTCAGGTTTTTATGATGATTGGGCCGATCGGCTGGCGCGAATGGCGCGCGAGTTGCCCGATGACATTGTGGTGCTATGCGAAGGCGATCCGTTCTTTTACGGCAGTTTCATGCATCTTTATACCCGCCTGCAGGGCCGCGCCGATATGCAGGTGATTGCGGGCATCACGGGCATGGCGGGCTGTTGGCATGCCACAGGCGTGCCGATGACATGGGGCGATGATGTTCTGACTGTGCTGATGGGCACGCTGCCGACAGATGATCTGGTTGCCCATATGCGCGCCGCCGATGCGCTGGCCATTATGAAAACAGGGCGCAATTTGCCGCGCGTGCGCGATGCGCTGGCACAAGCGGGCCGTTTGGATGACGCATGGCTGATTGAACGCGGCACGATGCCAGATCAACGCGTGCTGCGCCTATCTGATGTGGACGCCGCCGACTGCCCCTATTTTGCGATTGTTTTGGTGCATGGCCAAGGCCGCCGCCCCGAAGCGGGAGGCATAGAATGACCGCGACAAAACCCCAATCTGCACGATGGGTGGTTGTTGCGGGCCTTGGGCCGGGCTCGGACGGCATGGTCACACCCGAAGTCAGCGCTGCCATTGCTGATGCGACTGACATCATCGGCTATATCCCCTATGTTGCGCGTATTGCGCCGCGCGCGGGGCTAACACTGCACGCCTCTGACAATCGTGTCGAATTGGACCGCGCTGGCCATGCGCTGGAACTGGCCGCCGCGGGCGGGCGGGTGGTGGTGGTGTCTTCTGGCGATCCAGGTGTTTTTGCGATGGCCTCGGCCCTGTTCGAGGCATTGGAATCTGCCCCACAGTATTTGGACTTAGATATTCGCATCCTGCCTGGAATCACGGCGATGCTGGCGGCGGCGGCGGCAGCGGGCGCGCCATTGGGGCATGATTTTGCCTGTATCAACCTGTCTGATAACCTAAAACCCTTTGATCTGCTCGCGCGGCGCGTGCGCCTGTGCGCGCAGGCAGATTTGGCCATGGCCTTTTACAACCCGCGCTCGGCCTCGCGTCCCGATACATTTGGCCGCATCTTAGAGATATTGCGCGTAGAATGTGCGCCGCACACCCTGATCACCTTTGCCCGCGCCGTATCCACGCCCGAACAGCGGCTTGAAACAGTCACCCTAGACATGGCGCGCCCAGAGATGGCTGATATGCGCACTGTGGTTTTGGTTGGCAATTCGGCCACGCGGAAATTGGGGCGCTTTATTTATACGCCGCGCAAGGCCTTATGATGCGCAAGCCACGTCATCATTGCAGGAATCGTCTCAACTGTCTCGCGGGCGGGCGCATCTGGCCGCGCGATCATGATCACAGGCAGGCGCAGCGCACGGGCCGCCGCCAATTTGGCCGCAGCGCCCTGCCCGCCAGCATTTTTGGCAATGATATGGGTGATGGCGTGGGCCTGCAGCATAGCCGTGTCCGTGGCCACATCAAATGGGCCTTTGGCGATGATAAGGCTGCAATTGGGCATGGGCAGCGCGCTGGGAGCATCGACCAAGCGCAGCAAGAAATGATGCTGGTGCAGGCCAGCAAAGTGCGCAAGATTTTGCTTTCCAATCGCCAAGAACACACGGGCTGGCGCGCGGGGCAATGCGGCAACTGCCCCCGCAATATCGCCCACATGCTGCCACGCATCACCTTCGCCCTGCAGCCATGGCGCGCGCTGCAAGGCCAAGAGCGGCAGGCCCAGCGCCGTGCAGACAGCATGTGCATTTCGGCTCATTTGCGCAGCAAAAGGGTGGGTTGCGTCGATCACATGGCTGATCCCCTGCTGCTGCACATAATCAGCCAAACCCGCCACACCGCCAAATCCGCCCACCCGCATGGGCAAGGGTTGGGGGGCTGGCTCTTGGGTGCGCCCCGCATAGGAAAACACTGCCGCCACCCCCGCCTGTGCCAAGGCGCGGGCTGCAAGGCTGGCTTCACTCGTGCCGCCCAACAGCAGGATGCGTGGCATGTCTGACCCCATGAGAAACCCTTGGCTGACTATCATTGGCATCCATGAAGATGGCGGCAAAGCCCTGCCAGATGCAAGCCGTGACGCGCTGGCGCAGGCCGAATTCGTCTTTGGCGGCGCGCGGCATTTGGATTTGGTCGCGGGCATGACTGGCAGCGCGCAGTTGCAACCTTGGCCGATACCATTTGATACTGCGCCCCTAATGGCCCATGCAGGGCGCCGCGTTGTTGCGCTGGCCTCGGGCGATCCGTTTTGGTTTGGCGCGGGGGCTGTTTTGGCCGCAAGCCTGCCGCAGGGGGCATGGGTATCGCATCCCGCGCCGTCCAGTTTTGCACTGGCGGCCAATCGGCTGGGCTGGCCGCTGGAAAGCCTGTCTTGCCACGGCCTGCATGCTGCGCCCTTTGCCCGCATTCGCCCCGATCTTCACAATGGCGCGCGGCTGGTGGTGACGCTGCGCGACGGCGCTGCGGCGCGGGGGCTGGCGGCATATCTTACGCAAATTGGTTTTGGCGGCAGTGATCTGTGGCTGCTCTCGCGCCTTGGCGGGCCGCATGAACATATCAGCCACAGCCGCGCCGATAGGTTTGATCTACCGCCCCCCGCTGCCCCCGTCATGGCTGCCATTGCCGCGCAGGGCGTCGGCCTGCCGCGCGGCTTTGGCCTGCCCGATGATCTGTTTCAATCCGACGGGCAAATCACCAAATCCCCCATCCGCGCGCTGACCCTTGCCGCCCTTGCCCCGCGCAAAGGCGCGGTGCTGTGGGATATTGGCGGCGGCTCTGGCTCGGTTTCTGTGGAATGGTGCCTTGCGGGCGGGCTGTCACATTGCATCGAGCCGCGCGCCGATCGTGCGGCAATTATCGCGGCAAATGCGGCCGCATTTGGTGTGGATCACCGCCTTGGCGTGATCACGGGCAGCGCGCCCAAAGCCCTTGCGGGCCTGCCAGCGCCAGATGCCGTGTTCATCGGAGGGGGCGGATCGGGCGCATTACTGGCCGCGCTTTGGCCTCTTGTGCCGCAAGGCTGCCGCATAGTGGCCAATGCCGTCACGCTGGAATCCGAGGCGCTTCTCACCTCTGCCTGCGCGCAATATGGCGGGGCGCTCATGCGGGTGGACATCGCCCATGCCGCGCCATTGGGGCGGATGACGGGCTGGCAGGCAGCACGGCCTATCGTGCAATGGAGTGTGCAAAAATGATCGTCGCAGGCATAGGATTTAACACCAGCGCCACGCCCAAATCGCTGGCCCGCGCCCTGCAAGGGGCAATGGACGCGGCGCAGATTGCGCGGGTGGACGCGTTGGCCAGCGCACGGCTCAAGGCTGTGGACGCCACTTTGACCAGTTTTGCGACTGATTTCGCGCTGCCGCTTATGGCGGTGGACGTGGCGGGCATCACAACCCCCAGCCAGTCGCCCCGCGTGCTGTCGCTTTATGGCACAGGCTCGCTGGCCGAGGCGGCGGCATTGGCCGCCGCTGGCCCAAACGCACGGCTGATTGCCCATAAAACCGCATCACCTTGTGGGCGCGCCACCTGCGCCATCGCCGTATCAGAGGATCACCCATGACTGTGCATTTCATCGGTGCAGGGCCTGGTGCGCCTGATCTGATCACTCTGCGCGGGCGCGATCTGATCGCTGCTTGCCCTGTTTGCCTTTATGCAGGCTCGCTTGTGCCTGCTGCGCTGCTGGATCATTGCCCTAAAGATGCGCGCATCATCAACACTGCGCCCCTGTCGCTGGATGCGATTATCGAGGAAATCAGCGCCGCCCATGCGGCGGGCCAAGATATTGCCCGCCTGCATTCTGGCGATGTTTCCATTTGGTCGGCCATGGGCGAGCAACTGCGCCGCCTGCGCGCCTTGGGTATCCCCTATGATATCACCCCGGGTGTGCCGTCTTTCGCCGCCGCCGCCGCCGCGCTGCAGGTCGAATTGACGCTGCCCGCCCTTGCGCAATCGGTGGTGCTGACACGCACTGCAGGGCGGGCCAGCGCGATGCCGCCGCGCGAAAATCTGGCGGCCTTTGCCGCCACGGGGGCAACGCTGGCCATTCACCTGTCTATTCATACGCTGGATACAGTGCTGGCCGATTTGATCCCGCATTACGGGCCAGATTGCCCCGTGGCCGTGGTCTGGCGCGCCAGTTGGCCAGATCAGCGCCTCATCCGCGCCACTCTGGGCACGTTGAACGCTGCGCTGGGTGCAGAATTGGAACGCACTGCGCTGATCCTTGTGGGCCGCGCCTTGGGCGATGCGGGGTTTGAGGAAAGCCGCCTTTATGCCGCCGATTATGACCGCCGCTATCGCCCCATCGGCACAGACCCACGTTTTCCGGACCAATCGACATGATCCCCAAAGGCATTTTGATTGTAGCCCCTGCTTCGGGCACGGGCAAGACCACGCTGACGCTGGGGGTCATTGCGGCCCTGCGCGCGCGCGGGCTGTCAGTGCAGCCGTTCAAAAGCGGGCCAGACTATATTGACCCCGCCTTTCATAGCGCGGCGGCGGGGCGGGCCTCGGTGAATTTGGATAGTTGGGCCATGGGCGCGGCCATGCTGCAAGGCTTGGCCCAAGATGCCCTTGGCGCAGATCTCATCGTGGCCGAAGGCTCGATGGGCCTGTTTGATGGCGTGGCGCAGGTTGGGGCCTTTGGCACAGGGGCCAGCGCTGATATCGCCTCCCTTATGGGCTGGCCTGTGGTGTTGGTGCTGGATGTGGGCGGGCAAGCGCAATCTGCGGCCGCCACGGCGCTGGGTTTTTCCGTGATGCGCAAAGATGTTAAAATCGCAGGCGTTGTGCTGAACAAAATCGCCAGCCCGCGGCATCAAGCATTGGTGCAAGATGGCATGGCGCAGGCAGGCATTACTGTGTTTGGCGCGCTGCCCAAAAACCCCGCCATTGCCCTGCCCGAACGCCACCTTGGGTTGGTTCAGGCGCAAGAACATGGCGATTTAGACCAGTTTTTGGCCAAGGCCGGCGCGTTTGTGGCCCAGCATGTGGATCTGGACGCGCTGATCGCCGCCGCTTCGGGCGCAGGGATAGTTGTGCCCGCACAGCCCCTTCGCCCGCCTGCCCAACGCATTGCCCTTGCCCGCGATGCGGCCTTTTCCTTTACCTACCCCCATTTGCTGGATGGCTGGCGGCGCGCAGGGGCAGAGATTTTTCCCTTTTCTCCCCTGCTGGACGAATCACCCGACCCTTCGGCAGATATCGTCTGGCTGGCTGGCGGCTATCCTGAACTGCACGCAGGCAGGCTTGCCGCCGCGCAAAACTTTCGCGCCGCAATGCAAGATTTTGCCGCCCGCAAACCCGTGCATGGCGAATGTGGCGGCTATATGGCCATGGGCGCGGGGCTGATCGATAAGGCAGGCACGCGCCATGAAATGTTGGGCCTATTGGGGTTGGAGACCAGCTTTGCCCAGCGCAAAATGCACCTTGGCTATCGCGCGGCGCATCTTTTGGCCCCCCTGCCGCCCTATGCGCCAAATACGCTGCTGCGCGGGCATGAATTTCACTATGCCACCATCCTGTCCCAGCCCGACGCGCCCTTGGCCATGGTGCGCGATGCAAACGGCGCAAGCGTGGCTGAAACAGGCTCGACGCGCCTGCAGCCCCAAGGTGGGCGCGCCACGGGCAGCTTTTTCCACCTGATCGCGGAGGCGGCATGACTGGCTTTGTTTCTTTCGTCTCCTCTGGCCCGGGTGATCCAGACCTTCTGACACTTAAGGCCGTCTCGCGCCTTGGCGCCGCAGATGCTGTGCTGTTTGATGACCTTTCCTCTGGCCCAATCCTTGCCCATGCCCGCAAAGGGGCCGATCTGGTCGGGGTCGGTAAACGCGCTGGCCGCCCCTCGCCGCGCCAAGATCATGTCAGCCGCCTGCTGGTGGATTACGCCAAAACGGGCGCAAAAGTGGTGCGTCTAAAATCTGGCGACAGCGGCATTTTTGGGCGGCTTGAGGAGGAGATTGAGGCCCTGCGCGCCGCAAACATCGGCTATGAAATCATCCCTGGGGTGACCAGCGCCTCTGCCGCCGCCGCTGCCGCTGGCATCCCGCTGACACGCCGCCTTGCCGCGCGGCGCGTGCAGTTTGTCACGGGCGCAGATATCACAGGCGGCTTGCCCGCCGATCAGAACTGGGCAGCCCTCGCCGACCCCAATGCCACAACCGTTGTCTTCATGGGCAAACGCAGCTTTCCCGCCCTCGCCGCCCAACTGATCGCCCATGGCCTGCCGCCAGATACCCCCGCCCTGTTGGCCGAAGCGGTGGGCCACCCAGACCAGCGCCTGACGCGCAGCACAGTCGCCGCGCTGGCCGAAACACTCGCCCAAGATCGCAGCGATTTGGCGGGGCTTATCCTTTATGGCCCGCTGGCGGAGGGGGCATGAACATCACCCTTTGTGGCAGTTGCGATTTGGGCAAAACGGGCTTTGATGCCCCTTTGTCTGCCGCCCTTGCGCAGGCAGGTGTTTCGGCCCGAATCGCGGTGGTTGACTGTATGTCAGGCTGCGCACGCGCCTCGACCATTGCCTTTCGAATGGCGGGCAAGACGGCCTATTTGTTTGGCGATATCACCGCGCAAGATTTGCCTGATCTGGTCAATTTTGCCCGCCTTTATGCCGCCAGCGCCGATGGCAGCTTTGCCGATGCCCGACCCTTGGGCGCGCTGCGCAGCAAGGCCATTGCCCGCATTCCAGCCTAGGGCCGCAATCGGGCCATATATGTCGCAAATCGCTGGCAAGCGCCGCGTATCGCCTTGACCACAGCGCGCATTTCAGGGCAAATAGTCCCGTTAGGTGCCCGAACGCGCAAAGCGCAGGGCTTCATCGGGAATGGAAACGGGCGAACCCAATTCGGGCGCCCCGCCTCCAGCCGCCCCCGCGACTGTATGCGGAGAGTGGTCTGCCATTTTGCCACTGCCCTCATGGGTGGGAAGGCGGCAGTCCATTATGACCCGCAAGCCAGGAGACCGGCCTAGCAACGTGAAACACACTGTCGGTGGGACAGCTAGGAGAGAGAATATGACCGTAACGACCAAAACTTTGACCAAAACCGCGATCAGCCCCTTGGCGCAGGTTTTGATGGTGGCAGCCCTTGGCCTTGGCATTATGTTCGTGGCTGGCCATGCGCAATCGTCCACGCTGCATGACGCAGCCCATGACGTGCGCCATGCAACTGGCTTTCCCTGCCACTGATCCATGACGAAACGTATGGTGACCAGCGCGGTGTTCGCTGGTTTTGCAGCGGGGCTGATTGCCGTCCTGCTGCATTTTGCGTTTGTGCAACAGCTTATTCTGCTGTCCGAGCAGTATGAAACAGGCACTCTGACTCATTTTGGGGGCGGTGATGCAGGCCAGCCAGCCGCCACTGACCCAGACACAGTTACCACCACCACGGCAAGCCATGGCCACGATGACAGCCAAAGCGGCGGCGGTGGGCATGGCGAGGGGCACGGCCATAGCACAGCCAGCGATTTTCAGCGCAACGGCCTGACCGCGCTGTTCATGATTCTGGTCTATACGGGATATGCTTTGGTGCTGACCGCAGGCTTTGCCTTGGCCGAAATGGGCGGCCATAGAATTGGCCCTGCAGAAGGGCTGCTCTGGGGGATTGCGGGCTTTGCTGCCGTTCAACTGGCCCCCGCCATGGGGCTTGCGCCTGAACTTCCCGGAACCATCGGCGCAGACATTACAGCGCGGCAAATCTGGTGGTGGTCGACTGTTTTGGCCACGGGCGGTGGCATCGCCTTGCTGGCCTATAGCAAACAGGTTTGGGCCTTTGGGCTGGCGGGGGCCTTACTGGCAGCGCCCCATGTCATCGGCGCACCCAACGTTCAGGGCTATTTCGGCGTCGCCCCACCCGAAGTTGCAGCAGCATTTGCAGCGCGGGTTTTGGGCACGGCGCTGGTGGTTTGGGCCGCCTTGGGCTGGATCGCAGGGCATTTTTGGGCGAGCAGCGCACAGCAGGACTAGCGCCGCCGCTTTGCATCTTTACAAAAGGGGGCTTTGCGGCCCACATCATCTGGGCGCGCAAATGGCACGCGCGCCCTTTTTCCAAGGCAGTAACATGCGTCTGACCCTTATCGGCATTGGAACGGGTAACCCCGACCATTTGACACGGCAAGCCATGGCCGCGATGCAATCGGCTGGGCTGATCTTGTTGCCGCGCAAAGGCGAGTCGAAGGCCGATCTGGCTGACCTGCGCCGCGCGATCTTGGCCGATGTTGCCCCGCAAACCCCGATAGCCGAATTTGACCTGCCCACGCGCGACGAAACCATTGCCGATTACGCCGCGCGCGTGACCGCATGGCACGATGCCATTGCTGCCGTCTGGGCAAAAACCATCGCCCAGCATCACGCGACTTCTGTAGCGCTGCTTGTTTGGGGCGACCCCGCGCTTTATGACAGCACGCTGCGCATTGCCGCGCGCCTATCGCCCGCGCCCGAAATATCTGTCATCCCCGCGGTCACCTCGATCACAGCGATGACAGCCGCCCATGCCATAGCGCTGAACGATATCGGCGCGCCCTTTGTGGTGACCACGGGGCGTCAATTGCGCGATCACGGCTTTCCCGCAGGCGTGACCACCGCTGTGGTGATGCTGGACGGCGAGAACAGCTTTACCACCCTGCCCGCCGAGGGGATAACGATTTACTGGACGGCCTATGCGGGCATGGAAAACGAGATTTCGCTTTCTGGCCCACTGCGCGAAACAGCCCCCCAAATCATCGCCGCCCGCGCCAAAGCCCGCGCAGCGCATGGCTGGATCATGGATATCTACCTGCTCCGCCGCGCTTAGGCGGGCTGGCAAAGGGGGGCTTTGCCCCCCAGCTGCTAAAGCGTCGCTTTAGCAGCCTCCCCCCAGGATATTTGGAAAAAGAAGAAGCGCAGATCGAAATTCTTCTTTTCCCAAATATCCTGGGGTGAGGCCGAAGGCCGAGGGGCAACGCCCCTGTTCAATCGGCGCGGATCATCGCATCCAGCAGGGCCAGCGCCTCGGCGCTGTGCCAATCTGCATCGCCGATCAGGCGGGCAACCTCCCTGCCCTGTGGGTTTAGGATTATGGTCACTGGCAGGCCAAGAATGCCAATTTGCGACGAGAGGGTCGATTTGGGATCGCGCATGTGGATCAAATGCCCCACATCTGTTTCTGCGATAAAGCGCGTGAGTTGCGGCAGCGGGTTGCGCCCCGTGGCCAAGGCGATGACGGCCAAATCAGGCATATCTTTTGCCAGCGCGCCCAAGGATGGCATTTCCTTGCGGCAGGGCGCGCACCATGTGGCCCAGAAATTGACCAGCGCCCAGCGGCCCCGCACTTCGGTCAGGGAACGGGGCGCTTCGTCTAACCCCAAGAAGGCTGCATCTGGCAGGTCTTTGGGCGCGGCATGCAGGATCATCTTCTGCATATCGCCAATGCGCAGCGTGTCCAGACCTTGGGCATTTGCACCAAAGGCAAAGCCCGTATAAAGAAGCGCCAAGATCATCCCCAAGATAGACCGTTGCAGCATCACAGGCCCCCCATGAGCAAATCAGACACATCCAAACCCGCCAATAGCATGTGGGGCGGTCGTTTTGCCAGCGGGCCTGACGCGATCATGACGGCGATCAATGCATCGATCCGTTTTGACCAGCGGCTTTACGCGCAAGATATTGCAGGCTCGCGCGCCCATGCCGCCATGCTGGCACAACAAGGTATCATCACCTCTAACGATGCGCAGGCGATCAGGGAAGGCCTACTCACGATCTTGTCAGAAATCGAAAGCGGGGCATTTGAGTTTTCCGATGCGTTAGAGGACATCCACCTGAACATCGAATCCCGCCTGACGCAAATGATAGGCGAGGCGGGCAAGCGTCTGCATACCGCGCGCTCGCGCAATGATCAGGTCGCGCTGGATTTTCGCCTGTGGGTGCGCGGGCAATGCGATAGCGCGATTGAGGGGATCACCGCCCTGATGCGCGCCTTTGTGATGCAGGCCGAAGCAGGGGCAGATTGGGTGATGCCGGGCTTTACCCATTTGCAAACCGCCCAGCCTGTGACATGGGGCCATCATATGCTGGCCTATGTCGAAATGCTGTCGCGCGATCGTGGCCGGTTTGAGGATGCGCGCCGCCGCATGAACGAATGCCCTTTGGGCGCGGCCGCACTGGCTGGCACGGGCTTTCCGATTGACCGCGCATTTACCGCCAAGGAATTGGGCTTTGACCGCCCGACAGCCAATTCGCTGGATTCCGTGTCTGACCGCGATTTTGCACTGGAATTCCTGTCTGCCGCCAGCATCTGCGCGCTGCATCTGTCGCGCTTTGCCGAAGAATTGGTGATTTGGTCGTCGGCGCAGTTCCGCTTTGTGCGCCTGTCTGATCGCTGGACGACGGGCAGTTCCATCATGCCGCAAAAGAAAAACCCAGATGCGGCCGAATTGCTGCGCGCCAAAATCGGGCGGATCATGGGCGCGCAGGTGGCGCTGCTGACCGTGATGAAGGGCCTGCCGCTGACCTATTCCAAAGACATGCAAGAAGACAAAGAACAGGTCTTTGATGCAGCCGATACTTTGATGCTGGCACTTGCCGCTATGACAGGGATGGTGGGCGATATGACCGCCAACCGCGATGTGCTGGCGCAGTCGGCGGCCATGGGATTTTCCACCGCCACGGATTTGGCCGATTGGTTGGTGCGCAGTCTGAACCTGCCCTTCCGCGAGGCGCATCACGTGACGGGCACATTGGTCGCCATGGCCGAAAGCGCGGGCGTTGATCTGCCCGATCTTTCGCTGGAACAGATGCAATCGGTGCACAGCGGGATCACACAGGCGGTCTTTTCCGTTTTGGGTGTTGAAAACTCGGTCCGTTCGCGCCAATCTTATGGCGGAACATCGCCCGTCCGCGTCGCAGAACAAGTCGCGCGCTGGAAAGCGGCGCTGGGCTAAGGCAGTGTGATTTAACATCTGGAAAGGGTTTGCGATGACGAAAACCACCATCCTGCGCGGCGCTTTTGTTGTTCTGGCAGTGGGCAGCCTTGCGGCCTGCGACATCAGTGATCCGCGCCTGAATACGGGTCTGTCGATTGGAACGAATGGCGTGTCGATGCAACCATCGGTTCAGGCCAATGTCGGCGGCGGCCTGCTGCAATATACCCCGCAGATCAACTGATGCGCAGCCTGATTGCCCTTTTTGGCCTGACAGTGCTGGCTGCATGCGGCGCAGATGGCCCCCCCGTTGCGCCCACCCAAACGCCCGCCCAAACGCCCGCCCTTGGGATCAGCATTTCAGGCGTGGCCGAGGCGGGTGTGGCCCGCGTCGGTGGGCCATAGCGGCGGGGCAGATCAGGCGGGGCAGATCAGGCGGGCCAGATCAGGCGGGCCAAAGCGGTTGGCTGCGATCATCTGGGCGATTGCCCCTGACGGCAACTCTGCTATATCGCGGCAATCGGGTGTAGGGGCGCGCTATGGATCATTTTACCTATAAAGATGGGCATTTGCATGCCGAAGACGTGGCCTTGCGCGATATTGCCGAACGCGTCGGCACGCCGTTTTATTGCTATTCCACCGCAACATTGACGCGCCATTACCACCTGTTCACACAGGCGCTTGCCCCTATGCCGCATTTGGTTTGCTTTGCCATCAAATCCCTATCCAATGTGGCTGTGCTGAAAACCTTGGGCAATTTGGGCGCGGGGATGGATGTGGTATCGGGGGGCGAATATCTGCGTGCGCGCGCAGCAGGTGTGCCCAGCGATAAAATCGTCTTTTCAGGGGTGGGCAAGACTCGCGACGAAATGGCGTTGGCGCTGAACGGCGGCATTCGCCAATTTAACGTGGAATCCGAACCTGAAATGCGCGCCTTGTCCGATGTGGCGCTGTCGCTTGGCAAAATTGCCCCGATCACCATCCGCGTGAACCCTGATGTCGATGCCAAAACCCACGAAAAAATTGCCACGGGCAAAAAGGAAAACAAATTCGGCATTCCAATTTCCCGCGCCAGCGCCGTTTACGGCGAGGCGGCCCGCCTGAAAGGGCTGCGCGTTGTGGGCATTGATGTGCATATCGGCAGCCAATTGACCGATCTTGCCCCCTTTGCCGAGGCCTATGAAAAGATCGCAGAGTTGACAGTTTTGCTGCGCGCGCAGGGCCACACCATCGAACGCCTTGATTTGGGCGGCGGTCTGGGCATTCCCTACACGCGCGGCAATGATGCCCCGCCCCTGCCTGCCGAATATGGCGCGCTGATCCACAAAACGCTGGGCCATCTGGGCTGCGAGATTGAAATCGAACCCGGCCGCTTGATTGCGGGCAATGCGGGGATTTTGGTGTCGAAGGTGATCTATGTGAAATCGGGCGAAGAGCGCGCCTTTCTGATTTTGGACGCCGCGATGAATGATCTGGTTCGCCCGTCGATGTATGGCGCGCATCACGATATCGACCCTATCGTGCAACCCGCCCCCGCGCATGAGCGCGCCAGCTATGACGTGGTCGGCCCCGTCTGCGAGACGGGCGATACCTTTGCCAAGGCGCGCGCCCTGCCGCATTTGGCCGAAGGTGATTTGGTCGCCTTCCGATCCGCAGGTGCCTATGGCGCGGTTATGGCGTCCGAGTATAACACCCGCCCCCTTATTCCCGAAGTTTTGGTGCAGGGCGATCAATTTGCTGTCATTCGCGCGCGGCCAAGCTTTGACGAAATCCTAAAACGAGATACCATTCCCGAATGGTTGTAATCTGGCCGAGGGAATGGAACCCAGCACCCAAGCAAAAGACGTGTTAGCCAAGATCAAAGCGCCGCTGCGCTCGACTTTGGCTGGGCTATGGCTTCAGGCGCTGCTGCGGGCGTTTTGGCCTTTGTATAGCCTATTTCTGGCGGGCTATGCTGCGCTGGCTTTTGGCCTGCCGGGCCTGTTGTCGCTGGATTATGCGTGGTTTGCGCTGCTGGGTTTTGTTGCTGGCGTGCTGGCGGCACTGTGGTATGCCGCGCGGCGCTTTGAACGGCCGACCATGGCGCAAGCCTTGGCGCGGCTGGATGCAGGGCTGAAAGGCGCGCCGCTGGCCGCCCTGCGCGACGATCAGGCGATTGGTGCAGATGATCCTGCCGCTGTGGCGGTGTGGCAGGCGCATTTGGGGCGCATGGCGCGCAAACTCGCAGGTTTGCGCGCTGCACCGCCAGATTTGCGCCTGTCTGCGCGTGATCCTTTCGCGCTGCGCTATGGCGCGCTCTTGCTGGCCGTGCTGGCGGCCCTGTTTGGCGCGCCGCTGCAAATGGCCAATTTTGGCCCGCTGGCCGCGCCTGCCGCCCCCTCTGGCCCCATGTGGGAGGCATGGGCCACCCCGCCCTCCTATACGGGCCAGCCTGCGCTGTATTTGGCCGATCAAAAAGAAGATACGCTGACCCTTCCCATTGGCACGCGCATCGATCTGCGCCTTTATGGCGCAGTGGGTGAGGTGATTTTGGACGAAACCATTTCGGCCCGCACCGATGCAACCGCCCTCGCTCAGCCCAGCCAAAGCTTTACGCTGGCGCAATCAGGCCGGCTTAGCTTTCGCGGCCATGGCGGGCGCGATTTTGCCATCACAGCCCAGCCCGATGCACCGCCCACCATCGCGGCAACTGGCCCCATCGGGCGGCAGGGCGATGCGCGCTTTACCCTGCCCTTTGTGGCGCGTGATGATTACGCCATTACTAAAGGCCGCGCAGAAATTGCGCTTGATCTGTCAAAGGTGACCCGCGCCTATGGGCTGGCGGCGCAGCCTGATGTCGCGCCCCGTGCTGTTGTCGATCTGCCGCTGCCACGGCGCGGTGGGCGCAGCGAAGTGACGGCAGAGTTGGTCGATGATCTGTCCAAAGACCTTTTGTCCAACCTGCCCGTGACCATCACCTTGCAGGCCGAAGACGGGGCAGGCCAAACCGCCACAGCACAGCCCGTGGCTGCCGTGCTGCCTGGCAAGCGGTTTTTCGACCCGCTGGCCGCGGCCATCGTGGAAATGCGCCGCGATATCCTGTGGGCGCGCAGCAATGCGCCGCGCGCGGCGCAAATCCTAAAGGCTGTCACCAACGCGCCCGAAGGGTTTATCCTCAACAACCGCGCCTATCTGCGCCTGCGCGCTGTCATCGCGGCGCTGGATGGCGAGGCGGGCACCTTGACCGATGATCTGCGCGCGACTTTGACCGAAGAGATGTGGCAAATTGCCCTGCTGATCGAAGAGGGGGATTTGGCCTCGGCGCGCGAGCGTTTGACCCGCGCGCAAGACCGCCTTGACGAGGCGATCCGCAAAGGGGCCTCGCCCGAAGAAATCGACGCGCTGATGCAAGAATTGCAAGAGGCGCTGCGCAATTACACCCGCCAATTGGCGCAAGAGCAGCGCGAACGCGGCGAAGATATGTCGCAAAACCAAGACGGCCCCAGCATGAGTGCCGATCAGTTGCAGCAAATGCTGGACAAGCTTAAAGAGTTGATGGAACAGGGCAAAACCGCCGAAGCGGCCGAATTGATGGCCCGCCTGCGCGAGTTTATGGACAATATGCGCGTCGCCGAAGGGCAGGGCCAAGGGCAGGGCGAAGGGCAAGGCCAAGGTCAAGGCGGCCCGTCAGGACAGGCGATGCGCGAATTGGGCGACACGCTGCGCGGCCAACAGGGCCTGTCGGATGATGCCTTCCGCGATATGCAAAACGGCGGCAATGGTATGGGGCAAAGCGATCAGGGCGAGGGCGGTTTGGCCGAACGTCAGCAGGCCCTGCGCGGTCGTTTGGACGAATTGCAGCGCCAAGGCAATCTGCCCGGCGAGGGCAGCGCACAGGGCGATGCAGGCCGCCAAGCGCTGGATGATGCCGCCCGCGCGATGGAAGAGGCCGAACGCGCGCTGCGCGATGGCGATTTGCCAAGTGCGCTGGATGGTCAGGCAGAGGCATTGCAAGCCCTGCGCGAAGGGATGCAGCAATTGGGCGAAGCTTTGGCGCAAGAGCAAGGCCAAGGCCAACAGGGCGAAGAATTCGGCGCAGCCACGGGCGAAGACGATCCGCGCGGGCAAGATCCTTTGGGGCGGCAAGCTGGCAATGCCCTGCGTAACGGGTCAGACGAAAACCTTTTGCAAGGCGGCGATGTGTATCGGCGCGCAGAAGAACTGCTGGAAGAGATTCGCCGCAGATCAGGCGAAGGTGCGCGCCCTGAAGAAGAACGCAATTACCTCAAGCGCCTGTTGGAATTGTTCTGACACAGGGTGCTTTCACAGGGGGGCTTTGCGCCCCCCAGCGCGCCAATGGGCGCGCCTCCCCCCGCAGGATATTTGTGAAAAAGAGAAGCGGGTGGGAAAAGGGGTATGATCCGCGGCAAGGCGGGCTATTGGCCGCGCAGGCGCGCCCAAAGGCGTTTGGCGGCGGCCCGCGATGGGCTGTTTGGGCGAAAGGCCATGGCACAGATCAGGCCCCAAATCGCCCCCGCCAAAACCTGCCAGATATCATGCGCGCCCACGGCGATGCGCGAGGCCCCTGTAAAACCTGCAGCCAATATCGCGGCGCTTTGGGCAACGGGCGATCCTGTCAGGCAGCTTTGCACCAAGGAGGCCGCACCAAACACTGCGGTCGACGTGTGGCCCGAGGGAAACCCCTCTAGCCCGCCACGCGGGCGCTGAGCGATTTCGGCATCACCCAGACCGCGCTTGGTGGCGTGCAGCCCCACAAAATGCACCACATAGCGGCCAAAATAGGCCAGACCCTGCCCATTGGCAATTTCGCAGCCCAGCGCCAGCAGCGGCAAGGCGACTTGGTAGTTATCGCCATAGCGCTCTACTTCGCGCGGGGTGACCAGCGTGACCAGCGCCAGCACCGCCAAAACCGCCTGCGCGCGGCGCAGCGGGGTCAGTTTGCGCATCACGCGCCGTGCCGCGTATTTTCCCCTCACGCCCTTTTCCCCATCACCGCCACGCCCAACAGCTGCAAAACCTTCGCCTCGATATGGGCGGCGTCCATGCCTGCCACCTCATACATCCTTTCGGGGCTGGCTTGGTCGATGAAGATATCGGGCAGCACCATAGAGCGGAATTTGAGGCCGCGATCAAACACCCCTTCATCGGCCAGCAATTGCGCAACATGCGAGCCGAATCCGCCCACAGCGCCCTCTTCAATGGTGATCAGCGCTTCGTGGCCCCGCGCCAGCGCAAGGATCATCGCAGCGTCCAGCGGTTTGGCGAAACGCGCATCGGCGATGGTGGGGGTGATGCCGCGCGCGCCCAGCGCTTCGGCGGCCTTTTGCACCTCGCTCAGGCGGGTTCCGAATGACAAAAGTGCCACTTTTGCCCCCTGCGCGATGATCCGCCCTTTGCCAATTTCTAAGGGAACACCGCGCGCGGGCATTTCCACCCCCACGCCTTCGCCGCGCGGATACCTAAAGGCAATCGGGCCGTCGTTATGCGCTGCGGCGGTGGCCACCATATGCACCAGTTCCGCCTCGTCGGCGGCGGCCATCACCACCATGCCTGGCAAATTGGCCAGAAAGGCCACGTCAAAGGCCCCTGCATGGGTGGCCCCATCTGCCCCGACCAGACCCGCGCGATCAATCGCAAAGCGGACGGGCAGGCGCTGGATGGCCACGTCATGCACCACCTGATCATACCCGCGCTGCAAAAACGTCGAGTAAATCGCGCAGAATGGCTTCATCCCCCCTGCGGCCAACCCTGCGGCAAAGGTCACCGCATGCTGCTCGGCAATGCCGACATCAAAGCTGCGGGCCGGAAAGCGGGCAGCGAATTTATCAAGGCCAGTGCCATCGGGCATCGCGGCAGTCACGGCCACAATGCGCGGGTCTGCCTCAGCCTCGGCAATAAGGGCGCGGGCAAAGGTGGCGGTATAGCTGGGCGCATTGCTGGGCGCTTTGACCTGCTCGCCCGTCAGAACATTGAACTTGGCCCGCGCATGGCCGCGGTCTGTGGCGGCTTCGGCGGGGGCATAGCCCTTGCCCTTTTTGGTCAGCACATGCAGCAGCACTGGCCCCGTGGCGCGGGCGTGCAGCGTGCGCAGCACGGGTAAAAGCTGATCCAGATCATGCCCGTCAATCGGGCCGACATAGGAAAAACCAAGGCTTTCAAACAGCGTGCCGCCCACAGCCATGCCTTTGAGCATATCTTTGGCGCGCTTGGCCCCCTCTTGCAAAGGCTCTGGCAGCAAGGATACAAATCCCTTCGCCGCCGCCTTCAAATCTTGCATCGGCGCTTCGGCATAAAGGCGCGAGAGGTAAGTCGATAGCGCCCCGACAGGCGGGGCAATCGACATTTCATTATCGTTCAGCACCACAAACATCCGCCGCCCCAAATGGCCCGCGTTGTTCATCGCCTCAAAGGCCATGCCCGCCGACATCGACCCATCGCCAATCACGGCAACAGCATCGCCCGCATCCCCGCCCAGTTCCGCCGCCATGGTAAAGCCAAGCGCAGCAGAAATCGACGTGCTGGAATGGGCCGCGCCGAATGGGTCAAACGCGCTTTCGCTGCGCTTGGTAAAGCCGGAAAGCCCGCCCTCGCTGCGCAGGGTGCGGATACGATCACGCCGCCCCGTCAGGATTTTATGCGGATAGCATTGATGGCCCACATCCCAAATGATCTTATCACGCGGGGCGCTGAACACCGCATGCAGCGCCACCGTCAATTCCACCACCCCCAGACCTGCACCCAAATGCCCGCCCGTCACCGACACCGCCGAAATCGTCTCGGCCCGCAATTCACCTGCAAGCTGATGCAAATCGCGGTCGGACAGGGCGCGCAGATCGGATGGAAAAGTCACGCGGTCCAGCATCGGGGTTTTGGGGTGGTCGGTCATATCACTCTCTTAACTTTTGCGCGAAATGGTAAAGCGGGCAGCCTCAATCAGCAACTGCGCTGCATCGCCATAAGGGGCCAGCGCGGCCTCGGCCTCAGCCACCAATTGCGCGGCGCGCGCGCGCGCGCCCTCTAGCCCCAGCAACGAAACAAAGGTCGCCTTGCCTGCACCTGCATCCTTTTGCAGACGCTTGCCCGCTGTGGCCTCATCGCCTGTCACATCCAAGATGTCATCGGCGATTTGAAAGGCAAGACCCAGCGCGGCGGCATAGGCGCGCAGGGGGGCCAGATCTGCCTGCGCCATGCGCCCGCCCGCCATGGCCGACCATTCAATCAGCGCCCCCGTCTTGCCTGCTTGCAGCGCGGTAATCTCGCGCAGCGTCAGCGGCGCAAGTGCCGTCTCGGCCGCGATATCCAAGGCTTGGCCCAGCACCATGCCTTCGGCCCCCGATGCCACGGCCAGGCTGCGCGCCAAGTCAATCCGCACCTCGGCGGGGCCAATTTCGGGCGCGCAAATCAACTCAAACGACAGTGTTTGCAGTGCGTCCCCTGCCAAGATCGCCGTGGCCTCATCCCATTTGATATGAACTGTGGGCAAGCCGCGCCGCAAATCGTCATCGTCCATGGCGGGCAAATCATCATGCACCAACGAATAGGCATGCAGCGCCTCTATCGCGGCAGCGGCAGGCAGGGCGGCGGCGGCATCCACCCCCAACATCCGCGCCGATTGCAGCACCAAAAACCCGCGCAACCGCTTGCCGCCAGCCGCGGCATAGCGCATCGCCTGCACCACAGGCGCATCGCCCTTTGCCTGCAAAACGCGGTCTAAATGATCGCCAATCACCGCCGCATCGGCGGCCAATTGCGCGGAAAAGCTCACAGCCCCTCCACAGCCGTTGTGCCAACGGCGCGCCCTTCGGTTGCGCGGATCAATTCCACCTTTTCCTCGGCCTCTTTCAGCTTGGCCGCGCAATGCGCCTTCAGCGCTGCGCCGCGGTCATACAGGGCAAGGCTTTGCTCCAGCGCAACTTCGCCGCGCTCTAACTGGCCCACAACCGCCTCAAGCGCGGCCATCGCCTCTTCAAAGCTCATCTTTGCAATGTCGTCACTCATCCGCGTCCCCCATCATCGCCGCCACATGCGCGCGCGCGCAGTTTTCTAATGCACCCAAATCATACCCGCCCTCAAGGCAGGATACCACAGGGGCCGCGCCGCTTTGATCTGCTATAGCGCAAAGCCCCCGCGTGACCCAAGCGTAATCCTGCACCTCCCAGCCAAGCCCGCCCAACGGATCATCGCGGTGGGCATCAAACCCCGCCGAAATCAGAATAAGTTGCGGCTGATAATCGCGCAGCATAGGAAAGACCGCACTGTCATAGGCCGCGCGCATCGCGGCAGATGCGCCGCCTGCCCGCAAGGGAATGTTCAAAATCTGACCATGCGCGCCGCGCTCATCCGCCGCGCCCGTGCCCGGATAAAGCGGCGATTGATGCGACGAGATAAACCGCACCCCCGCCTGATCCCAAAGGCAATCTTGGGTGCCATTGCCGTGATGCACATCAAAATCCACCACCGCCACGCGGGTCAGGCCGTGATGCTGCAGCGCCCGCAGCGCGGCAATCGCCACGGTCGAAAACAGGCAAAACCCCATGGCCTGATCTCTTTGCGCATGATGGCCTGGTGGGCGGGCAATCACAAAGGCGCGCCCGTCTTGCCCTGCCAGCGCGGCATCAACCGCAGCGCAGGCCCCGCCCACCGCGTGCAGCGCCGCAGCAAGCGAGCCTTGCGACATAAACGTATCTCCATCCAACTGCGCCCAACCCTCTTGCGGCGCGGCCGCCCTCACCCGCGCCAGATGCGCAGGGCTATGGGCGCGCAAAATATCCTCCTCGACGCCCAAAGGGCTGTCACGCCACTGCGCCGCCACCCCCTGCACGCCGCGCGCAATCGCCGCCAACCGCGCCACCCGTTCGGGATGCCCGTCAGGTGTCACATGCCCTGCGCTGGCCTTGGACTGAAAAATCAACATGGCTTCTCTTTTTCCTAAATATCCACAGGGGGTGAGCGCAGCGAGGGGGCGCGTGCGCCCCCTACACTCTGCCTCAATCGGGCTGCAGCATATAGCCCTCGCCGCGCACTGTCTGCAAATAGCGCGGCTGCTTTGGGTCAGCCTCGATCTTGCGGCGCAGACGGGTGATTTGCACGTCCACCGCCCGCTCGCCGCCGCCATCCGCACCCTCGCCCATCCCGCCCGCCAAACCTTCGCGGGAAATTGGGCTGCTGGGCTGGGCGGCAAAGGCGCGCATCAGGGCGGCCTCGGTGGCGGTAAGGCGCACCAATTCCCCGCCGCGCCACAACTCTCCGCGCTCTGGGTCATAGCGCACCTCGCCCAAATGCAGCATCTTGGCGCGCTGTGGCGCGGCAGGCGCGGGCGCACGGCGCAAAATAGCGCTGATCCGCAGCACCAATTCCTTCGGCTCGAAGGGCTTGACCAGATAATCATCTGCCCCCGCTTCCAGCCCATCGATGCGGTGGATCGTCTCGCCCTTGGCTGTCAGCAGCAAAATCGGCATGGCAGAGTTTTTGCGCAAGTCGCGCGTCAGCGCTACGCCATCCTCGCCGGGCATCATCACATCCAAAATCGCCAGATCAAACTCTAACCCCGCCAGCAACCGCCGCGCTTGGCCTGCATCACGCGCCACTGTCACCAAAAACCCCGAACGGATTAGGTATTTTTGCAAAAGGCTGCGGATGCGCTCGTCATCGTCCACCACCAACAGATGCGGCTGCACGTCACTCAAACTCAGACTCATGGCGCGCCATCCTTGGCGCCATGGTACTGCGCCTGATATTGGCGGCGCTGCTCTGCGTCCATCATCGCCTCTAGAACTGTGCGAAAGCCTGCCACAGCCACTGGCCCCGCTGCGCGATAGGCACTACGCATGCGCGCGCGCTGCGCGTCCGACAGGCTACGCTCCAGCGCCGCGCCTTTTTCGGTCAAATACAAATGCCGCTCGCGCCTGTCTTTTCGCCCCACCCGCGCCTCAACCAAACCATCGTCAAACAAGCTGCGCAACACGCGGTTCAAAGACTGTTTCGTGACCCCCAAAATATCCAGCAAATTGCCCACCGTTGTGCCCGGCGCACGATGAATAAAATGCACCGCGCGGTGATGGGCGCGGCCATAATCCAACCCTTGCAAGATGCGATCGGGGTCAGAGGTAAAGCCGCGATAGGCAAAAAACATCGCCTCAATCCCGCGGCGCAGGTTCTCATCGGTCAGAAACAGCAGGCTGTCATCGCCCGATTTCGCATCCACCATTGCGGCCCCCGTCTTGTTCTTCGCCTTCGCTCAATTTATGTCAGCCTTGTTGACATTCCAAGAGGAAACTGCTACCGAATCGCCGCTTTAGCGTAAGATTATGTCCGAAACGGGCCTATCATGCGCAACATTCGCAAATGAGGAGGGCGCGATGGCAGGCTATGACGATCGGGACGGATTCATCTGGATGGATGGAAAACTGGTGGAATGGCGCAGCGCCAATGTGCATATTCTGACCCATGCCCTGCATTACGCAAGTTCGGTGTTCGAAGGCGAGCGGTGCTATAACGGGCGCATTTTCAAATCGGTCGAACATTCCCAGCGTCTGCGCAAATCGGGCGAATTGTTGGATATGGAACTGCCCTATTCGGTCGACGAGATCGAGGCCGCCAAGGCCGCCACCCTTGCCGCCAACAACCTGACCGATGGCTATGTGCGCGCCATCGCATGGCGCGGCGCGGGCGAAGATATGGGCGTAGCGTCCAAGAAAAACCCCATCCGCATGGCTGTGGCCGTCTGGTCTTGGGGCAACTACTATGGCGATGCCAAAACGCGCGGCGCGAAACTCGATATCGCCAAATGGAAACGCCCCAGCCCCGAAACCATTCCCCATGCAGCCAAGGCGGCGGGCCTTTACATGATCTGCACCATGTCCAAACATGCCGCCGAGGCGAAGGGCTGCTCGGATGCGATGATGTTTGATTATCGCGGCTATGTCGCCGAAGCGACGGGCGCGAATATCTTTTTCGTCAAAGATGGCGAGGTGCATACCCCCCTGCCAGACGCTTTCCTGAATGGGATCACCCGCCAAACTGTGGTGGGCATGCTGCGCGATAAGGGCATCACGGTGCATGAACGCCATATCATGCCTGCCGAACTCGAAGGGTTCCAGCAGTGCTGGCTCACGGGGACGGCGGCAGAGGTCACCCCCGTGGGCCAAATCGGCGCGTATAACTTCGAGGTGGGCGCGCTGACCCAATCCATCGCATCCGATTACGAAAAGCTGGTGCGCGCCTAGGCCGCGCCAGCCAATCCCCTATATCATCTACCACCACAAACCCCGCGCGCCCCTTCTCTTTTTTCCAAATATCCCGGGGGGTGCGGGGGGCTGGCCCCCCGCCTGTGGGCTTGGTGCGGGGGGCTGGCCCCCCGCCTGTAGACTTGGTGCGGGGGGCTGGCCCCCCGCCTGTGGATTTGGTGCGGGGGGCTGGCCCCCGCCTTTGTGGACAGGCCCGCGCCTAAACGGCGCTGAAGCCACCATCCACAAACAATTGCGCGCCGTTGACAAAACTGGCCTCATCGCTGGCCAAATACAGCGCCGCGCGGGCGATATCTTCGGGTTGGCCAAAACGGCCCTGCGCCGCCTTAATCGCCGCATCCGACACATCCACCCCCAGCGAGGTGAGCTCGGCCACTTCGCGCTGACCATGCGGCGTGTCGATAAATCCCGGGCAGACAGCATTGCAGCGGATGCCGCGGTCGCGAAACTCTACCGCGATGGCGCGGGCAAACATATGGCAGGCGCCTTTGGTTGCGTCATACAGAACTTCATTGGGCGTGGCATAGACCGCCGAGATGGACGAGGTGCAAACAATCGCCCCGCCACCTGCCCGCAGCATTTGCGGCAGCACCGCGCGGGTGACCAGATACATGGATTTGACATTCACATCGAACAGAAAATCCCAATCCTCTTCTTCGGTGTCCAAGAAGGGCTTTATCACGATCGTGCCCGCGTGATTGAACAGCACATGGGCATCGCCCAAGGCCGCCTGCAAGGCCGCGACAGCGCCATCCACTTGCGCCTTTTTCGCCACATCGGCAGCGGCAAAGGCCGCTTTATGGCCCTGCCCCACCAATTCTGCCGCCAGCGCGCTGCCCAAGGCGCTGTTGCGGTCAATAATGCCCACTGCCGCACCTTCGGCGGCAAACAGCCGCGCGGCAGCCGCCCCGCAGCCCGATGCCCCGCCCGAAATAATCGCGACTTTTCCCGCCAAACGCTGCCCCATAGCCCGCCTCCCTTAGCGCGCCGCCACAGCCTTTTTGTGCGGCGCAGTTTGCATCTGGCCAGTGTCTTCCATTTTGCGCCCCATATGCAAGAGCCGCGCCTCATGCGCGCGCAGGCTGCGGCGGGCCGAGGGGCCATAGGCGGCAAAATTGCCCCCCGCGATTTGTGGGAAAAGCGCCGTGATCTGGTCTTGCGCGCCCGCGCCCAGCGCATCGAACCCTTCCTCGCCCGGATGGAAACTTTCCGCCCCCGCCCCTTCGGCAAAGACAATCTCATGCGCGTCAAACAGAATGTGGTAATAGCTCACCGATGCCACCCGATGCGGGCGAATAGCCGCCCCATCAACCAGCAGCTTTGCGGCGGCAATCACCTCATCTTCGCC